>NZ_FMBC01000009.1:0-53454 GCF_900094795.1 Kosakonia oryziphila
TGGCGTCCAGCCCTTGTCATCTGCCCTCCGGTTCGCCGATTTCAGCGGGGACTCAACCCCGTCGCTTCAGCCTTTTTGTTCGTCGAAGGAAAGGCGTCGCTGTAGGAAAATGCCTGGTGGCGTTAATGCTTACTGGGCTTGCCTGGCTCGCAGGCACCCTGAATTTGGATGCCTTTATGCACTAATTTTGCGAAGCTGCTTCCGGGAATGGTAATTCCTTCATCAAGTTAGCTATAATCTCTTGCCGCCTGTACGTGTTAGTTCTATGTTCTTTCCGCGCCTGCAAAATCAGGCGTCGGGTTTAGCATCCTGATTAACCTTATCGGCGACATTTTACTGTCGAGCGTTCTGTCTCATCTCAATGGTGGGCTGAGCGGGGGCACCGCAAGGTGCGCCGGTTTCCGATAAGGCCGGTAATGCTAACTCCGTTCAGCCTGCCACCAGTGAAATTAGCATTTCCGGTGGTGGTGTTTTTATCACTTATCGGAGGCTGCCTTATGGCTACAATCTCAACCCTGACTCACGGCTTATTTACCTCGCCGTTCAGCCACTGCACGGATTTCACCGAGCTTGCGGATAACTGCGAGCGTTTTGCCGAAGCGCTGGCGGAATGCGACGATCCACAACAGAAAATGGCGCTCTGCGGCAGGCTTTCTGCCTGTCTTAACCTACTGCAACCTACGCTTCTCGATCCTGTTCCGGAATATTTAAAAGCCAGTCTGACTGTTGAGCATTTTCCTGGTCGTTTCCCGCTATTTGAGCCAGAAGCCGACCAACTATGTGGCTACTGTCAGACGCTGACACAACTGCTGATGAGCGGCACGCTCGCGCCTGAACCTGAAAGCGTCGTGCGGGATTTGCTCTACAGGCTGGTCGATTTTTTTGCCGATACAATGAAAGCACCGCGCTGGTTAAAACAGGGTGACACGATTATCGAACTCTGAAATGGTTCCCTCTGTTTTGTTCTGTTCTTACAGCGATACCGGCTTATGTATGGATAAAGGTGCTAAAGCGAGAAGTTGAGTCCCCGCTGAAATCGGCGAATCGAAGAGTGAACGACAAGGTCTGGACGCCAAGGATGGCGGCCAGAGGCGAACCGAGACACGACGTCGAGTTGAGCCGACCGCGGTCGGGCACTTGGGAGATGAGCGTAGTGCGCAGCACCGATTTCCCGCGGGGCCGCGGGGATTGATAAGGGGAGCGCGGTAGCTCCCCTTATCCCGTTCACGGGAGATAAAGCGTAAGTATCTGCCAGCCTTCTGGTGAACGGAATAATTCCACAATATTCCCAATATTCCCAACATGCCCGGCAGCGACACCGTTTCCCACAACGAACAAAAAGGCTGAAGCGAGAAGTTGAGTCCCCGCTGAAATCGGCGAACCGGAGGGCAGATGACAAGGGCTGGACGCCAGGGATGGCGGCCAGAGGCGAACCGAGACACGACGTCGAGTTGAGCCGACCGCGGTCGGGCACTTGGGAGATGAGCGTAGTGCGCAGCACCGATTTCCCGCGGGGCCGCGGGGATTGATAAGGGGAGCGCGGTAGCTCCCCTTATCCCGTTCACTGCATAATGGTTTACAGGAACTCCTGCACGCCTGGTGAACGGAACCTTTCCACGATATTCCAAAAACCCCGTTGTTCTGGTGAACGGAACCATTCCACGATCCTTCCAAAAATGCCGTTCTTCAGGTGAACGAAACCATTCCACAATATTCCCAAAACGCCGGAAACATTCCACAAATACGCATGGATATGTTGAGTGTTTTTTCAGCTTAACATAGTGCATCTTTATTAATACCTAAACGTTTCATGCGCGAAAGCAGAGTGGTGCGTTTAAGCCCCAGCCGCTGCGCTGCGCCTTTTGGCCCGGCGACCACACCATTGGTTTCGCGCAGCACGCGAACAATCAACTGATACTCATCTTCGCCTTCGCGTGCCACTTCAGCAGGCTCCGCTACCGGCTGAGACGGAACGGTGATTTCCGGCAGCGAAAGTTGCAACACATTGCCGTGCGTCAGCAGCACCGCCCGTTCGATGACATTCTCCAGCTCGCGCACATTGCCCGGCCACTCCATGGCACTCAGCACGCGTAACGTTTCCGCCGGAATACTGTCGATACAACGGCCCATTTTGCGAGCAATTTTAAAGGTGAAGGCTTTCACCAGCAGCGGAATGTCTTCCGGCCGTTCGCGCAGCGGCGGCAGATGAATCGGGAAGACATTGAGCCGGTAGTAAAGATCGCTGCGGAACTCGCGATCGGCGACCATCTGTTTCAGATCGCGGTTGGTGGCGGCGATCAGCCGCACGTCGGTCTGGATAAGCTTATTACTGCCGAGCCGCTCGAACTCCTGCTCCTGCAACACACGCAGCAGCTTCGGTTGCAGCTCCAGCGGCATATCGCCCACTTCATCGAGAAACAGCGAGCTTTTATCCGCCAGCTCGAAGCGGCCAATCCGCTGGGTGCTGGCACCGGTAAACGCGCCGCGCTCGTGACCAAAGAGATCGCTTTCCAGCAGCCCGGCGGGCATGGCGGCGCAGTTCATCTTCACCATTCGTCGGCTATTGCGAGCGCTGAGATTATGGATCGCGCGGGCAATCAGCTCCTTGCCGGTGCCGGTTTCGCCGAGGATCAGCACCGTGCTGTTGCTTTGCGCCACCATCTCAACCTGTTTCAGCACGCTGAACATCGCCTGACTGCGGCCAATGATTTCGCCAAACTCGCTATCGACATTATTTAGCTGCTCAGTCAGCGCCAGGTTTTCATCCACCAGCCGCTCTTTCAGGCGGTGAATTTCCTGGTAAGCCAGCGCGTTATCCACGGCGATGGCAATGCGTTCGGCAATCTGGCGCAGCAGCTTGAGATTTGCCTGGGTAAACACCTCTTTCTGGCACTGCGCCAGTTTCAGTACGCCAAGCAGATTTTTGCCGGACATCAGCGGCAGCAGGCACAACGTCTGGATCTGATTACCCCAGGTTTCAAACAGCATCCGCTCGTAGGGCGCGAGTTTGTCGCGCTCATGCAGATTCAACAGCAGCATCTCTTTACTGCGGAACACCCGTTCGGTCAGCGTTCCCTCTTCGTCGGCTTCCTGAATCTCATGCTTCGGATTCAGTTCATCTTTGTAGTGCGTCGAATAGATAGTCAGCTTGCCTTTGCGGCTACCGCGTAGCACCAGACTGATGGCATCGATGCCGAAATAGTAGTGGATCTCTTTTGCCACCTCGCTGACCAGCTCGTCCATGTGCAGCCGCGAGAGCACCGCATTGGTGATGGCCACCAGAACGCGGAAATCGTCCCGCTCCTGACATAATAACTGGTAATCCGGCGTCTGGTTGTCACGGCTCTGGAGTTGCTCGACGACCACGGCGACGATTTGCGCCAGCGTGTGCAAGCGTTCGCTCTCTTTATCGCTCCACGGTTGCCCATCGTGGCGAAAAAATTCGCAGCCGCCGAAAATTTGCCCCTCCGCCGCCAGCGGCAGCAAGCAGTAGTGCGCAAACGGTGGATAGAGCTGGTTCTGCTTCAGCGCAGGCCAGGTTTCCGCAAAAGTGGTCTCGCTGCAATAGAGTGCCTGCGGGTGGGAAAGAATGTGCCTGACCGGCCCACTGGCCAGCAGTAAATGATCCTCATAAATTGCATTGTTTGCAGGGGCGTTGACGGCGTAGCGGCTGGCGCTGTGGCTGTCTGCATGCCACAGTACGATCGCCGCGCTATCTGCGAGTGCCGCCTGGCGGGTCAGCCGGGCCAGCGTTTCGCTGAGTGACGCCATATCCGGCTGTTGTAACAAAACACGGGTGATATCGAACAACCCCTGTTGTCCGAGATCGCTCATCGGTGTATACGACATATTGCTCATCCAGGAACACACTCGCAGGTGTGAAAAAATAAAAACAAAAAATTAGCAAATACGCGGCAACGGTTCCGCGTGGGGTAAATCCAACAGGCGTTTAACGCCGTACAGCCCCGCCAGGCGTACGCCCTGACGTTCAACCACTTCACCAATCATTGCCGCCTCTGCACCAAGTGGGTGAGCGTGTAAACGTGACAGCGCCTGCTCTGCGGCCTCGCGCTGTACGGCAATCACCAGTTTGCCTTCGTTGGCAAAGTTCAGCGCTTCCAGCCCCAGTAACTCGCAGACGCCGCGCACCGCTGGTTTCACCGGTAACATGGATTCGTTGAGTTCGATACCGAAGCCACAGGCAGCGGCAAACTCATGCACCACCGCATTAACGCCACCGCGCGTAGCATCGCGCAGTGCTTTCACGCCGGGAAGATTGTGCAAGGTGGCGATTAACGGCGTCAGCACTGCGCAATCGCTGGACAACTCCCCGTCCAGCCCCAGCCCTTCGCGCAAATTAAGGATCGTTGCGCCATGATCGCCCAGCGTGCCGCTTGCCAGCAGTACGTCGCCCGGTTGCAGCGACTGCGCCGCCCAGTGAATCGAACGCGGAATCGCGCCAATCCCGGCGGTATTAATAAAAAGCTTATCTGCCGCGCCGCGCTGCACCACTTTGGTATCACCGGTCACAATCGCGATATCGGCTGCGCGGGCGGTGGCGGCCATGCTGTCGACAACGGTTTTCAGCGTCGCCATCGGCAGGCCTTCTTCAAGGATAAATCCGCAGGAGAGATAGCGCGGAGTCGCGCCGCTGACGGCGATGTCGTTGGCGGTGCCGCACACCGCAAGCTTGCCAATATTGCCGCCAGGAAAGAACAGCGGATCGATAACATAACTGTCGGTGGAGAACGCCAGCCTGTCGCCGCTGGCGGCCAGCGCAGTCAGATCCAGCCGCGCCTGATCTTCCTGTTCCGCCAGCCACGGGTTGGCAAACGCCTCCATAAAGAGCTGGCTGATAAGTTGCTGCATCGCCTGGCCGCCGCTGCCGTGGGCGAGTTGGACTTCATTCATACTTCACACTCCTGAGCGCGATACTGATACCAGGCCGCGCAGGCTCCTTCTGAGGAGACCATCAGCGCACCAAAGGCGCTTTGCGGATTGCAGGTGTTGCCAAACAGCGGGCACTGGTGTGGTTTGCAGCGGCCGGTCAGCACATCGCCGCAGCGGGCGCGCGGATCGTCATACACTTGCTGCACTGCCGGGCGAAAGTGTGCTTCAGCATCGAACTGCTGATAAGCCTGCGTCAGATGTACGCCGGATTCGCCGATCACCCCCAGCCCGCGCCACTCGCTGTCACCGCAGACGGCAAACACATCGGCAATCGCCGCCTGTGCCAGTCGGTTGCCTTCATCCGGTACGACGCGGCGGTACTGATTTTCCACCCGGCTTTGTGCGGCGATTTTCTGTTCCACCAGCATCACCACGCCCTGCAACAGATCCAGCGGTTCAAACCCGGCAACCACCAGCGGGCGACGAAATTCTTCGGCAATAAAAGTATACGCGTCGGTACCGATCACCATGCTGACATGGCCGGGCGCAAGAAAGGCATCAATGCCGTTGTCCGGCTGTTCCAGCAGACTGCGCAGCGTTGGGATCAGCGTAATGTGCTGGCAGAAAAACCAGAAATTGTTGATGTTGCGGGTTTTGGCCTGCTGAAGCGTAATAGCCGTCGCGGGCATGGTGGTTTCGAAACCGAGGCCGAAGAACACCACTTTGCGCTGCGGATTTTTTTCCGCCAGCGCCAGCGCATCCATCGGTGAATAGACGATACGTACATCGGCACCACGCGCTTTCGCCTGTAACAGTGACCCCTTTTTCCCCGGCACACGAATGGCGTCGCCGAAAGTGCAGAAGATCACTTCCGGATGGCTGGCTATCTCCACGCAGGTATCGATGCGCCCCATCGGTAATACACACACCGGGCAGCCCGGCCCGTGGATAAACTCGATGTTTTCCGGCAGCAGTTGATCGAGGCCGAATTTAAAGATGGCGTGTGTATGGCCGCCGCACACTTCCATAATGCGCAACGGACGCGCGGCGGTATAGCTAAGATGAGACGCCCGTTCGCGCAGATGGGCAATGAGCTGCATCACCTGTTCCGGGGCGCGATATTCGTCGACAAAACGCATTATTTCTCCTCGCCGTAGAGCAGCGCACCGACATCCGGCTCGACATCAAACATATTTTGCAGCGCCGCCAGAGTATCGAGCGCTTCGGCTTCGTTGATCACGCTCATGGCAAAACCGACATGCACCAGCACCCACTGGCCGAGACGCGGTTGGCCATGTTCATCGTGGCTACCGACCAGCGTTAAATCGACGTCGCGCTGAATGCCGCAAACGTCCACTTTGGCGTGCTGGCCATCAATGGCGCAAATTTGCCCCGGTACGCCTATGCACATCGTTGCGTCTCCAGCCAGTCGAGCCAGGCGTCCATTCCGTCGCCTTTGGTGGCGGAAACCAGCAGGATCTCAATCTGCGGGTTCACTTCACGGGCATAAGCGATGCAGCGCTCGACATCGAAATTGAGATATGGCAGCAGATCCACTTTATTCAGCAGCATCAGCGAGGCGGCGGCGAACATGTGCGGATATTTCAGCGGTTTGTCTTCCCCTTCGGTTACTGACAATACCGCTACTTTATGGCGTTCGCCCAGATCGAAGCTCGCCGGGCACACCAGGTTACCGACGTTTTCAATAAACAGAATGCCGCGATCGTCGAGCGGCAGACGCGGCGCAGCATCGGCAATCATCTGCGCATCCAGGTGGCACCCTTTGCCGGTGTTCACCTGAATCGCCGGTGTGCCGGTAGCGCGAATACGCGCGGCGTCATTGACGGTTTGCTGATCCCCTTCAATAACCGCGCAGGGTACGCGCGCATTCAGGCGCAGCAAGGTTTCTGTGAGCAGGGTGGTTTTGCCGGAGCCTGGACTGGAGACCAGGTTCAGCACCAGTTGCTGGCGGGCGGCAAAGCGGGCGCGGTTACGGGCGGCGATCTGGTTATTTTTATCCAGTACGTCAATTTCTACTTCCAGCATCCGGCGCTGGCTCATGCCCGGCGCGTGGGTGCCAGCTTCCCCATGACCGTAATGCAAATCGCCGCTACCCGATTGGGTTGGGGTGAACTCACGGGTATTGACACGGGTGATAGTTAGCGCAGGGCGCGCAGCAGGGGCGAACGGTGCGCTGCGAAACGCAGAGTGCGGGTTATGTTCGTCACCCTCGATATAAAGATTACCGTCCTGACAACCACATGTTGTACACATTGTTTACTCCTCAATTTCCAGGCGCTGAATTTGCATTCCATCGTCGGCAACGATCTGCAACTGGTCGCTGTGGCATTGTGGGCAGCGGCGAACTCGCTGGGTGAGCAGCGTGACGTACTGCCGACAAGACTCGCACCAGCACTCCGCGTGCTGTTGTTCGACGTGCAGTGTACAACCTTCCGCCAGGCTACCACGGCAAACCAGATCAAAACAAAACGTTAAAGCTTCGGTTTCGACACAGGAAAATGCGCCCACTTTTAACCAAACGCCGGTTACCCGACGCGCGCCGTTCGCTGTGGCCTGTTGTTCAATAATTTCCAGCGCCCGCTGGCACAAAGTGATCTCATGCATAATCCCTCCTTATGAGTTGCCGCGTTAGAACCTATCTCATTAGGCTATTTTATTTGCTGGTTTGGCCCTGGGCAGTGCTCAAAATCCTCACGTACTACCTGTACGCTCCGGTTTTTCCGCGCTGTCCGTGTCCAAACCACCGGCAACAATTACGCCTACTGGGATAGGTTCTTAATGCAATAAGAGTGCCATGAATGATTTTGACACTGTGACGATGTCGAACCTGTCGAGATGACACGTCGAAATTAGCAAATATCTTTATTTATTCCTTTAACAATCAATGCATTAAATTTTGGCATGGATGATGCTTTACCGCCGTTGTTTCAATTAATCAGGTAAGCAGACATGACGATTTGGGAAATTAGCGAAAAGGCAGATTACATTGCCGGGCGACACCATCTATTGCAGGAGGAGTGGCGCAGTTACTGTAACGCGCTGGTTCAGGGGATCACGCTGTCAAAAGCGCGCCTGCACCATGCCATAGGTTGCGCGCCGGATCAGCAGCTCTGTTTCGAGTTGTTCGGCCACTTTACGGTCACCGTCTCTCTGACCGGCGGCTTTAACGGTCACACCATCGAATACGCGATTGCCAATAAAGATGGCAGCGACAAGCGCTTGATTGCGCAGGCGCAGCTCACCAGCGATGGCAAAGTGGACCGTGTTATCAGCACCCATAATCGCGAAAAAGTGCTGGAGCACTATCTGGAAAAAATCGCCACGGTTTACGACAGCCTGTACGCGGCGCTGGAAAACGATACCCCCATCAATCCCTCTCTTCTTGCCAGCAGCACGCACGCGTCTGTGTTGGCCTGAGTTTGGGTGTCGAGATGTGTCGAAGTGACACGTCGTACGACTGATTTCGTCAAAAATGACCGCCCGGACTGGGTGAATCACCTGAGGATTAGCTGGTGAACCGTTTTGTAATTGCCGACCCGGCGCTTTGTATCGGCTGCCATACCTGCGAGGCGGCCTGCGCGGAGACGCACCGCACACATGGCTTGCAGTCGATGCCTCGGCTGCACGTGATGCGTAATGAACATGAATCCGCGCCGCAGCAGTGCCACCACTGTGAAGATGCGCCCTGTGCGGGCGTGTGTCCGGTAAACGCTATTAATCGCGTTGATGGCGCGGTGCAGTTAAATGAAAGCCTGTGCGTAAGCTGCAAATTGTGCGCAATTGCCTGCCCATTTGGCGCTATCGAATTTGCCGGTAGCCGTCCGCTGGATATTCCGGCCAACGTTAACTCGCCGCTCGCACCTGCCGCGCCGCCCGCGCCTGCACGCGTCAGTACGCTGCTGGACTGGGTGCCTGGCGTACGGGCTATCGCCGTGAAGTGCGATCTCTGCCATTTCGATGAACAAGGCCCGGCCTGTGTGCGGATGTGCCCGACCAGGGCGCTGCATCTGGTCAATAACCTCGACATCGCCCGCGCCAGCCGTCGCAAACGCGAGCAGACCCTGAATACGGACTACGGCGATTTGTCGCTGTTTACCCAGCTTAACCGGAGTGCAAAATGACGATCCTCTCGTTGCTCAACGGCGCGGTGGCGGTGTTTACCTGCGCTGCTGCGCTGGCGTGCCTCTTTACGCGGGCGAAAATTCTCAGTGGCTGGCTGGCCGGTCTTGGCGGCGCCATCGGCAGTATCATGGCGACCGCAGCCGGGTTGTTATCGTTGCTGGGCGCAGATGCCGTTTCCGGCAGCCTGACGCTGTTGCAGTACCCATTGCTGGTTACGCCGCTACGTGCCGTATGGGTGATTACTTTCGGTCTCTGCGGCTTGCTTATCAGCCTCTATAACATCCACTGGCACCGCCATGACGCGGTGAAAGCCAACGGGTTATTGATCAATTTACTGCTGGCCGCCGCGCTGTGCGCCGTCTGCGCCGCGAACCTGGGCGAGCTGGTAGTAATGAGTGAAATCATGGCGCTGAGCGCAGTGTTTCTTACCGGTTGCAGCGCCTCCGGCAAACTGTGGTTCGCCATGGGGCGTCTTGGCACTGTGCTGCTGGTACTGGCCTGCTGGTTTATCTGGCAGCGTTATCACACACTCGATTTTGTTCAGCTTAGCGGACAACCGCTGAGCAACGGCATCTGGCTGCTGGGGGTGATTGGCTTTGGTCTGCTGGCGGGGATAATTCCGTTGCACGCCTGGGCGCCACAGGCACACGCCAGCGCACAAGCACCAGCCGCCGCGCTCTTTTCTACCGTGGTGATGAAAGTGGGGCTGTTCGGCATTCTCAGTTTCTCCTTGCTGGGTGGCCAGCCGCCGCTGTGGTGGGGTGTTGTGCTGCTGGTATTCGGCATGATCACTGCCTTTGTCGGCGGTTTGTATGCGCTGATGGAGCACAATATTCAGCGCCTGCTGGCTTATCACACGCTGGAAAACATCGGCATCATTTTGCTCGGCCTTGGCGCGGGCGTAACCGGGCTGGCGTTGCAGCAACCGGCGCTAATGGCGCTGGGGCTGGTTGGCGGTCTGTATCACCTTTTCAATCACAGTTTGTTTAAGAGCACGCTGTTCCTTGGCGCGGGCGCACTGTGGTTTGGTACCGGCTATCGCGATATCGAAAAACTGGGCGGCATCGGCAAAAAAATGCCACTTATCTCGCTGGCGATGTTGGTCGGGCTGATGGCAATGGCAGCGCTGCCGCCGCTCAATGGTTTTGCTGGTGAATGGGTGATTTATCAATCCTTCTTCAGTCTGAGCAGTAGCGGCCACTTTATCCTGCAATTGATAGGGCCGCTGCTGGCGGTGGGCCTGGCAATAACTGGCGCGCTGGCGGTGATGTGTATGGCGAAAGTTTATGGCGTCACCTTCCTTGGCGCGCCGCGAACCCCGCAGGCGGAAAACCCGCAATCCATCCCCTGGCTGATGACCGCGAGCGTGGCCATACTGGCGCTCTGCTGCGTGGTCGGTGGTGTTGCTGCGCCGTGGCTGTTGCCGCGTCTGTATGCCGCCGTACCGCTGCCGCTGCACACCGCGAACACGGTGGTGTCGCAACCGATGATCACGCTGCTGCTGATTGCCATGCCTCTGCTACCGTTGCTGCTGATGGTGCTGTTTAAAGGCGATCGTCTGCCATCCCGCCGCCGTGGAAGTGCCTGGGTTTGTGGCTATGACCATGAAGATGTAATGGTGATCACCGCCCACGGCTTTGCCATGCCGGTAAAAGTCGCATTTGCCCCGGTGTTAAAGCTGCGCAAATGGCTGGAACCTACGCTGATTCTGCCCGGTTGGCGTACCGACGCGGCCCCATTGTTGTTTCGTCGGCTAGCGCTAATTGAGTTGGCGGTGCTGGTGGTGGTGGTGATTTCCAAAGGAGCCTGATGATGAGTTTTCTGTATGCGTTATTGCAGGCGCTGGTGCTGTTTGCTTTTGCGCCGCTGCTATCCGGTATCAGCCGTGTGGCGCGCGCCCGGCTGCACAATCGCCGTGGCCCCGGCGTGCTGCAAGAGTACCGCGACCTGTTCAAATTGCTGGGTCGCCAGAGTATTGCCCCTGCGGCGTCCGGTTGGGTGTTTCGCCTGATGCCGTTTGTGATGGCAGGTGTGATGCTGACCATTGCGACGGCTTTGCCAGTGGTCACCATTAACTCGCCGCTGCCTTTGCTGGGCGATGTGATCACCCTGATCTATCTGTTCGCCATTGCCCGTTTCTTCTTTGCCATTGCCGGGCTGGATACCGGTAGCCCGTTTACCGGCATCGGCGCCAGCCGCGAAGCGATGCTGGGTGTGCTGGTCGAACCGATTTTGCTGCTCGGTTTGTGGGTGGCAGCGCTGGTAGCGGGTTCCACCCATATCAGTCATATCACCGACACCGTTTACCACTGGCCAGGTAAGGACTCACTCCCGCTGTTTCTGGCGCTATGCGCCTGCGCGTTCGCCACCTTTATTGAGATGGGCAAACTGCCGTTTGATCTTGCGGAAGCAGAGCAGGAGTTGCAGGAAGGGCCGCTGTCGGAGTACAGCGGCAGCGGCTTTGCGTTGCTGAAGTGGGGTATCAGCTTAAAACAACTGGTGGTGCTGCAAATGTTCGTCGGCGTTTTTCTGCCGTGGGGGCAGATGAGCAGCTTTAGCGCGGCAGGTCTGCTGCTGGCGTTGGTGGTGGCGTTGGTGAAATTAATTGTCGGCGTACTGGTGATTGCCCTGTTTGAAAACAGCATGGCGCGCCTGCGCTTTGCTGCCACGTCACGCGTCACCTGGGCCGGGTTCGGCGTTGCCTTTTTAGCGTTCGTCTCCTTACTGGCGACGTATTAAGAGAGTGTATGCATGTCTGAAGAAAAAATCGGTCAACACTATCTGGCTGCCCTGCACGAGAAATTTCCCGGCGTGGTGCTGGATGAAGCGTGGCAGACCAAAGACCAAATCACCATTACCGTGAAAGTGAACTACCTGCCGGAAGTGGTGGCATTTCTCTACTATCAGCACGGAGGCTGGTTATCGGTGCTGTTTGGTAACGACGAACGCAAGCTGAATGGCCACTTTGCCGTTTACTACGTACTGTCGATGGAGCAAGGCGTCAAGTGCTGGATAACTGTGCGCGTTGAAGTCGATGCGCTGAAACCGGAGTATCCGTCCGTGACGCCGAGCGTGCCTGCGGCCGTGTGGGGCGAGCGCGAAGTGCGCGATATGTATGGCCTGGTGCCGGTCGGTTTACCGGATGAGCGCCGCCTGGTACTGCCAGATGACTGGCCGGATGAACTCTATCCGCTGCGTAAAGACAGCATGGATTATCGCCAGCGCCCCGCACCGACTACCGATGCGGAAACTTATCAATTCATCAACGAGCTCGGCGATAAGAAAAACAACGTGGTGCCGATTGGCCCGCTGCACGTTACGTCGGATGAACCGGGCCATTTCCGCCTGTTTGTCGATGGCGAGAACATTGTCGATGCTGATTACCGCATGTTTTATGTGCATCGTGGGATGGAGAAACTGGCAGAAACCCGCATGGGTTACAACGAAGTCACCTTTCTCTCGGATCGCGTGTGCGGCATCTGTGGGTTTGCCCACAGTACCGCCTACACCAGCTCGGTAGAAAACGCGATGGGCATTGTGGTGCCGGAACGCGCGCAGATGATCCGCGCCATTCTGCTGGAAGTGGAACGCCTGCACTCTCACCTGTTAAACCTCGGTCTGGCTTGCCACTTTGTCGGTTTTGATTCCGGGTTTATGCAGTTTTTCCGCGTGCGTGAAGCGTCGATGAAAATGGCGGAAATTCTCACTGGTGCGCGTAAAACCTACGGTATGAACCTGATTGGCGGCATTCGCCGCGACATGCTGAAAGACGATATGGTGCAGACGCGCGCATTGGCGCAGCAGATGCGCCGTGATGTGATGGAGCTGGTCGATGTGTTGATGAGCACGCCGAATATCGAGCAGCGCACCGTCGGCATTGGTCGTCTTGATCCGCAAATTGCCCGCGATTTCAGCAACGTCGGCCCAATGGTGCGTGCCAGCGGCCACGCCCGTGATACCCGCGCCGATCATCCGTTTGCCGGTTACGGTCTGTTGCCGATGACGGTGCACAGCGAGCAGGGCTGCGATGTAATTTCCCGCCTGAAAGTGCGCATCAACGAAGTGCTGACGGCACTGAACATGATCGATTTTGGTCTGGACAACCTACCCGGCGGCCCGCTGATGGTTGAAGGCTTTACCTATATCCCGCACCGCTTTGCTCTTGGTTTTGCCGAAGCGCCGCGCGGAGATGATATTCACTGGAGTATGACCGGCGACAACCAGAAGCTCTATCGCTGGCGCTGCCGTGCGGCTACCTACGCCAACTGGCCAACGCTGCGTCATATGCTGCGTGGCAACACCGTTTCCGATGCGCCGCTGATTATTGGCAGCCTTGATCCTTGCTACTCCTGCACCGACCGCATGACGGTCGTGGATGTGCGCAAGAAGAAAAGTAAGGTCGTGCCGTACAAAGAGCTGGAGCGTTACGGGATCGAGCGTAAAAACTCGCCGTTGAAATAGTGGGAGAACGCGAGCGATGTTTACCTTTATTAAAAAAGTGATCAAAACCGGGACGGCAACCAGTGCGTATCCGCTTGCGCCGATGCCGGTGGATAAAAACTTCCGTGGCAAACCGCAGCACAATCCGCAGCAGTGCATTGGCTGTGCGGCGTGCGTCAATGCTTGCCCGTCGAATGCGCTAACGGTAGAAACCGATCTCGCGACTGGCGAACTGGCCTGGCAGTTTAATCTCGGGCGCTGCATTTTCTGCGCCCGCTGCGAAGAAGTGTGCCCGACAGCGGCGATTACGCTCTCTCAAGAGTATGAACTGGCGGTGTGGAGCAAAGCCGATTTTCTGCAACAGTCGCGCTACGGGCTGTGCCAGTGTCGCGAGTGTGCTCGGCCTTTCGCGGTGCAGAAAGAGATCGATTACGCCATTGCGTTGCTGGCACATAACGGTGATACCCGCGCTGAGCAGCACCGCGCCAGCTTTGAGACCTGCCCGGATTGCAAACGCCAGAAATGCCTGGTGTCGTCCGAACGCGTCGAATTGACCCGCCATATGAGAGAGGCCAGCTAATGAGCCAGCTAGTAGGTCCGCGTGATGCGGACGGTATTCCGGTGCCGATGACGGTGGAGGAGTCCATCGCCAGCATGAAAGCCTCGTTGCTGAATAAAATCAAACGCTCCGCTTACGTTTATCGTGTGGATTGTGGCGGCTGCAATGGCTGTGAAATTGAGATTTTTGCTACGCTTTCGCCGCTGTTCGATGCTGAACGCTTCGGTATCAAAGTTGTGCCTTCGCCGCGCCACGCCGACATTCTGCTGTTTACTGGTGCCGTTACCCGTGCGATGCGTTCACCGGCGCTGCGCGCCTGGCAATCTGCGCCGGATCCCAAAATCTGTATCTCCTACGGCGCATGCGGTAACAGCGGTGGTATCTTCCACGACCTGTACTGTGTCTGGGGCGGCACGGATAAAATCGTTCCGGTGGATGTGTATATTCCCGGCTGCCCGCCGACGCCTGCCGCTACGCTGTACGGTTTTGCCATGGCGCTGGGGTTGCTGGAGCAGAAAATTCACGCCCGTCTGCCTGGCGAACAGGACGATCAACCAGCAGAGATCCTGCATCCGACTATGGTACAACCGCTGCGGGTAAAAGTGGATCGTACCGCGCGCCGCCTTGCAGGTTACCGCTATGGTCGCCAGATTGCCGATGATTACCTGCGTTTACGCAGCATCGGCGAGCATGAAGTGGCGCGTTGGTTAGCGCAGGAGAACGATCCGCGTCTGGCTGAAATTGTCAGCCACCTTAATCAGGTGGTGCAGGAGGCGAAAATCTGATGAGCGAGACGGTGGCCTTTAGCCAGTTGCGGCGGAAATTTGTCGATGAGAACGATGCCACGCCGCCGCAGGCGCAGCAGGTGGTCTATTACTCTCTGGCGATTGGTCACCATCTTGGTGTGATCGACTGCCTGGAAACGGCGCTTTCTTGCCCGTGGGAGGCTTATCTGGCGTGGATCGGCACGCTGGAGAGCGGCAGTGAAGCGCGGCGGAAAATGGAAGGCGTGCCGCGTTACGGCGAAATTGTTATCGACAGCACGCACGTAATGATGCTGGCTAACGCGTTTGACCGGGCGCTGGCCGGGCAGAATGAACAGCAGCAGGCCTGGAGCAGGGCGCTGCTGTCGATGTTGCACGACATCCACCAGGAAAGCGCTATCTATTTGATGGTAAGGAGATTACGTGACTGATGTACTGCTGTGCGTGGGCAACAGCATGATGGGCGACGATGGCGCAGGCCCGTTGCTGGCGCAGATGTGCGCGGAAAATCCGCAGGGAAACTGGCGCGTGATCGACGGCGGCAGCGCACCGGAAAATGACGTTGTGGCGATCCGCGAGCTGCGCCCGACGCGGTTGCTGATTGTGGATGCTACCGATATGGGGCTGAACCCCGGCGAGATCCGCATTGTCGATCCCGATGACATTGCGGAAATGTTCCTGATGACCACCCACAATATGCCGCTCAACTACCTGATCGATCAGTTGAAAGAAGATATTGGCGAGGTGATTTTTCTCGGCATTCAGCCAGATATTGTCGGTTTTTATTACCCGATGACGCCACCGGTTAACGCGGCGGTGGAGACCATTTACCAGCGGTTGGCAGGCTGGGAAGGCAACGGCGGATTCGATCCGCTGTAAGCAGCATCGGGGCTCCGGCGCTGCATTAACGACGGCGTTTTTCCGAGTACATCACCTTATCGCAATCTTCCAGCATACCGCGCAGCGTGGTGTACTTATCGCCGCCGTTTTCAATAATGCCGTGCGAGTAGTTGATGTGATAATTCTTGCCGGAAAGACGCTCGACGGCATCGATGCGTGATTGCAGATCGAAGAGAAATGCATCCGCACTGTGAGTCGGCGTGTTCGCCAGTAACACCGCAAACTCACCGCCGCCAAGCCGGGCGGCGATATCCTGATCTTTCAGGCATTTTGTCAGAGCGCTGGCGAAGGTTTTTACCACTTCGTCACCCTCTTTATTCCCCAGTAATTCATTAATCGATTTCAGGTTATCGATGGTGAAATAGAGCAGGCTGAGATCTTTTTTATGCTCTTTGAGCCAGGCAAAACGTTTCTCGCCGGAGCGGTAAAAGCCACGGCTGTTAGGCATGCCTGTCAGCAAATCGGACATTGCCATGCTGAGGATCAGAAACTCATCTTCCACAATGGCGGCGAAATCGAGCAGGGTGTTGATCTCCGCACTGGAAAACGGGCGCGGATAGGTATCGATTATGCAGATGGTTCCGGCAATTGCACCGTCTGGCAGCCGCACCGGGCAACCCGCGTAAAAGCGCACCCACGGCTCGCCAGTAACAAACGGGTTTTCGGCAAAGCGTGGATCGGCAAGGGTATCTTTGACAATAAACACGCCCTCTTCGAGGATTGCATGCGCACAGAATGACAGATTGCGCGGCGTTTCGTGGGTATCGATGCCGCTACGCGACAGCAGCCACTGACGATCGCGATCGAGCAGGCTTATCACCGCGATGGGGACATCAAAGGTGGTCTTCGCCATCCTGGTGAGTCGGTCAAAACGTTCATCATCCTTTTTATCCAAAAGGTCCATCATGTACAGTGACTTAAGCCGCTCATTTTCGTTGACTGGCATGGCCGGGAAGATCATGGGACACCCTCGATTTTTTCTGTTTTCTCAAGTGTAGACAGATCTTCCCATCATTGCGTTATATATCCGTGGCTTGCCCCTGGGCGCGGATAAAATCGATAAACGCCTGTAACGGCGCAGGAATTAAACGTCGGGAATTGTAATAGAGCCACGGGCCGCTAAATGATTGCCACCAGGGTTCCAGCAACGGCGTCAGTGCGCCATTTTCTAACGACGGGCGCAGCCACTCTTCAAACAAATAAATGATGCCGCTACCGGCAATCGCCGCCTGCACCGCCAGATCTATCGCGCTGCCGACGCTGACCACCAGTGAACCATTCACCTGAATGCGCAGGGTTTCGCCTTCGCGGGTAAATTCCCACTCCGGCATTACGCCACTGGCGTAGCGCCCGCGAATGCAGTTGTGGCTAATCAGATCGCGCGGATGCTGCGGCAGGCCGTAACGCTGCAAATAAGTCGGTGCCGCTGCGGCGGCAAACCGCTGACGGCGCGGGCCGATGGGCAACGCGATCATATCCTGTTCCAGGCTTTCATCGTAACGGATCCCCGCATCACAATTGTCGCGAAACACATCCTGCACGTTGCTTTCGGCGACGATCTCCAGCCGAATGTCCGGATATTGCGCCAGAAAAGAGGGGACGATGGCGGGCAGAACCAGCCGTGCCGCGCTGACCGGGACATTCAAACGCAGCGTGCCACTCGGCGTGGTGCGATAGCGGTTGATAGCGTCCAGCGCGGCATCCACTTCGCTCATTGCCGGTTGCAGGCGCTCCATTAGCGCTCTGCCTGCCTCGGTCAGTACCACGGTGCGGGTGGTGCGGTTAAACAGCCGTACGCCGAGTTGCTGTTCGGCGCGGCGCACCGCGTCGCTCAGGCGCGAGGGATTTGAGCCAGTCACGCGGGCGGCCTCACGGAAGCCTCCGGCATTGGCGACCGCGACAATGTCATTTAACAGAGAGAAATCCAGCTTCATTGTTCGGTTAATCGTACACGGTGTATTAATTTTGCTGGATTGTTGCACAGTCGTACAGCTCCTACAATCAGCTTACTTAATGCACAGGAGGTTTTTCATGTCTCAATCCACGCTTACATATCGTCTTGGCGATCGTCTGGTTGGTCGTCTGGGTTACGGTGCGATGCAACTGGCTGGTCCTGGCGTGTTTGGCCCACCTGCGGACGAAGCAAAGGCGCTGGCGGTATTACGCGATGCCATCGCTGCCGGGGTGAATCATATCGACACCAGTGATTTTTATGGTCCGTATGTCACTAATAAATTGATTAAACAGGCGCTGCATCCTTATCCGGACGATTTATGTATCGTCACCAAAGTCGGCGCGCGTCGTGATGATAAAGCCAACTGGCTGCCTGCATTCAGCGCCGAAGAACTGACCCGCGCGGTGGAAGATAACCTGCGTCATCTCGGGCTGGAGACGATGGAAGTAGTCAACCTGCGTTCGATGTTTGGTGTGCACGGGCCGGAAGAGGGGCCGTTGGAAGCGCCGCTTGAGACGTTGATCAAACTGAAAGAGCGTGGGCTAATCCGCCATATCGGGTTGAGCAATGTCACGGCGAAACAGGTTGCCGACGCGCAGAAAATGACACCCATTATCTGCGTACAGAATCTGTATAACGTGGCGAACCGTCACGATGATGCGCTGGTGGATAGCCTGAACGCCCAGGGTATTGCGTTCGTGCCATTCTTCCCGCTAGGTGGTTTTACGCCGTTGCAATCTGGTGAGCTGAACGAAGTAGCTCAGACGCTTAATGCAACGCCGATGCAGGTAGCGCTGGCGTGGCTGTTGCAGCGTTCGCCGAATATCCTGCTGATCCCCGGCACGTCATCGCCGCAGCATTTACAGGAAAACATGGCGAGCGCGAACCTCGTGCTGCCGCCGGAAACGTTGGCAAAACTCAACGGCATTGGCGCGTAACGTCTACGCCGGATGGGCAGCCCGATGGCGATGTGCTTATCGGGCTTGTATAATCCGCAGGCCGGTTATGTGACAGATTTAGTCAAGATTCTCACCATTGCTGGCGATCACTTTTTTATACCACCAGAACGATTTTTTCCGGCTGCGCGCCAGCGTGCCATTGCCTGTATCGTCACGATCGACATAGACAAAACCGTAGCGTTTGCTCATCTCGCCGGTGGACGCAGCCACCAGATCGATACAACCCCAGGTGGTGTAACCGATAACCGGAATGCCGTCTTCGATGGCGTCGCCCATTGCGCGAATATGCTCGCGCAAATAGCTGATGCGGTAATCGTCGGTAATTTCGCCATCGGCATTGAACTCATCTTTCGCGCCGAGGCCGTTTTCTACCAGGAACAGCGGTTTCTGGTAACGGTCGTACATCATGTTCATGGTGATGCGCAGACCCAGCGGATCGATGCCCCAACCCCATTCGCTCACTTCAATATGTGGGTTACGCAGAGATTTCACGATATTGGCAGCGCTGGTGTTGTTGGCGTTCATATCCGCCGAGGCGCAGCGTGAGGCGTAGTAGCTGAAGGAGACAAAATCGACTGTATTCTTGAGAATTTCGTCATCGCCCGCTTCTTTGGCAATGCTGACGCCTTTTTCGCGGAACACGCGCGCAGAGTAGGCCGGGTAGCTGCCTCGCGCCTGTACATCAATAAAAAACAGGTTTTCGCGATCTTTTTCCAGCGCGGTCCACACATCGGCCGGTTTGCAGGAGTAAGGGTAGAAATTACCGCCTGCCAGCATGCAGCCCACCTGGTTTTGTGGGTTCACGTCATGAGCGATTTTGGTCGCCAGCGCGCTGGCAATCAGCTCATGATGCGCGGCCTGGTACTTCACCTGATCCTGATTTTCACCCTCTTCGAACACCAGACCCGCGCCGGAGAACGGGCTGTGTAGCATGATGTTGATCTCGTTGAAGGTCAGCCAGTATTTCACCAGCCCATCGAACGCCTCAAAGCAGGTGCGCGCGTAGCGGGTGAAAAACTCCACCATCTTACGGTTGCGCCAGGAGCCGTACTCAATCACCAGATGCATCGGCACATCAAAGTGGCAAAGCGTCACCAGCGGCTCGATATTGTACTTCTTACACTCTTCAAATACCGCACGATAGAAGGCGATACCATCCGGGTTCGGCGTTAGCTCATCGCCTTTCGGGTATAAACGGCTCCACGCGATAGAGGTACGGAATACCGTAAAGCCCATCTCTGCCATCAGTGCAATATCTTCTTTATAACGATGGTAAAAATCGATCGCCTGATGGCTCGGGTAATACTCATCATCACGCAGTTGAAAGCGCTTTTCCTGGCCCAGCTTCACTGGCAGGCGGTTGACGCCGTGCGGGATCATATCGACGGTGGTCAGCCCCTTACCGCCCTCCAGATAACCCCCTTCCGACTGGTTAGCGGCAAGTGCGCCGCCCCATAAAAATCCTTGCGGAAATACTGACATGCGTAACCTCTTTTTCGTTAATCAGGCGCGTGCTTCTTCAACATTAACCGGTTGTGCTGCCTGCGGTTTGCTCGCGGTTTCCACCGGAATATCTTCAAATCCCAACAGTAAAGTCAGCACAAACGACAGCACCACGGCTAGTGCCATCACACCAAACACCCAGACGATGGACATCGGATTGGCCGGGTCGAAGAACTGCACGCTGGTAAATAAGCCCGGCGCGGCCATCGAGTGGCTGGCCAGCCCGGCAATACCGGCGACTGCGCCGCAGATAAAGCCGCTAATCAGGCTGGCGATCAGCGGACGTTTCAGGCGAAGGGCCACACCGTAAAGCGCCGGTTCGGAAATCCCCGCCAGAATGGCGGAAGCTGCTGCCGCCATTGCCGTCTGGCGCAGTTCCGGGTTTTTCGTTTTCCACGCTACGGCGAGCGAAGAGCCACCAAGCGACAGGTTCGCGCCAATTTCAGACGGCATTACCATGCCCTCTTTGCCGGTTTCGGCAATGGTCTGAATGATGGTCGGCGTAAAGACGCGATGCATCCCGGTCATGACCAGCAACGGCCACAGTGCGCCCATGATGGCGACGGAAAGCCAGCCCAGGTAACCGTGAATGGTATACACCAGCGTAGAGATAGCACTACCGATCCAGATGCCCAGCGGGCCAATCAGCACAATTGCCAGCGGCGCGGCAATCAGCACAATCAGCATCGGTTTAAGGAAGTTTTTCGTTACCGCCGGGGTGATGCGATCGACCCAGCGCTCGATATAAGACAGGCACCAGGTCATCACCAGCGCCGGGATCACCGTGTAGGTGTATTTCACTGCCGTTACTGGTACCAGCGCGAACTCAACGTGCTCGCCCTGCGCGGCTTTCGCCATCAGTTCAATAAAGCTCGGATGCACCAGCACGCCCGCAATGGCAATCGCCAGCGACATATTGGTTTTGAATTTCACTGCCGCCGAGGCCGCAACCATCAGCGGCAGGAAGAAGAAGGCACCATCGCCGATCACCGTCAAAATGGTCAGCGTGGAGGAGCCTTTCGGCAGCGCGCCGGACATCTCCAGCACCATCGCCAGCAATTTCACCATTGAGCCGCCGATGATCGCCGGGATCAGCGGCGACATGGTACCGATCAGCGCATCGAGAATGCCCGCGCCAATGCGCTTCAGCGTCAGTTTTTGCTTGCTGGGTTCTTCAACTGGTTGCATGTTTTGTGGCAGCAGATTGACCACTTCGCGGAAGGCCTGGGAGACGGTATTGCCGATAATCACCTGGCACTGTTTGTCGTTACGCACCACGCCCATTACGCCGCTGATGTTTTTCAGCGTTGGGCTGTCGATGCGCGTCTCATCTTTCACCACAAAGCGCAGGCGCGTCATGCAGTGCGTGACGGCCGTGATATTTTCCGCGCCGCCCAGCGCATCGACCACTGAGTGGGCCAGCGCCGCATAATTCTTAGCCATGGAGTTATTATCCTGTTTTATCAATAAGGTACTGGCTCACCGTCATAACTGGCGGCTGTGAAATATGACATAGGTAACCGGTTCCACAAAATCATGAATGGTATATTTGCGGTTAACAAGGACTTAAAAGCGCCATTTTTTTAAATCGTGACAACGATCACTTAGAGCAGCGAGTGGTGAAAGCGTTGTGTGGCGTAAAGAGTTCCATTAAACGCAACGCCTGAAGTACACTTCGGCTCATCATATTTTCAGGGGGAAAAGATGGCGACAATGCTGGAAGTGGCGAAGCGGGCAGGTGTGTCGAAAGCGACGGTTTCCCGCGTCCTGACGGGCAAAGGATATGTCAGTGAAGAGACGAAAGACCGCGTTTTTCAGGCCATTGCCGAGAGTGGCTATCGCCCGAATTTACTGGCCCGTAGCCTGGCGAGCAGTAAAACCCAGACGCTGGGGCTGGTGGTAACCAACACCCTTTACCACGGCGTCTATTTTAGCGAATTGCTGTTCCACGCCGCCCGAATGACCGAAGACAAAGGCCGCCAGTTATTGCTGGCCGACGGAAAACACAGTGCGGAAGAGGAGCGTCAGGCGATTCAATATCTGCTCGATTTACGCTGTGATGCGATCATTATTTATCCGCGTTTTTTGAGTGTCGATGAAATGGATGAAATTATCGACAGTCATTCGCAGCCAATAATGGTGCTCAACCGTCGTTTACGTAAAAACAGTAGCCACTGCGTTTATTCCGATCAAAAAGCCTCAAGTTTTAACGCGGTGTCACAATTAATTTCCCGTGGTCACCGTGATATTGCTTTTATTACAGGTTCGCTCGACTCTCCTACTGGTATTGAACGTTTATCTGGTTATAAAGATGCGCTAACACAGCAGGGCATTGCACTACGTAATGAATTGATTGTTGAAGGGAAGTGGACGCCAGTTAGCGGCGCGCAGAGCGTACAGACACTCTTATCCCGGAACGTTGAATTTAGTGCGCTGGTGGCCAGTAATGACGACATGGCGATTGGCGCAATTAAACAGTTACACGACAGTAAAATAAATGTACCGCAGCAGGTTTCGGTAATTGGCTTCGATGATATTGCGATGGCACCATTTATCGTTCCGGCGCTTTCCAGCGTGAAAATACCGGTCACCGAAATGATCAAAGAGACGATTAACCGCTTAATCTTTATGCTCGATGGCGGTGACTTTACTTCTCAGCAAACCTTTCCCGGCGAATTAATGTTACGTGACTCACTGATTTCCGGCCCGCACGCCTGACCTCGACATCTGTCATCGACAGAAGTGTCGATGACAGCCATCCTTAGCGAATGCTTCTTTAAATTTCCTTACATAACAATTAATTAAAAACTGGCACGTTTTATGAATATTCCGGCGGGATAAAGCACATTGCCGGAGAAGATAATGAACCGATTTATCATGGCGGACGCTGCAAAATGCATTGGCTGCCGCACCTGCGAGGTCGCCTGCGTGGTGTCTCATCAGGAAAACCAGGACTGCGCCGCGCTCACTCCTGAGAGCTTTTTACCGCGTATCCATGTCGTCAAAGGTGTGAATGTCTCGACAGCGACACTCTGTCGTCAGTGCGAAGACGCACCGTGCGCTAATGTTTGCCCGAACGGTGCCATTAGCCGTGACGAAGGGTTCGTGCATGTGATGCAGGAACGCTGCATTGGCTGTAAAACCTGTGTCGTGGCCTGCCCGTACGGCGCGATGGAAGTGGTTGTGCGTCCGGTGATTCGCCATAGCGGCGCAGGGCTGAATGTTCGGGCAGAAAAAGCCGAAGCCAACAAATGCGATTTGTGCCACCACAGCGAAAGCGGCCCTGCCTGTATACAGGCGTGTCCGACGAAAGCGCTGGTTTGTGTCGATCGCAATTTACTGGAACAAATGAGCGCGGAGAAACGTCGTCGCGCCGCACTGGATAGCGCTGCTTCTCTGGTGTTCTAAACAATCTGACTTTCACTTTTAACAGGTCTGTTACTGATGAAAAAAATCACAAGTGTATGCCCATACTGCGGCGCGGGCTGCAAACTGAAACTGGTTGTCGACGACGGAAAAATCATCCGCGCTGAAGCGGCCAACGGCCACACCAACCAGAATGAACTCTGCCTGAAAGGCTACTACGGCTGGGATTTTCTTAACGACACCAAACTGCTGACGCCGCGTCTTACTCAGCCAATGATCCGTTACGAAAAAGGCGGCAAATTGACCCCCGTTAGCTGGGATGAAGCGATCCGCTATACCGCGAAGCGCCTCAGTGAAATCAAAGCCAAATATGGCCCACGCGCCATTATGACCACCGGTTCATCTCGCGGTACAGGCAATGAAACCAACTATGTGATGCAGAAATTCGCCCGTGGTGTGCTCAACACCAATAATGTCGACTGTTGCGCCCGCGTCTGCCACGGCCCGTCGGTAGCAGGTTTGCAGGAAACCCTTGGCAACGGTGCGATGAGTAATTCTATCGGCGATATCGAAAACTCCAGTTGTCTGTTGGTCTTTGGCTATAACTGTGCCGATTCGCACCCTATCGTCGCGCGCCGGGTGATCAAAGCCAAACAGAAAGGGGCCAAAATCATTGTTTGCGATCCGCGCCGCATTGAGACCGCGCGTATCGCCGATCAGCATCTGCAACTCAAAAACGGTTGCAATATGGCGCTGGTCAACGCTTTCGGCTACGTGCTGCTGGAAGAAGATCTGTACGACAAAGATTATGTCGCCAGCTTTACCACCGGGCTGGATGCCTATCGTGAAATGGTTAAAGACTATGCGCCGGAAGCGGTAGAGCATCTGACCGGCGTTCCGGCAAAACAGGTTCGCCAGGCGATGCGCACTTACGCGGCAGCGCCATCGGCCACCATTATGTGGGGCATGGGCGTGACGCAGTTCGGCCAGGCAGTGGATGTGGTGAAAGGGCTATCCAGCCTTGCGCTGCTGACCGGGAATCTTGGGCGTGAAAATGTTGGTGTCGGCCCGGTGCGTGGCCAGAATAACGTGCAGGGCGCGTGCGATATGGGCGTGATCCCCAACCAGTTCCCTGGCTATCAGGATGTAGTGAATCCGCAGGTGCGGGCAAAATTTGCCAAAGCCTGGGGTATCGATCCGGCAGTGATGGATGACAAAGTCGGCGTCCGCATTACCGAAGTGCCTCACCTGGCGCTGGAAGGTAAGGTGAAAGCCTATTACATCATGGGCGAAGATCCGTTGCAGACCGAAGCAGATCTCGGGCTGGTGCGTAAAGGTTTCGAAGCACTCGATTTTGTGGTGGTGCAGGACATCTTTATGACTAAAACTGCCGAACAAGCCGATGTGCTGCTGCCCGCCACCTCCTGGGGCGAACACGGTGGCGTCTTTACCTGCGCCGATCGCGGCTTCCAGCGTTTCGAAAAAGCGATTGAACCGAAGTACAACGTCAAACGTGACTGGGAGATCATCAGTCTGATCGCTACCGAGATGGGGTACCCAATGCACTATGACAACAACCAGCAGATCTGGGACGAACTGCGCGAGTTGTGCCCGCTGTTCTACGGCGTCACCTATGAGAAAATGGGTGACATGGGACACGTTCAGTGGCCGTGCCCGACCCTCGATCATCCTGGTACGCCATATCTGTATCAGAACAATAAGTTCGATACCCCAGACGGCAAAGGCCATCTTTTCGCCGCGCCGTGGCGCGCGCCCGCAGAGCGCCCGGATGAGGAGTTCCCGCTGGTGCTCTGTACCGTGCGTGAAGTGGGCCACTACAGTTGCCGTTCGATGACCGGCAACTGTGCCGCATTGCAAACCCTTGCCGATGAACCGGGCTTTGTGCAGATCAACCCGGCCGACGCCGAAGCGCTGGGTGTGAAAGACCGACAACTGGTGTGGGTGGAATCACGCCGGGGCAAAGTGATCACCCGCGCGGATGTCAACGAACGCATCAACAACGGCAGCGTATATATGACTTACCAGTGGTGGATTGGCGCCTGTAACGAACTGACACAGGATAATCTGGATCCCATATCCAAAACGCCGGAAACCAAATACTGCGCCGTTCGAGTGAGTGCGATCAACGATCAGCGCTGGGCCGAGGAGTACACTCAGAGCACTTATCAACAGATGAAGAATCGTTTGCTCAACGCGGCGATGCAGTGATGCGATGACAACCAGCAACGGTGTTTGCTTACGCGTATACGGTAAAGTTCAGGGGGTAGGTTTTCGCCCCTTTGTCTGGCAACTGGCGCAGCAGCACCGTTGCAAAGGCGATGTCTGTAATGACGCACAGGGTGTCGAAGTTCGCCTGCTTGGCGATGCCGGTGATTTCGTCACCCTGTTGCAGCAACACTGCCCGCCGCTGGCGCGCATCGATCGCGTCGTCAGTTCACCGTTCCACTGGCCATCGCCGCCACAAGATTTCACCATCCGCCAGAGCGCGGGTGGTGCCATGAATACGCAAATAGTTCCTGATGCGGCGACGTGCCCCGACTGCCTTGCGGAGATGAACGATCCCCGCGAGCGCCGCTACCGTTATCCGTTTATCAACTGTACCCACTGCGGGCCGCGCTTTACCATTATTCACGCCATGCCTTACGACCGGCCTTATACGGTGATGGCGGCGTTCCCGCTCTGTGCGGCCTGCGAAGCTGAGTATCGCAGCCCCTTCGATCGCCGTTTCCATGCTCAGCCCGTCGCCTGCCCGCAGTGCGGCCCGCAGCTTGAGTGGCGCAGCGATGTCTGGCAAACCACTGGCGAAGCGGCATTGCAGGCCGCGATTTCACTGCTGAAAAGCGGCGGCGTGGTGGCGGTCAAAGGCGTGGGCGGTTTTCACCTTGCCTGCGATGCGCATAACCAGGCGGCGGTGCAGCATCTGCGCGCCTGTAAAAATCGCCCGGCGAAACCGCTGGCGGTGATGCTGCCGGATGATGCAGGGTTACCTGACAATGCGCAGCGTTTACTTGCCACACCAGCCGCGCCGATTGTGCTGGTAGCGAAATCCACCGTTGACGGTTTATGCGATGCCGTGGCGCCAGGCCTGGATGAAGTGGGCGTTATGTTACCGTCTAATCCGTTGCAGCATCTGCTGGCGCAGGGTTTGCAGCGCCCGCTGGTGATGACCTCCGGCAATCTTAGCGGCAAACCGCCCGCCCTCACGAATGAACAGGCGCTGGCCGATCTGGCGGGAATTGCCAGTGGGTTTTTACTGCACAATCGCGACATTGTGCAGCGCATGGATGACTCCGTGCTGCGGGCAAACGGCGAAATGCTGCGCCGCTCGCGCGGCTACGTGCCGGATGCGCTGAGCCTGCCGGAAGGGTTCAATGCCATACCGCCGCTGCTGTGCCTTGGCGCGGATATGAAAAACACCTTTTGCCTGCTGCGCGGTGAGGCTGCGGTGCCGGGTCAGCACTTTGGCGATCTCGCCGATGAAGGTGTGGAAACACAGTGGCGCAACGCGCTGCGCCTGATGCAATCAATTTACGACTTCACTCCGCAGCAACTGGTAATCGATGCGCATCCTGGCTATCGCACCAGTCAGTGGGCTAATTGCAGCGGATTGCCACTGCAAACGGTACTGCATCACCATGCGCATGCCGCAGCGTGTCTCGGCGAGCACCGCTGGCCGCTCGACGGCGGCGATGTGATTGCGCTGACGCTGGACGGTATTGGCATGGGGGAGGACGGTGCGCTGTGGGGCGGCGAATGCTTGCGCGTCAATTATCGCGAATGCGAGCACCTTGGCGGCTTACCGGCGGTGGCGTTACCCGGCGGCGATCTGGCTGCTCGGCAGCCGTGGCGCAACCTGCTGGCGCAGATGCTGTCGTTTGTGCCTGAGTGGCAAGATTATTCGGAAACGGCTCTCCTCCGGCAACAGAACTGGCCACTGCTGGCGCGCGCCATTGAGCGCGGCATCAACGCGCCGCAGGCCTCTTCCTGTGGACGTTTATTTGATGCAGTGGCTTGCGCGTTGGGCTGTGCGCCGCTGCAACTGAGTTATGAAGGCGAAGCTGCCTGCCAGCTTGAAGCGCTGGCGGCGTCCGTCTCTGCGGTGGATCACCCTGTCACGTTGCCGCTACGCGGAAACCAGCTTGATCTTGCCACCTTCTGGCGGCAATGGCTGGGCTGGCAGGCATCATCCGCACAGCGTGCGTGGGCATTTCACGACGCGCTGGCGCAAGGGCTGGCAAGCCTTGCCCGCGAACAGGCAGAGCGGCGCGGTATTCAGACGCTGGTATTTAGCGGCGGCGTACTGCATAACCGTCTGCTGAAGGCGCGCCTGCAAGCCAGGCTTTCTGATTTCACTTTACTCTTTCCACACCAGCTCCCGGCCGGAGATGGCGGAATTGCCTTCGGCCAGGGGCTGGTTGCCGCTGCGCGGACTATAGCGCCAGCACTTTAAGCAGTGCGAAGGCCTCTTTCATACGCTCTTCGCTAACCACGAAGGCGCGCAGTTTCTCATCGGCATCGAGCCCTTTTGCCACCATACCCTGGGGATGAGTCGTAATCTGCCAGTTCAGGTCGCGGCGGCTGGTTTCTCCGGCCAGGTGCAGCGGCATCAGCGGCGTTTTTACCTTCACCAACATTGCAGGCAGCGCCAGTTGCGCACTGTTGCCGAGCAGGTTTTTCGCAAGCGTAATGGCGCTGAGCTGGGCGGGTTGCAGGAAAGGCAGTACCTTACCGTTGATTTCGGCACAGTCGCCGAGCGCATAGATCTGCGGGTTGCTGGTTTGCAGCGCCGCATTTACCACGATCCCACGCCGGGTTTCCACTCCAGCGGCTTGTGCCAGTGACACTTCCGGCGACAGGCCCGTGGCGGCAATCACCACATCCGCCTCTATGCGGCGTTCGTCATCAAGCTGCGCACAAATGCCGTTCGCGCTGGCGGTCAGTTGCTGCAAACGGGAGGAGAGCAGCAGGCGCACGCCCAGCGACGTCAGGCTGTGTTGCAGGCGGCTGCTGACTTCCGGCGGCATTAAGGAAGGCAGGATACTGGCGGCGTTATCCAGCAGGGTGACGGTTTTCCCGGTGCGACGAAAATCCATTGCCAGCTCGCAGCCAATCAGCCCGGCACCGACAATTAGCACGCTGGCAGCATCGCGCAGCCGGCTTTCGCAGGCGCGATATTCTTGCAGGCTGTTGAGCGTCAGCATATGCTCGCACCCCGGCAGCGGCGGAACGAAGGCTTTTGCCCCTGTCGCCAGCACCAGTTTGTCGTACTGCCACTGTTTATCGACGCTTTTCACCATCTGCGCTTCAGCATCAATGGTGGTGATAACCGTATGCGGGAACAGCCGCAAAGTAAACTGCTCGGCAAATTCTCCCGCTGATTGGCGCAGCAAATCATCGGCACTTTGCGCTTCGCTGATGACATGGCTGAGATCCGGTTTGTTGTACTCGTCGATGCTGTCGCCTGCAATCAGCGTCAGCGGCACACCGCTGTCGAGTTTGCGGATATTTTTCACCAGCGTCCGGGCGGCAAAACCCGAACCAATAATCACAATGCCTGTGCTCATTTTGCCTCCGTCGCCAGTTCGTCAAACACCTCTTTGCCTAAAGAACATTCCGGGCAGAGGAAGTTATCTGGTACCTCGCGCCACGGTGTACCTGGCGCAACATCCTGCATCGGCTCGCCTTTTTCTGGATCGTAGATCCACTGGCAGACGCTGCACTGCATGCGCGGGCCGAGTTCCGCAGCGGCTGCGGCGGCACAGGCGCAGGTTTCCTGATCCGTTGTGGAGGCCGGTTTTTCCGCTTCCGGTAATGGTGACAGCGCCCACTGACGAGCGATATCGCGCCCGTGCTGGCGGCATATTTCCAGCGCGTCGATATCCGGCCGCCATTTGGCTTTCAGGCTCATCGACATCTCAAACCCGGCATCCTGCAAGCGGGTGGAAAGGCGGTCTACCGCGCCGCCGCTCCAGCCGTGGGAGCCAAAGGCGCTGGCGCGTTTGTTGCGAAAACGCAGACCGGTTACCTCTTCGACCAGTCCGGCGATTTTCGGCATCATTACGTTATTCATGGTTGAGGTACCAACCAGCACGCCTTTCGAGCGGAAAACATTGGTCAGAATGTCGTTTTTATCGCTGCGGGCGACGTTAAAAATTTTCACCGCCACGCGTGGGTCGACTTCGTTAATGCCTTGTGCAATAGCGTCGGCCATCATACGGGTGTTGTTGGACATGGTGTCGTAGAAAATAGTGATACGATCTTCCTGATAATCGGCCGCCCATTTCAGGTACAGCTCGACAATTTGTGTCGGGTTATCGCGCCACACCACGCCGTGCGAGGTGGCAATCATATCCACGGGCAGATTAAAGCCGAGAATTTCGGTGATTTTCGGCGTCACCAGACGGCTGAACGGCGTCAGGATATTCGCATAGTAGCGCTGGCACTGTTCGAACAGCTCCGACTGATCCACTTCATCATTAAACAGACGTTCGTCGCAGTAGTGCTGACCAAAAGCGTCATTACTGAACAGTACGGCGTCGCCGGTCAGGTAGGTCATCATGCTGTCCGGCCAGTGCAGCATTGGCGTTTCAACGAAGATAAGCTGTTTGCCATTGCCGATATCCAGCGTATCGCCGGTTTTCACGACATTAAAGTTCCACTCCGGGTGGTGGTGATGGCCGGTGATCGAGTCGATGGCATTCGCTGTGCAGTAGATCGGCTTATTCGGGATGTGCGACATCAGCTCGGTCAGCGCACCGGCGTGATCTTCTTCGGCATGGTTAATCACGATGTAGTCGATACATTGCAGATCGATCTCTGCACTCAGGTTCTGCACAAACTCACGGCTGAATTTGTGATCAACGGTATCGATCAGCACATTTTTGCCTTCGCGGATCAGGTAGCTGTTGTAGCTACTGCCTTTCAGCGTTTTGTATTCCGTGCCGTGGAAGTCGCGCACTTCCCAGTCACGTTGCCCAACCCAGTGAATGTTATTTTTTACATGAATAGCCATATCAAGTGTCCTGTACTTTTTCAGTTCGATGGAGGGCTATTATCAAAGGTCGTGCCAATTTTTTAATTTATTGATTTTATATGTTTTTATTGTTTTTAATGAAAAAATAGATGTCATTATGACTATTGCTTTTACAGTCAATATGACACTATGCATTGTCAAAAAGACAGTGAGGTAAGCATGAGTTTTTCGCTGAATGTGCTGGCGGGGATCGCCATTGAATTGCAGAGCGGTATCGGCCATGCGGATCGCTTCCAGCGGCTGATCGCCACGCTGCGCCAGGTGCTGGCGTGCGATGCCTCTGCGCTGCTGCGCTACGAGGCGCGTCAGTTTATTCCGCTGGCTATCGACGGGCTGGCACAGGATGTGCTCGGCAGGCGTTTTACGCTGGAAGGCCACCCAAGGCTGGAGGCGATCGCCCGTGCCGGTGATGTCGTGCGCTTCCCGGCCGACAGCGGTTTGCCCGATCCTTATGATGGTTTGATCCCCGGCCTGGAGAGCCTGAAAGTGCATGCCTGCGTCGGGCTGCCGCTGTTCGCCGGGCAGAATCTGATCGGTGCGCTGACGCTGGACGGCATGTCACCGGATCAGTTCGACACCTTCAGCGACGAAGAGCTGCGGCTGATTGCGGCGCTGGCGGCGGGGGCACTAAATAACGCACTGCTGATTGAGCAACTGGAGAGCCAGAACATGCTGCCCGGCGCGCCCGCAGCGTTTGAGCCGGTGGCGCACAGCGAAATGATCGGCTTATCACCCGGCATGGTGGCGCTAAAAAAAGAGATCGATATTGTTGCTGCGTCCGATCTTAACGTGTTGATCAGCGGCGAAACCGGCACCGGGAAAGAGCTGGTAGCTAAAGCGATTCATGAAGGTTCCGTGCGGGCAGCCAGCCCACTGGTTTATCTTAACTGCGCCGCGCTGCCGGAAAGCGTGGCCGAGAGCGAACTGTTCGGCCACGTGAAAGGCGCCTTTACCGGAGCCATCAGTAATCGCAGCGGCAAGTTTGAAATGGCAGATAACGGCACGCTGTTTCTCGATGAGATCGGTGAATTGTCCCTCTCATTGCAGGCCAAGCTGCTGCGGGTATTGCAGTATGGCGATCTGCAACGTGTCGGTGACGATCGCAGCTTGCGCGTGGATGTACGCGTGCTGGCGGCGACGAACCGCGATTTGCGTGAAGAGGTGCTGGCCGGGCGTTTTCGCGCCGATCTCTATCATCGTCTCAGTGTGTTCCCGTTATCGGTACCGCCGCTGCGAGAACGGGGCGACGATGTGGTACTGCTGGCGGGTTATTTCTGTGAACAGTGCCGTCTGCGTTTAGGCCTCGGCAGAGTGGCGCTCAGCCCCGGCGCGCGTGCGCATTTACTCAGTTACGGCTGGCCGGGCAATGTGCGCGAGCTGGAACATGCCATTCACCGCGCGGTGGTTCTGGCGCGTGGGACGCGCAACAGCGACGATGTGGTGCTGGAAGCACGACATTTTGCCCTCAGTGATGAACAGACGCCAGTGGTACAAACCGCTTCTGTGTTACCGGCAGGGCAGAATCTGCGCGATGCTACTGAGGATTTTCAGCGGGCGTTGATTGCCAGAACGCTGGAAGAGAGTGGGGGGAACTGGGCGGCATGCGCCCGGGCGCTGGAACTGGACGTCGCCAACCTGCACCGGCTGGCGAAACGTCTGGGGCTGAAGCGTTAAAGAATGCCGGCCTGATAGAAATCCTGCAAGTTGATGGCACCCACCAGAATTCCCGCGTCATCTACCACCGGGGCCGCAGCGATTTTGCGCTGCATCAGGCGCTCTTTGGCATCCACTGCGCGGCTGTTGGCCTCTAAGGTGATGCCGCCGCGCGTCATCGCTTCGCTGACAGCGGTGGTTAACGCGCCGCCTGCCACCAGCCAACGGCGCAGATCGCCGTCGGTAAAGACGCCTTTAACCTGGCGTTGCGTATTACAAACGGCAACCAGACCTAAACCAGTGCGGCTTAACTCCAGCATCGCCTCCATCACGCTGGTTGTTAGCTGCACCTGCGGGATCTGCTCCTCTTTGCGCATCAGATGATGCACTTTATTCAGCAGCCGTGCTCCGAGCGCGCCTGCCGGATGGGAGCGGGCAAAATCCTCTTCGTCAAAGCCGCGCGCCTGCATCACTGACATTGCCAGCGCATCGCCCATCATCAGCGTCGTGACGGTACTGGAGGTCGGTGCCAGGTGCATCGGGCAGGCTTCACGCTCAACGGAGATATCCAGTACTGCATCGGCGGCCAGCGCCAGCGGTGAGCGCGGTTTGCCGGTCATAGCCAGCAGGGCGACGGATTTCTCTGCCAGCCGCGGCAGGATCAGATCCAATTCTTTTGCCGAGCCGGAGTAGGAGATAAACAGCATCACGTCGCGGCTTTCAATCATACCCAGATCGCCATGCAGCGCTTCCGCCGGATGCACGAAAAAGGCCGGGGTGCCGGTGCTGGCAAAGGTGGCGGCGATTTTTTTGCCGATATGCCCCGATTTGCCGATGCCGGAAACAATCACTTTCCCCTCGCACTTCAGTACCGTTTCTGCGGCACGCACGAAAGCTTCACCGAGCCTCTCCGGCAGACGGCTTGCTTCCTGAAGCTCCAGTAACAGGGTCTGACGGCCAACATGAATTAACGACTCATTCATGATCTTCTCCGGCAATGATCACCTCGACGCCTTTTGCCTCCAGCGCTGCGCGAACGTCTGCCGGGATCCCGGCATCGGTGATCAATTTATTGACGCTTTCCAGACTGCACACCACGTTCGGGCTTTTGCGGCCAAACTTTGATGAGTCGGCCATTAAAATCACTTCCCGCGCGGCGTTACACATCGCTTTGCTGACGGTAAACACTTCGTTGAAGGTCGTGACGCCTGCATTCAGATCAATGCCGTCCGTGCCCATAAACAGCTTATCGAAGCTGAAATGGTCAAAAGCGTTTTCCGCCAGTTGGCCGTGAAACGAGGCGGATTTTTTACGGAAGGTGCCACCGGGCATCAGGATGGTCTGCTCGTTATCCAGTTCCGATAACGCATTGACGATATGCAGGCTGTTGGTCATCACCGTGATGTTATTGAAGTGGCTGAGCAGCGGCACCATCTGCAAAACGGTGCTACCTGCATCAAGAATGATCGAGTCGCCGTCATGAATATAGGTGACTGCTTTTTCGGCAATCAGTCCCTTTTGTACGGTATTGATCAGCGTTTTGTGATCAATAGGGGGATCGGCTTCGTCTTTATTTAGCACCACGCCGCCATAGGTACGGATCACCGCGCCGGAATGCTCCAGCGCGACCAAATCCTTACGTATGGTCGTCCCTGTGGTGTCGAAATATGCTGCCAGCTCTTCAACAGAACACTTTCCCTGCTTTTGCAGATGTTCAAGAATAGCCGCCTGACGCTGACGTGGTTTCATTGGCGCTGATATCCTGCGTTACATTGCGAAATGATAATTTCGAAAGCTAATAGCGTTCACAACGAAATTATCAATGTTTCATTTTAAGCGCTAATGATAGAGCATTCTGACAGGCCGGATCATGGGGAAAGATCACATCAGGCTCTAATTCCTCTCTTTTCACACCGATTAAATGGTCGATTTTTGCCGGGCGGGCGAAAACCGTAATGCCGCGCATTAGCAGGGTATCGCAAACACAGTCCTGCTTATCAAAAGCGATGGCCAGAACGACACGGGGTTTAAAGCGCCCGCCGGAACGGCCAACGCCGACACGTCCGCGCTGGCATAGCACGTCGAACGCACGGTTGAACTGGCGGATTTGCCAGCCGCCAAGCGCCAGTTGGCTAAGCCAGGCGATGGCGGCGACGGTGATCAGGGCTGAAACCATCCTATTCTCCTTTGTTGTTGCTTCTGGTCCGTGTGGTTGCCAGATGGCGGATAAGCGAAGCGCCATCCGGCAATAGAGAGTGCATGCACTGTCAGAACATCACCTGGCCGCCGGTCACGTTAATCGACTGCCCGGTGCAGTAAGACGCTTTCGGGCTGGCGTAAAACATCAGTACATTCAGCACGTCCTGGTAGTCGCAACCGCGTTTCAGCGGTACTTTGTCCGTGTAGTACTGCTCGACCTCGTCAGCCGCAATGCTCAGTTTGCTGGCGTATTGCGGAATAAGTGACTGGAACATAGGCGATTTTAATAGATTGCCCAGCATCAGCGAATGTACCGTAATACCGTATTCTGCCAGATCCAACGCCAGCGACTGGGTTAAGCCGACGCCGCCGAATTTTGCCGCGCTGTAGCCGGAATTGTGTTTGCTGCCCACTTTGCCGGACTTTGAGTTGATCTGAATAATGCGCCCCTGAACACCGTCGCGAATCATCAATTTGGCGAATTCGCGCGCACAGAGGAAATAGCCGACCAGGTTGACCTGTAATGAGCGGTCAAAATCCCCGAGCGCAAAATCGCTGATGAACGCGGCTTTGGCGATGCCGGCGCTGTAGACCAGCAGATCGGTACGGCCAAAAATTTCGTCCACACCGCGCGCCAGCGCCAGCACGCTATGCTCGCTGGTGGCATCCGCGCCAAAGCCATAGGCTATCCCTTCGCCAAACTCGCTGTTGATCTCTTGGGCGACATTCGCCGCTTTATCACTCTGAATATCCACTACCGCCACGCGGTATCCTTCTGCGGCAAGCCCACGGCACAGGAACGCCCCGAGGGTTTGTCCTCCACCAATGACTACGGCAACCTGTTTCATACTCTTCTCCTTACGACTTAAGCGACAAATTTCAAAATGCAGCCGGGGGCGATAGTGTCCGGCACCGGGCCCGCGACATGTACCGTTCCGGGGTATTCCGCCTGCGTTTGTCCATCGAAACGCAGAGTGATATGGCCCAGCTCGCGCAAATTCTGTTCGGCGACGCCGCCAACGGCTGTGACCGGATAATGGTGTTCGCCAAGCTCGAATTGTGCGCCGGGTAGCAGTGCGCCGCTGAGCGCACCGTGGTTATGGATAAAACAGAACTCGGCGATGTCGGCGGGCGCGCCTTCCCTGAAGGTAATCAGCATGTTGTCGCAGAGCGCATCCGCTGCACTGTCACCAATGCGGGTAATGGTGGTTTGATAAATAACGCTCATGACACCTCCTTACTGATAAATGAAACCGGAAACAAACCAGGCAATTAGCACCGTTGGCGCGCCGGTCAAAAAGCGACTGACCAGCACCGAGGGCACACCGACGCGAACCGTGTCCTGGCGTGCTTCCGCCAGCGACAAACCGACCGGAATGAAGTCGCAAGCCGCCTGTGCGTTAATGGCAAACAGCGCGGGCAGGGCGAGATGCGGTGGGATATTCCCCTGACCAATTTGTACGCCGATGAGTACGCCAATCACCTGCGCGATCACGGCACCTGGCCCAAGAAACGGCGACAGCAGCGGGAAAGAGCAGATCAGTGCCAGCGTCACCAGCCCCAGCGGATGGCTGGCGAGTGGTGCCAGACCGTGGGCTATTCCGTCCCCGAGGCCGGAGGCGATAATGATGCCAATCAACGCCGAGACGAAGGCCATAAACGGCAGGATGGTTTTCAGCACCGTATCGATGGTGTCGCGTCCGGCCTGAAACAGCACCGCCACTGCCGACCCCATGCCCATACCGACTTTTGCCAGCAATCCGTCGCTTTGCTCGGTGATTTTTTTGCTGCTGTCATAATCCCGTCGGGCGGCCGGTTTGGCCGTGGCCGCTTCGCCTTGCAGATGAATGTTTTCCTCTTTCACTCCAGAGACATAGATATCTTCGAGGATGTACTGCGCCAGTGGCCCGGATTTTCCCGTTGCGTGGATGTTCACTGTCGGGATGCGCCGTTTCGGGTAGATGCCGCAGCGCAGCGTGCCGCCACAGTCAATCACCGCTACGCCGATTTCCGTTTCCGGCGGTTCGCCCTCTTTAAAACCATCCACCGCCTGCCAGCCGGTAAGTTGCGCCAGCTTGTCGACGATGGCCGGACGTGTTCCGGCAGTGATATAGACGATTTTCTTCTCAACGCTGGCGTCGATTTCCAGTGGGCCGCCCCAGCCGCCAGCGCCTTTTTCAATAATAATGCGGTTCATGATATTGCTCCGGCGAGTTGGACATCCTGTTCAAGTTGAATACCCATTTTCTTCTCAAAAATGGCCGTCGTGAGATCGGTAATCCAGCCACGGAAGAAGTTGGTGACCAGGCCAACCAGTAGATAGCTCACTGCCAGCGGGCCTAACGGCAAACCGAGCGTGGTCAGGCCGTTGGCGATGCCGAGATAGACAAACAGCTCTCCGGGGTTAATGTGCGGAAACAGGCCGTTCATTGAGTGGCAACTGTAAGATGCCGCGGCGTAATAACTGGGTTTGTAGCGCTCCGGCATAAAGCGCCCGAGGCTTAATGTCATCGGGTTGCAGAAAACAAAAGTGCCGATGCACGGCAACAGCAGGTAACGGGTCAGCGGATTGCCCGCGCAGCGCTGCGCGAGCTTTTCAATTCGATGCTGACCAATAAAGTTAATCAGCGCATTCATGATTACCAGCAGGCTTATCAGCAGCGGCAGAATACCGGTCACCATGCCGGTAAAAACTTCTCCGCCTTTCTGAAACAGCCCGATGAACCATTCGGCACCATGCGTGATGGTTTCCATTGTTCTCTCCTGTAGGGTTATCGTTTTGTTGTTTAACTGTGCGCTATAATAATCATTATGAAAGGTTGAAATGTGTTATTTAGATCTCGTTATGAAAGAAAAAATGATCATTGTGAAAGATTGTGCGAGAAATGACGCTTTTAGATGAACACACACTGAGAAGAAAAAAAGTGGGGTGCGATTGTGTATGTGGGCCTGATGTCGCTTCCTTGTCGCTAGTCAGATGCTTTACCATAGTTGCTCCTGGCTGAATTCGTTTAAAATGGACATCCCATGTTGAAGCGTTATTACGCAGCGTTGCTGCCTGCGTTTGTTGTGCTCTGTGCCTGTAGCAGTAAACCCCAGCTTGCCGAAACCCCTCAAACCGTATCACCTAAGCCTTCCGGCGGTTTTCTGCTGGAGCCGCAGCATTCGGTTTTGATGACTGGCGGCGACTTCGCCAATAATCCGGCCGCTGAACAATTCATCGATATGATGGTGAGCAAGCACGGCTTTGACCGCCAGCAACTGCACGAAATTCTGTCGCAGGCGAAGCGTCTGGACTACGTGTTGCGCCTGATGGATAAACAGGCACCGACATCCGCCGGGCCTACAGGGCCAAATGGCGCCTGGCTGCGCTATCGCAAACAATTCATCACCCCGGATAACGTGCAAAACGGCGTAGCGTTCTGGAACCAGTACGAGGATGCGCTCAACCGTGCCTGGATGGTCTATGGCGTACCACCAGAAATCATTGTCGGCATTATTGGTGTGGAAACGCGCTGGGGCCGTGTAATGGGCAAAACCCGTATTCTGGATGGTCTGGCGACGCTGGCCTTTGCTTATCCGCGCCGCGCGCAATACTTTGCCAGCGAACTGGAAACTTTCCTGCTGATGGCGCGCGATGAGAGCGATGATCCGCTCGATCTGAAAGGTTCCTTTGCCGGCGCAATGGGTTACGGCCAGTTTATGCCTTCCTCCTATAAGGAGTTTGCCGTTGATTTCAATGGTGATGGCCACATCAACTTGTGGGATCCGGTCGATGCTATCGGCAGCGTAGCGAACTACTTCAAACAGCACGGCTGGGTGAAAGGCGATTTGGTGGCTGTACCGGCCAACGGCCAGGCGCAGGGGCTGGAGAATGGCTTTAAAACCAACTACAGCGTTAGACAGCTGGCGGCGGTAGGTTTAACACCGCAACAGTCGCTGGGCGATCATCAACGGGCCAGCCTGCTGAGCCTGGATATTGGTACTGGTTATGAATACTGGTACGGGTTGTCGAACTTCTACGCTATCACCCGCTATAACCATAGTACCCACTACGCGATGGCGGTCTGGCAGCTCGGCCAGGCTGTATCGCTGGCGCGCGTTCGCTGATTCCTTCCCCTCCTGCGGGCTGTCTCTTATACGCAAATCCCTGATGCGGTCGTCGGGGATTTTTTTGAACCTTTTCCCCATCCATGGGAAAACATATTTGCGAGCGCTATCACGTTAATTAGCGTGAAAAGTGTGATCTGCGCTGGAAATATCTCTTAGATTCCCCTTCTTGTCTTATTCTCTGTCCGGAAGGCAGGACATGATTTAGTATTGTCGTTATTTCAATGCCCTTTTATATTTATCATCACGGATGGCAAGTGGAGCTTATCTGTTCAGAGCTTCTTAATTATTTTTAATCTGTGTAAGGGTAAATAATGCAAATGATTACCTCGCGACAAAACAGATTATTGAAATTCCTTCTTCCACGAAGGGAATTTATTACCTTGTTAAAAATCGCTGAATACTTAAATGTTTCGGAAAAAACCATTCAACGCGATTTACGAATACTGGAGCCGTGGCTGGCAGAATGGAGTATTGGCATAAATAAACGTGCCGGTGCCGGGGTCATGTTAAGCGCAGATAATATAACGGACCTGTTGCACCTGGATCAACTGCTTGGTGCGGAAGGTGACGATACCGATGGCATGATGAACAATTCCCGGCGAGTGAAAATAGCCTCACAATTATTAAGCGAAACGCCGCATGAAACGTCCATCAGTAAATTGTCGGAACGCTATTTTATCAGCAGTGCCTCAATCGTTAACGATCTGAAAGTGATTGAATCCTGGATTGCTCCGCTGGGATTGACGTTGATTCGTAGTCAGAGCGGAACGCATATCGAAGGCAGCGAAAGTAGCGTGCGTCAGGCGATGGCATCGCTGATTAATGGCATCATTAACCATAACGAACCGGGCAGCGTGATCTATTCCCGCCTCGACCCGGGAAGTTATAACGCGCTGGTCCACTATTTTGGCGAAGAAGACGTTTTATTCGTTCAGTCATTATTACAGGAGATGGAAAACGATCTCTGCTGGTCGCTGGGCGAGCCGTATTACGTCAATATTTTTACTCATATCCTGATCATGATGTACCGCATTACGCGTGGCAATGCGCTGCCGAAAAAGGACGATAACGCCAGCGTCTTCGATGAAAACATCTTTTCCGTTGCCAGCCGCATGATTCAGCGTATCGAAACACGCATTGCCCATCCGCTGCCGGAAGACGAAGTCTGGTTTATTTATCAATACATTATCTCTTCCGGTGTGGTCATCGAAGAGCATAACGACGTCAGCGTGATTGGCCATATGCACTCCAGTGATGAGGCCCGGCTGATTACCTGGCGGCTTATCGCAACCTTCGCCGATATGGTCGATAGCGATTTTAGCCAGGATATCGCGCTGTACGACGGACTGCTGATTCACATTAAGCCATTGATTAATCGTCTCAATTACCAGATTTACATTCGTAACCCGCTGCTGGACGATATCAAAGGCGAGTTACAGGACGTCTGGCGGCTAACCCAGTGTGCGGTGAACCGGGTGTTTAGCGGTTGGGGCGAGCAGGCGGTATCGGAAGATGAAGTCGGCTATTTGACCGTGCATTTCCAGGCGGCGATGGAACGACAGATTGCCCGTAAGCGCGTACTGCTGGTCTGTTCGACGGGTGTCGGCACCTCGCATCTGTTAAAAAGCCGCATTCTGCGCGCCTTCCCGGACTGGACTATCGTTGGCGTGGTCTCTGCGGGGAGCTTGCCGTCGGTACTGACGGAAGATATTGAACTGGTTGTCTCGACGATCAATCTGCCGACCATTGCTCTGCCAGTGGTATACGTCACCGCTTTTTTTAATGACGCTGATATTAAGCGCGTGACGGAAACGGTTATTACGGAAAAATTGCATCGTGCGACGTCTCTGGTCGTCGAACATTAATATCTGAATCCATGAGGTATGTTTAATGGACATAACAAAAATCCTGAATACGAATCGCGTTATTTTAGATATGAAAGCTACAAATAAAACGGAGGCGATTGAGGAATTAACCGACATTTTACAAAAAGATGGCGCTATTAGTTGCCGGGAAACGTTTATTCAGGATGTCTGGCAACGTGAGTCAGAAGGGTCGACCGGCTTCGAAAATCATATTGCAATACCCCATGGTAAATCCTCGGCGGTAGTTAATACCACCCTGGCGATTGGACGCACACACCACGATATTCCCTGGGAAACTCTGGATGGCAGTAATGTGCGCTGTATTATTTTATTTGCTGTACGGCTTGAAGATCAAAATACGACGCATATTCGCCTACTTTCTCAGGTGGCAGGTGCACTGGCGGATGAAGAAATTATCGAGCAATTACTTGAAGAGAGCAGTCCACAAAAAATTATTGACTTGTTTAGTCAATATGCTGAATCCGATGTTTGCTAAATAAAAAGTGGAGCATGTTATGAATATTGTTTGTGTCGCTGCCTGTACGGCAGGAATTGCACATACGTATATTGCCCGCGAGAAGTTAACTAAAGGTGCGAAAGTGCTTGGGCATAATATTAAAGTTGAAACTCAGGGCACTATCGGTACTGAAAATGAGTTACTGGCGGAAGATATTTCCGCAGCCGACGTCGTTATTCTTGCGGTCGATGTCAAAATAAAAGGAGAAGAGCGCTTCATTAATAAACGCATCGTGCGAGTTAAAACCGAAATTGTCATTAAATCACCCATTCAGTTTCTTGAAAAGGTTGAGAAATCATTAGCTAATGCGTGATCCTTATCTGGAGGTCACATGAGTGAAAATAAAGTTCCTGTTTCGCAGGAAATAAAAAGACATCTTTTGACGGGCATCTCGTGGATGATTCCGTTAATTGTGGCAGCGGGCATTTGTATTGCCCTCGGCCAGGTACTCGGCGGCACAAACGTTGGAGAAAAAACGGGCACCATCCCCTGGATGCTCAATCAGATTGGCGGCTGGGGAATGGGGTTGATTGTACCCCTGATCAGCGCCGCCATTGCTTACTCTATTGCTGACCGTCCCGGATTCGCGCCGGGCCTGATTGTTGGCTTTGTTTGCGGGCAGATTCATACCGGGTTTATTGGCGGGATGCTGGGTGGTTTCCTGGTGGGTTACACCGTCCTGCTGCTTAAACACTATATTCGCCTGCCGAAATCGATGAAGGGCCTGATGCCCATCATGGTGCTGCCAGTGCTGAGCACCATTATCGGCGGCCTGCTGATGATGACTCTGATCGGCAAACCCATTGCCTGGTTGCAGGAAGCGTTGATTCATATGCTGGAGTCGATGCAGGGCGGTTCACGTTTCCTGATGGGGGCCATCCTCGGTGCAATGGCGACGTTCGACTTCGGCGGCCCGGTGAACAAAACCATGTCGCTGTTCGCCGATGGGCTGCTGGTGAGTGGTGTGTACGGGCCGGAAGCGGTGAAGTTTGTCGGCTCGATTATTCCGCCGTTCGGCATCACCCTCTCGTTCCTGCTGACACGCCACAAATACACCCGCGCTGAACGTGAAGCGCTGAAAGCCGCCTTCCCGATGGGGATCTGCATGATTACCGAAGGGGTTATCCCGATTGCGGCGCGTGACCTGCTGCGCGTGGTCGGCTCCTGTGTGGTGGCTTCGGCGATTGCAGGTGGCCTGATCATGGTGTGGGGCGTGGAAAGCCCGGTGCCGCACGGTGGCATGTTCGTGGTCCCGCTGTTTACCCATCCGCTGCTGTTCTGCCTGGCGCTGGGGATCGGCACGGTTGTCTGCGGCGTGATGCTATCGCTGTGGAAGAAACCGGTGACAGAACGTGACGAAGAGTTTGACGAGCTCAGCGATAAAAAACTGAAAGACGAAGAGATCACCTTCACCCTGGAATAAACGGAGACCCTATGTTTGCCGATATGAAAAGCATGGTGACCAAAGCCTGGTGTGAACACTATGCGTTGCTCGCTATCAACTGTATGAACCTGGAAAGCGCCCGCGCGGCGGTTCGGGTTGCCGAGAAACACCGCGCACCGATCATCCTGAACCTGTATCAGGAGCATCTTGCCCATTTCCCGGCACCGGTTGCCGTGGCGGTGGTAAAAGCGTTGGCCGAGGAGGCCACGGTGCCGGTCACACTGGCGCTGGACCACGGGAAAGATCCCGTGCGCATTCGCCAGGCGTTTCGTGCCGGGTTTAGCGGGCTGATGATTGATGCGTCCGCCTTCCCGCTGGAAGAGAACGTCCGTCAGACCCGCGCGGTGGTTGAGCTGGCAGCCAGCGCCGGTCTGTGTGTGGAGGGGGAGTTAGGCCATTTGGCCGATGCACCGCGCTATGACCACGCCACTAATGCGGATCTGATGACCCAGGCCGCCGACGTAGAGCCGTTTATCCAGCAGACCGGGATTGACCTTCTGGCAGTGTCAGTCGGAACCGCGCACGGCATGTACGCCCCTGGTATCACGCCAGCCATCGATTTTCAGCGCCTGGAAGAGGTGGCCCGCAAATCGACGGTGCCCCTGGCATTGCACGGCGGCAGCGGAACCCCGTTTGACCAGATGCAGCAATGTCCGTCCTTTGGCGTAGCCAAGATCAACGTCGGCGCTGCGGTGTTCGAAGCCGGGAAAGCCGCGCTGCTGCATACCCTGTGTCATGACAATTCTTGCGAACTGGTGGATGCGCTGATGGCCATGGAGCAGGCCAGCGAGGAAGCCATTATCCCGTATCTACAGGCCAGCGGCGCTATCGGCAAAGCCTGATTCATTTTTCTGTAACGCCTTCTATGCCTCTGCAACGACGCACCGGCAGGGCTTGCTACACCCTGAAACTGGAGAATTAACATGTTAATTTCGATGAAAGAGTTACTGAAACCCACCCGCAAACACGGTTTCGCCATTGGTGCGTTCAACGTGGCGGACAGTTGCTTTATTCGTGCGGTGGTGGAAGAAGCGGAAGCCACCAACACGCCTGCCATTATCTCTATCCACCCCAGCGAACACGATTTTGTTGGGGATAGCTTTTTCGGCTATGTCCGCGATATCACCATGCGTAGCCCGGTGCCGTTCACCCTGCACCTGGATCACGGTGCATCGGTCGAGCATGTGCTTCGGGCAATCCAGTGCGGGTTCACCTCGGTGATGATCGACGGCTCGCTGCTGCCCTATGAGGAGAATGTGGCGCTGACCAAAGAAGTGGTGCGTCTGGCGCATGCAGTGGGCGTTTCGGTGGAAGGGGAACTGGGCACCATCGGCCAGACGGGCACGTCTGTGGAAGGCGGCGTATCGGAAGTGACCTATACCGACCCGGCACAGGCAGAGGATTTTATTGCCCGCACCGGGGCAGATACTCTGGCGGTGGCGATCGGGACGGCACACGGTATCTACCCGAAAGGGATGCAGCCGAAGCTGCAAATGAAAATTCTGCGCGACATTGCCGGGCGTCTGGATATTCCGCTGGTGCTACACGGCGGCTCAGCCAACCCGGATGTAGAAATCGCCGAGTCCGTGACCCTGGGGGTGGGCAAAATCAATATCTCCAGCGACATGAAGTATGCCTACTTCCAGAAAGTGCGTGAGATCCTCGCCAGAGAAACCTGGTGGGATCCGAACGTGATCTATCCGGATGCGATCACCGCTGCGCGAGATGTGATCCGCCACAAAATGAAGCTGTTTGGATCAACCGGTAAAGCGTCACTTTACTAAGGCCATTGAGGCGGGTTTGCCCGCCTCTTTCGCAATCTTCTTTCGCAATAAGGAAAGAGATATGTACTACCTGGGGCTGGATATCGGCGGCACGAACATTGCGGCGGTGGTGATGGATGCACAGGGACAGGAAATAGCCCGTTACCGTTGCCCGACGCAGAAAGCGAGTTATCCGCAGTTTGTGGAATCGGTGGTTGCCTTTATTGACCAGATTAGCCATGACATACAACTGCCGATGATGACGGGGATTGCCCTGCCGGGCAGCGTCTCGCCGCTGAGCGGTCTGATTAAGAACTCTAATATCCAGGTGATTAATGGTCGCGCGTTGCAGACGGATCTCCAGCAGTTGCTGGGGCAGACAATGGTGATGGCAAACGACGGCAACTGTTTCGCTTTGTCGGAAGCCTGTGACGGTGCGGGGCAGCAGCATGAAGTCGTGTTCGGTATCACGCCAGGTACCGGTTGCGGTGGCGGGATAGCCATTCACCGCCAGCCGTTTGTTGGCGCGTGGGGGAATGCCGCCGAGTGCGGACATATCACCCTGCGAAGCCTCTTGATCAGAAGAACTGATCAAAAGATAGCCTGCTGGAGGAGAATCTGAAACATTTCGACGCACTCCCGTTTTGCCCCCTGTATTTACATCATCACTGCGAATGTTTATTGTTATGTTATAACATATTTGAGGCGTGTCGATGATCCCCGTAACTCTGTTTTCCCTGTCTGGTGCGACCCGGTTGCTGCTGGCCGTCGCGTTATTGCTGATGCTTTGGCTCCTGACTGATTGGGCGGTCACGTTGCCATGATTGAACTTGACCATTTAGTGGCGGGATATGAGCGACTGGCAATTACCCCTGCGCTTTGCGGCACGCTGGAGCGCGGAAGTATGACCGCTATTGTCGGTGCTAACGGCTGCGGCAAATCGACATTACTCAAAACGCTGGCAGGATTTTTACCTCCGGTGAGCGGCGTACTGCGCTGGCAACCGTCACGCCCGACAATTGGCTGGCTGGCGCAGCGTCACGCGCTGGAATCGCAGTTTCCGCTCACCGTTCAGGATGTGGTTTGCATGGGCTGTTGGCCGCGTATTTCTCTGTTTCGCGGCATAAATCGTGATGCGCGTAAGCGGGCTGCGCAAGGGCTGGAACGCGTGGGCTTAACGGCTATGGCGCGTGAAACCATTGATACACTCTCCGGCGGGCAATTCCAGCGCATGTTATTTGCCCGCGTCTGGGTACAAAATGCGCCGCTGGTCATGCTGGATGAACCCTTCACCGGCATTGATGAAATTACCTCGCAGATATTGATGGAACAACTCGTTGATATGCATCGCGAAGGGCAGACCATTTTGGCCGTGCTGCATGATAGTGAACGCGTGGCGCGTTACTTTCCGCAAACCCTACGCCTTGGCGAAAAGGCCGCGCAGTGGGGCGCATCCGACCAGTCTCAGAGGACGGTCGAGGTGTGCAGCGCATGATTTGGCATCTCTTTTTCCAGCCGTTTATTGAATTTGGTTTTATGCGCCGCGCGCTGGTGGTTTGCCTGGCGCTTTCGGTTAGTACCACGGCGCTGGGCGTCTTTTTGCTGCTGCGTCGTATGAGCCTGATGGGTGATGCGCTTTCGCACGCTATTCTGCCGGGTGTGGCTGTCGGTTACTTGCTGAACGGTATGTCGTTGCTGGCGATGAGTATTGGTGGCTTTATTGCGGGCATCACCGTGGCGCTGGTCGCTGGCTGGGTCAGCCGCCGTACGCCGCTGAAAGAGGACGCCAGTTTTGCCGGCTTTTATCTTGGCTCACTGGCGCTGGGTGTCACGCTGGTGTCGTTACGTGGCTCGAACGTCGATCTTTTACACCTGCTATTTGGTTCGATTCTGGCGGTGGATAGTAATGCGGCGCTGTTTGTCGCAGGTGTCGCCAGCCTGACGCTGATCGTGCTGGCGGTGGGTTATCGCGGGCTGGTCAGCGAAGCGTTCGACAGTGCGTTTTTGCAGGTGAATGCATCCCGCTTGCCAGGGTTGCTGCATGGGCTGTTTCTGGCGTTGCTGGTATTAAACCTGGTGGCCGGGTTTCAGGTTCTCGGCACGTTGATGGCGGTGGGCGTCATGATGTTGCCCGCAGTGGCGGCGCGCTGTTGGGTGCGCACGCTACCTGCGTTGCTGCTGCTGGCGGCGGTGACCGGCGCGCTCTGCGCCTGGTTAGGCTTAAGCTTATCGTGGATGGCGGGTCTGCCTGCTGGCCCGGCTATCGTTCTGACCGCCAGCGCAATGTTCTTTTTTTCCATTTTATTTGGCACGCGCAGCGGGCTGGCTCAAAGCCTGCGTGCGCTTTTAACGTAGCAAGGGGAAATGATGAAACGTACAGGAGTGATGCTGGCGCTTGCGTTGGGATTGATGGCGCAGGGTGCGATGGCAAAAACGTTAAATGTGGTCACCAGTTTTTCGATTCTGGGCGACATTACACAAGAAGTGGGCGGTGAGCATGTAAAGGTGACGACGCTGGTCGGGCCGGATGGCGATCCGCACACCTTTGAACCCTCGGCGAAAGACAGCGCGTTGCTGAATAAAGCCGATGTAGTGGTGGTGAATGGTTTAGGGCTGGAAGGTTGGCTCGACAGGCTGGTGAAGGCCTCCGGTTTTAAAGGCCAACTGGTTGTGGCTTCAACTGGCGTATCCACGCATACGCTGGAAGAGGATGGTAAAACCGTGACCGATCCCCATGCCTGGAACAGCGCCGCCAACGGCGTGCTGTATGCACAAAATATTCTGGCCGCGTTGGTGAAAGCCGATCCGGAAGATGAGGCCGCGCTCAATGCTTCCGGCCAGCGCTATATCGCCGAGTTAAAACAAATGAATAGCTGGGCGAAAGAGCGCTTTAGCGCTATCCCGCAGGCGAAACGTAAAGTGCTGACCAGCCATGATGCTTTCGGCTATTTCGCCCGTGCCTACAACGTTGAGTTTATGGCACCGCAGGGGATCTCCTCGGAGAGCGAAGCCAGCGCAGCACAGGTGGCCTCGCTGATTAAGCAGATCAAAGCTGATGGCGTTCACGTCTGGTTTATGGAGAACCAGCTCGATCCGCGCCTGGTAAAACAGATCGCCAGTGCGACCGGCGCGCAGCCGGGTGGTGAACTCTATCCGGAAGCGCTGAGTGTGAAAGGCGGCGTGGCGGATACATATCAGAAAGCGTTTCGCCATAACGTTGACACCATCGCGAACAGCATGAAATAACCCCTGTCGCCGGATAAGCGGCAACCACCATCCGGCGAATTGCCCGGCGGCCGGGCCTGTGCTTCGTGCCGCCATTTTCTCTACCGCGCTTTTTTCGGAAGCCTCCTCGTAAATTTATTAACCCATCCCCACATTTGCCCGGAAAGTGGTATCTTTTCCGCCACGATTTTTGTGCACGGGAGCCATCATGACGGACACTGAATTAATGCAACTGAGCGAGCGTATCGGGCAGGCGTTAAAAGCGCGCGGTGCAACGCTAACGACCGCGGAATCCTGCACTGGTGGCTGGGTTGCAAAGGTCATCACCGACATTGCCGGCAGTTCCGCCTGGTTTGAACGTGGGTTTGTTACCTACAGTAATGAAGCAAAAGCGCAAATGATTGGCGTGCAGCCCGACACGCTGGATGCGCATGGTGCGGTGAGTGAGCCGGTGGTGGTGGAAATGGCGATTGGCGCGCTGAAAGCCGCGCGTGCCGATTATGCTATTTCGATCAGCGGCATCGCCGGGCCGGATGGCGGCAGTGAGGAGAAACCGGTCGGCACCGTTTGGTTTGGCATTGCCAGCGTCAGTGGGGAAGGGATTACGCGGCGCGAATGCTTTCCTGGAGACCGTGAATCGGTACGCAGGCAAGCGACGGCATATGCGCTGCAAACCCTCTGGCAACATTTTCTACAAAATACTTGATACTGTATGACTATACAGTATAATTGCGACAACAGAACAGTAATTCACCGCGGGGCGTAACGCGCTTCACTCTGCATGACAGGAGTAATAATGGCTATCGACGAAAACAAACAAAAGGCGCTTGCAGCTGCACTGGGTCAGATCGAAAAGCAATTCGGTAAAGGCTCCATCATGCGTCTGGGTGAAGACCGCTCCATGGATGTGGAAACTATCTCCACTGGTTCGCTCTCGCTGGACATCGCGCTGGGTGCGGGCGGTCTGCCGATGGGGCGTATCGTCGAAATCTACGGGCCGGAATCATCTGGTAAAACCACGCTGACATTACAGGTGATTGCCGCAGCGCAGCGCGAAGGTAAAACCTGTGCGTTTATCGATGCGGAGCACGCACTGGATCCTATCTATGCTCGTAAGCTGGGCGTAGATATCGACAACCTGCTGTGCTCTCAGCCGGACACCGGTGAGCAGGCGCTGGAGATCTGTGATGCGCTGGCACGCTCTGGCGCAGTTGACGTGCTGGTTGTCGACTCCGTTGCGGCATTGACGCCGAAAGCGGAAATCGAAGGTGAAATCGGCGACTCTCACATGGGCCTCGCGGCACGTATGATGAGCCAGGCGATGCGTAAGCTGGCCGGTAACCTGAAACAGTCCAACACGCTGCTGATCTTTATCAACCAGATCCGTATGAAAATCGGTGTGATGTTTGGCAACCCGGAAACCACCACCGGCGGTAACGCGCTGAAGTTCTACGCTTCTGTGCGTCTGGATATCCGTCGCATCGGCGCGGTAAAAGAGGGTGACAACGTTATCGGCAGCGAAACCCGCGTAAAAGTGGTGAAAAACAAAATTGCTGCACCGTTCAAACAGGCTGAATTCCAGATCCTTTACGGTGAAGGTATCAACTTCTACGGCGAGCTGGTTGACCTCGGCGTGAAAGAGAAGCTGATCGAGAAAGCGGGTGCCTGGTACAGCTACAACGGTGAAAAAATTGGACAGGGTAAAGCGAATGCAACAACCTGGCTGAAAGAGAACCCGGCAACGGCGAAAGAGATTGAGAAAAAAGTGCGCGAGATTCTGCTCAGTAATCAGAATTCCGCTGCGGAATTCTCGGTGGATGGCAACGGCGAAGACGTTGAAGAAACCAACGAAGATTTCTGATAATCTGAACCGCAATCGAGGGCTGCTGATGCAGCCCTTTTGCTTTTCTGCGACCACAGGAATGAGTCATGTCTGATGATACTCCCCGCCGCTCTGCGCTTCCCCGTTTGCGCGATCGGGCGATGCGAATTCTGGCGATGCGCGATCACAGCGAAAATGAGTTTCGCCGTAAGTTGACGGCGCCGGTAATGGGGACAAATGGCCCGGAAGAACTCGACTGTACGGAAGAAGAGGTGGGGCAGATTGTTGAGTGGTGTCTTGAGCACCATTTTCTCGATGATGCCCGTTTTGTGCGTCAGTTTATCGCCAGCCGGGCGCGCAAAGGCTATGGGCCTGTTCGTATTCGTCAGGAGCTGAATCAAAAAGGGATCGTGCGGGAAATGGTGGAACAGGCGATGCGCGAATGCGATATCGATTGGGTCGCCAGCGCCCGGGATCAGGCGCTGCGCAAGTATGGAGAACCACTGCCGACGGAGTTTGTCGAGAAAGTAAAAGTGCAACGCTTTTTGCTCTATCGTGGCTTTTTGCAGGAAGATATTCAGGAGATATGGCGAAATTTTGCCGACTGAGCGCATACGGGATTTTACTTCGCACTAAAGAAAACTTATCTTATTCCCACTTTTTCCAGTAACTAGCGCGTCTGCTATGTCATGGCGGCAGCTGGTTACCACATTTCGTTAGCTTGATTTCAGGATAATTATGAGCAAGAGCACCGCTGAGATCCGTCAGGCGTTTCTCGATTTTTTCCATAGCAAAGGACATCAGGTAGTTGCCAGCAGCTCCCTGGTGCCAAATAACGATCCGACTTTGCTGTTTACCAACGCAGGGATGAACCAGTTCAAGGATGTGTTCCTTGGGCTCGACAAACGTAATTATTCCCGCGCTACCACGGCACAGCGTTGTGTCCGTGCCGGTGGTAAACACAATGATTTGGAAAACGTCGGTTACACTGCACGTCATCACACTTTTTTTGAAATGCTGGGCAACTTCAGCTTCGGCGATTACTTCAAACATGATGCTATTCAGTACGCATGGGAACTGCTGACCGGTGAAAACTGGTTCAACCTGCCGAAAGAGCGTCTGTGGGTGACGGTGTACGAAACGGATGATGAAGCCTACGAAATTTGGGAAAAAGAAGTCGGTATCCCGCGTGAGCGTATTATTCGCATCGGTGATAACAAAGGTGCAGCTTACGCCTCTGACAACTTCTGGCAGATGGGCGACACCGGTCCGTGCGGTCCGTGTACCGAGATTTTCTATGATCACGGCGATCACATCTGGGGCGGCCCTCCGGGAAGTCCGGAAGAAGATGGCGACCGTTACATTGAGATCTGGAACATCGTCTTTATGCAGTTTAACCGCCAGGCCGATGGCACCATGGAGCCGCTGCCGAAACCGTCAGTGGACACAGGTATGGGCCTGGAGCGTGTGGCAGCCGTACTGCAACATGTGAACTCCAACTATGAAATCGATCTGTTCGTTAAGCTTATTGAAGCCGTAGCGAAAGTGACCGGCGCGACGGATTTGAGCAACAAATCCCTGCGCGTTATTGCGGACCACATTCGCTCCTGTGCGTTCCTTATTGCTGACGGCGTGATCCCATCGAACGAAAACCGCGGCTACGTGCTGCGTCGTATCATCCGTCGTGCTATCCGCCACGGTAATATGCTGGGCGCGAAGGACACCTTCTTCTATAAACTGGTGGCGCCGCTGATCGCCGTGATGGGCTCTGCCGGTGAAGATCTGCAACGCCAGCAAGCGCAGGTTGAACAGGTTCTGAAAACCGAAGAAGAGCAGTTTGCCCGTACTCTGGAGCGCGGTCTGGCACTGCTGGACGAAGAGCTGGCAAAACTGAAAGGGGATACGCTTGACGGCGAAACGGTCTTCCGTCTGTACGATACCTACGGTTTCCCGATGGATCTGACTGCGGACGTTTGCCGCGAGCGTAACCTGAAAATTGATGAAGCCGGTTTTGAAGCCGCCATGGAAGAGCAGCGCCGCCGCGCCCGCGAATCCAGCGGATTTGGTGCGGACTACAACGCGATGATCCGCGTTGATAGCGCCTCGGAATTTAAAGGCTACGATCACCTTGAACTGAACGGCAAAGTGACTGCGCTGTTTGTCGACGGCAAACCGGTAAACACGATTGCTGCGGGCCAGGAAGCGGTTGTCGTGCTTGATGAAACGCCATTTTATGCCGAATCCGGCGGTCAGGTTGGCGATAAAGGCGAACTGAAAGGCAACGGTTTTGCGTTTGCCGTGCAGGATACGCAGAAATATGGTCAGGCGATTGGCCACATCGGTAAGCTGGCGACCGGGACTCTGAAAGTGGGTGACGGCGTGAAAGCGGAAGTCGATGAAGCGCGTCGCGCGCGCATCCGCCTGAACCACTCTGCAACACACCTGATGCACGCTGCGTTGCGTAGCGTTCTTGGCACTCACGTCGCGCAGAAAGGCTCGCTGGTGAATGACAAAGCGCTGCGCTTTGACTTCTCTCATTTTGAAGCGATGAAACCATCTGAGATCCGCGCGGTGGAAGATCTGGTGAACGCGCAGATTCGCCGTAACTTGCCGATCGAAACCAACATCATGGATCTGGAAGCCGCAAAAGCGAATGGTGCGATGGCGCTGTTTGGCGAGAAATACGATGAGCGCGTGCGTGTACTGAGCATGGGCGATTTCTCTACCGAACTGTGCGGTGGTACGCACGCTTCCCGCACCGGTGATATCGGTCTGTTCCGCATTGTGTCTGAATCCGGTACTGCCGCTGGTGTGCGTCGTATCGAAGCGATTACTGGTGAAGGTGCGATTGCCAGCCTGCATGCGCAGAGCGACCAACTGCACGATATCGCACAGTTGCTGAAAGGCGATAGTCAGAATCTCGGTGACAAAGTACGTACTGTTATTGATCGTACGCGTCAGTTGGAAAAAGAGTTGCAGCAGCTTAAAGAGCAGGCGGCAGCGCAGGAGAGCGCGAACCTGTTCGGCAAAGCGACTGACCTTAACGGTGTGAAACTGCTGGTCAGCGAACTGGCAGGCGTCGAGCCGAAGATGCTGCGTACCATGGTGGATGATCTGAAGAACCAGTTAGGTGCTTCTGTTATTGTTCTCGCCACTGTGGCTGAAGGGAAAGTTTCTCTGATTGCGGGAGTCTCGAAGGATGTGACTGACCGTGTGAAAGCAGGGGATCTGGTTGGTATGGTTGCCCTGCAGGTTGGGGGCAAAGGGGGCGGACGTCCGGACATGGCGCAAGCCGGTGGTACCGATGCGGCTGCGCTTCCTGCTGCTCTTGCCAGTGTTAAAGACTGGGTAAGCGCAAAACTGTCATAATTACAAAGCGAATGCACAGGCCATAATCTTACTGATTATGGCCTTGTTGCCACTACGCTATTGATAACAAGAAAGTCAGGTTGAAGTTGTGTATATCGGCTAAACTTACGTTTAACAGAATGTGATGCCGTGACTGCTTACACTTTACGTGTTTGTCATCGCTTACTTTTTGGCGTTATATGATGGATAATGCCGGGATACAGAGAGACCCGACTCTTTTAATCTTTCAAGGAGCAAAGAATGCTGATTCTGACTCGTCGAGTTGGTGAAACCCTCATGATTGGGGATGAGGTCACTGTGACTGTCTTAGGGGTTAAGGGTAACCAGGTGCGCATTGGCGTTAATGCCCCGAAAGAAGTATCTGTTCACCGTGAAGAGATCTACCAGCGTATCCAGGCTGAAAAATCACAGCAGTCCAACTACTGATGCTATTGTGCGTCTCGCAGTTGTACGGCGAGACGCAACACCTCCTTTAGATGTTCTCCTCTCCAGGTTTCCTTTTTATTTCAGTCCCGCATTTTTGGGTATCAGGCTCCTGTTTTTGTGGCAGGCTTGTTTCTGCTTTCTCCAGCGAAGCGGCGAAAATTCTGCTGAGAAAACATCCTTTTTGGCCTTTTTACAGGCTAATTGACTGCGAAGTGTGCAAACAATTCAGGGGCTGGAAAAATTGTTTGACTTATAAGTCCCAGAAAGTAATATGTGCGCCACGCAGCGACGATGAGCTCTCAACAAGTTCTTCAAAGCACTCGAAAGAGGCGTGTGGTGAGGTGGCCGAGAGGCTGAAGGCGCTCCCCTGCTAAGGGAGTATGCGGTCAAAAGCTGCATCCGGGGTTCGAATCCCCGCCTCACCGCCATTTTGCATCCGTAGCTCAGCTGGATAGAGTACTCGGCTACGAACCGAGCGGTCGGAGGTTCGAATCCTCCCGGATGCACCATATTTTGAGGAAGTGAC
>NZ_FMBC01000009.1:53859-114897 GCF_900094795.1 Kosakonia oryziphila
CCCGATGCATCCGTAGCTCAGCTGGATAGAGTACTCGGCTACGAACCGAGCGGTCGGAGGTTCGAATCCTCCCGGATGCACCATATTTTGAGGAAATGGCAGCAAGTGTGTCGTTTCCGAAGCGGCGGAAAAACCGCTTGCACCAGGGGGATAACGTTGCATTAGCAACGGCCCGCAGGGCGAGTCGAGAGACGAGTCATCCTCCCGGATGCACCATATCTCAGCAAAATCTCCACTTCATGTTCCACAAACACCTCCTCTTCTGAAAACCATATCCTGCGAACCCTCTCAATAAAGGCGTCTCAGCTTTCTCGTACCAGCAGCGACAAAAATCACTGTTTACGTTAAAGTAACTGTTTGTTATCCGCTTTGTGAGAACATGATGTACGAACGTTACGCTGGTCTGATTTTTGATATGGATGGTACCATCCTGGATACCGAGCCGACCCACCGTAAAGCCTGGAATGAAGTGCTGGGGCGTTACGGGATGCGTTTTGACGAGCAGGCAATGGTCGGGCTAAATGGCGCACCAACCTGGCGTATCGCGCAGTTCATCATTGAAGCTAATCAGGGCGATCTCGATCCGTATGCACTGGCGCAGGAGAAAACCGCAGTGGCTAAAATGATGTTGCTGGATTCAGTGCGCCCTCTGCCATTAATCGATGTTGTAAAAGAGTGGCACGGCCGTCGCCCTATGTCGGTAGGAACCGGCAGTGAAAGCGCTATTGCAGAAGCGTTATTGGCGCACCTTGGCTTGCGCCACTATTTCAATGCGGTTGTTGCCGCCGATCATGTTAAAAATCACAAACCTGCACCGGATACCTTCCTGCTTTGCGCCCAACAAATGGGTGTGGAACCGACGCGATGCGTGGTATTTGAAGATGCGGATTTCGGTATCCAGGCGGCGCGGGCCGCCGGTATGGATGCTGTTGATGTACGCTTATTGTGAGTGACAGCCTGTCGCTCCTGTCATTGTTTGCCAGTAGCTTCCTCAGCGCCACGCTGTTGCCTGGCAATTCTGAGGTCGTGCTGATTGCGATACTGCTCTCGGGTGTCAGTCAGCCCTGGCTGCTCGTAGTTATAGCAACAATGGGTAATAGCCTTGGAGGGCTGACTAACGTTATTCTTGGGCGTTTCTTTCCGCAGCGTAAAACATCGCGCTGGCAGGAAAAAGCGACTCACTGGCTCAGACGTTACGGCGCGGCAGCGCTGCTTCTGAGCTGGATGCCTGTTATAGGCGATGTGCTGTGTCTGCTGGCGGGCTGGATGCGCCTTTCATGGGGACCAGTGCTGTTCTTTTTATGCCTTGGCAAGGCGTTACGCTATGTGGCGATAGCCCTGGTAACGCTACAGGGTATGACGTGGTGGCACTAATTGGACTGAGTGAGTGACCTTTAATCGTCAACCATTACAATTATGCTTAATAAAATGATTATTACAGGCGGGAGGTCAACTTGATCCCGGACGTATCACAGGCATTGTCCTGGCTGGAAAAACATCCTCAGGCAGTAAAGGGGATCCAACGCGGTCTTGAACGTGAGACGCTGCGCGTAAACGCAGATGGCTCGCTGGCGACTACTGGTCATGCGGCGACGCTCGGCTCTGCCTTAACTCATCAGTGGATCACCACTGATTTTGCGGAAGCACTTCTGGAGTTTATTACGCCGGTCGATAGTGATATCGATCATATGCTGACCATCATGCGCGATATTCATCGCTACACCGCCCGCCAGATTGGCGACGAGCGGATGTGGCCGCTGAGTATGCCGTGCTATATCAAAGACGGCCAACAGATTGAGCTGGCACAGTACGGCACCTCTAACATCGGTCGCCTGAAAACACTCTATCGCGAAGGGTTGAAAAACCGCTATGGCGCGCTGATGCAAACCATTTCCGGCGTGCATTACAATTTCTCGTTGCCGATGGAGTTTTGGGAAGCGAAAAGCGGCGGTACCGATAAAGAAACGGTATCCGACGGCTATTTCCGCCTGATCCGTAACTATTACCGTTTTGGCTGGGTGATCCCGTATCTGTTTGGTGCGTCCCCGGCGATCTGTTCATCATTCCTGCAAGGGAAACCGACCACTCTGCCGTTTGAGAAAACGCCGAATGGTATGTATTACCTGCCGTATGCCACGTCGCTGCGCTTAAGCGATCTGGGCTATACCAATAAATCGCAGAACAACCTGGGCATCACCTTTAATAATCTGCACGATTATGTGGTGGCCCTGAAGCGGGCGATAAAAACGCCTTCGGAAGAGTACGCTAAAATTGGCCTGAAGAAAGACGATAAGTATCTGCAAATCAATACCAATATTTTGCAGATCGAGAACGAGTTGTATGCGCCGATTCGCCCGAAACGCGTAACCCGCAGCGGTGAAACGCCGTCGGATGCGCTGCTGCGTGGCGGCATTGAATATATTGAAGTGCGCTCACTGGACATCAATCCTTTCACGGCGATTGGCGTTGACGAGCAGCAGATTCGCTTCCTCGATCTGTTTATGGTCTGGTGCGTGCTGGCTGATGCGCCAGAGATGAGCAGCGACGAACTGCTGTGTACGCGTACAAACTGGAATCGCGTGATTCTGGAAGGGCGCAAACCTGGCTTGACGCTGGGTATTGGCTGTGAAACCGCGCAATTCCCGCTGGCGAAGGTTGGCAAAGATCTGTTCCAGGATTTGAAACGAGTGGCGCAGACGCTCGATGGCGTGTACGGTGGCAACGAATATGAGCAGGTGTGTGAACAACTGGTCGCCAGCTTCGATGATCCGGAGCTCACTTTCTCGGCGCGCATTCTGCGTTCGATGATCGATAACGGAATTGGTGGCACCGGCAAAGCACTGGGCGATCAGTATCGTTCACAGCTTCGCGAAGAACCGCTGGAAATCCTGCATGAGGAAGATTTTATCGCCGAGTGCAAAGCATCACTGGCGCGTCAGGCAGAAGTTGAAGCCGGGGATACCGAGCCATTTGAAGCGTTACTCGCGCGTCACGCCTGACAGAAAAGAAAAAGGCCACATCGCTGTGGCCAAAATTTCATCTCTGAAAATCAGGGATGATGATAACAAATGCGCGTCTTTCATATACTCAGACTCGCACGAAAAAGAAGAGTTCATTTTTTTTAAAAAAAATCACTGTCGGAGGTGACTAAATGCCATTGTTGGATAGCTTCACTGTCGATCATACCCGTATGGAAGCCCCTGCTGTCCGTGTAGCCAAGACCATGGACACGCCGCATGGCGATACCATCACCGTATTCGACCTGCGTTTCTGCGTGCCTAACAAAGAAGTCATGCCAGAAAAAGGGATCCACACGCTTGAGCATCTGTTTGCTGGTTTCATGCGTAATCACCTCAACGGCAACGGCGTTGAGATCATCGATATTTCGCCGATGGGTTGTCGCACGGGCTTCTACATGAGCCTGATTGGTACGCCGGATGAACAGTGCGTTGCGGATGCGTGGAAAGCGGCGATGGCCGATGTGTTGAAGGTGAAAGAACAGAACCAGATCCCGGAACTGAACGTCTACCAGTGCGGCACTTATACCATGCACTCGCTGGAAGAAGCACAGGAAATCGCCCGTCACATTCTTGACCGCGATGTCCGCGTTAACAGCAACGAAGAGCTGGCCCTGCCGAAAGAAAAATTGCAGGAACTGCATATCTAGTTAGTGCTGTCAGTGTAGCGCCCGGTAGCTCGCATACCGGGCCTGCTTTCGCGCCCCCACCTTGACCTTCTCCTTTACTCACCGTTCGTTGCATCCCTTCGCTCATGATTATCTGCGTAGCGCATGAGTAATACACTGTTTCGGCCAGCGGCGATCGGGCAGGGCGAAAGGGAACAAGGCGCGGCGAACCGCGCCAAAGATCAGTGCGCGCCGCCTCCGCCGCCACCGGCGCCGAAAGGTGGTTTGGCAAACCACACCAGGCTGAGCAGGAGCAGGAACACGCCCGCCGAGAACCAGAAGATCTCATTGGCGGAAATAATCAGCCCCTGATTGGTGATCTGCTGTGCTATCCAGCCGGAGGCCTGCTGTTGCGACATCCCCATGCCTTGCAGTTGGTTATACATCTCCTGCGCGTTGGGGTTGTACGGGTTGACCGACTCGGTGAGCTGCGCATGGTGCATCGACTCCCGGTTAGTCCACAGCGTGGTGGTGATCGAGGTCCCAATTGAACCGGCCAGCGTGCGGGTGAAGTTCGACAGGCTGGACGCTGCCGCCAGTCGCTCAGGCGGCAAGCCGGAGAGCGTAATGGTGGTGAGCGGCATAAAGAAACAGGCCACGGCGAAACCCTGAATAAATTGCGGCCAGGCCGAAGCGCCAAAGTCCATTCCCGGTTCGAAGGTATACGCACGCCAGTAGAAGCACACCGCATACATAATAAAGCTGAAGGTCACCAGACGACGCATATCCAGCTTATGGGCGAAGCGGCCAATAATCGGCGACAGCAGCACAGGGATTACCCCGACAGGCGCGGAGGCCAGCCCCGCCCATGTTGCTGTGTAGCCATACACCTCCTGCAATAGCTGCGGCAGCAGAACAATCGCGCCGAAGTAGAGCATATAGGCGAGGCTAATGCAGAGGCAGCCGATGGTAAAATTACGCGATTTAAACAGCGACAGATCGACTATCGGGTTCTCATCGGTCAACTCCCAGACCACTAAGAAACTGATTGCTACCACGGCGACAATCGTCAGCACGATGATCTCCGTCGAGTTAAACCAGTCCAGCTCTTTGCCCTGGTCGAGCATTACCTGCAAACTGCCGATACCGAGAATCAGCAGCGCCAGACCAATGCCGTCAATGCGTCGCTGTTCGGTTCGCGTCTCACGACCACGCAGGGTTTGCAGCGTCAGCAACACCACCAGCGCGCCGATCGGCACGTTGATAAAGAAGATCCAGCCCCAGTGGTAGTTATCACTGATATAACCGCCAAGGATCGGCCCGCAAATCGGCGCGACAATTACCGTCATTGACCACAGCGCCAGCGCGATGGAGCGTTTGGCTGGTGGGTAGTTGCTCAGCAACAAACTCTGGGAGAGCGGGATCAACGGCCCGGCGACAATCCCCTGGATCACGCGGAAGAAGATCAGCATCGTCAGGCTGCTGGAGACGCCGCACGCCCAGGAGGCGATAGCAAAGGCCACCGTTGACCAGAGGAACAGCTTCACTTCCCCGACGCGCTTTGCCAGCCAGCCGGTGATTGGGATCGAGATGGCGTTCGCCACCCCGAAAGAGGTGATCACCCATGTCCCCTGGCTCAGCGATGAGCCAAGGTTGCCGGCAATCGTGGGAATAGCCACGTTAGCGATGGTGGAGTCCAGCACCTGCATGAAGGTCGCAAGCGACAGCGCAATGGTCATAATGACCAGTTGCGCGCCTTCCAGCGGTTTCTGTTGCATTGCACTCACCTCAGATTAACCGGCGTTGGCTTTCACGATGTTTTCGATAAGCGTATTGACCGGGTCAAGGCTAATCTCCCGTGCGTTGCTTTCATACGCCGGGCTGCTGCGCACCTGGCTTGCCAGTACCTGACCTTCACGATCGGCGGTATCGATCTTCACCAACGTTGAGAGACCAATACGCAGTGGATGTTCGGCAAGTTGTTTGGCGTCCAGCTCAACACGTACCGGCAGGCGCTGAACCACTTTGATCCAGTTACCGGTAGCGTTTTGTGCAGGCAGCAGTGAGAACGCGCTGCCGGTACCCATATCGAGGCCGACCACTTTCCCGCTGTAGGTCACTTCATCGCCATAGATGTCGCTAACCACGGTAGCCGTCTGACCAATACGCATATGCGCAAGCTGTGTCTCTTTGAAGTTAGCGTCCACCCACAAATTGGTGGCCGGAACAACGGCCATTAATGCGGTGGTTGGGCTGATTTGCGCCCCAGGCTGTACCGCGCGACGTGAAACGTAGCCAGTGATCGGGCTGACGATTTTCGTACGTTGCAGCGCCAGCCAGCTATTGCGGACTTCAGTCGCGGCCTGTTTAACGGCCGGTTGATCTTCCAGCGGCGTATCAAGCACGATCGCCTGGTTGGCGTTGTATTGCTGAATGGCCACATCCAGATCGGCCTGCGCGCTGGTCACGGCATCACGGGCGTGTTGCAACTCTTCGCGGCCAATCAAATTGGCGCTACCCAGCGGAATACGGCGGTTTAAATCGCTCTGCGCTTGGGCGAGGGCGGTTTTTTTCACCTCGATGCTTGCGAGCAATTGCTTGCTATTGATCATCGACTGGCGGGTTTGACGAACGCTGCTTGCCAGTGCAGTCTGCGCTTTTTCAAACGCCTGCTGCGCATCGGTGGCATCCAGCGTAACTAATACATCTCCCTGTTTTACAAAATCAGTATTGTCAGCCCAGACTTTCGTCACGCTGCCGGATACCTGCGCCATGATTTGCACCTGGTTCCCTGCTACGTAAGCGTCATCGGTTTCTTCATAATGACGCAGTACCAAAAACCAATAAATTCCATATGCCACGGCAATAACAATAAAGAGCAAGGTCAGCATTAGAAGGGCACCCTTACGCTTGCCTCTCTTTTTAACCGGTTGCTGCGGGGGATTATTCTCCGCATTTGCGCTCATGCTTTTCTCCACGATCTTATTATTTGATGTCGACACAGCCGACCTTCTGTCAGAAAGGCCAGCATCAGGCTGGCCCTTATATTCTTATATCCTGGATATTCGAGCGGCTTGTCGCGTTAGCGCAGCGCCTCAAGAATGACGCCGTCTTCTTCCATCTTGTCGAGACGCGTAAGTAACTTACGTGTGATCTGCTCAAGCTGCGCTTTCTCCGCGTCGCTCAGGGAAGACCACAGTAGATGCAGACAGTTGTGCTGCGGGGGTAAAACCTGACGCAAGAATTCGTGACCTTTATCGGTCAGTTGCAGATACAGGCAGCGGCGATCGTTATCGCTTTCACGACGCTCGATCCAGCCGCGTTTTTCCAGCTCATCGGCGATACGTGTGGCATTGGTACGTGAAGAACCCAGAGCACTGCTCAATTCAGACGGCTGAATGCTGTGGTTTTCCTGTGACTCCAGCGTGATCAATGCCATAAACAACGTCTCGTTAATACCCTGCGCTTTCAGCATTTTGTTGCGGTTTTCCAGCAGCTTACCCTGCATATGCATGCAAAGACGGGTGAGCAAAATCTCCTGAAACGGAAAATCCTCATAGCGGCTGGCGCGAAACTTAAGCATTTGCTCTATGGGCGTAAACGAACTATCCATTTGTGTATGACCTCATTAGTTGCAGTCGATATAGTAACGACAGTGACAAATAAAGTAAATATATTATTGCTGCTAATAGATTTTCCTTATCTATACATCCGTCAGCAGTTTCCATGCGATTCCGTACGCAAGTGCGCTCAGTAGCGTGGGGAGAATAATGCTGTGTGTTCTCCAGAAACTCAGACCCAGCACCGCGAAGCCAACCAGCGTTGGCAGCAGGCGGCGGCCATCATGAATGATCTCTGGTACACATGACACCACCAGTAATGAACAAATAGAGGCGATACCGATGGTGTCCAGCAAGATGCCAGTGACTCCGCGTTTTATCGGGTTTGGTCGCCCGACGCGAATGTGCAGAGGAAGGTAGCGAAATAAAAAATTAACGCAGCCTACCAGCAGACCGAGCAGTAAAATTTCATGCCTCATCGGTGACCCCCTGATAAAACGCCTGCACCAGCGCGGCAACGCAGCCAGAACCGATCCCGGCAAGGATTGCCGCAGGGATAGAGAACAGCGTTAAACCGGCCAGCGCACCAAGCAGCGCGGCGGTGACACTCGGCGTCTGGCGACGCTGGAACGATGCCAGCAGGAAGCTCATAAACAGGGCGGGCAACATAAAACCTAATGCTGATTCAACTGCCGGATATCCCTCCAGCAGGCCGCTGCCGGAAAATGCGCCCAGCACCGTTCCTGCGACCCAGGAGAGCCATGAAAATAACGCGATGCCTATCATCCAGTTTTCGCTCCAGCGACGATTATCTCGCGCCAATTTGGCGGTTGCGGCGGCAAACACTTCGTCCGTCAGACCAAAGGCCCAGATCGCGGTTTTCGGATTTTTAAGCGGCTGCAGAATACGGCTGCGTAACGATGGGCCATACAGCACGTGGCGAACATCCATCGCCATGACGGTCAGCGCAGCAACCCACAAAGTGCTGCCCGCAGCAAGCAGGGTGGTAATCACAAACTGGCTGGCGCCCGCGTAGATAATGCAGGAGAAAAAGAGGCTTTCGGGAGGAGAAAAACCAAGTTTGCTGGCATTCATACCAAAGGCAAATGCAACGGGGATGTAGCTTAAAACGATGGGAAGACTGTCTTTGATGCCTTCCTGTAGTGTGGCTACTTTCACTGACCCGGAATCTGGGGGTATTGCTGAACTATCCATAGTGTTTGTTATATATCACCCACGTTAATATAACCGGGATAAACAAGTCCTGTAACCTTAACAGACTGAGGGACTTGTTAACACCCGGTTTTTAGTGGAATGATGTAAAGGTGAGCGCTTGCTTACATCGCTACTTGCTGGCGGTGAAAGCCTCGCCACCAGACCAGCAGATCCAATAGCGCCAGCGTACCGCCCGCTGCACAGACGCCCGTCCAGCCCGCATGCTGCCAGGCGAAGGCCGAGATCAACGAACCTGCCGCACCGCCAATAAAGTAGCTGGTCATATAACCGGCGGTCAGGCGGTTACGCGCGTCCGGTTTGATGCGGTAAATCACCGTTTGGTTGGTGATATGCACGCCTTGCACAGTGAGATCCAGCACGATGATGCCAATAATCAGCGCAATAACCGAGCTGTGACCAAGCCAAATGGCTACCCATGAAAGCAGCAGCAATATCAGACTGCCCGTGGTGGTGAGGTGCGATTTACCGCGATCCGCCAGGCCACCAGCCTGACGCGCACCTAATGCGCCCGCCGCGCCGACCAGGCCGAATAAACCGATCACCGCTTCGGAGAAGTTGAACGGCGGCGAGGCCAGCAGAAACGCCATTGAGGTCCACAAAATACTGAAATTGGCGAAACTCAGACAGCCGAGCAGGGCGCGGGTACGCAGCACTTTATCACCCGCGAACAGCGTAAAAATGGAGCCAAGTAGTTGCAGATAATTGAGGTGCGTTTCCTGTTTAAGCTTTGGCAGGCCGCGCCACAGCGCCAACGCCATCAGCACCATTAGCACGCTGGCGACCCAATACACTGTGCGCCAGCCGCCGAGACTGGCGAGTAATCCGGCAACGGTGCGCGCCAGTAAAATCCCCAGCAGCAACCCGCTCATGATGGTGCCGACCACTTTGCCGCGTTTATCCGGCGTGGCTAATGTTGCGGCCAGCGGCACGAGGATCTGTGCGACAACGGAGAATAACCCGGTCAGCGCAGTGCCGAGGACCATAAAGCTCAGCGACGAACTGCTGGCGGTAATCAACATGCCGCCCGCCGACAACAGCGTCATTACCACAATGAGTGTGCGCCGTTCAAACATATCGCCGAGCGGTACCAGAAACAACAAACCTGCGGCATAGCCAAGCTGGGCGGCGGTGACAATAAAGCCTGCCTGGTTAGGCGAGAGCGAAAAGGCATGAGCGATGGTGTCGAGCAGCGGTTGCGCATAGTAATTGCTGGCGACCGCAAGGCCGGTGGCAACGGACATCAGCGCGATCAACGCCGGGCTAAGAACGTGGTTTGCTTGTGTTGTCATAGAATGCGTAGTCAGATAATGGTTTTTTGAGAAACCTATCATAGTCAATCGCTTGAGAGGGCATGTTGTTATTTGTGCAGTCATCGCGGGGAAGTCGATGGCGCTTTGATTGCCGGATGGCGGCACAGCTTTAACCGGGCTGGGGGCTGTGTCCGAATGTGCAGCTCTGGCGGTATATTGTATGCAGACCAAATAAGCGAAAGCGCCATCCGGCATAAACCGAATAGCGCTTTATTGGAGGGGATTTACTTCTGCGCGGCCAGCGCTTCTTTTATCCAGCCGTCAAACTGCTGCTGGTGGGCTTTGATCCAGCCGTCAACATGACCCTGGATATCCGCTTCAGAGGCTTTGCCGTTATGCATCATCGCGTTTTGCGCATTGATGTCGGCAATAGGCAACTTCATCACCGAGAACAATTTCGCCGCTGCCGGGTTTTTCTCCGCCCAGGCTTTGTTGGCGACAATGTGCATGCTGCTCACCGGGAAGCCATAGTTCATGCCGTTCGGCAGTTTGGTGTCGATATCTTTCTGCTTACCCGGCAGGGAAGAGAATGGTACCTGCAACCAGACCACATCTTTACCCGGTTTCAATACATCGCTCACCCAGTAGGGTGTCCAGGTGTAATAAAGCACCGGTTTACCTTCTTTAAAGCGGGTAATAGTGTCCGCCATCATCGCAGCATAATTACCCTGATTATGCACCACGGTGTTACTCAACCCGTAAGCATCGATCTGGTGATTAATCACCGCTTCACAGCCCCAGCCGGGCGTACAGCCGGTCAGATCGGCTTTGCCGTCGCCATTGGTATCGAACAGTTTGGCGATTTTCGGATCTTTAAGCTGATCGATGCTTTTAATGTGGTACTGCTCGGCGGTTTTCTTGTCGATCAAGTAACCCTGCGCCGCACCGGTGACAAACACCCCGGAACGGTAGAACTTGCTGTCACCGCCCGCAGCGGCATACATGTCGTCATGCAGCGGCTGCCAGTTAATGGCGGTAAAGGTGACGTCACCAGCGGCAAGGGAGGTGTAACCGACGTTGTAATCCACTTCACTCGGTTTATTCACCGTATAGCCGAGTTTTTCCAGCCCGCGACTGACCAGCAGTGTCTGGAAGGTTTCTTCAGAAATGGTGCTCTGGAAGGGCTGTACGGTGATGCCTTTGCCGGGCAGGTCTGCAGCAAATGTGCTGGTAGAGACAAGGGTGGCAAACGCTGTGGCAAAAAGTACGCTATGTCGCATCGTTGTTCCTTATTGTTCAGGTGGGACGTGTTGACCCGGCGCTGAGCGCCGGGAAACAGGTTTATTTTGCGAATGGACGGGTCAGCAGACCCAACGGGCCGGTTTGATACCAGCGACGATTTCCGCGGCTGCGGGAATCGCGGCCGACAGCCTGCGTCAGACGGTCGAGAATGATGGCGAGGATGACGATCCCAACGCCGCCGACGGTCGCCAGCCCCATATCGAGGCGGCCAATACCGCGCAGTACCATCTGGCCAAGCCCGCCAACGGCGATCATTGAAGCGATCACTACCATGGAGAGGGCAAGCATCAGCGTCTGGTTAATTCCCGCCATAATGGTAGGCATGGCCAGTGGTAACTGTACTTTGAATAACATCTGACGCGGGCTGGCGCCAAATGAACGTGAAGCTTCAATCAAATCAGCCGGAACTTGGTTAATACCGAGTATTGTCAAACGCACCACCGGCGGCAGGGCGAAGATAATCGTCACTACCACGCCGGGCACGTTGCCGATACCAAACAGCATCACAATCGGCACCAGGTAAACAAACGCCGGCGTGGTCTGCATGGCATCCAGCAGCGGGCGAATGATTTTCGAAGCCCGTGGGCTACGCGCCAGCCAGATCCCCAGCGGCAAACCGATCATCACGCAGAACAGCAGCGCGGTCAGCACCAGCGCCAGCGTGACCATCGCCTGCGACCAGGCACCAATCGCGCCAATGGCAATCAGCGATACCAGCGTAGCAATCCCCATGCCGATGCTGCTCATCTGCCAGGCGATCAGCGAGAACACGATAATCGCGACCGGCGCTGGCATCCCCAGCAGCAGTTGCTGGAAAGCGCTCAGGATATAGTCGATAGGAATGCGGATCCCCTGGAACACCGGGCGGAAGTGCATAACTACCCAGTCGATCCCCTGCGTTACCCAACTATCCAGCGGGATCAGTGTTTTATGGAATGGATCCATAATATTGAAATGTTCTGGCGCGGGCGCTGGTGCACTGTGCAGCCAGTCGGCGCCGCTGCCGTCGGTGGGCGTGGCAGAACCGCCGCCCCAGGCATCTGCGGATTGCGCCGCGCTATCGGTTGCTGGCGCGCTATCCCATGGGTTATTTTGATCAGCCATTGTTTGCCCCCTCGCGATCTAAAGCCTGTAGCAGCATCCGTTTCGAGATGATGCCCACGTATTGTTGTTCTTCACCGACGACTGGCACGGCGCAGGGTGCCTGGCCGACATGGGAGAGCAACTCGCTGAGTGGCGTTTCCGCATCCACCGCAAGCGGGGAGTCAATTAACGCCGCCTCGATGCCCTGGTTCTGGCTGAGCGCCGCTTTCAGGGAGTCGATGGAGACAATGCCGACAAATTTATTGCCGCGTTCAATCACATAACCGTATTCACGGTCTTCATCCTGCAACAGTTTCAGCGCCGAGCGCGGGCCGAAACCCGGCGTTTTACGGATCAAACCCACCGGCGTTCGACGCGCAATATCTTTCGCGCTAAACACCTGGCTAATATCCACACCGCGGAAGAACGTACGCACATAATCATTGGCCGGATTATTCAATATTTCATCCGGCGTACCGACCTGTACCACTTCGCCGTTTTGCATAATGGCAATCCGGTCACCAATACGCATGGCTTCATCCAGATCGTGGGAAATAAACACGATGGTACGCTGATGTTTCGCTTGCAGTTTTACTAATTCATCCTGCATTTCCGTACGAATTAAAGGATCGAGCGCCGAGAAGGCTTCATCCATTAATAGAATATCCGGATTAATGGCTAATGCGCGCGCTAGGCCAACACGCTGGCGCATACCACCGGAGAGTTCATCCGGATACGCGTGCGCGTAATTTTCCAGCCCGACCTGACGCAGGGCGTCGAGCGCTTTTTCCTGCCGCGCCTGCGGTGCAATTCCCGCTAACTCCATACCAAATGCGGTATTATCCAGTACCGTCATATGGGGCATTAACGCAAACGACTGGAAGACCATCGCAATCTTTTTCCTGCGCACCTCACGTAATTCGGCGTCTGAGATTTTGGCGATATCCACGCCATCAATCAGCACCTGTCCACGGGTGGGTTCAATCAGGCGATTGAGAAGGCGTACCATAGTGGATTTACCCGAGCCGGATAACCCCATGATGACAAATATCTCGCCTTCTTCAATGGCCAGACTGGCGTCTTTAACGCCAAGCGACAGCCCCGTTTTTTCCAGAATTACTTCTTTTGAAAGTCCTTTTTCAATATATTTGAAAGCCCGCTGTGGATGCTCGCCAAATATTTTATATAGGTTTTTGATTTCTAATTTAATTGCCATGCAATAAAAGAGTTCCTGTTATTTATTGTGTCGATATCATACCTGGTGATAATAATTGACTGACTATACCCTAACATACTCAGAATCTGAGACAACCCTCAATTGCCGGGCATGCGCAATTTGACATTTGTAGAATCACCTCTATTTCCCATGAGATAAGGGCTGATGGCGGGTGATAATTTTTTCGAATTCGTCACGAAATCGCACCTGAAATGGCGTACTTCAGGTGAAAATGACAAGGAAATTACAGTGTAGTGCCTGCTTGGATATTATGCAGGAGAAATGTACATATATTCTCATAATAATAATAACCTTTTTCGCAGGCGGGATTTTTGAAAAGAATATTGGCGGGAATATTCCTCTCCCGGAAAGGGAGAGGTGCGAGCGGTTAAAAACTCCAGTCTTCGTCTTCGGTTTCGACGGCTTTTCCCATCACATATGAGGAGCCGGAGCCGGAGAAAAAGTCGTGGTTTTCGTCGGCATTTGGCGAAAGCGCGGCAAGGATCGCCGGGTTCACTTCCGCCATTTCCGCCGGGAATAACGCGTCATAACCGAGGTTCATCAGCGCTTTGTTGGCGTTATAACAGAGGAAGGCTTTCACCTCCTCGGCCCAGCCGCTCTCCGCGTACACATCTTCGGTGTATTGCAGCTCGTTATCGTAGAGATCCATCAGCAGATCCAGCGCGAAATTCTTCAACTCCTGGCGTTTTTCTGCGCTAACTTTCTCCAGCCCTTTCTGATACTTATAACCAATGTAGTAACCGTGTACCGCTTCATCGCGAATGATCAGCCGAATGAGGTCGGCCGTGTTGGTCAGTTTGCCGCGGCTTGACCAGTACATTGGCAGCCAGAAACCGGAATAGAAGAGAAAAGATTCCAGAAAAACGCTGGCGATCTTCTTCTTCAGCGGCTCATCGGCGCGATAGTGTTGCAGGACGATCTGCGCTTTGCGCTGCAATGCCGGGTTCTCTTCGCTCCAGCTATACGCAGCATCGACATCTTTGGTCTGGCATAGCGTGGAGAAAATTGAACTGTAGGAGCGGGCATGCACTGCTTCCATAAAACTGATGTTCGACAATACTGCTTCTTCATGCGGCGTTAGCGCGTCGCTCATTAACACTGGTGCGCCAACGGTATTCTGAATGGTGTCGAGCAGCGTCAGGCCGGTAAAAACGCGGATGGTAAGTTGTTGCTCTGCCGGGCTTAACGTCTGCCAGGCGGGAATATCGTTCGACAGCGGCACCTTCTCCGGTAGCCAGAAGTTACTGGTCAACCGGTTCCACACCTCCAGATCTTTATCGTCCTGGATTTTGTTCCAGTTCACCGCGCTGATACGTGTTAGTTGGCTCATCCTTTTCTCCTTATAACGCGCAGGACACGCAGCCCTGGATCTCAGTACCTTCCAGCGCAAGCTGTCGCAGGCGAATGTAGTACAGCGTCTTGATACCTTTCTTCCAGGCGTAGATCTGCGCTTTATTGATATCGCGCGTGGTGGCCGTGTCTTTGAAGAACAGCGTCAGCGACAGCCCCTGATCCACATGGCGCGTGGCTTCGGCATAGGTATCAATGATCTTTTCCGGGCCAATCTCATACGCATCTTCGTACAGCGCCAGGTTTTCATTGGTCATAAACGGTGCAGGGTAGTAAACGCGCCCGGTTTTGCCTTCCTTGCGGATCTCAATTTTCGACACAATCGGGTGAATACTCGATGTCGCATGGTTGATGTACGAAATGGAACCGGTAGGCGGAACCGCCTGTAAGTTCTGGTTATAAATGCCGTAACGCATCACATCTTCGCGCAATTGCTGCCACATCTCGCGCGTGGGGAGGGTGATGCCGGAACGGGCAAACAGCGCACGGACTTTCTCCGTTTTCGGTTGCCAGTTGCCTTCCAGGTACTGGTTGAAGTATTCGCCGCTGGCGTAGCGCGATGCCGGGAAACTGGCAAAATGTTGGCCACGCTCGCGAGCGATCATCATCGAGGTATGCAGCGCATGCCAGGTGATGGTGTAGAAATAGAAGTTGGTGAAATCGAGCCCTTCCGGGCTGCCATAGGCGATGCCTTCACGCGCCAGATAACCGTGCAGGTTCATCTGGCCCAGCCCAATGGCGTGCGAGGCGGCATTGCCAGTCTCAACAGACGGTACGGAGCGGATATGGCTCATATCGGATACTGCCGTCAGCCCACGAATGGCGGTTTCCACCGTGCGGCCAAAGTCCGGCGAATCCATGGTGTGAGCGATGTTTAGCGAACCCAGGTTACAGGAGATATCGTGGCCGATCGTGGCGTAATCGAGGTTTTCATCAAACGTTGAAGCGCTATTAACCTGCAAAATCTCCGAGCACAGGTTGCTCATATTGATGCGCCCGGCAATCGGGTTCGCGCGGTTCACCGTATCTTCAAACATAATGTACGGGTAGCCGGATTCAAACTGGATCTCCGCCAGCGTCTGGAAGAAGTCGCGGGCGTTAATATAGCTTTTGCGCACGCGAGCGTCGGCCAGCAGTTCATCATACAGCTCGCTAATCGCCACATCACCAAACGGCTTGCCGTGCAGGCGCTCGACATCATAAGGCGAGAACAGTGCCATCTGTGCGTTTTCTTTGGCCAGCCGGAAGGTGACATCCGGGATCACCACACCCAGCGACAGGGTTTTGATGCGGATCTTCTCGTCGGCGTTTTCACGTTTGGTATCGAGGAAACGCAGAATGTCCGGGTGATGCGCATGCAGATAAACCGCGCCCGCACCCTGACGTGCGCCAAGCTGGTTGGCGTAGGAAAAGGCATCTTCCAGCATCTTCATTACCGGGATCACACCGGAAGACTGGTTTTCTATACGCTTGATGGGGGCGCCCGCTTCACGCAAGTTGGAGAGCAAAAACGCCACGCCGCCGCCGCGTTTAGAAAGCTGTAATGCCGAGTTCACTGCGCGGCCAATCGATTCCATATTGTCTTCAATGCGTAGCAGGAAGCAGGAAACCAATTCGCCGCGCTGCTGTTTGCCGCAGTTAAGGAAGGTTGGCGTCGCGGGTTGAAAACGTCCGGAGAGGATCTCTTCCGCCAGTTGCCGCGCCAGCGCTTCATCGCCCTGCGCCAGCGTCAGCGCGACCAGGCAAGCGCGATCTTCAAAGTGCTCAAGATAGCGTTTGCCGTCGAAGGTTTTTAGCGTGTAGCTGGTGTAAAACTTCCATGCGCCAAGGAATGTCTGAAAACGAAAACCGCTGGCGTGTGCTTGCGCAATCAGAGCGATGACGAAAGCACGGTCATAGCGCGCCAGCACGGTAGCATCGTAATAACCTTCGTTCACCAGCCAGTTCAGCCGTTCATCCTGGTTACTGAAGGTGACGGTATTGGGGCGCACGTGATCCGCCATAAAAGCGTCAACCGCCTCGCGGTCTTTATCAAACTGAATACGGCCATCTTTATCATAAAGATTCAGCATCGCATTCAGCGCATGGTAATCCAGCGTTTCGTGTTTCACGCGCTCTGCGGTTGTCGTTGCCAAAATTCGCTCACTCCTTTACGCACATTGTCGATGTCCTGCTGCGTACCCATCAGCTCGAAGCGATAGAGATACGGTACGCCGCATTTCTGCGATACCACATCGCCTGCGCGACCATACGCTTCGCCAAAATTGCGGTTACCGGCGGCAATCACGCCGCGAATCAACGATCGGTTGTGCGGATCGTTTAAAAAGCGGATCACCTGGCGGGGAACTGCGCCTGCCGTTCCGCCGCCGCCATAACTGGGCACTACAAGGATATAAGGCTCGTCTACCTGGATGCGTTCTCGCTCATTGAGCGGAACACGCACCGCCGGCAACCCAAGCCGCGTAATAAAACGCTGCGTATTTTCGGAGCTGCTGGAGAAGTAGACGAGGGTACTCATGCGCTGGCCACGCTGGGGACGTTGTGCAGCCGGTTAATCATGTCCGGGCGAAAGCCGGACCAGCGCGTTTCCCCGGCGACAACCACCGGTAACTGACGAAAGCCCATCGCGCGAAGCTCATCGGCCGCTGCGGGTACATGGTCAACGTTCACCATTTCGAACGCCAGGCCACGGTTTTCCATGGCTCGTTTCGTGGCGTGGCATTGAACACAATTATCTCTAGTGTAAATAGTAATGTGCATGATTCGTATTTCCGAATGAAATGGAAGCACGGCGCGAAGGTTCGCGTCAGTTAATGTGTGTGTTACTGAAAAGAATACTAGATGTAGTTATTAAAATATTCAACCATACAATATATAGGAATTCATCATAGACTTTGTCCAAAGGATGGATGTAATGGGTAAGGGGATGGGTAAGAGTGATTTGTACGCATTTTATACAGGTATACAGCGATGCGATGGCCAATAAAAACCCCTGCGCGGGTTAACCGGGCAGGGGTTTTGCAAACAAAAAAGAGCGGGTTTAACGACGCAAACTGAGTAGCGCGCCTACGAAAATACCAATGGCGGCGGCCGCACCAACGCTGCACCAGGGTTTGTCTTTCACAAAGGTATCTGCGCAACCCACGGCGTCTCGTGCTGCTTGTTGCACACGGTTGCGGCCATGCAGACGTGCGCGGGTCTCTTTTAACAAAGCTTGCGCTTTACGACGCGCGCTTTCCGCTTCGTCTTTGGCGTCGCTGCCCCATGATTTAAGCACCTCTTCGAGGCTATCGGCTAATTGGCTGACATCGTTGTTGATATCCTCGACACCTTCATCAACATCACGGCGATTCGGTCTGTTAAACATAGGATCCTCCCTCGTTTTTGATATGAATTTTAGTTTAGACCATAATTTTTCAGGCCTTGCGGCAATCAGCTCTTTCACGTCCGTTTGTGGAATTTTCTGAATCACGGTCAATGCTTAGTCATGTAAGGTGGCGAGGCTGCAGAGAGATGACGAGGAAAATCTATGTATTTAAGACCCGATGAAGTGGCACGCGTTCTGGAAAACGTGGGATTTACAATGGATGTGGCGACGCCAAAAACTTATGGTTATTGTCGCGGTGAAAATTATGTTTATGTGAATCGTGAAGCGCGAATGGGCCGTACGGCGCTGGTGATCCACCCCACGCTGAAAGAACGCAGTTCGTCGCTCGCGGAGCCTGCCTCGGACATCAAGTTGTGCGATCACTACCAGAATTTCCCGCTCTATTTAGGCGGCGATTCCCAGGAGCATTACGGTATTCCGCACGGATTCAGTTCGCGCGTCGCGCTGGAACGTTTTCTGAAAGGATTATTTGGCGAACAGCACTAAACGATGGCAGGCATAGCCTGCCATCCGCTATCAGGCTTTGGCCTGGTGGTAACTGCTCACCCGGAACAGGCGTCGGCAGTAATCGAGGAAATAGCCGTAAACGGCGCCCATCATCATCGACAGCACGATATTGGAACTGACCGCAGCGACAATCTGATGCCAGTCCGCACCGACCGACCAGAGGATCGCTACATAAACCGGCGACTGGAAGGTGACATATGCCAGCACATCCGCCAGATTTTTCATCCAGCCTGCAGGGCTAATACGACGTGCATAACGCATAAAAGCATCGCGGTACAAACCATAAGGCCAGGCAATAATAATGTTTACCGGGATGGCGACCAGGCGCGATGAAAGTGACTGTTCGAAGCTCATTCCGGAGAGAAATATTTCAATCAGCATGTTCACTACCGAACAATAGACAACCATCGCAAAGGTGTCTGCTGCGGCGTGACGCAGGCGAGACTGCGAAGAGAACATGATGCTGCTCCTTGAGAATCAGCGAAAAGGCGAATAAACGGGTCTTTTAGCGTTTTGAAGTGGTTGGATTAATGTCAATAGAGTATCCATCTGGTTTGAAACTAACAACTAGCGATAAATTTTTATTTTCTTTTCTTTGTTGGATAAAGTGCTCTGCGTTTGTGCGTTTTTTGCATATTTCATTATTTTAACTGGAGTGGTTATCAAATCTATTCAATATCAAAAGCTTATGGATGGTATGAGAAAAAATGCAGCACTCTTAGGTGGGAATACACGGCGCGTTTTAGCGTACTCTGCTTCCGGCGTGTGGATAAAATAACTAACAGCATTTTTTATGCTGATAAAGGTGTTTTTGTAGCGTTTAGTTCTGATGTGGGGTGTGATTATTTATGCTTATGTTTTGCATAAAATAATAGTCAGAGCGGTGGATAACGCCCACCGCTGAGGGATTAACAGACGCCGAAATCGCCGTCTTCTTTATACGGCGAGACATCTTCCGCTTTCAGCGTAATTTTATCTGCCGTTTCATCGTAGACGGGAACTGCAACGATTTGATCCTGATGAACTTCAAGCACCTTAAGTTTTGGCCCGCCAACGCGCGGCTGCACAATATCGCCAATAGAAAACATACCTTCCTCCTTTCTCATTTGTTGTGCTTCTAACCTTAGCCTGGAGGCTGTTGAGGGTACAGCGTAAAAGAGGGTAAAAGCGTGCGAGGGAGGTGGCGGTGCATTACAGAGTGTCTATTCTTAAAGAGAAAGTCTGTTATTTCAACCACCTGGAATTTTCTGCACAGGAGGCAACATGGGTTTCTGGAGCATTGTTTTGACGATTATTCTTCCGCCGCTCGGCGTGCTGCTTGGCAAAGGCTTTGGCTGGGCATTTATTATCAATGTCCTGCTCACCTTGCTGGGCTACTTTCCCGGCCTGATTCACGCCTTCTGGGTTCAGACCCGCGATTAATGCAGCGGCGCGATAACCAGTATCGCGCCTTTCCGAAGTTATCAGAACGTTTCCCAGTTGCTGTCCCTGGTGGTCGCCGTCGGCGTGGCCGGGCGCAGCATTGTCGGTTTTGGCGTACCGGCTTTTTGCTCAGCAGCGTGTTGTGTTTATTCACGCTCTCTTTTGCCGCCTGTACGCTGCGGCTTGCCAGCGTACGCACGGCCACCACGGCAAACGTCCTGGTTAACCTGCGCGGGCGGCTTCTACCGCAGTGTTCAGCGCCAGAATATTGGTCTGGAAGGCGATACCGTCAATCACACTGGTGATATGTGCGATTTGTTGGGAGCTGTCGGAGATTTTGCTCATGGTACGCACCACGTTGCTGACCACTGCACCTCCACGAGCCGCCGTATTTAAGACTTAAATAAGTGCCCGGCATATCACATGCCGGGAAGTGCGTTACAGGTTGTTGTGCTGTTTTTTTACTGCCAGCGCAATACGCGGTTCCAGCAATTTCGCCACGGCGGCGAATACTGGCACTACCACTGAGTTACCAAACTGTCGGTAAGCCTGCGTGTCGGAAACCGGGATGCGAAACGGCTGTTCGCCGACTTTCTCAAAACCCATCAGACGGGCACATTCGCGTGGCGTCAGGCGACGCGGACGGCGCGCCAGGTTCTCTGCATTGCCGAAATCAGCTTCACCCAGCGTTTTATCCCAGCCGCGATCGACAAGGATCTCTGAACCGTCTTTGTGATAGCGCGCCGAGAGCGTGCGGGCCACGCTTGCGGTATTGGTGGGATCCACCAGCCCGAAACCGAAGCCATTCCCTTTTGCCGCATGTTTTTGCGCATAGCGATAGAGGTATTCCCAAAGCTTTGTCGACAGCACATATTTGCTGTCGACAGTCGGGTCGAGGAGTTGGCCGAAGGTCGGGCGCTGCGTGGGGTAGAAGCGGTCGATATCGCGCAGGGTAAAGCCTTCACTGAGCTGTAAATCGCGGCGAAAACCGACCAGCACAATGCGTTCGCGGTGTTGCGGTAAAAAGTGGCGGCCGTCAATGATTTTCGGGTCGTCTTTGCCGGAAACATCGGCATCGGCCACGTCATAGCCCAGTTCATCCAGCGTACTCATGATCACGCTGAAGGTTTTGCCTTTATCGTGACTTTTGAGGTTTTTGACATTCTCCAGTACGAAGATCGCCGGACGACGGGCTTTGATAATGCGCGCAACATCGAAAAACAGCGTTCCCTGCGCTTCGCACTCAAAACCGTGGGCGCGACCGAGGGCATTCTTTTTACTTACCCCGGCGAGGCTAAAAGGCTGGCAGGGAAAACCCGCCAGCAGCACGTCGTGCTCGGGGATCTGCTGTTTGATATGGGCGTAAGCCTGGGCTTCAGAAACGGCAGGATTGCCGCTCAGCGTCACTTCGCGGATGTCCTGATTAAAAATGTGTGTGGACTTATCGTTGTACCAGTTCGCTTTATAGGTACGCACCGCGTTTTTGTTCCATTCGCTGGTGAATACGCACTGCCCGCCGATAGCTTCAAACCCGCTGCGAATACCGCCAATACCAGCAAAGAGATCGATAAAACGGAAACGATAGTTGGGATGATGAGCAGGAGGCGAGGGGAGTAGCGCACGCAGTTGCGCCTCTTCGGCGGCGGTCAGCGTTTTTGCACTGCCTTTACCGTTTATCCAACGATTGAGTGATTCACGGCTCCATTCCGCTTTTCCCGCCTTTTTCAACTGCTCGGCCACATACTTTTGTCCGTAGATTTCAAGTACCTGCTCGAGTAATGCCCGGTCACGTTCCTGCTGTCGCTGTTGTTCAGTTTCTGCCTGCACCAGCAGGTCCTGCGCGAGTGAATCAAATTCCGCCATAGCGTCTCCTTGGATTGACGCTCTGAAATATATCACTCATTTGACCCGGAGGAAAAACGCCTGACAAGCCGTTATCGGCGGCACTTTTGCCTGCCAGGTGATAACGGCGGTGAATGCTTCTGCGCGGTGCGAACCGATGTGCCATTAGCAGAGAGCGGGAAACTTAAAAACTTGCTCAGCTCGCTGTCGGTTTTCATCCGATACGCCTTTTTTCACACTTTGTTCCATGGCATTTTCGCCAGCAGCAGCGCCATGCCGCACCAGCCGCTGATCCCGGCGAACAGCAGACCTGCACCGACGAAACCAGAGAGCAGGAAAAAGCCCGGATGCACCGCATAACCGAGTATCACGCCGAGCAGGATCAGACTGCCAGCGACCATTTGCACCTGCTGCATCAGCGGACGCGGTTGGCGTTTATCTTCCACCGTCGGCATGTGCGCCTGCTTCCAGCCATTCAGCCCTCCTTCGAGGATGGCCACCGGCGCTTGCCCTGCGGCACGTACCAGTGCATCGGCATTTTGCTGCGTACGTCTGCCGGATTGGCAATGGAAAATCACCGTTTGCGTGGGTGAGTCGGTGGCAATCGGCGCACCGTTCAGTAGTGCTTCCAGCGGCAGTAAAACGGCGCCTGGCAGGTGCTCGCGGCGAAATTCGTCAGGCTGGCGAATATCGATAAGCAGTGCGCCTGCCGCTTGCTGCGCGCGGGCGTCAGCCGCAGAGATCAGGGTATAAGACATATTTACTCCTGTGGGCAGTAGAGTCCCTTGAGTGTGTTGATAATTTTGCTAACCGCTTCATCTTTAATGAAGTAGTTGACCCGCTGCGCCTGGCGCAGGCTTTCAACCAGACCTTCCTCTTTCATTCGTGCCAGATGTTGCGACGTCGCTGAAGGGCTAAGGCCCGTGATGGTGCTCAATTCACCCGCAGAGGTGCCAGGCGCGTCGCAAAGCATGCAGAGGATCAGCAGCCGGTGTGGGTTGCTCATCGCTTTCAGCAAGCCAGACGCCTGCTCAGCCTGTTTCTGAAGTAACGGGATATCGGGTTTGGTCATGGCTTTTTAGTTTTTACTAAATTTAGATAAATCTAAAGTAAAGGGTAAAGGAATTCAAGCACAGAATAAATACTTAACACTTTTTGGTTGAATTCTCTCCAACACCTTCGTTTACTGGGGGTAATGTGTGGCGATGTTTCCGGAGAAGATCGTGAAGGTTTTGAAATATGCGCTCTGCGCTGTCAGCGTCTGGGTTAATGGCGCAAGCGCCTGGAGTAATGCCTTGCCCGTCGGGCCTGCGGCAGGCGATCAATCGCTTTCACCTTTTTATATCTGGGACGGTTCTTTGCCAGCGAACCCTGGCATGATGTTGCGCGAAGAGCCGCTGCCCGCACAGCCGGAAATCACCGCAGCCAGCATGACGCAACGCATTCTGTATACCTCGCGCGATAAACGCTGGAACGCCGGAATTGTGCCGGTCAGCGGTTCGCTTTGGTTCCCGAAAGGTAATCCACCCGCCGGAGGATGGCCAGTTCTCGCCTGGGCGCACGGTACGCTGGGTGTTGCTGATAGTTGTGCGCCATCGTGGACTAACCCGACAGCGCGGGACGCGCATTATATTAACTTGTGGCTCCAGCAGGGTTTTGCGGTTGTCGCCACCGATTATCAGGGGCTCGGCGGGCCAGGGCCGCACCCGTATATGAACTGGGAAACGGAAGGACGCTCGGTGCTCGACAGCGTACGCGCGGCGCTACAGGCGTATCCGCAGCAGCTCGCGAATAGCCTGGTGATCAGCGGCCAGTCGCAGGGATCGGGCGCGTCGCTTGGCGCCAGCCTGATTGCGCCGGATTACGCGCCGGAATTGAAACTGCGCGCCACTCTTGCTACGGGCGTGGTGGCAACGTTTCCGAATGGGCCGGTGAAACCCGGTAACGCACGCCCAGGCAATCGCGATCCGTCACGTTTTACCATGTTGCGATTGATTGGCGGCTCGCTGCCGGATGACGCACCGCCCGCTGAAAAATGGGTAACAGAAAAGGGAGCGAAGCTGCTGGCATTGGCGAAAACCACCTGTATGAGTGAGCTGGGCCGCTATGAGCACCGCGAAAAACTCGACGGCGGCACGGCATTTATCGGCGGTTCCGCGCAGGTCACTAACGCGCTGCTACCGGTAACAGATATGCCGGTCAAAGCCTTCCCGGCACCGCTATTTGCCGCCACGGGTCTCGCCGATCACACCTTATCGCCGCATCATCAATACGCCGCAGTGGCTGCACTGTGTGCTGGCGGCAATGCGGTCGAGTGGAAAACCTATCCCGGCATTACCCATAACGGCACCGTCAATGTCGCTTTTGCCGATGAACTGAAGTTTGTTCGCGGTGTGATGGAAAACACCCCACAGCCCAATAGCTGCGGTTCGTTGCAGCCACCAGGGAAATTGCAGCAGCCCATCAAGGGCGTGGCGTTTAATTAGCCGTACAAGGTTATGAGTGTACGTAATAGCTTCCTCTCATGTAAGTGTACATAGTACCTTTTTTGGTGTACTATGTACCTAAACAAGGAGGTGTGCTATTGGATCATGCACTGGAGTTTATCGAGACGTCGATATTTACCCGGCAGATAAAGCAAATTGCCACGGATGAAGAGCTAAAAGAGCTGCAAAAGGAACTCATTGAATCTCCAAAAAAAGGGATTTGATACCGAAAACCGGTGGGTTACGAAAAATCAGAATGTCTACGGGTTCACAGGGGAAAAGCAGCAGCGCCAGAGTTATTTACTTTTTGGCGACCAAAGCGGTTATCTATTTGATTATGGCTTATCCGAAAAACATCAAAGATAACCTGACTGATGCGGAAAAGAATGAATTGAAAAAACTGACGAAATTACTAAAAGGTGAGGTGTGACATGCATTTTTTTGACGAGCTAAAAACCTCTCTGGAAGAGGCTGTAGACATCAAAAATGGGGTTAAGGCTCCGGCAAATGTCACACGCTATGAGATAGCTGATGTAAAAGCGATTAGAGAGCAACTCAAGGTTTCACAAAGTGAGATGGCGAAAGCGCTGGGAACCAGTGTTGATACCATTAAAAGTTGGGAATCCAAACGGCGTAACCCGACAGGCCTGGCAGCCAAGGTGCTGGCAACGATTCAGGCAAATCCCGATTTCTTTCGCGAACTTGCCGCTCATTAAACAAAAGCCCGATGGCCAATGCTGATCATTTAAAGATCAGTAGACCGGGCAAGTGGCTCGTAAAAGGATTGTATGCTCACCATTGAGCCCTTTTTTGGGTATCGGATGGTCTGCGTCATGTACCGAGGATAGAGCGTTGAACCTATCCATATGGTAACTGGTAGGGCGTAATGATCGGCAAAATCAAAAGGATCTTCTTGAGATCCTTTTGAGCATCAATCTGATTGTTCTGATAGTTTAAGCTTTAATATTTTTCTAAATGTCGCATTTTGCCGTATCGCTCCAATCAAGCCTGTTACCGGGCAAAACCCCTGAATTCCGGGCCGCCATTACTGCGCATGGCGCCAGCGCAATGTTGCAGGTAGTACGCGCTGTGGCATGGTCGGTTCGTTGCCCTCAATCATTTGGGTGATGATCTCGAAGCAATCCTGTGCCAGACGCGGCACATTCTGCTCTACAGTGTCAATGTGCAGCGACAGCGAATCGTACAGGTAGTGATCGTCAAAGCTGGCGATATGGATTTCGCTCTCCAGCAAATGATGCTGGCTCATATAGCGCAGCACCCCTTCGAGCAGGCCGCAGGCGGCGGTAAACAGCGCTTTCGGCGGGCGACCCAGCCTGGCGCACAGCGCGGCGAACATCTCGTACCCGCTGCTCGGGTGGTAGTTACCGTGAATAATCCACTCCGGGCGCGGCGTTACGCCCGCACGCTCCAGCCCCTGCATAAATCCGGCGAGCCGATCTTTGGTGGGAGAAAGCCGTGGCTGACCGCCAAGAAAATAGATTTCATCGGGGGTTGCCCGCGCCAGACGCTCGACTAAATCCGCCGTCGGTGTTAGCGAATCAGTGATCACCAGCGGCAACTGTGTGTCATTTATATGGCGGTCAAACAGCACCACCGGCAACTGCTCGCTGAGTTTCACGTAGTCGGTATCGCTTTGCATGCTGGAGGCGACAATCAGGCCATCCACCTGGCGTGCAACCAGGTTATTAACCACCACAGTCTCCTGGCTGGCATTTTCGTCGGTACAGGCGATCAGCAGTTGCAGACCGGCCTCGCGGCAGAGGTTTTCCAGCTCATGGGAAAAAACGGCAAAACCGTAGTTGGTGATTTCTGGCACCACCAGCCCCAGCGTGTGGCTGCGGTTTTCGCGCAGCAGGCGGGCATAAATGCTCGGCTGATAGTGATGCTGTTGGGCGATCGCCAGTACGCGTTCGCGCGTCTCCTGCGCCACGCGCAGCTCTTTGCCGCGGCCGTTAAGTACCAGGCTGGCAGTGGCTTTCGACACCCCCGCTAGCGCAGCGATATCACTGATGGTAACGCGTTTTGTTTTTCGCACGGTTTTGCATCATTTAAGGAAACAAGAACTTATTCTATCATGCAAGAACGTAACGACCAGTAGTGGGTCTGTACTTCTGCGCCTCCGCGCAGGGTTAATTGCGCCGGATGCCTCGGGAAATAGCGGCTGCTCATCACCCCTTCGCCATCGTTGATAAAGATCTCCACGCTTGAGCGATCGCAGAGGATCTGCAACTTCTGCGCGCTACCGCGCCAGTAACGGTACAGCCATTCGCCGGTTTGCAGGCTGCGGCGGGCCAGACGCAGTTCGTTGCAACGCCATTCGAGAGTGAGCGTATCGGCGAAATTGAGTGTTAACTCGCCCTTACTTTCCAGCACCAGCTCAAGTTGCTCCGCCTCCAGTGCGGGCATCGCTTCTGCCATACCGCAATAGCACTGTTCTTCACCGCGCAGCGCCTGTAGCTCTGCCACTGGCTGCTGATAGAGCTTACCGTTACGTTCAGTCAGCTCACGCAGGCAGGTCATCTGGTGGATCCAGCCATTAGCCACGGTTGGCTGCAACATCTCTTCGCCGTCCGGTACGCCCATCCAGCCGACCAGCAGGCGGCGGCCATCATCGGCAAGCGTGGTTTGCGGGGCGTAAAATTCAAACCCGGCATCCAGTTCGGCAAACTCGCCGTGCTGATATTGCACACTGGCGTAATCCAGCGTGCCGCTGAGATACGCGCTTGGGTAGGTGTTGAGGTAGCGTTTCTCCTCGTGCGCCACACCCTGCGGGCAGCAGATCAGGAAGGTGCAGTTGCCAAGGGTGAACATGTCGGGACATTCCCACATATAGCCCGCATCGCCCAGCCCGTTCAGGCCGCTACCGGCGATTTCACCGAGGTTTTGCCAGTTCCACAAATTCTCTGAGCGCAGCAGCAGCACCTTGCCCTGTAACTGTAAATCCTGTGCGCCCAGTACCATGTACCACTGCCCGTCGTGCCGCCATACTTTCGGGTCGCGCACATGGCCGCTGTAACCGTGCGGCAAAGGAATGGCCGGGCCGAGCTTGTCGAAACCGCCGTCGCTGTTTTGTACTGCCAGGCACTGCCACGCGGTACGGGAGCCGTCGTCAAACTTCACGTTGCCGGTGTAGCACAGTGTCAGCACACCATTGTTATCAATGGCGCTGCCGGAGTAGCAGCCATTGCGGTCATACTCTTCGTCAGGCATCAGCGCGAGGGGTTCATGCTGCCAGTGGACTAAATCCGCCGAACTCCAGTGCGCCCAGCATTTGTGCAGGTGCTGGCAACCCAGCGCATTCCACTGGTAGAACAGATGATAACGCCCGGCAAACTGGATAAAACCGTTCGGATCGTTAAGCAGCCCGGTCACCGGCGCAAGATGCCAGGCGGGATAGTGGGGATCGGCCAGCGCTTTCGGCTGGCCTTTCATGACTGCCTGCAACATGGCAGGCAGCAGGTTTGTTGAAGCCATTATTCGGAGTCCGTTTTGTATTTCAGCAGGTAAGAGATAACAAACGCGGCGCTAAATGCAATCACCATCCCGATAACATAGTTGAGCAGCGAGCTGGCCTGCACAATCGCCATACCAGGGATGCCCGTCAGGCCGACCGCCGTCATATACACATGTACTGAAACCACCCACGCGCCGCCCGCAGCCCCGCCGATAAGTGCGGCAATAAAGGGTTTTACAAAGCGCAGGTTGATACCGAAAATTGCCGCCTCGGTAATGCCGAGCAGTGCTGAGAAAGCCGAAGGCAGAGTGATGGCTTTGATCTTCGCATCTTTCGTTTTAAACCACACCGCCAGGCAGGCGCCGCCTTGTGCGACGTTAGCCATCGCCCAGATCGGCAGCAGGAAGTTGACGCCGATAGACGGATTGCCCAGCAGCCCGGCTTCAATAGCGTGAAAGCTATGATGCACGCCAGTAATCACAATCACCGAATAGATCCCGCCGAACAGCATTCCGGCCAGCCAGCCTGCATGGCTAATCAACGTGCTGAGTACAAAGGAGATACCATCGCCCAGTGCGCGACCCGCCGGGCCGATAACCAGCATGGCGATAAAACCAGAGATAATCACCGTCAGGAACGGCGTCAGGATCAGATCCAGCGCATCCGGGATCACCCGGCGCAGTTGCTTCTCCAGCAGGCTCATAAACCACACTGCCAGCAGTACCGGAAAAACGGTTCCCTGGTAGCCGATCATCGCGACTTCGATACCGAAAAAATTCATGGTATGGAAGCCGGCCGCCACGCCCCAGGCGTTGGTCAGCGCCGGGTGCGTCAGAATGCCACCCAGTGTCGCGCCAAGATAGGGGTTACCGCCAAACTCGCGGGCGGCGGTAAAGCCAATCAGGATCGGCAGAATGATAAATGCCGCCGAACTGAACATGTCGAGCATGATGTACAGCGCGTTGTCCGGGTTAACCCAGCCGTAGGTTTTCACCATTCCCAACAGCCCCATCAGCAAGCCGGAGGCAACAATCGCCGGGATAATTGGCACGAAAATGTTCGACAGCAGGCGGGCAATACGCTGGAACGGGTTAAGCTTGCGCGCGGCGATATCGGCGGCTTCTGACTTACTCGACTCGTTGATCCCGGCCTCGGCGATAAACGCGGCGTAAACTTTATTCACCACGCCGGTACCGAAAATAATCTGCAACTGCCCGGCGTTACGAAAACAGCCTTTCACGCCGTCAATTTTGCCGATTGCTGCGGTATCGGCTTTCGCGTCTTCCACCAGCACTAAGCGCAGACGCGTGGCGCAGTGTGCGGCACTGGCGATATTATCCTTACCACCCAGCAGCGGCAGTAGCGCGCGGGCAATTTGTGCAAAATCCATAATAACCTCTGTGTTCTCGTTATTGTGGTGTTAACCCGGTTGAGACGACCCCCGCACCCCGCAGGGGCCGAACTCATTAGAACCAGGTCTCCATTTGGATGCCGAAGTTCCATTCGCCGCCGGATTTAAAGCCGTTGTTGCCAAAGGCATCATCGCTGGCGTACTTATCCAGACGGTGATCCCAGTTCATCCAGGTAGCGAACAGGCGGATTTCCGGGCGTTTGAGGAATTCGCCAACGTCGCTGGCTTTCAGCGTCGGGGCGACGGTCAGTTTATAGAAGCTACCGCTCACCGCGTTACGGCTGTTGTAGCCTTTCGGGCGCAGATCCATGTACTGGTAGCTGCCTTCATACTGCATTTCGAAGTTCTCGGTGATCCCCTGAATCAGGCGCAGGTTGGCGGTAGCCCACTGGTAGCTGTCACCTTTGACGTAGCGATCTTTACTGCTTTGTGCCAGTACGGCTGGTGCAATATGCCAGCCGCCGCCCAGCGGCGTGATGCCGTAGCTGGCCAGGCGCCAGGTGTTCGCTTCTGGCAACAGCGCGCCATCGGAACCGATCGATTTCACCTCTGCGCCCAGCCCGTGGCCGTAGAGCAGGGCAGTTTTCGCCGAGCCTTCCCGCAGCCCATAGAAGCTGCTGTTATGCAGGCCGAGAAGCGCATGTACGCCGGTATTCGCGGCATCGCCCTTCACTTTATTGCCGTCAAGATCGACCCGATCGTTATTATCTTTGGCACGCATACCGCTGACCATCAGTTGCAGCGGGCCGTAGAAGTTGTTTGACGACAGAATATAGTTCTGCGCCGTGTTTTCACTGTTCTCCATGTCACCGAAGGTGCGGCCGTAAATTGACAGGTTACTGTGTGTGTCATCGTTCCACTTCATGTCGTAGATCCCGGCGCCGGTCCCGGCGAGGAATACCACATCGGAGTCGATCCAGTGGATATCGAAGTTATCGCGGTCGAAACGTTTACCGGCCCAGATGGTGGAGTCTTTAAACGCGCCAGTAAAACTCGGCAGATGGCCGATTTCGGTAAACGCCTGACGCAGGTTGAGAGCGCTGCTGGATGCTGTCCAGTCGTTATAGGTTTTTTGCCCGTCGGCCAGCATCACCTTAAAGCGCGTAGTCGCGCCGTTTGCCAGCGTCTGTTTATGTTCGAGGTTCATCTCGACATAGGTATCTGGTTCGTTACCCAGGCGACCGACATTACCGCCGGTTTCACCTGCCGGGGTCAATGTTGGCCCGCCTTGCGTTTTGCTGGCGGAGTTGTTCATCAGCAAACCGGAACGGGCATAGCCGTGAAATTCAAACCCGCCTTCATCGGTGGCTTTTTTCTCCAGTTTGGCGGTGCGCTGCTCAACCTGGCTGGTGGTGGTTTGTGTTTGTTGCTGCGCGGCGGCCAGTTGTTGCGCCTGTTTTTCCGCCGTTTTGGCGCGGGTTTCTGCGGCATTCGCACGTTGTTCTGCCGCCTGTAAACGCTGTTCCAGCGCGGCAAGACGGGCTTCTATGCTGCTCATGCTGGGATCAGCAGCCAATGCAGAGCCAGAGCTAAATATCAAACCAAGGGTTACGGCAAGCGTGCTTTTTTTCATCGTGTTGCATCCCTAAGGAAGAGCTATCATCACAGGACTGTTTTTTTTGCTAAACCGGTTTAGGTGATGAATCATACCCATGACTAATTTCTTCACGCAATTAAATTTGCTAAACCGGTTTAGTGATTGTGAGACGGCTCGCAAAACGAAGCGGTACTCAGGCGAGTTATTCCTCCAGTTGATGATGATAGGGTAAGGCGGTCATCGCGCCTTTCGCCGTGGTGGCGAGCGCTCCGCAGCGTTGCGCGGTGGCAAGACGAGCGCCAAGTTGCTCCTGGTTATCCGGTAGCCCGTGCTGCGCCAGTTCCCACAGCAATCCGGCAACAAACGCATCTCCTGCGCCGGTGGTATCGACGCTGATAACCGGCCGCGTTGGCCAGGTGCTGAGTGCGCCGCGCAGGCAGGCTTTGACGCCTGCTTTACCCTGCGTTACCAGCAACAGCGGGATGGCAAAACGTTCGGCCAATTGCTGCATGCTGACGTCGATATCCGTCTGGCCGCTAAAAAAGGCCAGCTCGTCTTCCGAGAGTTTTACTACGTCCGCCAGCGTGAAGGCCTGGCTCAGCGCATCATGTAACTGCTGCGGATCGGCCCACAAATCGTGGCGGATATTCGGGTCGAAGCTGACAAATCCGCCAGCGCTGCGGATGCGCGTCATCGCCGTAAACGTGGTGCTGCGCGATGGCTCAGCAGAGAGCGCAATTGAGCAGCAGTGCAGCCATTCGCCGCGCTGAAAGGGCGGTAAATCATCCACAGCGAGAAACAGATCGGCGCTCGGTCGCACCATAAAGGTAAATGAGCGCTCACCCACTTCATCGAGCGCGACGACCACCGTGGAGGTGCGTTGCGTCGGGTCGGCAGACATAAATGCGGTATACACCTGCTCGGCGTCGAGGATTTGGCGCATAAAACGACCAAAAGGATCGTCACCGACGCGACCGATAAAACCGCTGTTTCCTTGCAAACGCGCAATGCCGACCGCCACATTTGCAGGCGCGCCGCCGGGACACTGCAACAAGCGCCCTGCGCCTTCCGGCAGTAAATCGACCACCGCATCACCCAGACACCAGACTCGTGCTGACATATCTCTCTCCCGCTTTAAAATAGTCGTTAAAACTTAACTAAACCGGTTTAGCAAATCAACTGCATCGTTAAGTTGTCATCTTTTTTTGCTAAAGTGCTGGGCGGATTTCCTTACTAAGGACGCGACAATGCCGCAACCGCTGTACGTTTTCGATCTCGATAATACCTTGATTTCTGGTGACAGTAGCACGATCTGGAGCCGCTACCTGGTGCGCGAAGGTTTTGCCGATGGCGCGGATTATTTACGCGATGAAGAGCGGCTGATGCAGGCTTACGCGCGTGGCGAAATGAATCTGCATGAATATGTGGCGCTGACCATGTCGCCGCTGCGCGATTTCCCGGTGGCGCTGGTGGGAAGCATGGTAGCGCTGTGTGTGGAAACGGAGATTGTGCCGCGCATCTACCCGCAGGCGCTGGCGTTAATCAGGGAATTGCAGGCCAGCAATCAAGCGATGCTGATTATCTCCGCGTCGGTCAGTTTGCTGGTGAAGGCGATTGCGCCGGTACTGGGCATTGAGCACGCGATTGGCGTGGAAGTGAAAACCGATAACGGGCGCTATACGGGGATCATCGACGGTACGCCAAGCTATCAACAGGGCAAAATTATCTGCCTTGAAAACTTTCTTGTTGATCACCCGCAGCATCGTGGGGCCGTGACGTTTTATACCGACTCGATTAACGATTTGCCGCTCTGCGAATACGCCAACCACGTATTTATGGTGAATCCCTGTCCGCAACTGGCGGCGCAGGGAGAACTGCGCCGCTGGCCGCAACTTAACTGGCAGCTTACTCCGGCTTAAACAGCGGCACTGATTTACCGATAATATAGCGTCGGCGCAGCCAGGCCGATGCCATATCCATCAGCATCACCACGACGACCAGAATCACAGTGATAAACATCACCACATCCCAGTTCCACAGCCGCATGTTTTCGGCATAAATCAGGCCGATACCGCCCGCGCCGACAAAACCCAGCACCGCCGCCGAACGGGTGTTCGACTCTATCTGATAAAGGCTCAGTGCAAGGAAAGTCGGGAATGACTGGGTAAAGGTGCTGAAACGGTGCTTTTGCAGGCCGCTCGCGCCGACGGCAGTCATCCCGCGTCCCGGCGAACGATCCACCGCTTCATGGCTTTCGGCGTACAGACGGCCAAGTAAACCGGTATCCTGCATGATAATCGCCAGTACCCCGGCCAGCGGTCCAAGGCCGACAGCGCGCACAAAAATCAGCCCCCAGATCGCCATATCGATGCCGCGCAGAATGTCGAACAGGCGACGCATACAAAACGCCACGGTGCCGAGTAACCCGCCGCGCATGATGTTGCGTGCAGCAAGGAATGAGAGCAGCAACGCCAGCATTGTGGCGGTGAGCGTACCGGCGAAAACAATCGCCAGTGTGATGCCAATCTGCGAGAAATAGTAGCCAAATGGCCAGTTGAGGAAATCGTGCCAGACAAACATGCGCAACAGATAGTGGCCTATCTGCTGTACGCCGCTAAGCGCCTGATCGAGCGAAATGCCGAATTGCATAAAAAACCACAGATAGTAGAGCGCAGCAGCCAGTGCGATCAGGCCGAGACGGCGCAGATAGCGCCCCTGCGCTTTGAACAAATCACTGTGCAGTTTACGACTTAAGGTCACGTTCGGTACGGTTTGCCAGCTTGTCATTTTTTCCCCTCCAGCACCCACTGGCGCAAACGGCCAGAGAGGGTATCGAGCGCAGAAACCACAATGATGATCAGCAGCAACGTAATGCTGACCTGATCGTAGCGGTCGAGTTTAATATTGGTCATCAGCTCCTGGCCGATACCGCCTGCGCCAACCAGACCAAGAATGGTGGAGGAGCGGAAGTTAATCTCCAGGCGCATAAAGCCGTAGGAGAAAAAAATCGGTTTGACCTGTGGCCACAGCGCGAAGCGGATGCGTTGCAGATGCGTGGCACCGCAGGCGGCCAGCCCGCGTACCGGACGATCCTGCGTACTTTCCACTGCTTCATAGAACAGTTTGGTCAGGCTGCCGACGGTGTGCAGCGCCAGCGCAAGGAAACCGGGAATCGCGCCAATGCCAAATGCCATCACGAAAATGACCGCCCACGCCAGCTCCGGCATGGTGCGCAAAAACGCCACCAGCGTGCGAATGGCAAAACGTACTGGCGGCGGTGACCAGGTATTGCTCGCCGCCAGAAAAGCCAGCACGCCAGCGATGACAAAAGAGAGCAGTGTGGAGGCCAGCGCCAGTTGCAGGGTTTCCCAAATCAGCGGTAACTGAATTGGCAGGCGATAACCCCAATACGCCAGCGAGCCTTTGGTGTGGCTGTCGGCAAATAGTTGCGACCAGTGCAGCGTCGGCACGGTTTCCAGCATGTAATCAAGGAAGTTGGGCAACGAGTGCCAGATAGTAAAAATATTAAATTCGGCGGCGTTTCCGGCGGCAAACCAGAGCGCCAGCAGCAGTAACGAAGAGGCCACAGTGTCGCGCTTCTGGCGCGTTCTGACCTGTTGGTAATAGTGCTCAAACTGCGTATTCGACGTGTTCATGCGTTGCAATAGCGTCCTGTATGGCAATCGAATAAAAGCCCCTGGTTCGACGCAGGGGCTTATTTCATGAGGTGCCGATTAGCGTGCAGTGACCAGCTCGCGTTTCATCTCGATAATCTGTTTGAAGTCATCCACGCTGCTCGGGCCGATATGCTGTGTGCCGCCCATCGCTTTCACGAAGCAGGCGTGATTATCGGTATCCAGTTTCTTCACGGCGGTGATGACTTTGGCTTTGAAATCCGCCGGCAGGCTGTTGCTTACCAGGATTGGGCCGTTCGGGATCAGCGGCGATTCCCAGATGATACGGATATCTTTCATCAGATTCGGATGATCCATGCGGATCAAGCGGTTAAAGGCGCCCGCGCTGTAGCCGGTATTGTAGTCGCCAACCAAAGATGTCCAGGTGACTGCGCCAGCGAACTGGCCGTTCAGCACGCCGAGAATGTCTTGCTCATGACCGCCAGAGAAGGTAACGCTGGAGAAGTAGTTGTTATATTTGTTGTCGGCATTGCCGCCGAATTTCTGTTTAAACGCGTAGTTCGGGATCAGGTAGCCGGAGGTGGAATCCGGATCCGCAAAGCCGAACGCTTTGCCTTTCAGATCTTCCAGCTTTTTGTACGGGCTATCGGCTTTCACGATCACCACTGAGTGGTAACCGCGCGATTGATCTTTATCGTCAACCGCAATACCCACGATATCGACCGCTTTCGGGTTGTTGATATACACCGAAGCGTAAGATGAAGGCGACATGCTCAGCACCACGTCAACTTTCCCGCCCAGCAGCCCCTGGATCACACCGGAGTAGTCAGAGGAGTTGCGCAGTTTGGTATCGACGTTCAGCTCTTTATCGAGAAACTCTTTCACACACTGGTTATCACCGATTTGCTGAGTCGCGTTCTGCCCGCCCAGAATCCCCAGATTCAATTCCTTTGGCTGCTCAGCGGCAGAAGCCTGCCATGCCAACAGAAGACCTGTCATCAATGCAGATAAACGTAATGCGACAGAAATAGGGTTTTTCATTGTCATTGCCTGTGTTGTCTCATTGGAAGGAATAATTAATGCAATTGGCTGATTTCATCGCCGTACAGCACGTGCAGAACATCCTGTGTCAGCCGGGAAGGGTGGTCGTCAAAAATAATGCGTCCTTGCGCCACGCCGATAACCCGCGTGCAGTATTCTTTTACCAGCTCAACAGAGTGCAGGTTGACCATCACGCTGATGCCCTGCTGGCTCACTTCGCGCAGTACATCCATGATGCGCTGGGTATTTTTGGGATCCAGCGAAGCGACAGGTTCGTCCGCCAGTAATAACGAGGGATTCTGGATCAGAGCCCGGCAAATCGCCACGCGCTGCATCTGCCCACCGGAGAGCGTCTCTGCGCGCTGTAATGCGTGTGGCAGCATGTTCAGCCATTCAAGCAGAGCGATGGCTTTCGCGCGGTCTTCGTCGGTGAAAATTTTAAACAGCGATTTTAGCGTTGATGTCTGGCTAAGACGTCCGAGCAGCACGTTGGTCAGTACATCCAGGCGCGGAACGAGGCAGAAATCCTGGAAAATCATGCCGCACTGGCTGCGCCACTGATTGAGTGCACGGCCTTTCAGGCGTGACACATCACGCGGCTCGTTTTCATCATCGGAGAAACTTAAGATCTCGCCCGCGCTGGCGCTGTGCGTGCCATTCAGGACATGTAATAACGTTGATTTACCCGCGCCGGAACGGCCAATCACGCCGACCATCTCACCGCTGTGCAGATCGAAACTGATATCGTGCAGCACGGTCTGGTGAGCGTTATACGATTTGCGCAAATTTCTGACGCTCAGCACCTTTTGTTTCGGCACGGTGTTTAAGTGATGCTGATATGAATTGGGGTGTTCAGAAAGTTCTGCCAATGCGCTGTTCATAAGTCTTCCGGTTTTTGTCATTCAACTGGCGTCCATTAACGGCACAACAGATGATCGTTTTATGACGAACAGGCGAACAAATAATGAATGCGAAGGTTTCGTTTAAGATTATGCTGGCCGCCGCAGGCGCGATAGATGGCGCATGCCCCATCGAACTGCTGCCATTGCGTTACTTTCTCCTTAAAGTTAACGGTCATCTACGCTTGTATCTGCCTGGCGATGGGGCGATATAAGCCACCAAGAGCCTGGCCCATTAGGCTATTTTATTTGCCATTTTGGTCCTGAGCAGTGCTCACACAAAATGCCATAACATTTTGAACGCCGCTTGCGGCGGCCCTTTAGGGCGAGCGAAGCGAGTCATCCTCACGTACTGCGTGTACGCTCCGGTTGTTGCGCGCTGTCCGTGCCCAAACTGGCTGCAACAATATACGCCTACTGGGCCAGGTTCTAAATGGGTTATTTTTACGTTATTTCCCATGACATTATCTTTTTCTTTCTGGTTATTTTTCTGCACGAGAAGGCGACCCGTGCATGATATTAAGAGGAGATTTAAGATTTTTCTTCCTGCTATTTTTTGTGCGGCAATAGCATATATTTAAACCACGCCACCATCACAAAAGTCAGAAAAAAAAAGCAATGTTATTGCATCGGTTGGCGTACTGTCTATATGTTAACTCTGTGTTTCAAAAATGATACCAGGGGGTTATATGGACAGGAAGATCGCAACGCTGGCCGCCGTTCTGGCCACCGCATTTACAGGTTCTGTGCTGGCGGCGGTGCCTGCGGGTTATCCAGCGGAATATCAGAAAATTGTCGATGCCGGGACGAAAGAAGGTAAAGTCGTTATTTATTCGACAACGGATACCAAAGCCGCAGGCCCGCTAATTAAAGGCTTTGAAGAGCAATATCCGGGAATCAAAGTCGAATATAACGATATGAACAGTACCGAGTTATATAACCGCTATCTCAGTGAGCAAGCCTCCGGTAGTGGTAGTGGCGATGTGGTCTGGAGTTCATCGATGGATACTGCGCTGAAACTGGCGACGGATTATGCCGCAGAATATGTTTCACCGGAAAAAGAGAAATTACCGAAATGGGCGGTGTGGCAGCAAAAAGCCTATGGCACCACTTATGAACCAGTGGTGTTTATTTATAATAAACGGCTGATCCCCGCAGGCGATGTTCCCGATTCCCATAGTGCACTGGCGAAATTAATTGCTGCGCAGAGCGATAAATTCAAAAATAAAGTCACCACCTACGATATTGAAAAATCCGGCCTCGGTTTTATGCTCGCTGTTCAGGACAGCAAAAGCGACAAAGACTATTTCGCGCATCTGGCTGATATCGCCAAAGGCGGCCTGACGGTGCAGTCTTCCACCGGCACTATGATGGAACGCGTCTCGTCGGGTGAAAACCTGATTGGTTACAATATCCTTGGCTCGTACGCCGAAGCGCGCATTAAAGGGGATAAATCGCTGGGGATCTCTTACCCGAAAGATTATGTGCTGGTGCTGTCGCGCGTGTCATTTATCAGTGCGGAAGCGGAACACAGCAATGCGGCGAAACTGTGGTTTGACTATGTGCTGTCGGAAAAAGGGCAGAGCATTCTCGCCAACCAGGCGGATATTCCTTCCTTACGCCAGGATATTGAAGGCAAAAACGATATTGATGGTATGACCAAATTGCTGGGGCAGGCGCTGAAGCCGATCCCGGTGAATGAGTCACTGCTGGAATATCTGGAGCCGAAAAAACGTCTGGAATTTATTAAACAGTGGCGCGAAGCCGCCGCCAAATAACCTCCATCACCGTTGTGCGTCGCTGCGATGCACAACGTTTTGCCTGGCGTGACAGAGCATAAAGGGATTATTTATGAATATCGTGCGCAGAAAATGGCAGGGGTTGCCGCGTGGCGTAACTGTATTAATTACCGCGCTGGTTATTTATATTCCGCTGTTATTTATTGTGGTGCAGAGTTTCCTCTCAGCCCCTTTTTTCGCCCGTAGCAAAGAGTTCAGCCTTGAATCCTTTGCCTTTATTTTTACCGATCCTGATTTTTATCTGGCGCTAAAATCCGGCTTTATTCTGGCTTTCGGGCTGGTGATTATTGCGATTCCACTCGGCGGCATCCTCGCCTTTCTGATGGTACGCACTGATTTGCCGGGGCGTAGGTTTATCGAACCGTTGATTCTGGTACCGATTTTCGTCTCGCCGATGGTGCTTGGTTTTGGCTATGTGGTCGCCGCCGGGCCGGTGGGCTTTTTCTCGCGCTGGGCGGAGGAGCTAATCGGTTTTGTGCCGTGGAACATCTACTCGATGTTCAGCATTGTGGTGATTGCCGGTTTAACCCATGTGCCCCATGCCTATCTTTATATCTCATCGGCATTACGCAGTGTCGGCTCGGATGTCGAAGAAGCGGCGCGCACCGTCGGCGCATCGCCGCTTCAGGTGATGACCGCCGTCAGCCTGCCGATGGTCCGCCCCTCGATGCTGTATGCCTGCGTGCTGCTCTTTTTCCTCGGTCTGGAAGTGTTCGGCCTGATGCTGGTACTCGGCGATCCTGAAGGCAACATGGTACTGGCAACGTATTTATATAAGTTGACCAACAAACTGGGTACACCGTCGTATCACCTGATGGCGGCGGTGGCGGTAGTGTTGATTTGCATCACCATTCCGTTGGTGATGTTGCAGCGCAGATTGATGCGCACCGCCAGCCGTTTCGTCACCATGAAGGGCAAAGCCTCGCAGGCGCGCGCGCTGCCGCTCGGCAAATGGCGCTGGGTGGCGGGAATGGTGGTGATGGCGTGGCTTACCGTTACCATCGGCGTGCCATTGATCGGCGTAGTGCTACGGGCGTTTATCGCCAACTGGGGCGTCGGCGTTTCGCTGTGGGACGAGGTTTCGCTCTCCACGTTTCGCAATATCTGGCAGCAGCCGAACCTGTTGCGCGCCATCGTCAACTCGATGGCCATTGGTGTGATTGGCGGTGCGCTGGCGGTGGTCTGCTATCTGTTCGTCGGCATTGCGATGCACCGCAAGCAGGATAATGTCACACGCTTTCTCGACTATAGCGTGCTGGTGCCACGTGCCGTGCCAGGGCTGCTGGCGGGGCTGGCGTTCTTATGGGTGTTCCTTTTCCTGCCGATGTGGCTGGATCAGTCGCTGAAAAACGGTTGGCTCTCCGGGCTGCCGGTGGCGCAGTGGCTGCGCGACAACCTGGTCGTCTGGCTACGTTCGTTGCGTACCACCATCTTCAGCGTCTGGCTGGCCTATACCGTGGTGTGGATGGCGTATGGTCTGCGCTTGATCTCCTCCACGCTGTTGCAGGTCGGGCCGGAACTGGAAGAGGCTGCACGCAGTACCGGCGCGTCGCGCGGACAGGTAACCCGTCATGTCACGGTGCCGCTGTCGCGCTACGGTTTGATCGGCTCCTGGTTGTTGATGTTCCTGATTTTTGAGCGTGAATACTCAACCGGTGTTTACCTGCTTTCTCCGGGCACTGAAACCATCGGCTCGATGCTGGTGTCGCTGTGGGCGGCGGGCGCGATCGATATCGTCGCTGCGCTGTCGTTTATCAATATTCTGCTGGTGGTCATCGGTCTTGGCGTGGCCCTGCGCTTTGGAGTGAAATTACATGATTGAGCTGGTTGTAGATAATCTGCATCTGACCTATGGTGACAATCCGGTACTGAAAGGCGTCTCCATGCAACTGAAACGAGGAGAAGTCGTTTCGCTGCTCGGCCCTTCCGGTAGCGGTAAAACCACGCTGTTGCGCGCCGTCGCCGGGCTGGAAAAACCGAGCCAGGGGCGCATCACCATTGGCAGCAATGTGGTGTACGACGGCAATCCGCGCAGTGAAGTACCCGCCGAAGAGCGCAATCTGGGGCTGGTGTTCCAGTCTTACGCCTTGTGGCCGCATAAAACGGTATTCGAGAATGTGGCTTATCCGCTTAAACTGCGCAAAGTCGCGTCGGCGGAGATCGCCCAGCGGGTGCAAACGGTGCTGGATCAACTCGGGCTGGGAAAGCTTGGTAAACGCCACCCACATCAACTCTCCGGCGGCCAGCAGCAGCGTGTGGCGATTGGCCGGGCGCTGGTCTATAACCCGCCGGTCATATTGCTGGATGAGCCGCTGTCAAACCTCGACGCCAAGCTGCGCGAGGAGGCGCGGGTATTTCTGCGCGAGCTGATCGTCAAACTTGGTTTATCGGCGCTGATGGTGACGCATGATCAAAATGAAGCAATGGCGATTTCTGACCGCATCCTGCTGCTGAACAATGGTGTTATCGAACAGCAGGGCACACCGCAGGAGATGTACAGTACGCCCTCGACGCTGTTTACCGCTGAATTTATGGGCAGTAATAACCGCTTGCATGGCAATGTCACTGAGGTGGTGGATGGAAAGGCGCGTATTGAAGGCGCGAGTTGGGCGTTGTGGGGCAAGGCCGGGCATGGCGTCGCTGTGGGCCAACCGGCGACGGCAGTGATCCGCGTGGAAAGCTTGCGCTTAAGCGATCAACCGCAGGACAACTCAATGGAACTGCCGATGCTTACCAGCATGTATCTTGGTGACCGCTGGGAATATCTGTTCCACACGCAGGGGGATGATTTTGTGCTGCGCGTTTACGGTACTCAGCCGCGCAGCGAGCAAATTTATCGCCTGGTGCTGCCCGCCGAACAGCTATGGATCTTCCCGAAAAGCGGTTCACCAGGGTAATGCCACCCAGCGGTAACCCAGCGCAATGGTGCCGACGATAATGGTGAAGATCGCAGCGAAATGCGTTAACAGATCCGGCGCACTGATGTGCGCCGGATGGCAGAGCGCCAGCAGCGTCAGCGCCATACAGGCCACACCCACGCCCGCCGCCGCCAGGCTACGCGCCGGGAACGGCGATCGGGTGCGGTGCAGGTAACCAATGACAATCGCCATCATCGGGGCGCTGACCACCACCATAAACAGATAGCAATTCGGCTCTTCAATGCTATCGGCAGACGCCTGCGAGTGGTGCAGATGCAGGTTAATCAGCGTGCTGGCGAACCAGATGCTGAACAGCGGCGCAAACCACTTCCAGCCAAGCGGCTGCTGCCCGGCAATGCTCAGCAAAAAAGCATTACGAATCGCCAGTGTTCCGGCGACAAAGGTCAACAGCAACTGCACGATAACCCACGACGCGCCGCTCTGCGACCAGTCGGTCAGGGTTCTGTTTAGCAACAAGCTGGCGGCAATACCGCACGGTAACGCCGTCGCCAGCCAGGCCATCACGCGCCAGCCCGGTTGCCAGGGGCGTTTTACCGGCGCGATAGAGCGGCTTAATTTCTCAATTAACAGGTCATGATCGGCCATGATGTGCTCCCAACCGACGAAGATTATTCAGGGCGCGATGCAGCAATGACTTCACGGCGGCAACCGTCAGGTTATTATGCGTCGCGGTTTCCGCAAGACTCAACTCCCGCAGATGAACATGCTCAATCACTTGCCGCTGGCGGTCAGGTAGCTGATTCAGCAACGCCGACAGCTCTTCCGGTGCTTGCGACGGCTCGCTGCTGGCTATCAGTAATGATGCGTCCTCACTGTCCACCTCCCGTTGCCAATGGCGACCACGCTTGCGCAGCGCATCGACGGTGCGGGCATGGGCAATCGCCATCAGCCACGGCAGGAAAGGGGCACTGGGATCGTAGGTATGACGCACCCGGTGCACGGTGAGCAGCACATCCTGAATCACATCATCTACCAGTATCTCGTCGGTAATCTGCTTGCGGGCAAGCGTGCGGATCACCGGTACCAGCGCTTTCAGCAGCCGCGTATAAGCCTGCTGGTCGCCTGCCTGCGCAAGCGCCATCAGGCGTGGCCATTCGTCACGCGTTGCCTCACTTTTTTGCATAATCTGCCATTAGGTTTTTTTCCCACTCGCCTGATTCAGCGCATTTACCACGATCGAGGGTGTCAGCACTTGCGGCAGGATCTTCGGCGCGCTGCCGTCTGCCGGGTAGACCACATAGAGCGGCAGGCTGCCCTGGCCCAGTTCGTTGAGCGCGTCATCTATATCCGCATTAAATTTCGTGGAGTCGGCCACCATATAGAGCGTCCCGGTCTGCACCAGCGCGGTTTTTACTGCCTGAGTGGAGAGCGACGTGCGCTCATTAACCTGGCAGGTGATGCACCACGAGGCGGTGAAATCGACAAAGATGGCTTTGCCATGTCCGCGATTCTCCGCCACCGTTTGCGGTGACCATTTCAGCTCGGCAATTTGCGCCGCAGGCAACGCGCTACCGCTTTTCACCACCGAGGGTAGCGGCACAATCGCGGCAATCAGCAGCACCGCCGTAGCGGCAAACAACACTTTATGCTCACGTCCGGCAAAGCGACGCTGTTGCGCCATACCGTACAGCCAGGCGGCAAAGCTCACCACCACCGATGCGGCAAGGATCGCCGCCAGCGCGGTCATTCCTGCCTGCTGCGCCAGCACCCACACCAGCCAGCCGAAAGCGCCGAACATCGGAAACGCCAGCCCGCGCTTGAGCGTATCCATCCACGCGCCGGGGCGCGGTAGCCATTTGCCGAGCGACGGAAACAGCGAAATCAGGCTGAAGGGCGCAGCAAACCCGAGCGCCAGCGCGAAAAATACCGCCAGCGCAACGGCGGGCGGCTGCACTAATGCGTAACCAATCGCGCCCGCCATAAACGGTGCAGCGCAAGGGGTTGCGACAATGATCGCCAGCGCGCCGGTTAGTGCCGCGCGGATAAATGCGCCGCGTTTAACCTCGATCTCTCCGGCGCGTTGCAGGCTGAGACCAACCTCAAACACGCCGAGCAAATTCAGTGCAGCGCCGAGGATCACCAGCGCCAGAAAGGCGATCACCAGCGGCGACTGGAGTTGAAAACCCCAGCCGACCGCCGTTCCGCCCGCACGTAATGCAAGCAGAGCCCCGGCCAGTATCATCATCGTTACCACGGTGCCGAGCAGAAAGCCGAACCCTTCCTGACGGATTTGCGTCGGGCCTTCAGCGTGACGGATTAAGCCCAGCGCTTTCAGCGAGATTACCGGAAACACGCAGGGCATAAAGTTGAGAATAATGCCGCCTGCGAAGGCGGCGAGCATAGCGGTCAACATAGCGATTCTCTGCAAGTCGGAGGGTTACAGCGCATCAGGAATGCGCGTTGGCATACTGTTTCACCGCTTCCATTGTTTTCTGAATATGTGTTTCCGGATTTCTGTCAGTGTAGCTCAGCAGGATCTTGCCATCCGGGGCGATGACAAACGAGGTGCGATCGGAAAGGGTTTTGCCGTTCATCTGCATTAGCGTGTCGTACTGGGCAGCCACTTTCGCACCCGGATCGGCGGTGACGGTAAATTTATCGCGGCACTCCAGCTTTGAGAACTCATCCACTTGATCGGTATTCCCGGCGGTGACGCCAATCACCGTGGCACCGAGTTTTTTGAAATCGTCAGTGGCTTCGGCAAAGGCATGCGCTTCAATGGTGCAGCCTTTACTGAACGCTGCCGGGAAGAAGTAGAGCACCACCGGCCCTTTTTTCAGCGCCTGCTGCAAGGAGAAGGTTAGCGGTTTCCCGGCCAGCGCACCTTGCAGTTGAAAATCCGGGGCTTGTGCTCCTGTGGGCAGGGCGGCGTGGGCATTGGCGATGTTAAGCAGTGCAGCGGCAGTAAGGCTAAGCACGAGTTTTTTTATCGGGGTCATGTTGCGCTCCAGTAGTGTGAGGATCGTTAACGCTCGTAGACAGTTCGCTGGTCACGGGGGAAAAGTTTCGCCGGGCAGAAAATTTTCTCCGCACTTCCGGGTTTCACTTATTTGCGTGGCGTGATTGTGCTGATTGTCGATTTGCGAGTGAAATTCGCCCTCGAATCCGCCAATGTTGATGACAATACCATTGTGATTCTCTTCAGCCTGAACAGCAGTCGCGTGTTGGAGATTGTCGTTGATGGTGCTGTCGCTGGAGGCCGTGCAGATTTAACCTGCGCCGGAATACCGTGGTTGTCAGGACTAAACATTCAGCAAAGCGAATTATAAAGGCAAATATCGGCTGCGATTTCTCATTTCTGAATGAGGATATGCTTATCATGCGGAAATGCTTTTTTGTGATACCGGCATTTATGCGCCGGGTAGCGAACAGGGTAATCTCACCAGCGCTGATGATAAAAACAAACCATTTTCCGCAGGTGTTCAGGCTAAGGTCTGGTAGTAATGCCCGGTCGATAAATCGCATAAATGAGAAAAACGAGGGAGTGATATGAAAAGAAACATCGCTTGTCTGACGTTGGCCATCACCGCTCTGCTGGGCAGCGCGGCTGTTCCGGCTTTTGCTGCGCTCTTTCCGGTGACGCCTGATTTATCGGTGCCGGTCAGTCAGTATGTGACGCAGGTTAACGCCGATAAAAGCATTACCTTTCGCCTTTTTGCGCCAGGCGCAAAACGGGTCTCGGTGATCACGGGTTCCACCCCGGACAGCTATGTTTCACATGATATGAGCAAAGACGCCAGCGGTGTCTGGTCCTGGAAGAGCGGGGCGCTGGCGCCGAACCTCTATGAGTACTATTTCGATATCGATGGCTTCCGCTCGGTGGATACGGGAAGCCGTTTTCAGAAGCCGCAGCGCCAGGTGAATACCAGCCTGATTCTGGTGCCGGGCAGTATTCTCGACGATCGCGCCGTTCCGCATGGCGATCTGTTGACGGTGGCTTATCACTCGAAAGAGTTGGGCTCCGAGCGGCGGGTCTATATCTGGACGCCGCCGGGTTATAACGGAAAAGGTGAGCCGCTGCCGGTGCTCTATTTCTACCACGGTTTTGGCGATACCGGCCTTTCTGCAATCGATCAGGGACGTCTGCCGCAGATCATGGATAACCTGCTGGCTGAAGGGAAAATCAAACCGATGTTGGTCGTGGTTCCGGATACGGAAACCGATATTGTGCAGGCGATCCCGGAAAATTTTCCGCCGAAAGAGCGCCGCAAATCATTTTATCACCTCAATGCCAAAGCGGCAGACCGCGAACTGATGCACGATATTATTCCGTTGGTCGACGCGCGGTTTAACGTACGCAAAGACGCAAGCGGACGCGCGCTGGCAGGGTTGTCGCAAGGGGGATATCAGGCGCTGGTTTCCGGGATGAACCACCTTGACAGCTTCGGCTGGCTGGCGACCTTGAGCGGTGTCACCACCACAACGGTACCTGACGCGGGCGTTAGCGCGCAGTTCACTAAACCCGCGTTGATTAATAAGCAACTGCATAATTTCACCGTTGTTGTCGGCGAAAAGGACTCCGTCACCGGGAAAGACATCGCCGGGCTGAAGAGCGAGCTGGAGAAAGAGGGGATTAAGTTTGATTATAAAGTGTACCCCGGCCTGAACCATGAAATGGATGTCTGGCGTCCGGCGTATGTCGAGTTTGTGCAGAAACTGTTTAAATAAGGTCGTGCGCCACCCAGTTTGCTTATCCTGGATGCGAGGATGAGTGAAGCCTGGTGAATGCCTTCCCGACAATGAACTTACTTCAGCACCATGGTGGTCAGGGGAGATTACCATGGTGTTGGGCTGGAAGTGGCTGGTTTTGCACAGGAAAGTAATGGCGATGCCATTTCTCTGTTTATACCCGTCATACTTCAAGTCGCAGGTGTGTTGGCTTTTTTATTCGGCTCATCCCTGAGCCTTACTCCTTCGGGGCCGCTGCTTACAGTGTTCAAATCTGCTCCCGGCAGATTTGTTGCTCACCCGAATCACTTACCTGAGTAAGCTCATCGGGATTCACTCTCTTGCCGCCTTCCTGCAACTCGGATTATTTTGGATATATAGCGTTAATCCATACTGGTGGGGACGAATCCTTTTAATCATCTTACTATTCAGTAAATTAGACGAAAAAAATGGAATATTTTTCAATTGCGCTGCTGTGCTAACTCCTGTCTGTAAGAAATTATTCTCATTCTTATTTTAATAGTAATAAGATGAATTTATGAATCTTTTATATAACGCTTTATTATTAAGCAAAGCGCAGCTATGCTTGAGGTGTTAATCTTTAAAGTTCAATGAAAAAATGTATTTGCCTGTTGACCCAAACGATTCTCTCCCAGGGTTTATATTTTTAACGATAAAGGTTCTCAGTTATGAAGGCATTTAAGACGTGATTTTGGCTGATGGTAAACCATAATGAAGAAAGAGTTTTTTATTGGGTTGACAATTCTTGCTGTTGTCTTCTTCGTGATGTCGATAATTTTATCCATCAATATCTGGATTACCCGTGTACAGACCATCAACGATCTTAATACCAATGTTTCGAATTTGAGCCATACTCTCAATCTTTATTCTGAGGGCATTATCCGTCAAGGTGAAATGTTCATAGACGATCTTTCGGACATAACGGAAATTTATGGTGAAGAAAAAAATAATATTACCAATATAAGAAAAATTCTTACCAGTCAGAATGAATTGCTGGAACAGATCAATAATGTTGTTATTTATGATGTTAATGGAAATAAGCTCATAGCATTACATGAAAGGATTTATGGCCGGGTCAATAGTGCAGACCGTTTTTTCTTCGTTTATCATCAGAACAATACGTCCAAAAAAATTTTTATTGGCCCTCCGGTAGTCAGCCGGACGAACGGGAAATGGGTGATAACCATCAGTCGCAGACTGGAAGATCACCAGGGCAGGTTTGCCGGTGTCGCCGTTCTCACCCTCAGCATTGAAAATTTCCTTGAAGCGTTTGGCAAGATCGATATTGGGCATGCTGGTGCTATTGCATTAACAAGCGAGTCCGGAATATTGCTGATACGTTATCCTTTTGATGAGAAAAACATTGGTCGGGTTATTTCCGATTCACCGCTTTTTACAACATATCTGAAGAATAGTGATTCCGGCACCGCAAGAAGTGTCTCTCGCTTTGACAATATCCAACGGATGTATGCATTTCAAAAAAATAAACGATATGGATTCGTTACCACTGTCGCCGTGAGTCTCGATGAAGGAATGTTGCCCTGGAAAAAACAATCAGAAATTCTGATTGTGATTGTTGTTTTCTTGATGGGGGGCGCTATAACTTCAGGTTATTTTCTTTTACGGGATATCTACCAGCGGGCGCGCAGCCATCATGAGTTATCAAAAACCACTGAATCACTCATGACAGCAAACAAGAAGTTAAGTGCTATGGCGGCCGAAGATAGTTTAACCGGGCTGGCTAATCGTCGAAAATTCGATGAGGCCTTGCCCCACGAAGTATTACAGTGCGCTGTAAATAATCATTCAATATCTTTGATGCTTATTGACATAGATTATTTTAAAAAATATAACGATAATTACGGGCATTTAGCTGGTGATGACTGTTTACGACAAGTAGCAACATCCATTAAAAAAACAGTAAAAGGTAGTTCTGCGCTGGTTGCCCGATATGGTGGTGAAGAGTTTGTTGTTATTCTTCCTGCAACAGATTTGATCGCGGCAGAAAAGGAAGCCCAAAAACTAATTCAAAATATTTGTCAGGAAAATATCTGTCATGAATATAGCCCGTTCGGAATAGTGACCGTAAGCATTGGTATTGCTTCTGGCCACGGTCTGGCAGTGAAAGGCAAGGAGAGAAAACTTATAGAATTCGCTGATGACGCGCTTTATCGTGCAAAATATGCCGGGCGTAATGGCTTTTTCTCCTCTACGCATCTGTTTTAGTGAATGTTCGAGTGGTCTTGATGAAGGCACGGCAGAGTATTGCTGGCTCTGCCGTGCTGATTTTTAGAAGGATGCGCGTTTGTACGCTTTATAGCGTGCATCCCAGTAGACATTTTCGAGACGTGTTTTTAATTCCTCTTCACTCATCACCGGGCCGACGCCCTCCTGCTGACCTGCATAGGCTACCTGCAGGGCGATGGCTTTCGATACGGTTTCAATGATATCGACAGGTGGCAACAGCCCTCCTTTCTCTGTATTCGCCAGTGGGGAGAATGCAGCAAGGGTTTTGCTGGCCACGCTCAGCATGGAGTCCGTGACGCGAGTTAACTTGCCCGCCAGGATGCCCAGACCCAGCCCCGGGAAAATATACGCATTGTTGCATTGGGCTATTTCGTACGATTTACCCTGATAAAAAACCGGCTCAAAAGGGCTTCCCGTTGCAATGAGCGCGGCTCCCTGCGTCCATTCAATCACGTCACGGGGCTGAGCTTCAGCGCGTGAAGTCGGGTTCGACAACGGCATGACAATGGGGCGGGAACAGTGACGATGCATCTCTTTCACGATTTCTTCGCTGAAAAGACCAGGCTGCCCGGAAACGCCAATCAGTACGTTGGGATGGACATTGCGCACCACGTCCAGCAGAGAAATATTCTCTGCATCGGTATCCCAGTCGGCGATAAGATGACGTGGCGTAACCAGCTTTTGTTGGAAGTCCAGCAAATTAGGCATGTCATCGGTCAACAGGCCAAAGCGATCAATCATAAAAATGTTGTTGCGTGCTTCATCCGGGGTTAGACCGTCGTCGACCATCAAGGCAATGATTTTCTCCGCGATGCCACATCCTGCGGAGCCACTGCCAAGGAAAACCACGCGCAGATCGCGTAAGCGCATTCCCGCAGTCTGCGAGGCGGCAATCAGCGTGCCGGTCGTGACCGCTGCCGTTCCCTGAATATCATCATTAAAACAGCACAACTGGTGGCGGTAACGGTTCAGAAGTTTGGTTGCATTTTTCTGGGCAAAGTCTTCAAATTGCAGGAGAACATTTGGCCAACGCGTTTTGATGGCCTCCACGAACATATCCATAAATTCGATATAGTCGTCGTCACTGATTCGCGGATGGCGCCACCCCATATACAGCGGGTTTTCAAGGTGCTTGCTGTTATTGGTGCCCACATCCAGCATGATAGGCAGCGTCGATGCCGGGTCAATTCCGCCGCAAGCGGTATATAACGAAAGTTTCCCAATTGGGATCCCCATCCCACCGATGCCCTGGTCGCCGAGACCGAGAATGCGTTCTCCATCAGTAACTACAATTACGCGAATATCATTCCGTGAAAAACTTTGCAGCATTTCATCGATGCGGTGCCGGTCCGGCCAGGAGATAAATAACCCTCTGGCGCGGCGATAAATCTCGGAAAAATGCTCACAGGCTTCACCAACTGTTGGCGTGTAGATAATTGGCAAGGTTTCCTGCATATGGCAGCGCAGAAGATTATAAAAAAGTGTCTCGTTGGTGTCCTGAATATTGCGTAAGTAAACATGGCGAGAGATGTCTTTTTTAAAATGACAAAATTGTTGCCATGCGCGTTCTGTTTGCTCTTCAATGGTTTCAACGTTATGCGGTAATAATCCATGCAGATTAAAGGCCAGACGTTCGTCGTCAGTGAATGCCAGCCCTTTATTAAGTAACGGATTTTCCAGTAACACGGCACCATTATAAGGCGTATAAAGCGTTTCTTTGCGTAACATTATTGCTGCTCCTGACTAAATAATAACGGCACGGCTGCCGATGTATCGGGGATAACAGAAAAGAGGCTCAAGAAATCAAATAGATCATTACGCCCTCAGTTAATACGCCGATTGCAGTGCCAATAAGAATGGAAGAGGATGCGGATTCGATATAAGTGTCGCTGCGCAGAGCGAACATGCCCGCAGCGATAGCAGAAGGTGTTGCACCAATAATCACGACCTGCTGCATTAAGGTGTGGCTCAGGCCAAATGTCAGCCCGGCGACTGCCATCATGGCGGGTTGGATCAGATTTTTGATGCTGATATTGGTAAACGTCTGGAGATTCAGCGACGGGCGTTCACCGTAAAACAACAGACCAAGGGCAAACAGCGACAGACCACCGGCAATTTTGCCAACCATCTCAATCGGCGCACTCAGCAGATGCGGTAACTGCACACCGGCCAGGCTCAGCACTACACCGGATACTGGGATCCAGACAATCGGGTTACGTACCGCCTGCAATAAATTCTGCATAATCAGTTTGCCCGGATGTAGCGTTTCGGTGTCGGTACCTTTATCGCCCATGCGGATTAAGATAATGGTCAATGGAATCATTAATACGCTGGTGACTAAGTTGCCAATCAGCACACCTAAAAAGCCTTCCGGCCCAATCAGCACGGCCAGTACCGGCGCGCCAAAATAGGCCATATCAGGAAAAGCGCAAACCAAAGACTGTATTGCACTGGTCTTGATATCATGACGAAAAACGTAACGCGACAGGATCAGCGTCAGTAAGTAAGAACCCATAAGGCCAATCACCAGCACAGCCATAAACGAGAAGTTTTTGATTTTGTCCGGGTTGGTGTTCAGTGCCCCGATAAAAAGATGAAATGGTAATGCAAAGCGAATCACCACCGTCGCTAATACAGTGGCATCCTTACGGTGCGTATATCCTAATTTTCCACTTAGCCACCCTAGTAACATAATAAATACTAAAGGAAATAAAGATTGTAAGAGTAGTGAAGGCATAAAATGTCCTGTTTTGTTTTAATTAAAATAGTTTTCAGGAAGAACTCTATCTATCGTATTTACTTTCAGAGGTGATTAGAATCACAATTCTTACGGTTTAATTAGTTTCAAAAGTAATACTTTAATTAAATGGAAAGGTTGGGGAGCTAAGTTTATATTTTTCCTGGAAGTATTTAATGCATGTGTTCGTGCGCTTACTTTATTTACGAATGGCCTGTTTAAGTTATTTAAATATGAATTACTACGGCACTCACAAATTCAATAAGCAGTAACCAGCGGTCACTTTACATACCGAAGATTATGTTATTTATTCAATCATAACTTTCTGGTAGTAACATTTATTTTATTGGCTTTATTTTTTCAAACATTTAATCCTATTACGAATAACCCAGCGGTTATTCCTGACCCACTGTTAATTATTAATAGCGAATCAGGTGAAATAATGAAAGATAATTCTCTCTCTTCCTCTGTTAACGCATCCCCTGTGGGTGCACAACAATCGCGCCTGCACGGGCTTGAAGTCGGCGCCGTACCCTTACTGCTATTTATCGGCATCGCTTCAGTTGTCGCCATTTCAGCTATCGCAGGTTTATTGCCGAAAAACATGATTGGCGGCCTGGCGGTGATCATGACGCTTGGTTTTGCCCTTGCCAAAATAGGCCGTATTTTGCCGGTGCTAAAGGATATCGGTGGGCCAGCAATATTGTGCCTGATGGTGCCCTCAACACTGGTTTATTTTGGCTTGTTTGAAGCGCATACGTTAGCCACCGTCCATTTGCTAATGAAGGAAGCCAACCTGCTTTATTTTGTCATTGCTTGTCTGGTCGTGGGCAGCATTCTCGGCATGAATCGGGTGATCCTGATCCAGGGCATGATCCGCATGTTCGTACCTTTGGTTGCCGGCACGGTAGCTGCGGTGCTCTCCGGGCTGTTGGTTGGCATATTATTTGGCTACACGCCGTATCACACTTTTTTCTTTATCATTGTGCCGATCATTGGCGGCGGTATTGGCGAAGGCATTTTACCCTTATCGCTGGCCTATTCCGCTATTCTCGGACACAGCCCGGATATTTATGTCGCACAGTTGGTGCCCGCAGCCGTGGTGGGAAATATTTTCGCCATCATCTGCGCGGGTGTACTGGCGCGTATCGGTCTCCGTCGTCCCTCATTAACCGGGAACGGGATGTTGATTCGTAGCGATAAAGATAATCATATTTTTGCCCAGTCCCATGGCCCGCAGCAGACCGATTTCCAGCTTATGGGTGCCGGGTTGCTCCTGATCTGCGCTTTCTTCATTGTCGGTGGGTTATTGGAAAAAGTAGTTCACATTCCAGGGCCCGTTCTGATGATCCTCTTTGCCGTACTGTGTAAGTACGCTCAGGTGATCCCCTCCAGCATGGAGCTGGGTGCACATAGCTGTTATAAGTTTGTCTCTGCGGCATTAGTCTGGCCGCTGATGATTGGGCTTGGCATGCTTTATGTTCCGCTGGAAAGTGTGGTCGCGGTGTTCTCTGTCGGCTACGTTATTGTTTGCGGCTCTGTTGTCATTGCCATGGCGCTCAGCGGTTATTTCATTGCCACAAAGTTAAATATGTATCCGGTCGAGGCGGCTATTGTGACCAGTTGCCATAGTGGCCTGGGCGGCACGGGAGATGTGGCGATCCTCTCGGCATCCAACAGAATGGGATTGATGCCCTTCGCACAAATTGCCACTCGCATTGGTGGTGCCTCAACGGTCATTCTTGCAACTGTGTTGTTAAGCTGGATTGTCTGAACCACAGCCCGCAGTCCGGCTGCGGGCGCCCGGCGCGATAAACCGCAGCGAATACAAAGATAAATTACGGGTGTGACAGGGTGAGGGTTGTAGCCATAGTGGCAACCTCCTTGAAGTAACGGTTAATGCTACCACCGGAGCTGCAAATCTCATGGGTGGTAGCCCGGACGGGGTTTGCAGTACCGGACTTCAAGGAAACCGGCCAGCCCGAAGGCTGCCCCGCCCGGGCCACCATTAACTGACAAAGGGAGTGGTGAAACACCACAGCCAGAAACAGGTGTGCCAGAGCCGCGACATAAAAAAACACGCTCGGCGCGTGTTGTGTCGCCTTGAAGTTAAACGGGCTGCAAATCCCGGCTGCCGATTTTGCGACAGCCGGGAAACTATACGTGCAAACGGCGAGCAGAAGCAGGGCTGAAAGCGACGTTTATCGAGAAGGCTCGATAAATGAAATATTTGCGACGGAAGGTTTGATGAGTTTTCGGTGAGGAAAATCTGGCGATTAAAAGGCTAGTATAGATCTAAAAAGGAAAGGTTGGGTTTGGCGTAATACTTACACACGTTGCTAATGAAAACATTACTACCATCGCGGTATGTTAATCGACGGGGAGCAGGTCACAATCAATTATGAAGTGTATCAATCAATAGAGTACTGGTCTGCCAACATAAACGTGGGTCTCAGTTCAATCACCATTAAACCCCTCTTTACTGAGCGTGATTTCTGATTGTGTTTTATCATTAGTAATGAAGAATGCAGGAGTTACCTTGCCGGGTTGCTCCCATCTCTCTTCAGAGCCTTCTGATGATACCTGTTGGTAACCGAGTTGCTGAAGGTACTGTCTCAACACTGAAATATCAGTGGCATCAGAAAAAACGACAGCACTGATTTCAGGCTTACCTCCATCCTGAGCACGAAACAGAAAGTGGTAACTATTGGTTATCTTTGGTGCATTACGGATGTCAGCATCGGTATAAAAGTAATATGCCCATAGATTATTTTTAGTAAAGCCAGAATGATTTTCTGCCTTTTTCTGCATACTGCAATCAAATAATAAAAAGGCAATAAATACAACTATGATGACGGCAATTAATCTTTTAATGTATTTCAATCTATTCTCACTCCATTAATAACATTTACGATGTTGGCTCTATCAATAATACGTACGGTATCAGAATTAAATCCTGTAAATGGAGTGACTCTGGTCATGAAGTCTGGTAAGTTAGCTTTATAAGGATTGTGAGGTGCTGTTTTATTTTGCGGGTCGGGGAGAGTAAAGGGCGGAATCCTCTGTTTTTATAGTTTCCTGTAGGTCCATAATAATCCCAACGCCTTAATGCCGCTTCTTTACTTACTGCGCGGAGTTTTGGCCAGTAGTTCTCGGGAATAATAGCTTTGTAGAAACCGAGTAAATCTGAAACTAAATCTTCACCACTGAATCCACTATCTGTATACCAGCTAAAAAAAGGCATGCTTTGCCAGTTTTCGAAGGCAATGGCTGTTTGCATCATCATGGCAAGTAATATGTTGTACTGTTCTTGAAGTGTTCTGCCATGTTTTATATTCCAGCGACAATATCTCCCTGTTGTGCTCTTAATGCTCTTTAATTTGTTAATAACTGATGATTTTATTTAATAGTTATTTATCCAGTTTTTGTGCCTTTTTACAAAGGAACGATTATCACTGTGATATGTTTTTAATATAGGTTTTTTCTTAAATGTCACTCCCCGCTACGCTTTCTCAGCCCAAAAAGACCGGCATCTGCCGGTCAGGGGGTTAATTAGCTGTGGGTTTATCACACTTAGGCAGCCAGTCGGCGTTGCCGCCTTTCTCTCCATCGAGACTATCCCGACGGTTCTGCTTGGGTGGTACAAAGCGGGGAAGGCAGGATGGTTTTACCGCTGCCCCCACGCGAGGAAAGGCGCTTTATTCACGTTTAAGTTTAACTATTTTTCCGTCTTTTATGTGATATTCGCCATCGGATACTGTAAATATAGTCCCCCTGTTTTTGCTATTGCTAATCGAAAAAACTCTATTTTTATCGATGCAGTTTATTTCTGTTTTCATATCATCAAAGCAGAGTCTGTCATAACCATCCGTTTTTTTGTAACCTTCTCCGAATAACCAAAATATAATAACGAAATATCCATCTTGTTCTGGTTTAGGAATGTTATATTTTTCTTTCAAAATGTCTTTATTTTCCAACCACCAGTTGATTTTACCCTTATTCGTAATGGGGAAGTCTTTTACTAAAATGTCAATATTACTTCCATCCTCATGAACCGCAACTATGTCCACTGGGCGTAGTGATAGCCAAAGCCAGTAACCAAGCAATACGCAGATGGTCAAGGTGAGCAAGGCAATAGTTTTTTTATTTTTCGTTCTCATTGCGGGTTCCGGTGATTTCTATAGTGGCTTCCATATTGGTCATAAATGGCCTGAAACCAAACTGATTATAACGCTGGAGTACAAACCAGATACGGAAAAATCGGAACTGGTTAAACTTAAACTTTGAAATATCATCAACGTCCAGGCCAAAGTGATCCTGAATCTGGTAATGCACCACCGCCCGGTAACGATTATTATCAATCTGTAGCGATTTTATTGTGATATGGGTAGCCCAGGTATCATGGACGGTGATACCCATGCCGTTAAAGTTATCCTGGAATCTGTCGAATTTAGGCAGTTTTCCTTTAAGGATAGCTTTGCGTAACTTATCTTTATTTTTTACCGGATAAATTTTATTTTCCCTGTCTATATTATCTTTGAGTGCCGCTTGTAACAGTAGCCTCGTACTGTTATCTGAATCGTTATCTCGAATAATATGCTCTCTTAGTGCTGAATCGAGGTACATACTGCGAAAGGGTGCACCGTTGGCTCTCTGCATATGGGTGATCATCTGTTTAATAAGATGGCTGTAAGGGCCATAAACAGAGAAAGCCTGTGACAGATGGCGGAATTCATCAAACAAGATATTGGTGCATTGCTGCCGGCTGATCTTTTCCCCTTCTCCACGGGAACCATGAAACATCGACTGCGGCTGGCTGAACGGAGTAATTTTCGTCAAGGTGTAAGGGTTGGCTTTGGTAGAGACATCCAGCAAATGATAATGCGTTTTTAATTGTGCTTCGGTTAAATCTCCACAGCGCATATCTTTCGCGCCGTAGTCGTCCATCCGGTTTTGGGTTTGAAAAATCGTGCAGGGAAACGCCAGTGCGGCCATCGTGATACATTCCTTGTGTAACCCGTCCGTTGAGGTCTTTACAGGGAATAATACGCGGAGACTGGCGGGAGTGTAAATCATACACTAATTCTGCCCGTAATTTTTTACAGATTCCGGGCAGGGTGATCTGATTATGCGCCAGGATATCAGCCCATCAGTTTGATAAAGGCATTGGTCACATTAATCGCGGTGCCTGTCCCAGCGTTAGCCGTAGTGCCTGAAACAGAATGCGAGTGTGCACTAATAGCGACTGTGGGCTTTTGGCAAGGCAGGTAAGCACAACAAGGCCAGAAACAAAAAGCGTAGGTAGCCCCGTTTCCGTTTTTTCTGCCTGTGGACAGGGGCTTTTTACCCATATTAGTAAGTAAAATCATTTGATTACGATATTATGGACAGAAGGACAGGCCGGAAGACCTAAAAAAGCATACAGGAAATAGAAAACATGCTTTTTTATGTAGTAATGGTTTTTGGTAGTACGCATTTTTGCAGTACAGGTTAATTACTACTAAACATACTACCCAAAGTTTGCGAGTTAAAATGATACTAAACGAATGTTAAAAGCATTAAAAAAGCCCTAACTCTTTATAATTAGGGCTTTTTATTTTCGATAGTTAGAGAACGCTATCGAGCTGGCGGAGTCTGAATTGGCGATGGTACTAAAAACCGGAGGGACTACACAGTCAATAAACGTATTAAATGCTTTCTCTAACCGCAATCGCGTACTGTTCTCTGTCGAATTATCTCTGAGAATTTGCTCCTTCAAAGCACTGTCCAGGTGCATACTGGTGAACGGTTTGCCATTATCGTACTGCATATGGGTGATCATCTTTTCGATCAGGTGTTTGTATGGGCCATAAATCGAGAACAGGCGCGATAAATCGCGGAACTCATCAAACAGGATCGCAGTGCACTGCTGGCGGGTAATTTTCTCACCCTCTCCACGGGAGCCATAAAACATAGATTGAGGCTGATTAAACGGGGTGATTTTCGTCAGGGTATAAGGATTGGCCCTGGTTGAAACATCTACCAGTCGGTATTGGGATTTTAACTGTGATTCTGATAAATCCCCACAGCGCATATCTTTAGCGCTGTAGTCGTCCATCCGGTTTTGCGTGGTGAATATAGTACAGGGAAACTGTAGTGCGGCCATCGTGATACATTCCTCGTCCGTTGAGGTCTTTACAGGGAATAATACGCGGAGACTGGCGGGAGTGTAAATCATACACTAATCCTGCCCGTAATTTTTACAGATTCCGGGCAGGGTGATCTGATTATGCGCCAGGATATCAGCCCATCAGTTTGATAAAGGCATTGGTCACATTAATCGCGGTGCCTGTCCCTAGTGCCTGAAACAGAATGCGAGTGTGCACTAATAGCGACTGTGGGCTTTTGGCAAAGCAGGTAAGCACAACAAGGCCAGAAACAAAAAGCGTAGATAGCCCCGTCCCCGTTTTTTCTGCCTGTGGACAGGGTCTTTTTACCCATAATTAGTAAGTAAAATCATTTGATTACGATATTATGGGCAGAAGGACAGGCCGGAAGACCTAAAAAAGCATATAGGAAATAGAAAACATGCTTTTTTATGTAGTAATGGTTTTTGGTAGTACGCATTTTTGCAGTACAGGTTAATTACTACTAAACATACTACTCAAAGTTTGCGAGTTAAAATGATACTAAACGAATGCTAAAGGCATTAAAAAGGCCCTAACTCTTTATAATTAGGGCTTTTTATTTTATTTTCGATAGTTAGAGAACGCTATCGAGCTGGCGGAGTCTGAATTGGCGATGGTACTAAAAACCGGAGGGACTACACCACAACGTGCGATTACGTTAGAATGTGGAGCGTGTCAAATCGACGATTTTATGGGGAATGGCATTACCAAAAGGAGTTGAGGCAGGCGGTAAGGCGTTGCCGCTTTTCTCCCTATAGGGATAGCCTCTTTGGCATTTTGCTACTTCCGCCTGGTCGGGCAAGCCGTGGAACGGGGATGATTTTATTGTTGTCTCTACGCGAGGGGCGCAATTATTTATATCTGGTTTTTACCATCTCACCACTTTTTTTTACTCGATATATTCCGTTATCGGCCCAAAAAGTCATACCGGTATTTTTACCGTTTTTAACAAACATGAAAGAGTTTTTATCAATACAGTTTTTTGGTGGTTTCATATCTTTAAAACAAAGCCTGTCGTAACCATCAGTTTCTTTGTAGCCATCTCCGAAATCCCAAAAAATGACAGTAAAAGATCCATCTGAATCTGGTCTGGGGATACCATATTTTTCTTTTAACATATCCTTGTTTTTGAGCCACCAATCTATTTTCATTTTATCAGTGAAAGGAAACGTTTTAACTAAAACAGAACTAAAATTTCCATCTTCATGAACCGCAACGATTTCCACTGGGCGTAGATATATCCGGATAACGTAAGCGAGCAGAGCACAGCCAATCAGAAGGAGGACGAAGAGCTTCTTTTTATTTCTGATCATCATTACGTTCCCCGGAAATTTCAATTGTGGCTTCAATATTTGTCATGAAGGGCTTGAAACTAAACTGATTGAATCGCTGGAGCACAAACCATATACGGAAAAAACGGAACTGATTGAACTTGAATTTTGAAATGTCGTCAACATCAAGGCCAAAGTGATCCTGAACTTTGTAATGTAAAACTGCACGGTAGCGATTATTATTAATCTGTAAGGACTTTATGGTGATATGCGTCGCCCAGGTATCGTGAACGGTTATCCCCATACCGTTAAAGTTATCCTGGAATCTGTCGAATTTTGGTAATTTACCTTGAAGGATAGCCGCTCTTAGAGCATCTTTTTTATCCGTTGGAATGTATTGTTGTTCCCAGTTAATGCTGTTTTTAAGTACATCTTCCAGCAAAAGACGGGTGCTGTTTCTCGTCCTGTCATTAAGAACATGCTCCTTTAAAGCCCTGTCCAACGCCATATCACGAAAGGGGGGGCCGTTGCCGTTCTGCATGTGGGTGATCATCTTTTCGATCAGATAGCTGTAAGGTCCATATACCGAAAAAAGGCGGGAGAGCTGGCGGAACTCATCAAACAGGATCGCAGTGCACTGCTGGCGGGTAATTTTCTCACCCTCTCCACGGGAGCCATAAAACATAGATTGAGGCTGATTGAACGGAGTGATCTTTGTTAATGTGTAGGGGTTGGCCCTGGTGGAAACGTCCACCAGCCCGTATTGAGATTTTAACTGTGCTTCGGTCAAATCGCCGCAGCGCATATCTTTAGCGCCGTAGTCGTCCATCCGGTTTTGCGTGGTGAATATAGTACAGGGAAACTGTAGTGCGGCCATCGTGATACATTCCTTGTGTAACCCGTCCGTTGAGGTCTTTACAGGGAATAATACGCGGAGACTGGCGGGAGTGTAAATCATACACTAATTCTGCCCGTAATTTTTTACAGATTCCGGGCAGGGTGATCTGATTATGCGCTACGATATCAGCCCATCAGTTTGATAAAGGCATTGGTCACATTAATCGCGGGGCCTGTCCCTAGTGCCTGAAACAGAATGCGAGTATGCACTAATAGCGACTGTAGGCTTTTGGCAAGGCAGGTAAGCACAACAAGGCCAGAAACAAAAAGCGTAGATAGCCCCGTCCCCGTTTTTTCTGCCTGTGGACAGGGTCTTTTTACTCATATTAGTAAGTAAAATCATTTGATTACGATATTATGGGCAGAAGGACAGGCCGGAAGACCTAAAAAAGCATATAGGGAATAGAAAACATGCTTTTTTATGTAGTAATGGTTTTTGGTAGTACGCATTTTTGCAGTACAGGTTAATTACTACTCCAGAATCATAAAGATCGCTTCCCGGCTGAGCCCGGATTCCTTTAACACCTTAGCCATCCATCGATAGTCATAGTCCTGGAGTTCCCGACCGGTGAAAAGCTCCGATAAGGCGTGCCAGACAGTAATGCTGTTTGCTTGATCGTTATCTGTCAGTTGCATGTTCGCACCTCCCGACGCTGAAAAATAAGAGGATAAGAATTTTCCTGGATTGTAAATGAAAGCAAAAAATGGCTGCCAAATGCTCAATCGCGGTAGTTAAAATGATTATGGGATATAAGAAAAGGAAAAGGCAAATGGTTGATATCACAGCAGAGATGCTTTGGAATATAGCCAGGCATTATCGGCATATAGAAAGCCTGCTAAATTCACAGCATTACAATGTTCATGCCATAGCACCACATTTGAACCAATGGTTTACCTTTTATGGAATAAATACAGAATTAAGAGCCGCTCATTTTATAGCGCAATCTTGTGTTGAAACTGCAAACTTTTCCAGATTAACCGAAGTTCCAGGAGATGGTGGTAGAGAATATGATGCAGGAACGCGGATAGGACGTAATTTAGGTAATACAGAAGTAGGTGATGGTCCAAAATTTATAGGTCGTGGGTTATTACATCTGACAGGTAGAGAAAATTGTACGAATTTCGGAAGTCAGTTTGAGAAAGATTACGTAACCGATCCCACTATAGTTGCAAGGAACCCATATGTTGCCGTTAAGGCAGCGTGTTATTATTGGGATCTCAGGCATGTGAATGCGGCAGCAGACAGGGATGACGTAAATAAAGTAACCCTTCTCGTGAACGGTGGCTATAACGGTCTCGAAGAAAGGAAAAGGGCGTTGATAAGAACAAAGAGAGAGCTTGGAATAATATGAAAGTATCAACTGGCATTCTAACATTATTATTGTGTTCTATAACTTTTCCGTCTTTGGCTGCTGCGAAACAGTCTGAGTTAACTTGTAAAGCTCAGGCAATAACAGAAGCAAATAAACTGCTGGCTTTTTATCGGGACAACGATGACAGGGCTGAGGTTGATAAAGACGTAACTGCATTAGCGAAGATGCAAAATCCGGAAAATAAATCGCAGTATTATGATGTGTTACAGACATGGGGTTATATCTACAAAGGCAAGTATCGTATGAGATTCATCTTTTTCAATGACTGTACGCTCATGGGAGAGGAAATTTTAGAGTATGCTAATCCTTAGTATTGTAAATAGACCCGTTTTAGTTCCATGCATTTTTTGAGATCCCGGCCAAATAATGGTGCTGTCGATACTCCTCCGGCGTCATATTGTTCAGTGATTCATGAGGGCGTTCACAGTTATATTCTGACACCCATCTTTCCGTGATTTCCCGCACTTCATTCAGCGTTCTGAACAGATAAAAATCGAGTATTTCTGTACGGTATGTTCGGTTAAAGCGCTCAATAAAAGCGTTCTGCGTCGGCTTACCCGGCTGGATAAACTCCAGTTTTACTGCATGTTGCTCTGCCCATTCAGCCAGTGCAAGTGAGATAAATTCCGGACC
>NZ_FMBC01000007.1 GCF_900094795.1 Kosakonia oryziphila
GCGCGATCTTGCAAGTATGGGACAACTTGTGAAATTACCGACAAGAAGGGAAAGGGCCTTCCCGAGAGTGGTAAAGGAGAGGCCCTGGAAATACCCCACAGCCCCGAAAAAGAGCCAGTCAGTTGCTTAACTGACTGGCATTACTCGCACTGGAGCCCTTATTTTAATTAAGGGATGCGGAGACGATTTCGTTGCTGGAAAGATTTTCCACACGCGCAAAATAAAACGCTTCGCCTTCACAGTAGTACGTTTCGATGGGCAACAAACCAGCTTGCGCCCCGCCGCTACCGCTGCCTGTAGCCCATAAGACGGAGGTTTCGCTATCACCGACTGTTAAAAACTCAGACGCGCCTCCGGGGGCGAGCACGACCACAATTTTACTCATTATTGGTTTTCCCCTGCCTGTTTTTATAAAAAGCCAGCTATTATCTTTTGTTGCAATGACTGTCTGTTGTCGGATAGATGACACTTATATGACAGGCAGAGAAAATGCCGATGTGCGGTATTATTTGATCGTAATATTTCGCCACTCCGCTGATGACTGGATATTATTAAATCAGTTTTTGATAAATAACAATACAGATAATTTAGTGTGAGATTTGCTTCATGTTTTATAAGGTTTTTTAAAACCGTCCGTGGTTTTATTAAATGATTAATGTTTGATCATCACATGGCGTACTACGGTGTAATCTTCCAGCCCATACAACGACATATCTTTGCCATAACCGGAGCGTTTCTGCCCGCCGTGCGGCATTTCGCTGACCAGCATAAAATGGGTATTCACCCAGGTACAGCCATATTGCAGACGCGCGCTTAAGCGATGTGCCCGCCCGACATCACGCGTCCAGACTGATGATGCCAGCCCATACTGTGAGTCATTCGCCCAACCCAGCACCTGCTCTTCATCATCAAACACCGTTACGCTGACCACCGGGCCAAACACTTCGCGCTGCACAATGGCATCTTCCTGTTTTGCCCCAGCCAGCAAGGTTGGATGATAGTAATATCCTGCGCCCTCGCCCTTTTTCCCGCCGGTGACCACACTGATGTGGCTCAGCGTTTTTGCCTCTTCAACGGCTTTACTGACCCGCGCCAAATGGGCGGCAGAACTCAACGGCCCCAACTCAGTACTTTCCTCTTCCGGCGGCCCCATTTTCAGGCTAGCGACAGCAGCACCGAGTTTTTCTACCAGTGCATCGTAGATCCCTTTTTGCGCGTAAATCCGGCATGCGGCGGTGCAATCTTGCCCGGCGTTATAAAAACCAAAGGTGCGCACGCCCTCCACCACCGCGTCGAGATCCGCATCATCAAACACAATTACCGGCGCTTTGCCGCCCAGCTCCATATGGGTGCGCTTAATTGACGACGCGGTATGACCAATAATGTGTTCGCCAGTGGCGATCGAACCGGTGAGCGACACCATACGTACTTTTTCGTGGCCGGTTAACGGATCGCCGACCGTCTGACCGCGACCAAACAGCACATTCAGCACGCCAGCCGGGAAGATATCTTTCGCCAGTTCAGCCAGTTTCAGCGCCGTCAGCGGGGTAATTTCCGACGGTTTGAGCACCACGCAGTTACCCGCCGCCAGCGCCGGGCCCAGTTTCCATGCCGCCATCATCAGCGGGTAGTTCCAGGGCGCAATAGATGCGACAACACCCAGCGGATCGCGGCGGATCATCGAGGTATGCCCTTCCAGATACTCCCCGGCCGCCAGCCCGTTCAGGCAGCGCGCCGCCCCGGCGAAGAAACGAAACACATCCACCACCGCCGGAATTTCATCATTCAGCACGCAGTGGTAGGGTTTGCCGCAGTTGAGGGATTCCAGGTGTGCGAAGGTTTCGGCGTTGTCCTCTATCACCTGCGCCAGTTGCAGCAGGCATTCAGCCCGCGCTTTCGGCGTGGTTTGCCCCCAACGGGCAAACGCCCGATCGGCTGCCTGTACAGCCGCATCGACCTGCGCGGCGGAGGCTTCGGCGATTTCCAGCAACATCTCGCCGGTGGCCGGGTTGTAGACAGCCTGTTTCTCGCCTTCGCCGTTAACCAGTTCTCCATTGATAAACAAGTGATGTTGCATAGTTCTGTCCTTCAGCTTGGTGTGTTATTTGCCGGTTCCGGCAACGGTGTCGGTATCGCGTGTCAGCCACCAGGCACCGAGAATAGGTAACATCGTCGCCAGCATCACCAGCAGCGCCACCACATTGGTCACTGGCACATCGCGCGGGCGGCCCAACTGGTTCAGCAGCCACAGCGGCAGAGTGCGCTCATGGCCTGCGGTAAAGGTGGTGACGATGATTTCGTCAAACGACAGCGCAAACGCCAGCATTCCCCCGGCCAGCAGTGCCGAACTGAGATTCGGCAGCACCACATAGCGAAAAGTCTGCCAACCGTTAGCACCCAGGTCCATCGAGGCTTCAACCAGGCTCCACGAGGTGCGCCGGAAACGAGCGATGACGTTGTTAAACACCACCACCACGCAAAACGTCGCATGCCCGATAACAATGGTGAAAAAACCCGGCTCCAGATTGACCGCTTTGAAGGCAGTCAGCAGCGCCAGCCCGGTAATGATCCCTGGCAACGCTATCGGCAACAGTAGTAACAGCGAGATCGCGTTCTTGCCAAAAAACTCGCTGCGCCATAAGGCCATTGCAGCAAGTGTGCCAAGAATCAAGGCGATTGCCGTTGCCAGCGCCGCGATCTTAAGTGACAGTGTCACCGCATCAAGGATATCCCCGCGAGCCGCCGCAAGGCTGAACCAGCGCAGCGTAAATCCTTGTGGTGGAAAACTGAATGCCGCGTCCTCGGTATTGAAAGCATAGATGGCAATGATCAATAGCGGGAAGTGGAGAAAGATAACGCCACCCCATGCGGTGACTTTGAGAAAAAACGGTGCGCGGTCAGAGTGCATCGAATGCTCCCAGACGTTTCACGAACGCCAGATAAAGGGCAATCAACACGATGGGCACCAGCGTAAAGGCGGCAGCCATCGGCATATTGCCAATCGCGCCCTGCTGCGCATACACCATGTTACCAATGAAGTAACCCGGCGGCCCCACCAGTTGCGGCACGATAAAATCGCCCAGTGTCAGCGAGAAGGTGAAAATCGACCCGGCCGCCACACCTGGGATTGCCAGCGGTAATACCACATAGCGGAAGGTCTGGCGTGGATGCGCACCCAAATCAGCAGATGCCTGCAACAGCGAGGGCGGCAGTCGTTCCAGCGCAGCCTGAATCGGTAAAATCATAAACGGCAGCCAGATGTAGACGAACACCAAAAAGCGCCCCAGCCCGGACGTGGAAAGCGTGTTACCGCCGACTGCTGGTAACGTCAAAAAGGTGGTTAAAAGCGGCTCCAGCCCCAGATGGCTTAAAAACCACTGCGCCACGCCATCTTTTGCCAGCAACAACGTCCACGCATAGGCTTTGACGATATAACTGGCCCACATTGGCAACATCACGGCGATATAGAAAAACGCCTTCCATTTTCCCTGCGCATAACGCGCCATATACCACGCCATCGGGAAAGCGAGAATTGCGCTCGCCACGGTCACGGTAATCGCCATCATCAGGGTGCGCACGATGATGTCGTAATTCGCCGGGTTGAACAGTGCTTGCAGGTTGGCGAGCGTTAAATCCTGCGTAACCGACATGGTGAAGTCGTCGAAGGTGTAAAAACCCTGCCACAGCAGAGTTAACAGCGAACCCAAATAGACAATGCCGAACCACATCAGTGGCCCCAATAATAAGAGGAGCAACCCAAGCAGCGGTTTGCGCCAGAAGACTCCGCTCAGGCTGGCACGCCGCCGGGCAGTTAACGGAATACTCATTGCCATTTTACCCCGCTCCCTGCAACGGTACCATCGCGTCCCGCGACCATGAAATCTGCACCTGTTGCCCCAACGTCAGCGTTTCTGTCAGCGACACGCCTGAGAGATTCGCCTGGCTGACCAGAACTTTCTCCCCTTGCGCCAGTAGCAGTTCAAAGCGAGTCGCTGCTCCCTGATACTGTACCGCCTGCACGACCGCGTTGACTTCAATTTCCCCTGGCGCGTTCAGGCGAATATGTTCCGGGCGCAATGAAAAAGTACCCTGCATACCGCACAGTGTGCTGGCAAGCTCCTGACTGAAGACGTTTGACGTACCGACAAACCCGGCGACAAACGGCGTACGCGGGCGCAGGTAAAGTTCGCGTGGGGTATCGATTTGCTCGATGCGGCCGTTATTAAACACCGCCACCCGGTCAGACATTGACAGCGCTTCGCCCTGATCGTGAGTGACGAAAATAAAGGTGATGCCCAGATCCTGTTGCAGCTTTTTTAGCTCCAGTTGCATCTGTTCGCGCAGTTTCAGATCGAGCGCGCCAAGCGGCTCATCCAGTAGCAAGACGCGCGGCTCGTTAACCAGCGCCCGCGCGATCGCCACCCGTTGCCGCTGTCCGCCGGAGAGCTGGGAAGGTTTGCGCGTATGAACAAAGCCGAGCGCCACTTTTTCCAGCGCCTCACGGGCGCGGGCGTGGCGCTGCTTTTTGTCCACACCTTTTACCATCAGCCCGTAGGCCACATTGTCGAGAATCGACATATGCGGGAACAGCGCGTAGTCCTGGAATACGGTGTTGACATCCCGTTCCCACGGCGGTAGTTCGCTGGCTTCGCGGCCAAAGATGCGGATTGCGCCACCGCTCAGTTGCTCAAACCCGGCAATCAGCCGCAGACAGGTGGTTTTGCCGGAGCCAGACGGCCCCAGCATGGAGAAAAACTCCCCGTCATTGATGGCTACACTGACGCGGTCAACCGCCCGGACGTCACCGTATAACCGCGAAACATCCAGAAATTCCACAGCATAGGTCATAGCTGGCTCCTGGCAGATTAACGGCCACCCATAATGGCGATGTAATCCTGTGTCCAGCGACTGTATGGCACATATTTGCCACCTTCAGCGACCGGCGTTTTCCAGAAAGCAATTTTGTCAAAGAAGCGGTAACCGTTGGTTTCGCAGCCTTGCTCTCCCAGCAACGTGCTGGCTTTGCACCCTTCCGGCACCACTGGCAGCGAACCAAACCAGGCGGCCACATCGCCCTGAACTTTTGGCGTCAGCGACCAGTTCATCCATTTGTAGGCACAGTTCGGGTGTTTTGCATCGGCATGCAACATCGTGGTATCCGCCCAACCAGTGACGCCCTCTTTCGGGAATACAGTGGCGATCGGCTGGTTTTCACCTTTCAGCGCATTCGCCTGATACGGCCAGGCGCTGGAGGCGACAACGCCTTCGTTTTTAAAGTCGCTCATCTGTACCGTGGTGTCATGCCAATAGCGGTGGATCAGCATGTGCTGATCTCGCAATACTTTCAGTACCGCCTGGTATTGCGCTTCGGTGAGCTGGTAGGGATCGTCAATGCCCAGTTGTGGCTGTGTGGCTTTCAGGAACAGTGCTGCATCAGCGATGTAGATCGGGCCGTCATAAGCCTGTACGCGCCCTTTATTGGTTTTGCCATCCGGCAGGTTTTGTTGCACAAACACCACCGACCAGCTATCCGGCGGCGTCGGGAAGGTTTTGGTGTTATACATCAGCAGGTTCGGCCCCCACTGATACGGCGTGCCATACACTTTGCCGCCAACGTTAAACCATGCACCGTTAACCAGTTTCGGGTCGAGGGTTTTCCAGTTCGGGATAAGCGCAGTATTAATCGGCTGCACGCGTTTCCCCATAATCAGGCGTAGCGAGGCATCGCCGGAAGCGGTAACCAGATCGTAACCGCCTTTTGCCATCAGGCTGACCATTTCATCGGAGGTAGCGGCGGTTTTGACGTTCACCGCGCAACCGGTGTCCTTTTCAAAGGCGGTTACCCAGTCATATTGCTTGTCGGTCTGGCCGCGTTCGATATACCCCGGCCAGGCAATAATATCCAGCCGACCTTCCCCTTTTCCCACTTCGGTGGGTTCGGCGGCATGCGCGACCATCATCGTCATGCTCAGCGCACACAGACTGCTGCGGGCAAATTTCTTGCTCATTGTTTACTCCTGTCGCAATGAAAAAGTGCGGCAGCCTTGCCGTAAATATATCTCCCTTAATAAAAGTAGACGGCACGTGGACAGTCATAATGTCACCCAGCGTAAATTTCACCAGGATGTGACACATAACGCATTACGTTTCGAATGAAAATAATAGCTGACCGTCTTTTTTAGTATAGACAAGGGGTTAGCTGGTTAGCGGTTAATTTGTGTTGCTATTCACATTTCCTATGAATAAACAAAACAAAAGCACAGAAAATAATGACGACACTCTGAAGTTTTTCACCGTCACTATTTTTAAAACGAGAACAAGATATTCAGAAAATAAGAATAGAATGAGCGAGTTTATTTCATCATTTGACGAATCAATTCTCCTAAGCGAATTGCCGCGCGTTCCTCTTTATCACCCCACGCCCAGGCGCAATTAAAGCGGAAAAAGGATTGCCAGCGGTCAGATGTCGAGAACATTTTCCCCGGCGCAATGCTGATATGGTTCGCCAGCGCCTGCTGGCTCAGCACCCCGGCATCCAGCCCGGCGGGCAGCTCCAGCCAGAGAAAATAACCGCTCTCATTGCGGTAAATTTTTACCTCTGGCGGAAGATGGCGCAGCAGCGCCTGCCAGGTCAGATGTTTGCGCTCCGCCAGCACGCGCCGCAGGCGGCGCAGATGTGCGTCGTAGTGATGGGTGGTGAGATAATCGACCAGTGCCAGTTGCAGCGGCGAACTGGTGGAGAGCGTACTCATTAACTGCAGTTGCTGAATGCGCCGCGCGTGACGACCGGCTGCCACCCAGCCAACGCGGAAACCGGCCACCAGACATTTAGAAAAAGAGGAACAGTGCAGCGTCATATCCTGCTTATCCCAGGCTTTTGCCGGTAACGGCTGTTCGCGCCCGTAATAGAGTTCGCTATAAACATCGTCTTCGATAAGCGTGACGTTATGTTCCGCCAGCATCGCCACCAGACGCGCTTTTTTCTCCGCACCCAGTGTAAAACCCAACGGGTTCTGGCTATTGGTCATCAGCCAGCAGGCTTTTACTGGATAGTCGGCCAGTGCCTGTGCCAGCGCATCAAGATCGATCCCCTCTTTCACATCCGTCGGCACCGACAGCGCTTTCAGCTTCAACCGTTCCAGCGCCTGCAACGCGCCATAGAAGCACGGGCTTTCAATGATCACCCAGTCGCCCGGTTCGGTGACCGCCTGCAAACTGAGGTTCAGCGCCTCTAGCGCCCCGGCGGTAATAACAATTTCATCCGGGGAGATGTTCATCCCCTGACGGGCGTAGCGACGGGCGATGGCATGGCGCAACTGGTTGTTGCCCGGCGGCAGGTTTTCAATCACGCTCATGGCAGTGGCGCTTTTACTTACTTTCGCCAACGAACGGTTAAGCTGCGGCATCGGAAACAGTTTCGGATCGGGAAATGCTGAGCCAAACGGCAACACCGAGGCATCGCAACTGGCTTGCAACACATCGAAAATATAGGTATTGATATCCACCGCTTCATCACGGGTGACCTGCGCCGCCGCTACGCGCGGCACACCGGATGTTGGCGCGACAAAATAACCAGATTGCGGCCGGGCAATCACGCGGCCCTGGCTTTCCAGCAACTGATAAGCGTGACCCACCGTCATAAAACTTAACCCGCTGCTGGTGACCTGCTCGCGCAACGATGGCAGCTTTTCCCCCGGACGCCAGACGCCAAGCTCAATTTGTTCGCTGATTTGTTGCGCCAGGCGCTGGTATTTTTTCATGCATATTCACCGGGTTGAGGATGGTGAATATCATGGCACGGGATACGGCTCCTTGCTATATCAGTAATAAAAAAGGTGGTACTAAAAAAAACTGTTATACAAAAAATTCGCCAATCTGTTTCTGCAAGTTCCGGCTCGCGCTTATTACCATACCCCTCACAGCAGTTGATCTGAGGTTGTCCATGTTTGGTTTAGATGCGTTTCATCTGGCGAGAATACAGTTCGCCTTCACCGTTTCGTTTCACATTATTTTTCCGGCGATCACCATCGGGCTGGCCAGTTTTCTGGCGGTGCTGGAAGGTTTATGGCTGAAAACCCGTAACCCGGACTGGCGTACGCTGTACCATTTCTGGTCGAAGATTTTCGCTGTTAACTTCGGTATGGGCGTGGTTTCCGGGTTGGTGATGGCCTACCAATTTGGCACCAACTGGAGCGGCTTTTCCCAGTTTGCCGGCAGCATTACCGGGCCATTACTGACCTATGAAGTGCTAACTGCGTTCTTTCTGGAAGCTGGTTTTCTCGGCGTGATGCTGTTTGGCTGGAACCGTGTCGGGCCGGGGTTGCACTATTTTGCCACCTGCATGGTGGCACTGGGCACGCTGATGTCCACTTTCTGGATCCTCGCCTCCAATAGCTGGATGCACACGCCGCAGGGTTACATTATCGAACAGGGCCAGGTGGTGCCAGTGGACTGGCTGAAAGTGATCTTCAACCCATCCTTCCCCTATCGCCTGATGCATATGACCATCGCCGCGTTTCTCAGCAGCGCGTTGTTTGTCGGCGCATCTGCCGCCTGGCATTTGCTGCGTGGTAACGATACGCCCGCGATGCGCAAAATGTTCTCGATGGCGATGTGGATGGCGCTGATAGTCGCGCCGATCCAGGCAATGGTGGGCGATATGCACGGGTTGAACACGCTGGAGCATCAACCGGCAAAAATTGCCGCCATTGAAGGCCACTGGGAGAACCCGCCTGGCGAAGCCACCCCGCTGCTGCTGTTCGGCCTGCCGGATATGCAACAGGAACGCACCCGTTACGCAGTAGCGATCCCGGCGCTTGGTAGCCTGATCCTCACCCACAGCCTGCATAAACAGGTTCCGGCGTTGAAAGAATTTCCCAAAGACGAGCGCCCTTATTCGCCGCTGGTGTTCTGGTCATTCCGTGTGATGGTCGGCCTCGGCGTGCTGATGATAGTACTGGGCGTCGGCGCATTGTGGTTGCGCTATAAACAGCGGCTCTACCAGTCGCGACCGTTCCTGCATTTTGCTTTGTGGATGGGGCCTGCCGGGTTGATCGCCATTCTCGCCGGTTGGGTCACCACAGAAGTTGGCCGTCAACCGTGGGTCGTCACCGGGTTGTTGCGTACAGCCGATGCGGTTTCGGCGCACGGCGTGATGCAGATGAGTCTCAGCCTGCTGACATTTTTCGTCGTCTACAGCGCCGTTTTCGGTGTCGGCTACAGCTATATGGTGCGGTTGATCTGCAAAGGCCCGCAAGCCTGGCATGATGAGGAGGCAAAATAATGGGTATCGATCTTCCGTTGATCTGGTTTGTGATTATTGTTTTTGCCACCCTGATGTACATCGTGATGGACGGTTTTGATCTGGGGATCGGCATTCTGTTTCCACTGATCCGTAACACGCACGATCGCGATGTGATGGTGAACAGCGTTGCGCCAGTCTGGGACGGCAACGAAACCTGGCTGGTGCTCGGCGGCGCGGGGCTATTCGGTGCGTTTCCGCTAGCTTATGCGGTGATTGTTGATGCGCTGACCCTTCCGCTGACACTCATGCTGCTGGGGCTAATTTTTCGCGGCGTGGCATTCGAGTTTCGTTTCAAAGCGACACCTGCCCACCGCCCGTTCTGGGATAAAGCATTTATGGCGGGTTCCGTGCTGGCGACCTTTACTCAGGGCGTGGTGGTTGGTGCAGTGCTGAATGGTTTTCCGGTCAACGGACGGCGTTTTAGTGGCGGCGCGCTGGACTGGCTAACCCCTTTCACCTTGTTCTGCGGCGTTGGGCTGGTGATTGCCTACGCGCTGCTGGGCGCAAGCTGGCTGGTGATGAAAAGCGACGCACCGTTGCAGGATAAAATGCGTGCAGCAGCGAAGAAATTGCTGCTGGTTTTACTGGTGGTTATTGCGATCATTAGCCTGTGGACACCGCTGGCGCACCCGGCGATTGCTTCCCGCTGGTTCAGCCTACCAAACCTGTTTTTCTTCGCGCCGGTACCCCTGTTGGTTATTGCGTTCAGTGTCTGGCTATGGCGCAGCCTCAACAATCCGCAGCATCATGCATTACCGTTTGTGCAGACGTTGGGCCTGATTTTCCTCGGCTTTAGCGGGCTGGGCATCAGCATCTGGCCGCACATCATTCCGCCGGATATCACCTTCTGGCAGGCCGCCGCACCGCCACAAAGCCAGGGCTTTATGCTGGTCGGCGCGCTGCTGATTATCCCGATTATCCTGGTCTATACCGCATGGAGCTATTACGTGTTTCGCGGCAAAGTACAACCTGGCGAGGGTTATCACTGATGAAACATTCGTTTTTCAATCGCCTGATGTGGCTGGTATTGATTTGGGGTGGCAGCGTACTGGCGCTGGCTGCGGTGAGTATGGTGTTCCGCCTGCTGATGTCAGCTGCCGGGTTTAAATCCCACTGATGTGTACAGAGTTTGCAGTGTTTCCACAGCAGTCTGAAGCCAGATATTTCCGGCTTTTGAGAGAGCCAAAATAAATTAATCAGGCTCGCCTTTCGGATCCTGAGCAGTTAACGCAGCCAGATTAAGGTAGTTCAGGATCCTCATATTTCTCTCTTCGCTTCGCGTCACCAGGGCCATGCATAACTCCGCATCGTCCTCCGCCAAAGAAAAAGGCATCGCTATCCGTTTTCTGGAAAATGGTCTGGGTACCGAAGGTACGATGGGGAAAATGGTGATTCAAATCTTGGCCGTTGTTGCAGAAGCCGAGCGTGAGCGCATTCTGGAACGAACCAATGACGGACGGGTTGTTGCAATGGCCTCAGGTGTTAGGTTCGGTAGGAAACCCCATCCGGCGACAGCTTCGTCTCTGACTTTGATTCAGCAGGGACTGTCCTTTAAGGCTGTATCAGAGAAAACAGGCATATCAAGACCAACATATTTCCGGTTGAAACGACGGCTGTTTACAGTTGAAAATAAAGGGGTATTATCGGCGATGTAATATACAGGGAGAACAAAAATGGATGCTGCATTACTTGATATGATGCGCTCAGGCAGGAATAAGAACTGGGCAGAAACAATGGTTAATCTAGAGGCCAGAAAGCTTATCAATACAGCTAATACGCTGTCTGCTTTCCATCTCAGAGATAGTCTCACCCGGATGAATTTCGTCCAGGAAATAAAAGATGTTGTTGAGCAGCAATAGCATATTCGGTCTGTTCAGACGCCCTGGAACATGGCGTTTATTCCGATATCTGCCCACCGATTATTACCGGAAAGTCAGCACCATGAGCCGTTCAAAGCTCACAATGAAAATTGTCGGTTATGGTGTTAAAGCTAAGGTCATATTTGACCTTATGTCTGTTACTGACGCGGTTTAGAATTAGTCGTTAATCTGCGATAGCGCCATGACTTGTACGCAAGTTTTGCTGGCGTTAAATACCATATAAAAGGTAATACAATCGCAAGTGTGGCCGCAAGCGTGATGCTGGTATCTATGGATGCCAGCATCAGCGTGAGAACAAGTATGGTAAAGGCAGCGATAGTAATCCACTTTGAGGCGTTAAAGCGGTTAGCAAGATCATGGGTCACGGAATCCAGAGATCCTCCATAATTAGCAATATTATTTTTCAGTTTTTGTAGATCTGCATGGCTAAACCCTGACTTGAGTAGCGCGGCATCACTCACTTTCATCGCGTTCCACCTTCCATCCTTAAAATGTAGACACCTCTTTGCAGCAAGTATACACAAAAATTCCGGGCAAAGCTGGACATTGGTTTTGTTAATTTTTTATAACTAAAACAGTAAATTATCTTTTTAACGTGTTTTTTACACGATTGGCCCTCAAACCCCGTATTAAAACGAAGGTAAAATCATTTCCCTGGTGGCTCATCTTTGCGATGGCGACGTTCAATACCACACTGCATGAAATGCAGATGGACAATGCAAAACTGGTCGATTTTTTAGGACATGAACCACATACCCCGCTTATTGAGGCCGTGCGTACCACTTCAATCGGCCTGAGCTGTATTAATCGCGCGTTAACCACGCGTTCGTGAGCGGATCAGCGGGCTGATTTTGGGGTTATCCTATGGATCTTATTGAAGAGCTAAGCCGGATATTTCCGGCTTTTGAGAGAGCCAAAATAAATTAATCAGGCTCGCCTTTCGGATCCTGAGAAGTTAACGCAACCAGATTAAGGTAGTTCAGGATCCTCATATTTCTCTCTTCGCTTCGCGTCACCAGGGCCATGCATAACTCCGCATCGTCCTCCGCCAAAGGAATAAACACCACCCCGCCGGGCCTGAGGCTGTCAACCGGTTTTGGCAGAACAGAAATTCCCACCCCCGCCGCGACAAGCCCAATATGCGTCAAAACCTCAGCGGCTTCCTGGACAACGGTTGGTGTGAACCCGGCCTGATGACAAAGCCGTCTAACCAGTTCAGGGACTGCCGCTCCTGATGTCTCCGGGTAAAAGATAAAAGACGCGTTGTGCATGGCAGCAATGGGCAGAGTATCGGCTGCCGCTTCTGGATGATCTGCTGGCAGAACAACGCAGAGTCGGTCACGCCTGAGGATGCGGATGTCCAGCCCATCCTGCCGGGTACCGGGTGTAAGACGCACGTAGCCGATATCAATTTCCTGCTGAAGAAGCGCATCAAACTGCTGGCGGGAGTACATCTCACTGAGTGTGATCCTGACGTCAGGATAATGGCGTCGGTAAGTTTTAAGCGGCTGACTGAGTTCGTCCACAAATAAACCGGTGGTGGTAAAACCTATTCGCAATTCCCCCCTTTTCCCTTGCTCAATATCACGTAATTCAGCGGGCAGATTACCGCTAATGCGTAATATTTCCTTCGCCTGAATGACAAGGTGCTCACCTGCTTCAGTCAGGGCCACATGGCGTCTCGTCCGGTTAAACAGCTTCACCCCCAACTCAGCTTCCAGTGACTGGATCTGCTGCGACAACGGGGGCTGGCCAATATTGAGTTTTTCTGCGGCGCGCGTGAAGTGCAGCTCTTGCGCGACGGTCAGAAAATAGCGGAGATGACGAAATTCCACTTATATGTCCGAATATATAAATTGATGCTTATTTATATATTGGACAGTAAAACAATGCAATCCTACCATTAGCCGCCAGCGACGATGACGCCGATGCAAACATTTATCGCCTTTTCCTGCTACATCAGACCACAGCGTTTCAGAAAGGAACACAAATGCATTACGAGCTTTACCTGTTGCTTCCCGTCGCATTTATTGCCGGGATCATTAACGCGGCTGTCGGTGGCGGCGGATTGATCACTATTCCGACATTTTATAGCACCCTGCCACATTTCACCCCTGCCCAAATCATGGGGATCGACAAGCTCTCTTCTGTTATGGGGCATCTGATGTCGGTCAGGCAGTTTATGACAAGGTTACGTCTGCCCTGGCAACTGATCCTGCCCACTGCTGCGAGTGCCGTTGTCGGCGCTTACTCAGGGATCAGGCTGCTGGATTTTATGCCGTCTGCGTGGATGCGCCCGATCGTTATCGTTGTCCTGGCGGTGATGGTGGCATACACCTGGTTCAAACCCCAGTTCGGTCATCATGATACCAGTCAGCCACCTACGCGGGCCGATCTTATCAAAGGTGTTTGCCTGGGTTTTGCTATCGGTTTTTATGACGGTTTTATCGGCCCGGGAACGGGAAGTTTTCTGCTGTTCTTGTTTATCCGTTTCTTTCATTTTGATTTTTTGCGGGCAACCGCCTGCGCAAAAGTCGTCAATTTTGGGACGAACTTCGCGACGTTGTTTTTTCTTATTCCACACGGCCTTATTGATTATGGGCTGGCTATTCCGCTGGGGATCGCGGCAATCAGTGGTTCCTTTATCGGCGTACAGATTGCACTCAAGGGAGGAAATCAATGGATACGCCGACTTTTCCTGTTATTGGCGTGCAGCCTGCTGATCAAGCTGTTATGGGAGACAATTCACTGACCAGCGGAAGCCCTGTTGGTTAAGGGGTTTGACGGTCAATGATGTAAAAAAAACACATTAAGGCGATACTTCATTGTTTATATTGAGGTTTAATGGACGGAGTTCTCCCTTCAGAATATCCTCCGGTAGCGTGAATGTATAATGCCCCAGCATATTGATATGCCCGTGTATCAGTGGTGACAGCCGGGCAATATGTTCATCAATCAAAGTTTGATACTTTCCAGGCTTGGATTTGTGCCCCGGTTATATCTGGCACCAATAATTTTTACATCATTCATACTGAGCAGATCCAGTCCGTTCCTGTCGGTATGGCTACCTGATGCTTTGTCGGTAAAGATACGTTTTCAAAACACCCCACGCTGATATCAGCTTACACTTCCCGCCTGAGTTTTATTTATCAATTAAATCATTTAGATATCCCATACAGTAACCTGAAGTTACTGCTCGCCATAAAGACATTACTCTTCACCCGTGCAGAGCAAAGGCCGCATCAGGAGCATTCACCCGGATGACATTAAATGATTATTGTTCTCATTTAATTCAACCAATGCTATAACATATAGCAATTGCTATAAGTTATAGCATTGGCTATATGTGTTTTATTTTTCATCAAGAAGGAAATGTAAATGCTGAACAAAACCAGACGTTTTATGATTGCCTCTGTGGCAGTGGTCTCGTATGTACTGACCGTCATCCCGGCCATGGCACAGGATGCAAAGCCTAAAAGAATCCTGACCACATTCACCATCCTGCAGGATATCGCGCAGAACGTGGCGGGGGATAAAGCCATTGTGGAGTCCATCACCAAACCCGGCGCGGAAATTCATGATTATCAGCCTACGCCGCTGGACATTGTGAAAGCGCAGTCAGCCGATCTGGTTCTGCGTAACGGATTCGGCCTGGAGCGCTGGTTCGATAAATTTTTCCAGGGCGTTCATAACGTGCCGAGCGTCGTCGTGTCTGATGGCATTGAGCCCATGATGATTAAGGATGGTGAGTATTCAGGTAAGCCCAACCCACATTCGTGGATGTCGCCAGCAAATGCGGTGATATACGTTGAAAATATCCGTAAAGCGCTGGATAAGATTGACCCGGAGAATGCCGCCACCTATGACCGCAACGCGGCAGAGTACACGAAAAAAATTGAAGCCCTGAATGCGCCTATTTCCAACATGCTCGCGAAAATTCCGGCAAACCAGCGCACACTGGTTTCCTGCGAAGGTGCATTTTCCTACCTGACGCGCAACTATCATCTCAATGAGCTGTATCTGTGGGGCGTTAACGCTGACGAAGAAGGAACACCGCAGCAGGTGCGCCATGTAATCGATCAGGTACGCAAAAACCATGTGCCCGCCGTGTTCTGTGAAAGTACGGTTAACGATAAAGCCATGAAACAGGTGGCTTCTGAAACAGGCGCGAAATTTGGCGGAACGCTGTTCGTTGACAGCCTGACCACTGATGACGGCCCGGCCCCCACCTACATTAAGCTTCTTGACTACAACGCTAAAACCATTCTGAAGGCATTCAATGTCAGTAATTAATGATAATACCGGGCGTCATTCCCTCGCTCCGGCTGTCAGCGTAGCGGATCTGAGCGTTTCTTACCGGGGCGGCAATATCGGCCTCTCAGATGTCAGCTTTGAACTCAGCAAGCCTACTATCTGTGGGCTCATCGGCATGAACGGAGCCGGGAAGTCAACGCTGTTCAGGGCGATTATGGGGTTCGTTTCGCCAGCCTCCGGTAAGGTAGATGTCTGCCATCACCCCGTCAGATGGGCGCAAAAGCAGAATATTATCGCGTATGTCCCTCAGACCGAAGAAGTGGACTGGACTTTTCCTGTATCAGTGCATGATGTCGTGATGATGGGGCGTCAGGGTCGTATGGGCTTCTTACGTATCCCTTCTGAAAAGGATAAGGAAATCGTCTCCTACAGCCTGAAGCGTGTTGGCATGGAGGCCTTCGCTGATCGTCAGATTGGTGAGCTGTCCGGTGGCCAGCGTAAACGCGTCTTTCTGGCGCGCGCGCTGGCGCAGCAGAGCAGGATTATGCTGCTTGATGAGCCGTTCACCGGGGTCGATATCAAGACTGAGCACGCCATTATTGATATTCTGCGCGAACTCAGAGAAGCGGGACATATCATCATTGTCTCCACCCATAATCTGGCAAGCGTACCGGGCTACTGTGATGAGGTGATGATGATCAACGTCACCCTGATTGCTTCCGGCCCGGTGAGTGAGGTTTACACCCCGGATAACCTCGGCAAAACCTTCGGTGGTGCGATCAATCAGCTTCCAGTTGGTCTGGCATCTCCCGGAGTACAGGGTGACGCGGGGAAGGTGTGCCATCATGCTGAGTGAATCTCTTCTGACACTGCTTGCGCAACCTTTCAGCTACGCCTTCATGATAAAAGCGATGTTTGGTGGCGCAGCGGTTGGCGCACTGTGCGGCCTTTTATCCTGCTTTGTGACACTTAAAGGCTGGTCGCTGCTGGGTGATGCACTCTCGCATTCTGTTGTGCCGGGTGTGGCGGTTGCGGCACTGGCTGGCGGTCCCTTTGCCCTCGGCGCGTTCGTGGCCGGCCTACTGGCGGTGCTGGGGATCGGGCTGATAGAGCGAAATTCCGTGCTGAAAAATGATGCCGTGATTGGCGTTGTGTTCACCGCTTTTTTTGCGGCAGGGCTGTTTATTATTTCTGTCTTCCCCACCAACATCCGTATCCAGACCATTCTCTTCGGTAATCTGCTGGGGATCTCGACGGCTGACCTGGTACAGGTGGCAGTTATTGGTGTCATCTGCATCATCACGTTTGCGGTAAAGTGGAAAGACCTGCTGATTTACTGTTTTGACCCGAGTCACGCGCGGGCCATCGGTCTTAACGTCAGCGCGCTGCACCTGCTACTGCTGATACTGCTGTCTCTGGCTGCAGTTGCGGCGCTGCAGGCGGTTGGGGCGTTACTGGTGGTGGCCATGCTGATTACGCCCGGAGCAACCGCGCAGCTTCTGACTCAGCAGTTCGCCCGGATGTTATTCATTGCACCTCTGCTTGCCGCACTGGCGTGTGCGGGGGGGGCCTATGTCAGTTACTTCCTGGACGGCTCAACCGGAGGTGCCATCGTTGTGCTACAGACCGTGATGTTTATCCTCGCTTTACTCTTCGCGCCGGCAAAGGGCATTCTGGCAAGCCGCCGCCGTAAGGCGCTCAACAGGGAGGCAGCCCGATGAGTTTCGACGTAATACTGGAATCGCTGCTTCAGCCGCTGCGGTATGACTTTATGCTGAGGGCGATGGCGACCGGCGTCTTTGTCTGTTCAGTGTGTGCGGTACTCTCCTGTTTTATTGTGCTGAAAGGCTGGGCGTTGATTGGTGATGCCATGTCTCACGCTATTCTGCCCGGGGTTATCTTCGCCTATATCATCGGCGTGCCGATGGCTCTGGGGGCGATCGTCAGCGGCGTGGCTTGCGTAATGATTGCCGGTGCGGCGAGAAATCAGACCACGGTAAAACCGGACGCCCTGCTGGGGATTTCCTTTACGGGATTTCTCGGCGTGGGGATGATTTTACTGGTGGCAACACCGGATAACGTGCATTTCATGCATATCCTGTTCGGGAATCTGCTGGGAATTGAAACCAACGTTCTCATTCAGACTGTCGTCATCGGGACGTTGACGCTTCTGGCGGTGCTGATTATGCGTAAAGACCTCATCCTGTTCTGTTTTGACCCCTGTCAGGCCAGCGTCATCGGACTTTTGCCGGCCCGGCTTGAGCTGATTTTACTGGTACTGGTTGCGGCCACGGCCGTGACGGCACTGCAGGTAACCGGCATCGTGCTCGTTGTGGCCATGCTGATAGCCCCGGGGTGCATCGGATTCCTGCTTACCCGGCGTTTTTACCCCATGCTCCTGGTTTCAGTACTGTCAGCCGTAACCGCCACCGTCGTGGGGACGTTCGCCAGTTTCTGGCTGAACGGTGAAACAGGTGCAACCATCGTGCTGGTTCAGGCTGTCCTGTTCCTGCTGGCATTCCTGTTTGCGCCGCGAAATGGACTGCTGCAGCGCAATAGGCCCCGCACCCGAGGCGGTGACAGGATGAGCAGAAAGCCTGTCTGAGTCACGCTGGTTTTGTGTTTATCCCGGGACGGTGCTCAGGCGTGAGCAGTCGACGGTTGCCATGCTGAATAACAATCGGTGTTCCGCTTAAGGGCCGTTTATCTGCCAGAAATCATGGCAGGAATTGTCTGAATTCCGGATAAAGGTTCATTTACAAAATCTGTGACATTAATCGGTAAGGCTTAATTACGTAAGCCGCTCGCCAGTCGCGTAAACACCTCAATATAGTTGGGGAGCGCTTTTTGCGGATCGTCGCTGGCCGCAATCGACAGTGCGGCATTCATTGCCGCGCCATTTAACATGTGCGCAGCAGCATCGGCATCCACCGGTTTGAGGATGCCGCGCTCGATCATTTCCAGCACCGCCTGGTGGGTGGATTCGAGGCAGCTATTCTGGCTTGGCCACTGCGCCGGGTCGCCGAGAAAAGCCGGACCATCCAGCAACACAATACGTTGCACTTCCGGGTCGAGAGCCATTTTTATATAGGCAATGCCTTCGGCCAATAACCTCTCCCACTCATCGTCGGCCGTGGCCGCTGCCGCTTTCGCTCGTTGCGCCATTTCACCATCAACCTGCGCGACAACAGCGGCAAGCAACCCTTTTTTATCACCAAAGTTGTGATAGAGCGCGCCGCGCGTCAGGCCAACACTGGCCGTTAATTCATCCATTGATGCGGCGGCATAGCCTCTTTCTGCAAACGCCTTTCGCGCTGCACCGATCAATTTGGCCCGGTTCTCTTCCATCGTTTCGCTGCGACGCTTGATCATGCGATCTCCTTTTGACATACGTAGCGTATGTGATATTAATTTAATATACGCCGCGTATATTAAACGATTTGTCAGCTCCCTGCTCTCGTTTTCAACATTCACTGAAAAAGGAAATCCAATGATCCAGCGTGAACCCGTTTTCCCGGCTAACCGCCATGCGCTTTATGAAGAACATGGTTATTCAGCCGCCATCCGTTCCGGAGATTTGTTGTTTGTTTCCGGCCAGGTCGGCAGCCGCGCCGACGGTACGCCGGAGCCGGATTTTGCCGCTCAGGTGCAACGAGCATTCGATAATCTGCAAGCGACGCTTGCTGCCGCAGGTTGTACGTTTGATGATCTGATTGATGTCACGACTTTTCATACCGATCCGCAAAACCAGTTTCCGACAATTATGCAGATAAAACAGTCGATTTTCCCGCAGCCACCCTATCCAAACTGGACAGCCGTTGGCGTCACCTGGCTTGCAGGATTTGATTTTGAAATTAAGGTCATTGCCCGCATTCCTGCCCGCTAGAAAGAGGAACGCGCCCGGGTCGGACAATACCGGCAGGAAATGTATTCCCTGCCGGTATTACGCCATCATAGGATCGCGACTTTATAACAGGAAATTGAAAAATGTGCAGGGTGCCATCTATATTAAAAATTCATCTGTCTATTTTTAATAGCATCTCTCCAAATTGTGATATTTTTTCAAGACCGTACTCCCACTCACCAAATCCGGATTCCGAATTAATATGACCAGCATCGCCGACATCTACCAGCTCACATCCCCAGCTGTCAGACCAAAATACAGTGCGATTGAATGACATAAGCGGATCATTGTGACTGGCAAAGACCATTCCGGGTATTTTTAACTTCGACGCGGTGATAACTTCTTCAAGTTCAAAACGTGAAGGTTCAGCAGGCGCAACCATAACAATCCCGGCAACATTTGTTGCTCTACTCTGGACCTGGTACCAGGATGCAAGCGCGCCAAAACTATGCCCAATCAAAATAACGGGCAACGTACAGGTGGCTAATTCTCTGCGAATCGCTGCGCCCCAACTTTCAATATCCGGCTGCAACCAGTTTCGTTGGCTTATTCTTTTCCAGCGAGGTAAACGACGCGCCCAACAGGTTTGCCAGTGGTAATCGTCGCTATCTCTTAATCCTGGAACAAGAATCGTTGTGAAAGAGTCATCCAGCTTTAACAGACGCGGTATTGTCATGGTAAATTCCATCAGTCCTTAGTTTTCCATCCCTTAGGGTGGGAAATGAGCCAGTAGCCAGGTTACTGCCAGCAGGTCCGCACTTCCTCCTGGGCTTAAATTTCGGGCGATGAACGCAGTGTCCATATGTAAAAGCGCCTGCCTGAATCTGTTGCCAGTGAGGTGTTTAATGCGCAGGATCCTGGCCGCATATCGCTGTGCATAGCGTAATCCTTTTAGCCCCCCACGTGCGAGGATATTGGTGTCAGGATTGTGAGCAATTAACGAAAGTAACACCCGCAGCGCATAACCCGCGTTGATGGCTTTTTCCCATGCAGGTAATCATAAACCCTTACCGTAGCAAACCCGCTTTCTGCCTCTCCACACGCCCCCGTAACGCCATACTCACGAAACAGTTGTTCCCCTTTGGTTTTCGCCTCGCTATTTTGCTTCAACTCCCGGCTCACCATACCGGCACGGACCTGGCTAACCATCTTATTTTCATCAAATGCCGATACACTTAATGAGAATGATTTCGCGAGTTTGGTTGAAGCATATACCATTGCTAACAGAGTGAGTTAACTATGCTAAAGGCCGGAAATATGTCTCTTCGTTCCCTGAGGGCGCTGTGCCTGACAAGTTTTTTTATTGCTGATGTCCGCGATGGTCTCGGCCCTTTTCTGGGGATATTTCTCACCCAGCGCCACTGGCAACCGGATGATATCGGCTTGCTGATGACGCTGGGCGGCGTGGCAGGGTTATTGGCGACACTCCCGGCAGGATTTGTCACCGACACGTCCAAAAACAAACGGACTCTGCTGGCGCTGCTCTGCATAATGATTACCGCAAGTACGTTTCTGCTCTGGTTCAGCCAGCAAAACACCGTCGTCGCGCTTTCGCAAATAGTCAGCGGAATATGCGCGGCTTTTGTCGGCCCTCTGATCACCGGGATTACGCTGGGTCTGACAGGGCAACGCGGCTTTAATGGTCAAATGGGTAAAAATGAGGCATTCAATCACGCAGGAAATTTCTTTACCGCGCTGATTGCCGGAGGTATTGCCTGGTACTGGGGCGTCGGCGGTATTTTCCTGTTGATGGCCTGTACGACCGTGTTAACGCTGTGCGCGCTGCTGGCCATTCGCAGTCAAGATATCGATAACGATGCGGCGCGAGGTATACAGTTCTCTGTTCCTCAACCGCTGCCGGGGCTTTCGGTACTCACCCAAAACAGGGCACTGTTTATTACCGGATTGACCCTGATGCTGTTTCATCTGGCCAATGCTGCGCTGTTACCCATGCTCAGCATGCGCGTCGCCGCCGCGCCTGGCGCCATGAATCCCGGTTTGTATGCTGCCGCCACGGTGATTATTTCTCAGGCGGTGATGATTCCGGTGGCCATTTGGGTTGCCCGGCGAATCGATAAGTACGGTTACTGGCGATTAATTATGTTGGCATTGCTGATAATGCCTCTGCGGGCTGCGCTGGCAGCAATCTCGGCTGCCCCGCTGATGATGGTGCCAGTGCAAATACTGGATGGCGCGGCTGCGGGTATCCTTGGCGTGGTGGTACCCGGTTTTATTGTGGCGCTGCTGTGCGATAGCGGGCACGTTAATGCCGGGCAAAGCGTGGTGATGCTAATGCAGGGCATCGGTGCGTCAATGAGCCCGGCATTAACAGGGATGATTGCCGGTAATTACTCCTTTGCCACCGCGTTCAGCGTGCTGAGCGCCATTGCGCTTGTGGCACTGCTTATCTGGTGGCGATATGCAAGCGTACTTATTGAGCATGCATCTGCACGGGCATTAAAGGTGGGTGCGGGGTGATCTGCTTTCGGATATAGCCGCCGCACGTAACGGGCAATTGAGTTATTCAGCCAGATTGAGCAAACAAACATCTCCCTTATGGATTTTTTAGAAAATGGGAAATTGTCCTGCCTCTATGTTCCGGTTTTTGTCGCGAGGGAAAGTCGTAAAACGCTGTCAAGATCGTTGCGCGGTCAGGGGGCGACATAACACTTAAGTTTGACCGTGACCGTTTTTACGTAACATCTTCCAGACCATAAAAGCGCAGACCAGCGTCATTCCCGCCAGCGCCTGAAATAAAAAGGTATAGGCGGAATCGTAACTCTCTCGCAGCAACATCCGGGAAACAGTGGGCAGAAGATCCGCCGCCCGATCAATATTGCCACCACCCAGCCAGTTAACAGCGTCGTTGATGACATCGGGTGAGTAATCAGCGGCCACCTCTCTAAGCTTCAGATGGTTTATCGCCACCAGCAATGCCGTAACCATCGCCAGTGCAATTCCTTCACCGGCAACGCGAACCGTATTAAACAACCCTGCCGCCATACCGGCTTGTTCCACCGGGACGGCAGAAACAGCAAGCCCGTCCATTAGCCCCCACGGAAGCGCCGCACCTGCGCCGATGATCACCAGTGAAAACAACAGCAGACTGATGCTGCCACCCTGCAATGCCTGCCCAAGCGCAAGTAAACCGGCGGCAGCTAAAATCAACCCGGTGGCCGAAACCGCACCAGGCGTAAACCATCGGGTCAGAAAGGCTGCGAGCGAGGGAAATACCAACATCGGTCCCGTCAGGGCCAGCAGATAAAACGCACTTTGTGTCTCGCTTAACCCGTCACCGCCCATAAAGTGCAGCGGAATAATTATCAGCAGCACAACGTAGCAATAACAGGTGGCAACCGGCAATAACAGGACTCCTGCAAAGCGTGGGCTGCGTAAGAGCGCAATATCAAAAACAGGATGTTTAATTTTTCGGCAGTGATTCACAAACCAGCGAATAAGCAGCGTGGAAGCTATAAACAAAGCCAGCACAGGCAGGGATAAAAATCCATAAACCGGCAACAGCATCACAGCTGAAGTGAACAGGATCAGCGCCAGGGTAAAGAGCGCGATGCCAGCGATATCCGCTTTCTGCGGCGGCTGTTTTTCTGACGGCGGTAAAAATGCGCTCCCGGTCAGCGCGACGATACCAGAGAGCATTGCCATTGAAGCATAAACCCAGCGCCAGCCAAAAACGTCGGTAATCAGTCCAATAAGCAGCGGCCCGAAAGCTAATCCGGCACCGAACATGGTACCAAGCAGACTAAACGCCCGGGTTCGGGCATTTCCGTTATATAACTGCGCCAGCGCTGCGCTGCCTCCGGCTAACGTCATTGCCGCAGCGATGCCCTGTAGCGCCCTGAATACGCCGATAATGGCGGTGCTTTGCGCCAAATAAATAAACAGATTGCTGACGCAAAAAATGATTAATCCGGCGATAAATATTCGCTTTCTGCCTGCCATATCCGCAGCAATACCTGCTGTCAGCAGCAAACTGCCGAAGGTCAACATGAAGCCGTTCGTCAGCCAGGTGAGCGCAGCAGGACTGCCTCCCAGCGCATGGCTAATGGCAGGTGTGGTAACAACGCCACCGGTGAAGCTCAACGGTAATAACATAGCCGCCAGGAACACAGCCATCGCGGCGGTCATTCTGGTGGCACGGGAAGAGGATGCGATGAGTGAGGACATGAGATTACCTTTAAAATTCAGCGTTCTTAAAAAGGAAATAAACAATGTCCGGCCATGTTATTGCGGATTTTAAATTAGATAAATAGACTGGGAATACCTTATGAAGAGACAAAAAGTTTATAATCGATGGACAGTTTCACCTCGCTTACTTCTTTTGTAAGAACAGCGGAAACCCTCAGCTTTGTACAGGCTGCGAGGTCGCTGGGCATTTCCGCATCGGCAGTGGGTAAAAACGTAGCCCGGCTGGAAAATAAACTGGGTGTAAGACTTTTTAATCGCAGCACACGTAACGTCAGCCTCACGGCTGAAGGGACAGTTTTACTGTCACGCTGCCAGCATATTCTGGAGCAGTTGCGCGAAGCCGAGGCCGAACTGACCACCACGGTGGAGCAACCCGCCGGAAAACTAAGAGTGTCGCTCCCTGTTATCGGCTACCGTTTGCTGCTTCCCCTGCTTCCGTCCTTCACCCGGCGTTATCCTGATATTGAGCTGGAGCTGGATTTCAGCGATCGGCTGGTCAATATTGTCGATGAAGGGTTCGATGTGGCAATACGCAGCGGGAAAATAGCCGACTCCAGACTGACATCAAAAACACTCGGCAAGTTTAGTTTTGTTCTTTGTGCCAGCCCGGCTTATCTGCGCGAGCATGGTGAACCAGCCTCCCCCGACGATCTGAAAAACCATAAATGCGTTCTCTTCCGCTTCCCTTCGACCGGGCTTATCCAGCCGTGGGAACTAAAGGGGTTACGTATAACAGGCGATTACAAACCTGCGTCCGTGTTAACCGCCAATAATATCGAAGCAGTGATCCGTATCAGCACCTCAGGGCTGGGTATCAGTTATGTCCCTGATTTCGCCGTGCGAGAAGCACTCAGCCAGGGAGATCTGCAAGAGGTTTTAGCTGGTTGTTGTATCACTCAGGGTACTTTTTCCGCGCTGTGGCCAGCCAGCCGTTATCTTTCTCCCCGGATACGCTGTTTTATCGATTTTATGGCGGCAAACTGGATTGGCTAATTCACGCACAAACCGTGTAATTGAAGCCGAAATGCTGCATATCAGTAACGAAAAGTGAATAGTCGGCGGCTTTCTGTTTTAGCGCACACAACCAGAATATGGGGTTTTAGCTGCTGAAGTCAGTGGAGTGGATCGAAGTAGAGTTTGCTGCAATAAACAGCAAACTCTTTTTTTTCATCCTCGCCAGGATTTAATTCAGCACGTCCAGCGCTATAACGCCCTGCCCGGTTTTTATCCAGCGCGGCGCTTTCAGGCGCTCAGCAAAAAACATCACCAAATCCAGCAATAAATCCCCTATCACGCGGGACTGATCAGCGGACAGCGAACCATTAATCAGCAACCGCGTTAGCTCTTCACAATAACGGCACAGCGCATCGCTTTCCGGTGCGAACTCCGGAATATAAGGTAAAAACTCGACGGTCAGTGATTCAGTTAAATGCGCGGGGATTGGCTCATGTAACGTCGTGTGTAATAAATTAAGGCAGGAACCGAGTTTGCCGCAAAGCGCCAGTTTTTCCGCTGGTTCATGGGTTTCAACCAGCACTTCGGCAAAGCGCTCGCAGTTGTCGGCCAGCTCAGTGAAATCGGTTGAACAGGAAAAAGGCAGTGCTAACAGAGAATGAATGTGGTTGGGGGTTGTAGCCATAAGGCAGCCTCACTAAGTGTGTTTTTAACTTCGCCACCGGAGAGGCTAATCTCGCGGGTGGCGGACTGAACGAAGTTAGCCTTACCGGCCTTAGTGAAACCGGCGCGCTTTGCAGCGCCCCCGTCCAGCCCACCATTGAGATATAGCAGGCTGTACAGTACAAAATTAGGCTTGTACCGTCACTAAGTTTTATCAGGAGGCTAACCCCGACACCTGTGTTTGCAGGTGCGGCAACAAGATACGATGAGGAGAGATAGGCCGCAACGGGAATTACTGGGAAGCACCTCTCAGAAAATGAAGAAAATATATGAAACCTCATATAGATGTTCTGGACGATAAAAAGTCAGGGAGTGACTAATATAAGTCCGCTGTGAGTGAGGAACAGACATAATCACTCACAGACTTTACCTTTTCTGTATGCAATTGATTATGTCCTTGCTATGGTGTTTAAGGTTAATGCTGCTGTAAACATAGTAATGAGTTCAATGTAATTAAAAAATAGAGATATTTTACGGCACATGCATTCAGTAACAACAATATGTTCATCATGAATGAGCTAAAAGCGAAGTGGGAGAAGGTACTTGTTTCTCGTTATGGACGATTCATTCATGCCAGTGATATATATTGCAATCATGGCCCTTGAGGAATCACCTATAACTTCTATAATGCAGGGCTTGATGATGATTATTTTGATAAAAAGATACTGTCTGGTGATGAAGCAAAATATCATCACCGAATTGTTATTGATGTTTTTTCTGTTAAACTTACCATATTAATGGCACATACATTCTATAGTGTATTTTCATAGTCTTATCAGTATGTTATTGGCATTGCCTGGAAAGCAAGTTGTGCTAATATCTTTTTGTTATACAGGAAGTTTTATACACTCAATTAAGGAGTTTTTATGAGTTTTTTTAAACAAAGCATTATTGCTACTGGTCTGCTCGGTTTCGCTGGTTTCTGTGTTGCTGCAACTCCCAGTATGAACTGGAAGATAAAATCTTCAGAACCAATAAATCAAATTACTTTTGGTATAACAATCAATGCAGCAGCCCCAGTCGATGAGTTTTATTTTGCTAACCAGTTTGGTTTCACCGGAGGCGGTGGTATTGGCTATACAGGTATTCAGCCTACTAAAAACACTAAAGATGGTAAACGGCAGTTTATGGTATTATTCAGTAGCTTCAGAAATGATACCTCTATATGAAGTAAAATTCCTTCCGCCAACCGGAAACAATGGCAAATTACAGGGAACCATTTCTACTTTATCGAGAGGTTCGGCTGCTTGTCCAGGCGCCATTACCTGGACTCATGATGAGACAGGAACATTGGTCAAAGGCGGTTTCAAATAATTCTGAGCCTTCATTAATAATATATATAAATTATAAGAGCCTGGCCCAGTAAGCGTTTATTGTTGCAGCCAGTTTGGGCACGGACAGCGCATAACAACCGGAGCGTACACGCAGTACGTGAGGATTACTCGCTTCGCTCGCCCTAAGGGCCGCCGCAAGCGGCGTTCAAAATGCCATAACATGTTGTGTGAGCACTGCCCTGGACCAAAATGGCAAATAAAATAGTCTAATGGGCCAGGCTCTAAATTTTTCTTATTCCTATAAGAATCTGAATCGACGTCCAGCAAATGAGGGGGCGCTGGACGTTTTGGTTCATGTTTGCGCACTGAAAATTTTATTCATTTTCCGACCACAATGGTGAAGCGGCGACTGGCGTGTTACTGGGCAGTGATTCGCCTGGTGAGCGGCTGAATACGCCGTCGCACTTTGTCGGCAGTGCAGCGGCGACTTGCGCGTTGATTGCTGGATGGCGGCGTTGCCTTATCCGGCCTACAAATAAGTTGGGCTATAGCCATTATTGAAACAAATGGCAGCGCTGATCTATCTGGCCTGGAGCTTGAACCGTGCCAGCGTTCGGCCTGCCCCGGCCAGCATATCTTACCCGTGCATCACCACACTGTTTTCCACCGGTACGCGCGGCATGCGGGTATTGGCGGCAGCGGCGCTTGTATCGGCATAGCCAAACGAGATACCAAACAGCAGCCGGTATTCGTCGGAAACACCCAACTCGTTGCGGATCATATCGGCGTGAAAACCAAGCATAGTTTGCGGAATACCGGCAAAACCGCGCGCAGTCAGAGAGAGCAGAAAACTTTGCGCATACATGCCAATGTCCGATGCGACGCGGATGTTATCGCCAAAGGACGGCATAAACAGAAACGCAGCGTGCGGCGCATTGAAGAACTGGTAGTTACGCAGGTAGGCCTCTTTGCGGCGCACCTTGTCGTCACGGTCAATGCCAATGGCCTCGTAGTAAAGCCTTGCCTGTTCGTACGCACGTTCAATATAGTCACCGTGGAAATCTTCATAAGAAAAAGTGAAATCCGGTGTCTGTCGCCCTTCCAGGTCGTTAACTGTCATCATTTTTGCCAGCCGAGCTTTGGTCTCGCCGGAAACCACATGCACATGCCACGGCTGCGTGTTGCAGTTCGACGGTGAGTATTGCGCATCCTGCAAAACCGCTCGGATCTGCTCATCGCTGAGCGGTGTAGGTAAAAACGCACGGACGGAAGAACGCGAACGGACGGTTTCATCGAATGCTAAAACAGGGTTATTCATCATACTCTCCGGTGATTATTGTTCGCGTAGCTTAGCGATGAATCCTGTGCGTAAAAACACTACAATGCGCTATGGACCATTGCGGATCACGCAAAGATGAAATCACTCAACCAGATTAGCGCCCGTTCGATGCACCTGTTTCTCGCCATTGTGCGCGAAGGGAACTTGTCAGAAGTGGCGCGTAACGAAGGGCTTGCCGCCTCGTCGCTTTCCCGCGTTGTTCAGCAACTGGAACAGGCGCTGGAAACGCAACTGCTGTATCGCAACACCCGCGCGGTGACCACCACCGATGCCGGTCATATCTATGCCGAAGCCTTTCGCGTCATGCTCCAGCAGCTTGCCGATGCGCAAACGCAGGTGGGCGAACGACGCAACGAACCCGGCGGTCGCATTCGCATTAACGCCCCAACCTCCTTCGGTTTACGGCATATCGGGCCGCGCATCAGCGAACTGAGTGCGCGTTACCCGGCGCTGTACATCGAGCTGAACCTGAATGATGACTATATCGATCCGTTCGCCGACGGCACGGATCTGCTGCTGCGCATCGCCTCGCTGAAAGATTCAGAACTGCATGGCCGTTTGATCGCCAGCCAGCGCTGTCACCTGGTGGCAACGCCCTCCTACCTTCGCCGTCACGGGCGGCCGGAATCACCGGAAGCACTACAGCATCATCAGTTACTGGCTTATCGCGGAAAAACGGGATTGCAACGTTGGCGCTTTCACAAGGGCGAACAGCAATATCAGTTTTTCCCGCAGGCAAAAATTGTTTCTGACAATGGCGAATTGTTACTCCAGGCGGCAATAAATGACGCAGGGATACTGCTTTACCCGGACTGGCAGGTAGGCGAGATGCTGAACCGTGGTGAACTGGTAGATTTGCTGCCAGAATTTTCGCCAACTTATTCCGCCGAAGCGCAATCGATTTATTTGCTCTACCCTGGCGGGAAATACCCGTCGCTCAACACCCGCGTGCTAATCGATTTCTTACTGGCGAGTTTCGGTTCACCGCCCTACTGGCGCTATCTGCCGCCATCTTCCAGGTATATTAAAGAAGGTTAACGGCTCCATAAAATCTTCACTTTTTGGGCGTGAAATCAGCGCCACGCAATAGCGCGTGTAAGGACGTAATATGAAAAAGATTGCACTAATGTCTGCCATTCTGGCCGTGAGCTTCTCTTCAATGGTATTCGCTGACAACCGTGCTCCAGTACCGCAGGATCAATACCCGACCGGAGAACACCATAAAGGTGATAAGAAGCCGTCGCGTGAAGTGCCGCCGCCAAAACACAAGGGTGATAAAGCGCCGCGTCATGATGAAAAACATGACGACAAGCACCAAAGCGATCACGCCAAGAAACCGCCACTGCCGGAAAATAACCGCTAAAAGAAACGGGTGGCTTAGCCACCCGTCTTGCTATCTGTTTTTCGGTAACGTCTTCAGCAAATCATCCGGGCTGATGGATGCCACCACACTGCCGGAGAGCGGCATCTTCAGGATGTGGTTTTTAATTTTCCCGATGACGTGCATTTCGCACGGACGGCAGTCAAATTTTAGCGTCAGCACTTCATCACCGTGCACCAGTTGCATCGGCGTGGCGCGCCAGCTTTTGATATTGCCTTTCGCCTGTTTCGGGCACAGGTTGAAGGCAAAACGCAGGCAGTGCTTGGTGATCATTACCGGTACGTCCCCCTTCTCTTCATGCGCTTCAAAAGCAGCATCGATCAGCTGTACACCATAGCGATGATAAAATTCACGCGCTTTATGGTTATAAACGTTAGCCAGGAATGAAAGATGCGTTTCCGGGTAGACCGGAGGCGGTGTGGCTACCGCTTTACGGCTACCACGCTGGTAGCTGGCCAGACGCGCCTCTTCCAGCATCTCCACCGCTTCACGGCGTAACTGGTTTAGCTGGCTGTTAGGCACAAACAGCGCGCCTGGCAGATTTACCTGAACCTCTCTGGCGTAGTAGCGGGTTTGCCCCAGCTTCATTAGGCCATCTTTCAGGTTATCCAGCGCTTTTTGCGCATTATTGGCTTCATCGAATTGCTCTTCCAGCGTATGTGTCACCGAGACACCATCTTCGCTGGTCAGCGTTAACACCAGTTGTTCCTGCCAGCCGCCCAGCTCAATATCCACCGCGATCCGCCGCTCGCTGGAAGTTTTCAGCAACGCCTGCTGCCAGTTATGATCGAGGTTGCGGTTCAGTGGGTGATGCGGACGCAGGGTTTTCAGCACCTCCGGCATTTCATTCGGGAAAACGCGATAACGGTTTTCAGCAGTTTTCTCCGCCACGTTGACACGAAAACCGACCACTTCACGTTTCACCAGTACGTTCAAACCATCACCGTTCGCCAGCGGCTCGGTGACGTCGATATCGAGATGATCTTTGCCTACTTTCAGCACTTCACCTACCGGCAGGCCGATAAATTTCGGTGAATCAAAGGCACCGATATCACCTTTGCGGGCATTAACAAAGTAATCGGTGCTGCCGCGATGGAACGTTTTATCCGTCGAGGGAATAAAAAAGTGCTCGGTACGCCCGGCGGAGGCGCGCGCGAGGTCGCCGCGATCTTCAATGATCGCATCAAGCATCTGGCGGTAATGCGAGGTGATGTTCTTCACATAACTCATATCTTTGTAACGCCCTTCAATCTTGAAGGAGCGCACGCCCGCGTCGATCAGCGCCGCCAGGTTGGCGGTCTGGTCATTATCTTTCATCGACAACAGGTGTTTTTCATAGGCCACCACGCGTCCCTGATCATCTTTCAGGGTGTACGGCAGACGACAGGCCTGCGAGCAGTCGCCACGGTTGGCGCTGCGCCCGGTTTGCGCATGGGAAATATTGCACTGCCCGGAATACGCGACACATAACGCACCGTGAATAAAGAACTCAATGGTGGCATCCGTCGCGTTGTGAATAGCGCGGATCTGCTCAAGGTTGAGTTCGCGCGCCAGAACGATCTGGCTGAAACCCACATCGGAAAGGAATTTGGCTTTTTCCACACTGCGGATATCGCACTGGGTGCTGGCGTGCAACTCAATCGGCGGAATATCCAGCTCCAGAATACCCATGTCCTGCACAATCAGCGCATCAACACCCACCTGGTAGAGATCGCCTATCAGGCGCCGCGCCGGTTCCAGTTCGTCATCATGAAGAATGGTGTTCAGAGTAATAAACACTTTCGCGCCGTAGCGATGGGCGAACGGCACCAGTTCGGCGATATCCTGCAAGCTATTACCGGCATTGTGGCGAGCGCCAAAACCCGGCCCGCCGATGTAGACGGCATCCGCACCGTGCAGGATAGCCTCACGGGCAATGGCGGCATCGCGGGCCGGGCTTAACAGTTCAAGATGATGGGGTTGCAGGCGCATACAATCGTCGTTATCCATTATGTACAAAATGGCGGCTATTGTAGTCACAACCGGGGCGTTTCACCACCTGCCACAAGGGGAATTTGCGCCAGATGGTAATGCAATGTCGAAATTGCTATTTCCGCTGCGTTTTGCTTAACAGTAAGGTAGTGACCCGGACATTCCTCGTCATGTTGTTAACCCGGCATACTTCAGGTTACAGAGGCATTAGCTCTCCTGTACCACGAATTATTTTGGGTTATCTGATTCGTTAATCGTCGTCGTTTTTGCCGCAGGCTTGCCTGCGGCTTTTTCTTTTGGGTAATGGATAAGCGAGTGGAAATGCGTCGTTTGTGCGGTGCTGTTGCGGTAGGCGTGCGCTTCATCCCCGGCAAAACGCAGGCCGCTGCCCGCCACAATGGTTCGCCACTGCCCGCCAGTGCACATATCCAGCACACCGCTAATCACAATCACATGCTCTATAACCCCAGCTTCGTGTGGCGTGGACTCGCTGATAGCACCAGGCGCGAGATTAACAGAGAAGAGATCAAAGTGCAGTTTTTCATCCCACGGAAAAATCGGCGTGATCACCATCGCCTGCTGCTGCGGATCGTAGGCCTGCGGCCTTTCCTCTTCAGGCGGAGCGATAAAGGTGGAAAAAGGGACATTCAGGCCGGTGGCGATTTTCCATAACGTCGACACGGTCGGGCTGGACTCGTTACGTTCTATCTGCCCGAGCATCGCTTTGGAAACGCCCGTCTCCTCTGCCAACCGGGAAAGGCTCCAGCCGCGGCCCTGACGCAGGCTTTTCAGCATGGTTGCCAGATAAACGGTGAGATCCATTATTCCTCCTGCTTACTTGTGCGCTATAACGCACAATGCTAAATTATCTGGATGCTATAACGCACAAGGAGTACCAATGCGCCCTGCAACACTTTCCACAACGTCTTCACTGCCGTTTACCAGCATTCTTGCGGGCTTCGTCGCCGTGCTGGTTGGTTACGCCAGTTCTGCCGCCATTATCTGGCAGGCGGCCTCCGCTGCTGGCGCGAGCCCTGCGCAAATCGCCGGATGGATGACCGCACTTGGCTTCGGCATGGGCATCAGCACGCTGGCGCTGACGCTCTGGTATCGCATGCCGGTGCTCACTGCATGGTCTACCCCCGGCGCGGCGCTGCTGGCGACCAGCCTGCAAGGCGCAACACCCGGTGAAGCGGTCGGTATTTTTGTCTTTGCCAACGCGCTCATCGTGCTGTGCGGCGTCACTGGGTTATTCGCCCGGCTGATGAAAATCATTCCGCACACGCTGGCGGCCGCGATGCTGGCCGGTATTCTGCTGCGTTTTGGTTTACAGATCTTCACTAATATTGAGAACCATTTTGCATTGTGCGGCAGTATGCTACTGGCCTGGCTGGTCTGTAAAGCCCTCGCCCCGCGCTATGCTATTGTTGCAACTTTACTTATTGGTGCGCTGGTCGCCGTTATACATGGTGACGTTGTCACGGAAAGAGTAACATTTTCTGTCGTCTCTCCGGTTTACACCGCGCCGGAATTTCACTGGGCATCGCTTATCAGCATCGGCATTCCCTTTTTTCTGGTGACGATGGCGTCACAAAATGCCCCCGGCTTCGCCACAATGCAGGCGTCCGGTTACCCCATTCCGGTTTCACCGCTGATTATTTTTACCGGCGCGCTGGCGCTGCTGTTGTCGCCGTTTGGTGTCTATTCGATCTGTATCGCAGCAATTACGGCCGCCATTTGCCAAAGCCCGGATGCGCACCCGGACGCCAGCAAACGCTGGGTGGCCGCGGCAGCGGCTGGCCTGTTTTATCTATTGGCGGGAATATTTGGCGGCTCGATCACCGGTTTGCTGGCCGCCCTGCCATTGAGCTGGATCCAGACGCTCGCCGGGCTGGCGCTACTGGGTACTATCAGCGGTAGCCTTCATCAGGCGCTGGTTAAGGAAACGGATCGCGATGCCGCAGTTGTCACCTTCCTGGTGACCGCCAGCGGCGTCACGCTGCTGGGCATTAGTTCGGCATTCTGGGGATTAGTGGCTGGCGGTATCTGCTACGGCACATTAACGCTGGCGCGTCGCGCGTAGCTGTGACGGTGTCAGCCCTTTCGCCGCTTTAAAACGGTTGCTGAAGTGGCTGGCGGAACTAAAACCGCAGGCCAGGGCGATATCGGTCAGAGGAAGTGCGCTGTTGAGCAACAAATCGTTCGCCCGTACCATCCGGCGCTGCATCACAAACTGGTGCGGCGCAACGCCCATCGACTGGCGAAACATGCGAGCAAAGTGATATTCACTGAGCGCAACCTGCGCCGCCAGATCCGACAGTAACAACGCCTGTGCAAGATGCGCTTCGATATAATCCAGCACATTACGCAGCGCCGCCGGGGCCAGACCGCCGTTCACCACGGGCAATTGCCACTGCACATTGCTGTAGTGCTGCACAAGATGCGTCAGCAGCAGTGTCGAAGCAGTACTCAAAGTAAGCTGGTTGGCATTTTGCTGCCAGTCGCAATCCAGCAGAAACTGGCGATAAAGTGCGGTGATGCGCGCATCCTGCGAGAAGGTTTTCTCATCAAGGGTGAACGCGGCCGGGCTGCGATCCCAGACCCGTTCACCGACGTCCCGCAGATGCTCATCGGTACAGTAAAGGTGGACGAAGGTCAAATCATCGCGAATGTCCCACACCGATTCGCTCTCTTTCGGCATCAGACAAAAACGATCCGGCCCGCCGCCGTTTTTCCAGCCATACGCGGTTTTGTGGTAACTCTCATAGCCATCGGCCACGTACAGGCTCAGCGTATGGTGATTGCAGTACTGCGTAATGTTGTCGCGTTTGTTCGACCAGACTGCTAATTGAATGCCAGAGTTAAGCGCCACCGAATTGTGCAATACGGCGTTGTGTTTGCTCAGGTTTTCAAAGGCTTCGTAGTGGTCAGGCATTCGCGGACATCATCATTGTTCAACCAGAATCCCAGTCTATGAATAGCTGAAGCCGGATTCCAGCGTTGTGCAAAGAAAAACGCAAGAATATGCAAGTCCGGCGCAATCTCCTGCAATCGTCCCTGCCCGCGTTTTGCCACACTCAGGATTCGTTTTTCGTATCGGAAATAACTATGAACGCATTGCTGTACGGTCTGGTGGTAATTATTTGGGGAACGACGTGGATTGCTATTTTTCTGCAACAAGGCCCGGTGGCAGCGCCAGTGTCGATTTTCTGGCGTTTTGCGCTGGCAACGGCGGCAATCATGCTGATACTGCTGGTCCGGCGCAAACTGCGTGGTTTACCGCTGCGCGATCACCTGTTTTGTCTGCTGCAAGGCAGTTGTGTCTTCGGCTTTAACTTCTGGTGTTTTTATACCGCCACCACGTGGATTAACACCGGGCTGGAATCGGTGATCTTTTCAATGGCGGTACTGTTTAATGCCGTCAACAGTTACCTGTTCTTCGGGCAAAAACCGCCAGCGCGCTTCTTTGTTGCTGCGGCGCTAGGGCTGACCGGTATTGTGACGCTGTTTTGGCAAGATCTGGTCACCAGCGGCTGGAGCAGCACGCTGCTGCTGGGTATTGGTCTGTCGATGCTGGGGACGCTGGGTTTTTCGTTTGGCAATATGATAAGTCTGCGCCATCAACGTAAAGGGCTGGAAACCCTGACCACCAATAGCTGGGCGATGCTGTATGGTACGCTGATCATGGGAGTCATTGGTCTGCTGCGCGGCGACGATTTTACACCGCAGTGGACGGCAAGTTACCTCGGCGCGCTGGTCTATCTGGCGCTGTTCGGTTCGGTGATCGGCTTTGGCGCATATTTTACGCTGGTTGGCCGAATTGGTCCGAGCAAGGCGGCATACAGCACCTTGCTGTTTCCGCTGGTTGCGCTGAGCATTTCGACCTTTTATGAGGGTTATGTCTGGCATCTGAATGCGATTGCCGGCTTACTGCTGATCCTTACCGGCAATCTGGTGATGTTTGCCCGCCCGGAAAACTGGCCGGGCGGACGCGGATGGCGACGGAAAGCTAACGCTTGCTGATATCAAACATCGTGGCGTCGGTCGCCATATCGTCAATCACCTGTTTCAGGGAAGCGACGGTGACCTGCGCCTTTTCATTGCTCACATCTTTGCCCTCGCCTTTGCGCACCACCTTCAGTACCGGCGCATTGGTTTGGGCGTCAATTAGCTCGCCTTCAAAGTAGAGATTCGTATTCATGGTACGGTGGCCAGTTGCCATCTGCGTACCGGCAACTACCAAGGCAACCGGGATCACTTCATAGAACTGCAATCCCTGTTTGCTGGCGTCAACACCGGTAATCGCACCGCGGAAGATCAGGCTGTGCGGCCCCGGCGAGGTGACCAGCGGTTTGCGCGCTGCGGCGGCGGCTTTTAGTTTGCTGTTGGTGTAACTGAGCACACCATCCAGTACCTGCTGATTTACCTGGCTGGTGGCTTTGGCAGCCGGATAATACGTTACCGGGTGATAAACAATGCTGTCATATTTTGCCAGGTCGAATCCCGGTGCCACCCAGCGCAATACCGGTTTGCCGGTTGCGGAGGTGGTTTCCTGCAAGCCTGAATAATCTTTCAAAAAACCGGAGTATTTTTCCGGCGCGGTCACTTTTGAAGCGCAACCTGATAACGCCAGCAGACCGGTCAATAAGGCAACGCTAACTAACGCATGATTACGCATAAGAAATTCCCTGTGAGTGCACGATTGCAATTAAGTTATAGCAAATGCATTCACAGTACGGCAGGGCAAAAAACTGCGCGAGATCAAAAAATTGCCTACCGAAGATAATCTATTATTCGTGCTGAATTTATTCACTACAATGCCTGTGATTTTCTGTTTGGCGAGGGAATAACGACAAATAAAGAGAAAAGAATGGCCTCAGTATCCCTGACTGTAGCGGTGCATAATCGAAATCCCTCCGACTCGCAATCATCACCAATTTCGGCTCACATTAACTGCAAATGAAAAATGCTCCCGGCTCACATTACGTGGTAAACCTGGCGGAAAACCTGCGGATCGAATCCCGAGCATTTAACATTGAGCCGCTATATTCAAAAAAGTCGCTAATTGCGACAGCGTCCACAGGCTGGCAAAATATATGGCTGTTTAGCTTTCGTTTATGCTAATGATGGTAATAATTATTTTCTTGATTTTAATTATTTAACCTTCAGGAAAAAATATGAAATTATTAAAGTTACTAATACTCAGCGCATCCCTATCTTTTGGCGTATCAACTTTGTCACATGCTGCCACTACTTCATCGAATGCTCAATATAAAGATGGCAATTGTCCTGGAGATGGTATTTATATTCCTGGAGCCGGGTGCATTGACCCTAACAACCCAGGTCTTTTCCCTTGGTGATAGATCATGAAAGGGCCACAGCTGTTATGGACTGACTCAATAAAGTTGGGCAGTTCATGTTGAGCACCTTTCAGGGCTTGGGTTCGGTATCCTACCGGATTCAGGCCTTTCAATTTCAGGTTTATCCGCTCGTTGTTGTAGTAATGGATATAGTCCTCTAGCGCTTTCCTTTTCCTTGGTTCGTTAACATAACTGAACTGGTTCAGATAAAAACATCCCGATTTCAGCGTACCGGAGAAGTTCTTCATCACAATATTATCCAGGCAATTTCCTTTAATTCCCTCCCCAACCAATAGAAAAATCCCTGTTTCTTTTAGGCTTGAGCACCTGGTCACGAGATAACCTAAAATAATGGCCGTTTTTAACACATCGTACAGCGCCATACCCTTCCATTCGATAGTCAAATTTTACACAATTGCCATAATCCGGACACTCACTATAACTATCCCCAACATAACCCACTCTAAGTTTTATAATAAAGGCGTCGGTAAAGCAGAGTTGTTTTGAATGTGTTGACCCCACCCTCGAAAATTCCTAAAAATTTTAAGGCAATTTCTGTGTAATTTACTTATTGCCGCCTGAGTAAGCCAGGCGGCAAAAGGTTATTTTTTCACATCCACCTGCCAGAAAATATGTTTGCCAAATGGATCGATTTCATAGCCCTGCACCTCTTTGCGTACCGGTTCGAAAATCGTTGAGTGGGCAATCATCACAGCAGGCATTTGGTCGTGCATCATTTGCTGCGCCTGTTTGTAAAGCGCCGCGCGTTTCTCGTGATCGGTGGTGGCTTTCGCTTCAGCGATCAGGTTATCAAACGGTTTGTAGCACCATTTCGCCGAGTTAGAGCCGCCATTGGCCGAGGTACAGGTAAACAGCGGACCGAAGAAGTTATCCGGATCGCCGGTAGCCGTCGTCCAGCCCATCAGCGCCGCCTGATGTTCGCCGCCCTTCACGCGTTTCAGGTATTCTCCCCACTCATAGGTGACGATTTTCGCCTGCACGCCCACTTTCGCCCAGTCTGCCTGAATCATCTCCGCCATGCGTTTGGCGTTCGGATTATAGGGACGCTGAACCGGCATCGCCCACAAATCGATGGTGGTACCCGCCGGTAGCCCGGCCTCTTTCAGCAGCGCTTTCGCTTTTTCCGGGTCGTAATCGTAATCTTTCAGCTCGCTGTCGGCACTCCACACCCCCGGTGGCAGCAGATTTTTCGCCGCCGTGCCAGTGCCCTGGAATACCGCCTGAATAATGGCCGGTTTATTAATGGCCATCGCCAGCGCCTGGCGTACTTTAACATTATCCAGCGGCGCTTTTTGCGTGTTGAAGGCGAGGAAACCGGTGTTCAGCCCGGCCTTACTCAACAGGGTGATATCTTTATTCTCTTTCAGACGCGGCAGATCCGCCGGATTGGGGAACGGCATCACCTGACACTCGTTTTTCTCCAGTTTTGCCACACGTACTGAGGCATCCGGGGTGATGCTGAACACCAGGCGGTCGATTTTCGCTTTGCCCTGCCAGTAATTATCAAACGCGGTAAACAGAATGCGCGAATCTTTCTGGTACTGCGCCAGACGGTACGGCCCGGTGCCGATCGGATCCATATCTACCCGTTCCGGCGTGCCAGCTTTCAGCATCGCGTCGGCATATTCAGCGGAAAGTATCGAGGCAAAATACCACCCCAGATCGGCGACAAACGGCGCTTCCGGATGTGCCAGCGTAAAGCGCACGGTATGGTCGTCGAGTTTATCGATAGCGGTGATCAACGAACCGAATTCCAGGCTTTCAAAGTTGGAATAGGTACCGTTTGAGACATTGTGGTACGGGTTATTAGCATCTTTTTGCCGCATAAACGAGAAGATCACATCGTCGGCATTAAAATCGCGTGTCGGCGTGAAGTATTTATTGCTTTGAAACTTCACTCCTTTGCGCAGGTGGAAGGTATAAACCTTACCGTCTTCGCTCACGTCCCAGCTTTCCGCAAGGCTCGGCTGCAACTCGGTGGTGCCAACTTTAAAATCCACCAGCCGATTGTAAATCGGTACGGCGCTGGCATCCACACTGGTGCCGGAGGTGTAAAGTTGCGGGTTGAAGTTCTCTGGCGATCCCTCTGAACAATAGACCAGGGTCTTAGCGGTGACAGAAGAACTGACTACAAGCGAAGCCACTACCAGAGCAAGTGTTGTCGGTTTGCTAATCATAGTTTTTCCTGTTGTTTTCTTTTAAATGCTTGTTGTTTGCCCTTTCATAAATAACATTAAAGTGAATTTGCAATCACCTGATAATTCAAATAAAGAAGGAATCGCTATGTCGTCGTCGCTCACCAGTCAATTAACTCATCGCTTCTTTCGTTACCTCGCTATCACCAGCCAGAGCGATCCCGCGGCGACAACACTGCCGACCACTGTCGGGCAGTTTGATATGGCACGTGAGTTGGCGAATGAGCTGAAAACACTGGGGCTGGATGAGATCGTGATTGATGATCATGCGACAGTGACCGCCGTGAAAAAAGGCAATGTTCCGGGCGCGCCGCGCATCGGTTTTATTACCCATATTGATACCGTTGATGTCGGTTTGTCGCCGCATGTTCATCCGCAGATCCTGCGTTTTCAAGGAGAAGATCTCTGCCTGAATGCTCGCGAAGATATCTGGCTGCGTGTGGCGGAACACCCGGAGATTCTGGCTTATGCCAATGAAGAGATTATTTTCAGCGATGGCACCAGCGTGCTCGGCGCGGATAACAAAGCGGCGGTAACCGTCGTCATGACGCTGCTGGAAAACCTCACCGCCGAACATCGCCACGGCGATATTGTGGTGGCCTTTGTGCCGGATGAAGAAGTTGGGCTGCGTGGGGCGAAAGCGCTGGATTTAACCCGTTTTGACGTTGATTTTGCCTGGACCATCGACTGTTGCGAACTGGGCGAGATCGTCTATGAGAACTTTAACGCCGCCAGCGCGCAGATCCGCTTTACCGGGGTGACCGCACACCCGATGTCAGCAAAAGGCGTACTGGTTAACCCGCTGCTGATGGCAATGGATTACATCAGCCATTTTGACCGACAACAAACGCCGGAACACACCGCTGGCCGCGAAGGTTATGTCTGGTTTAACGGTATCAATGCACTACAGGGACATGCCGATTTGAGCGCCAGTATCCGTGATTTTGACAGTGACAGTTTTGCCCGCCGTAAGCAGCAAATCGCCGATGTTGCCGCCAAAATCGCTGCCCAATATCCCACCGCCAAAGTGGAATACAGCATCAGCGATACCTACAGCAATATCAGTAATGCTATCGGCGACGATCGTCGGGCGATCGATTTGATGTTTGAAGCGATGACATCGCTTGGCATTACGCCGAAACCGACGCCGATGCGTGGTGGTACCGATGGCGCAGCGCTCTCAGCCAAGGGGTTGCTGACGCCGAACTTCTTTACCGGTGCGCATAACTTCCATTCGCGCTTTGAATTTCTGCCACTGAAATCGTTTGAAGCCTCGTATAACGTGGCGTTGCAACTCTGCCTGCTGGCAGCGCGCTAACGCGCCAGCAACCCGGTGATGCTCGCTACTAAGCGGCTGTTAAAACCCTAAAACGGCGAACAGTGAGTGTGACACCGCTAAAAAACCAGCAAGTGCGGGCAGCTGCTGCCCGCAGTAAGACGGGTTCAGGCAGGTTTGCGCGCCAGCATCGTGGCGAAGCGCAGTTTAATGCGGTTACCATTGGCGTCGGTGCGGTGCAGTTCGCCGACCTCTTCGTTGTATTTCAGCATCTCCCAACCTGTGTAGTATTTGCGCAGTTCACTCTCTTTAAAGGCAAACGGGAACCCGACCGTACACGGGAAATCCGCCGTATCCATCGCCGCTACAATCAGGTTATATCCCCCGGCTTTAGTGCAACATTGCATGTTATTGATAAGACCAGGAATGGTTTGCGCTTCGAGGAACATCAGCACCACGGTAGAGAGAATAAAATCGTATTCACCGTCGAATTGCAGGGTGTTTAAATCCGCCGCATCAATATGCAGGTTTTCCAGCCCTTCGGCATCGCGAATCGCTTTCAGGTTGTTAAGACTGTTCGGGTTTTTATCCCAGGCGGTAACCTCAAAACCCTGGCTTGCCAGCCACAGGCTATTGCGGCCATTGCCGCAGCCCAGATCCAGCGCTTTTCCCGGCTGGATGTATTTCAGGGCGTTCAGCACTTCCGAGTGTGTCGCGGTCAGCGCATATTTTTCCGTAAAGTAATTTTCAGGGCGATTTGTCATGGTCAGTCAGTACCTTTAATGTGCATTTAGCATGCATTTTATAAATTTCATCCGCCGATAGCCAGCGGCAGAAAATTTGCTACGTTTAACTCAGGCTGACGGGAGATACGTAGCATGAATAAATATCGTCTCAGTGATGAGTCGCGCACTTTTAGTTATCAGATTGGCGGCGAGAAAAAAACGGTTGCGCTGCGCCAGATTATCGCGCTGCGTGATTTTAATGACGTCAAAGCTGGCGGTTATGGCGGCTGGAACGATGAAGAGAACGTCGTCGATCAACAAGGAAACTGCTGGATTTATGCTGAAAACAGCATGGTTTTTCTCGGCAGCCGCATCATTGGCAACGCGCGGATCACACAGCCCTGCGTTATCTGCCATGACGTGGTGATCAAAGATAACGCCTGGGTGGATGGCTGTGAAATCAGCCACGGCGCCGAATTAAGTGACAACGTCACTGTTCAGCTATCGACGGTGCGCGGTGAGTGCCGTTTACGCGGCGATGCGCGTATTCTGCACGGTTGCAATATCTTTGCCGCTAAAGGGTTAACGCCAGAATGCGAGCAAATCCTGCAAATTTATGACCGGGCCACCGTTACCCACTCGCGCGTGGTGCATCAGGCGCAGATCTATGGCGATGCTATCGTCAATTACGCCTTTATTGAACATCGGGCAGAAATTTTCGATTTTGCCCTGCTTGAAGGGAATGACCTGAACGATGTCTGGGTGTGCGACTGTGCCAAAGTTTACGGTAACGCCAGAGTGATCGCTGGCACCGGGGACGATGACATCCCGACGTTACGTTACAGCTCTCAGGTGGCGGAAAACGCCGTGGTGGAAGGCAATTGTGTGCTCAAACACCATGTGTTGGTTGGCGGCAATGCGCATCTGAGCGGTGGCCCGCTTCAACTCGACGAAAAAGTTGTGGTTCAGGGCAACGCGTGCATTCGTGGAAATGTGCTGGTCGAGCACCAGGTAACGCTAAGCGACGATGCGGTTGTCGAGGCACTGGAGGGCGAAAATATTCTGCTGCGCGGCCCCAAAGTCATTAACAGCGATCAGCGTATTACCCGCACGCCGCTGGCTGGGGCGATATAAATGATTCCCGCTGGAAAGACAATGTTGTGATTAAGTAATCTTCTCGCCTGGCGGAGTATCTGCCAGGCGCTCCCCATGCCGTAGGCGTTACCGTCATCCAACGCGCCCGGGTTCATTGGGTCTTGGTGGCGTTAGCGCTATTTATTACGGTGATGCTGCATCTGGCCGCCGCCTTATTACACGCGTTAATACTACGCGACGGGGTATTTGAAAGTATGTCCGGAGCCCGCAAGCGATAAAGGCTATTTATGTTAGCTGACGGAGGCAAAATGCGCCGCTATTTACACGCAACAATTATCCACAATAATTTTTGCCCAGATATTCTGATCGTCATAGTTGCCGTTGAGAAACTCCGCCTGTTTCAGACAGCCTTCCAGCGTAAAACCGTTACGTTTCGCCACCTGATTACTGGCATGATTCGCCACCCGGCATTTAATAACAAAGCGCCGTACATCGCCCCGGCGGGTATAGAAAGCCATCATCGCTTGCAACGCCTGCGACAAAATCCCCTGCCCCTGAGCTTCTTTATCCAACCAGTAGCCGATATAGGCTGTCTTGTTTAGCGGTTCGATGGAATTAAACGCCAGCACGCCAGTGACAACCTCATCAACGACGATCATAAACATCTTCGCGTAGCCACGCTGGTGCAGCAGCATATTGCTCTGTAGCGTCTTACGCGTATCGTCCACCGTGCGAACATACTGCGGCCAGTCGAGAAACTGCTGCAAATTGTCGCGATTTTTCACGATCAATTGGTGTAATTCATGCACAAATCGATCGTCTGCGGCATGTAGCGTAATACGGTCGTTAACGGGAATGGTGGTATCTGAGCGGTGTTCCGTTGCCATTGCGCCTCCGGAAAACTTTCGCCCCCAAACGGGGGCGAAGGACGATTAACGCATCACGCGGTCGTCAACGTAGTTACGCTTGTCCGCCGCGGGCGGGAAATATTGATACAACCAGGTTTCACTGATGGCATCCCCCTGACAGCGCAGGAACATACGCATCTCCACTGCATCGGTGGAATCATTGGTCGGATACCAGTCAAAGAGAATGCGGTAACCGTCGAACGGTTCTACATACAGAATTTCCACCTGTTTCGCTTCGCCGCTGGAGAGCGTGATCACCGGCTCAATGCCTTTCGGCGCGGCAGCTTTCAGATCGCCGCCGACGAAATCGATGGCAAAGCGGCGCGCCCATTTTTCCGGGTAATGCTCGCCCGGCGCCCAGCCTTCAGGGAAGCCACCCATCCCGGTACGGGTGGCGTAGACGCGTGCCAGTGGTGAACGCACCGGCGGCATCGCGCTCCAGTACAGACGATACTGGAAAGCAAACTCGTCGCCCGCTTTCACCGGTTTTTCTGGCTGCCAGAAGCACACAATGTTATCCAGCGTTTCGCCGGTAGTCGGGATCTCCATCAGGCTTACCGCCCCTTTTCCCCAGCGGTTGCGCGGCTCGACCCACAAACCTGGACGTTTGTTATACCAGCCCATCACATCCTGGTAATGGGAGAAATCGCGATCCAGTTGCAACAGGCCAAAGCCTTTTGGGTTTTCATCCTGGAAAGCGTTGAACTGCAATTTCTGCGGGTTATTCAGCGGACGACAGACCCACTCACCGTTGCCACGCCACATAGCCAGACGGTCAGAGTCGTGAATTTGTGGATGAATGGTGTCGCAAACGCGACGTTCATTGTTGCCACAGCTGAACATGCTGGTCATCGGCGCGATGCCGAGTTGTTTGATGTCTTTGCGCGCATACAAGCGGTTATCCACATCCATGATCACCTGGCTCTCTTCACAGTTGATCACGAATTTGTATGCCCCGGTGATGCTCGGGCTGTCAAGCAGCGCATAGACAGTAAAAGAGGTATCAGACGGTTTCGCGGTTTCGAACCAGAAGGCGGTAAAGTCCGGGAACTCTTCCGGCTGATCGGTAAAAGTATCAATGGCCACGCCGCGCGCGGAGAGACCGTACTGGAAGGTGCTGTCCACCGCGCGGAAATAACTTGCGCCGAGGAAAGAGACGATATCGCGGCGCGCCAGTTCCGGCGCTTTAAAGGCACGGAAACCGGCAAAACCGAGGTCGCTCTGGCCTTCCAGTTGTTTGGTATCCACGCCCGCATCGTGATAGTTGAACAGCTCCGGGCGGAAGTGAATCTCACGCGCCTGATGCGTTTCCTGATCCAGCGAGAACATGCGCACGCGGCGGCGGAAACCCATACCGACGTGGAAGAATTGCACATCCAGTTGACGCCCTTTGACGTTATTCCACAGCGAATGCTGAGCATCATACTGGATGCTGTTGTAAGCCTGCGGCGTCAGGTTTGCCAGCGTATTCGGCAAAGCTTTCGGCGCACCTCCCCATGGCTGCTCCGACAGATCGTGTGCCATTGATTGCAGCATAGAGAAGTCAAAACGGCGGCTCTGTCCATCAGCAATATCCGTCTCTGCCGCAAACGCCGCGCGGGAGAAAAGAGATGCAACACCGGTGGTGCCGTAGGTTGCAGCAAGGGCCATGGATGCCTGAATAAATCGTCTGCGGTTCATGCCTGGTAACACGTCCTTCTGGTCGTAGAATGGCATTTCGCAATTGTGCGAAATAGCGACAAAAGCATTTCTTTATTGAACGCACACTCTAGACAAAATTCATTGAGAATCCAATTGTTGGCAGTTGAGAATTTACGCAAATGCGAAAATATTTCCTGTCGATAAGATCAGGCTGAAAATAATATGAAGCGAGGTATAACGCTGGAATCGCGCAGAGAGAAAAAAGCCCCTGCCGGACATCAGACAGCAGGGGCCAGAGCAGTGAATCGTTATTGTGCGCTCACGCTAACATCAATACCGGGGAAGTGCTTTTCCGCCAGGGTTTTGATGGTGCTGTCAGCACGTACTTTATCAATGGCGGCATCAAGCTGTTTTTTCGTCGCATTGTCACCTTTGCGCAGCCCAAAACCGATGCCGCTGCCGAGGATCGTATCGTCAGATACCGGTTTGCCGATAAAGCCAAACCCTTTCCCCTGCGGCTTGTTGAGGAAACCTGTTTGCTCCGCCGCCGACATCACCAGTGAGGCGTCAATACGGCCGTTCAGCAAATCTCCCCACGCCATGTTCTGATCTTTATACGACACCACCATGACACCGTACTTTTCCCGGTGCTCTTTAGCGTAAGTTTCCTGAATCGCCCCCTGCAACACGCCGATGCTTTTCCCTTTCAGCCCTTCCGCAGTGGCTTCCATCCCGTCGCCGCTTTTATCGACCAGTTGCGAAGGAATACCAAACGAGGTTTCTACCCAACTGCACTTCAGTTGTGCGGCTTTGCAGATGATGTTATCGGTAATCAGGCGTTTGACTGTCTCGCTGTCACTCTCATCGCTGAACGAACCGTAATCGGGGGTTGACGGTCAATGGTATAAAAAAACACGATAATAAGTTAATCCATTGATATTGTTGTATAAATTATTTAATTTCCTTTGCTGCTGGTAATAGTCATTTTGTCAGTTTGTTTCGTATATTCGTCATGAGGAATCTATAATTTTATGGATGAAAGGTGGAAACACTGTGAAAATGAGTGAATCTACGCTATTGAAGTCAGGATTAAACTATGCAGACCTACAAAAACCGAAGAACAAGTGTCGGATTGATTAGGATAAGGAATTTGATGAAATGACAACGGACTTCAGTAAAGAGCGTCTTCTGGCATCAGGTTTTACGGCGAAGGAATTACAGAAACTTCAGCATAATATCGATAACTTTGGCGGTACGTTCGAAGAAGTTGTCAGAGATTTGGCTAAGAGGTTTAAAAGGACTTTTTTCACAGTCGTTATTATGTTTTTATTATTTATTTATGCTGTTTTTTTCTCATCGTCGGATGAAACTATACCTCTTGGAATATCAACCCTTGTTGTATCTACATTAGTTACATTTCTTCAGCCGCCAGTAATTTCATTTAAATGCTGGCGGTTCTGTAGGGTAAATAAGGCTTAGTTACTATCTGTACTTATAAGGTCAAATATCACTTTGGCCTTAACGCCATATCCGGCTATTTTCATGGTTAGCCTTGGTTTGCTCATGGTGTTTACTTTCCTGTAAAAGTCGCCTGCCAGGTAACGGAAAAGTCGCCATGCCTCCGGTCTTCTGGACAACCCAACTATACTGTAAACACTGGCCGCCAGTGATATAGAGTTGTAGACCGCTAGTCCGGACTCAGGCTTGAAACCCATAAATTGTGCAGCATCCATACACTTATTAGCTAAATATCCTTCATATCCTGGTTTCCCACCATTTAAATGGTTCACTTCTTTTGATATTCCATTCAATCCATCGGCAACAAGTATAGCACCCGCTAGCATACCGACGGCTGGCATCGTTGCGATCATTATTCCGCCAGTGATGGTGGTTAGTCCGTAAACAATAATTTTAACAGCACTGATTACATACCCGACAATTTTGTTATTTTCCCGGACGAACTCCACTTTAGCGTACAATTTGGCCATCTTCATGCGCAGCATCCGGGCCTGCTCATCAAGGTTTTCTTTTTCTGCCCTGAGTTTTTTTATGCAGGCCATGCACTCTTCATCAGATTTTGCACGCCGGGCCGCGACGAACTGCTGCTCAACAACCTCTTTTATCTCCTGGACAAATTTCATTCGAGTCTGACCATCATTGAGGTGGAAAGCAGACAGCGTATTAGCTGTATTAATCAGCTTACGGGCTTCCAGATTAACCATTGTCTCCGCCCAGTTTTTATTTCTTCCACCTGAGCGCATCATATCAAGCAATGCAGCGTCCATTTTTTGTTCTCCCTGTACATTACGTCGCCAATGATACCTCTATTTTCAGCTGTAAACTGTCTCAGCCGGAAATATGTCGGTCTCGATATCCCTGTTTTCTCCGATACGACCTTAAATGAAACACCCTGCCTAATCAGCGCAAGAGCCGACAGCTAATCCAGCTTAACGTGATGGTGCATCACCCGGCGAAAAAAGCTCAGACGCGTACGCATAAAGCGATTAACCATGCGAAATCCTGCATGTTTATTCAGTCCGATACGCAGGAGTCTGTCGCGCCCGCGCGCGCAGGCCAGCCAGTTCACCGGACCAGCAAGCGATTCACAATGGCGGTTGGCATGGTGGGCAAACTGCACCCAGTAATCGGCAAGATGCGCGGCAAACGCCAGATCGCGCGGGTTTACGTAGCTGCACGCCGGTTCTGCAAGCATAAGGTTGTCGAATACGTACGGTACTTCGTTACCGTGCCACGCGCCGTTGATATAAGTGTCATGTGCCGCTTCCGCGACGTAATCAAACCAGTAGCGCCAGCAGGGTCGTCGCACCCGCTGTTGTGCCTGCATCACCACCAGCCCGAGCGTGGTAAATGCCATATCGCGACACACCTGGCGACCCAGCTCGGCATCGCCCTTCACACCCGGATAAAGCAATTTAATCAGCCCTAACCCAAGACGCTGTTCGCGGCGCATTTTCTCAATTTGTCCGGCAAGATCGACGCCAAACTCCGCCATTATGCTGGCTTCATCGCTGTTCGAGCCAATAATCACCGGCATCGGGTGCTGCTTTGCGGCAAAAAACACATCCAGTGTCGATTCCGGTAGTACCTTGTCGCCGACAATCGGCGCGGGAGCAATTTTCAGCGGCGCAACCAGCGGCCAGAACGCATCGGCCGGGATCGCCCGCAACTGCTCTGCACTGGCGTTTGTCAGGCCAAAATGCGCAGCAATCGCTTCGCCTTTTACCAGTGCGGCTTCCCGCGGCGTATCCGGCAAGGTATAGCTGCTCTGAATAATGCTCTTATGAAACAGCCCTTTTGCCAGTGGAGAAGCCATCAGCGCCATCACGCTACGCGCCCCGGCAGATTCGCCAAACAGCGTAACGTTTTTCGCATCGCCGCCAAACGCGGCAATATTCTCTTGCACCCAGCGCAAGGCGGCGATTTGATCGAGCAGGCCGAAGTTATATACGCGTTCGCCCTCTTCGGCTTCCAGCGACGGATGAGCGAAAAAGCCGAGATGGCCGAGCCGATAATTGAGCGTCACCAGCACCACGCCGCGATCGGCCAGCGCTTTGCCGTCGTACGGCGGCAGCCCGCCGGACCCCATGATAAACCCGCCACCGTGCAACCAGACCATTACCGGCAGCGGTTTTTCGCGTTTGGCGGGCGACCAGACATTAAGGTAGAGGCAATCTTCAGAGAATTGCCCCGGATCGCCACCGCCAATCTGCTGACAAGACTCGCCGTCTTGCCAACTGGCGGCAGAAAAACAGTCGGCGATGCGAACCCCTTGCCTGGGTTCCACCGGCTGCGGCGCACGCCAGCGCAGCGGGCCAACGGGAGGCGCGGCAAACGGAATACCACGCCAGATATCAAATGCCGCTTCGCGACAACCCAGAACACTGCCGTGGCAGGTGTGCGCCAGCGGCGCAGAAGGTTTCTCCATAACAATATTATCCAGAAATAACTGATTTCTGGAGATTACCTGTTTTACAGCAGACCGCAACGTCGTTTGCTACGCTCAGATGCCTCCTGATAAAGGGTAAACTCGTCGAATACCGGGCAACCGAGTGCCATTTCAAACTGCGCTTTGCTGGCATTGCCGTGGCTGCGCGCCTGGGTTTCATTGCCGAGGTTGGACTGGAAGATCCCCGCCGCGCTGACCGGCAGAAAATCTTCATAGATGATGGGCTGCGCCACTACCCAGCCGCGTTCGATCAGCGGTTGCGGATCCTCGCCGGGGCGGATCGCCTGGCGATGCGCTTCGCCGGTCGGCGTCAGCCGGTAGCGGAACCACGCCAGACCCTGCTTGCGCAACAGCATTTCGCTGTCCGGGAAGGCTTTGAACACGTCCTGTAAATGTAACTGGTGCGTGAGATTGTCTTTGCCTGTGCCCGCCTCTGCCAATAACTGATCGTACAACGCACGCCCTTTTGGCGTCAGCGCCACGCCACGCTGCTCAATTTCACCGAAGCGTGCGGTATGCGTTCCCTGGTGTTCACCGTTGAACAGCACCGGTTCATCCAGCGCTTTGAAGCTAGTCTGACGCAGTAAAATCGGCACATCACGGCGCGGCGGCCCTTCGATAAGAACCTTCGGCTCGATACCGTATTTCGGCATCAGCGCCTGCACACGATCGATATCCAGCGTGCGCGGCGTTAAGTGATTGATATGGCAGCCAGGGAAGCAGACCACATCGGCAATCAGTCGGTGCTCGTTGTGCAACGCCCGGTAGGTTTGCTCATCGACCGTAGCATGACGATGCCAGCGGAAGGTCTCCAGTGCCTCCTGCACAAAAGCCTCGGCCTGCGGCGCGGTAAAACTGCCATTCAGTTCATGCAGTTCAATCAACTGGCGGCAAGCCGGCGTAAAGATATCGCGCTTCGCCAGAATCGCTGCCGCTTTGTTGCGCAACGACTCGTTCTCTATCAACTCCAGCCGCAGCAGCGAGGTAAAAATGCGAAACGGATTGCGCGCCAGCGCGGCATCATCCACCGGACGAAACGCGGTAGAGTGTACCGGTACGCCCGCCTGTGACAGATCGTAATAGCTCACCGGGTACATCCCCATAACGGCAAACATCCGCCGCAGCCAGGATAACTCTTCCGCAGTACCCACACGGATCGCGCCGTGGCGCTCAACATTAAGCCGCGTCAGTTCATCCGCATTGACCAGTTGTTCGTGCAACCGGGGATTGTGTTCCAGAACGGCAAGGTTCACATCAGCTACCAGTTCCAGCAGTGTGCCGTATTGCGGAACTTCCTGCTGGTACATTGCCGACATGGCCTGTGAAAATTGTTCGCGAATCTCATCGGCCGTGATGTCGTAACCCATTTCATTTTCCTTCCTGTGTGCTCTTCTTCTGGAGTGTAGGAAGCACATCCATCCGCGTGATGGGAAATTTACAAAATGTGATCGTGGCAGACAACGGATGCCGCTGAAACGCAAAAAAACATAACGAAAGATTATGGAAATCGCCGGAAAAACTCATACAAAGTTGTAAGTTTCGTCACACAGCGCGGAAAATCCATTTGTAACTCAAATGAATTAAATGTTAAGAGTATTTTGCAATCAAGTTATCAAAATAAATAACATTACCTGTCATCGAATTCGCTAAGTTTTTAACATTATCCTATGGAAAAAAATGGTCTCTTTTCACAGCGCATTCGCCTGCGCCATTTACATACTTTCGTGGCTGTTGCTCAGCAAGGAACGCTGGGGCGCGCGGCTGAAACCCTTAATTTAAGTCAACCTGCGCTGTCGAAGACCCTGAATGAACTGGAACAACTGACCGGCAAGCGCCTGTTCGAGCGCGGCCGTCTCGGCGCACAGTTGACGCATGTGGGCGAGCAGTTTCTGACGCACGCGGTACGTGTGCTGGATGCTATCAATATTGCCGGGCAATCGCTGGATCATAAAACGGAACAGAAAAGCGATCTGATCCGTATCGGTGCCCTGCCGACCGCCGCGCTGGGTATTTTGCCGGCGGTGATTGGTCAGCTCCATAAACAACAGCCGGACCTTAAAATTCAGGTCGCTACCGCCACTAATCCAATGCTGCTGGCCGGGCTGAAATCCGGCAAGCTCGATCTGGGCATTGGCCGGATGTCAGATCCAGATCTAATGAGCGGCCTTAATTATGAGCTGCTGTTTCTGGAATCACTGAAACTGGTGGTGCGCCCGAATCATCCCCTGCTGCAAAGTACTATCACATTAAGCCGGGTACTGGAGTGGCCAGTGGTGGTATTGCCGGAAGGTACTCCCCCGCGTGATAACGCTGAACAACTGCTGGCCAGCCAGAATTGCAAACTGCCCGCTGGTTGTATCGAGACGCTCTCCGCCTCGCTGTCGCGCCAGTTAACCGTTGGTTTTGACTATGTCTGGTTTGTGCCGTCTGGCGCGGTAAAAGACGATTTGCGTCTCGGCTCGCTGGTTGCCCTGCCGATCCCGCCACTGGGAATCGGCGATCCGGTCGGGATTATCACTCGTGTCGATACACCGCTGCCACCTGCTGCGCATACGCTTATCAGCGCGATCCGTAAAATCATGCCGGGGTAACCCCGGTTTTTAGCCGGTTCTTCTTGTTGCGCAAATGGTAAACATCTCGTTAATTGTGTGATAAAAAGTGGTTGTTGATTAAGGGTTGTTGTTACGCAAAATAGACTTGCGCTGTAATACCCCGCATCCGGAAGAACCAATGAAATTTAAAACAGCGATTAAACCCTACCACGCCGCTGCCGGTGGTCTGGGCTCTCTGGAAGCCACTACTCGCTTCGTCATTGACAGCAAAAATGTCCTCAAAAATATGCGCAATCTGTTGCGCATGAACAAAGCACGGGGTTTCGACTGCCCCGGTTGCACCTGGGGTGATGATAATAGCAGCAGTCCGGCCTCAGCCAGCAGCAGTTGCGTAATGCGGCTGCGGTCTGGCAGACGGCAGAGCGGGTGATCTGCTCCTGGGCGATGGGCATTACCCAGCACAAACACTCACTGGATACGGTGCGGGAAATTACCAACCTGCAACTGCTCGGCGGCCATCTGGGTAAACCGGGCGCCGGGGCTGTGCCCAGTGCGCGGCCACAGCAATGTGCAGGGCAACCGCACGATGGGGATCGATGAAAAACCGCCGGTGACATTACTCGACAACCTTGCCCGCCACTTTCATTTCGAACCGCCGCGCGAGCACGGTCACCATACGGTTGAAGCTATTCAGACGATGCTGCGCGATGAAGTGAAAGTGTTGCTGGCGCTGGGCGGTAACCTTGCTGCCGCCGCACCGGACACGCCGCTGACCTGCAAAGCGCTACGCCGTTGCGGGCTAACGGTCTATATCAGCACCAAACTCAACCGTAGCCATTTAATGCCGGGTAAACAGTCGCTTATTCTGCCGACGCTGGGCCGCACTGAAGAGGATGTACAAGCCTCGGGCCGCCAGTTTATCACCGTCGAAGACTCCTTCAGCATGGTGCATGCATCCGAAGGGATCGGCAAACCGCTGGCAGCAACACAGCGCTCAGAAACAGCGATTGTCGCCGGGATTGCCCATGCGACGTTAGGAACAGCGCAACTCGACTGGCTGGCTCTGGCCGCAGATTACAACCTGATTCGCGATCATATCGCTGCCACTATTCCCGGTTTTCAAAACTTCAATTCCCGTTGCGATGAACCCGGCGGCTTCTGGCTGGGCAATGCTGCGGCAGAGCTGCGTTTCAATACGCCGTCCGGTAAAGCGGAATTCAGTGCCGCAACACTGCCTGACGCGGTCTGCCCGGAAATTGTCGCACCGTTTGTGTTGCAGACGTTACGCTCACACGATCAGTACAACACTACGATTTATGGTCTCGACGATCGCTACCGTGGGGTTTATGGTCAGCGCGATGTGCTGTTTATGCATCCGGCCGATATTGCTGCGCTTGGCCTGAGCGATGGCGATCGCGTGGATATTGAAACCCTGGCTACTGACGGCGTGATTCGTCGCGTGGCGGATTTTCGCCTCGTCGCCTACGATATTCCGCGCGGCAACCTCGCGGCTTACTACCCGGAGACGAACCCACTTGTTCCTTTGACCCGTTTTGGCGACGGTACCGGTACGCCCACCTCAAAATCAATCCCCGTTAGCGTCACTCCGGCGCAAACACGCGCAACCCGGCGTATTGCCTGACCTTCCCGCCTGCATTCGGGCCTTTTTCTCCTAAGGCCCAAATGCAGAGCGGATTTCAGCCAACCTGCAACCAATCTTAAACAAACATTTCACTCGCCAGACACAGGTTGTCGCCGCTGATAAACTACATGGTATCCACCCTGGAGAGCGAAGGTTATTGTCATGCAATATGAAGAACAGCAGCTTATCAACGGCCTTTTCGAACGTCTGAAACAGACCGGACAGCAAAACAGCCAACGAGATGCAGATGCAGAGCGTCAGATCGCGGAATTCGTACGACAGCAGCCTGCAGCCCCTTACTATATGGCGCAATCGATTTTGATTCAGGAAGCGGCGCTGAAACGCATGCAAGCCCGTGTTCAGGCGCTTGAAAGCGAATTAGCCGCGCAAAAAAGCAAGCCCTCGACGGGAGGCAGTTTCCTCGGCGGCCTGTTTGGTGGTGGGAAAAGCGCCCCTCAGCCGGACAACGGCTGGAATGCTCAGGCGCAACAACAACCACCAGTCCAGGATTATTCACGGGCGGCAGCGCCAGCCGCTGCTCCCCGTAGCGGCGGTTTTATGGCAGGCGCGCTACAAACTGCCGCCGGCGTGGCCGGTGGCGTTGTGCTGGCCGAAATGCTGACCAGTATGTTCCATCAGTCGCGGCCAGAAGAGATCGTGAATATTATCGAAGAACCGGCAACTCCCGCAGGTGGTGAGCCGTTTGTCGGCAATCAATACGGCGACGTTAATAACGTCTCTGACACCCGCTTTCTCAACCAGGATGATCAGTTCGGAAATAACAACGACGCCTGGCAGAACGACGATTTTGATGACAACGACTACAGCAATGATGACGACAGCTTTATTTAACGCGGTAAGCGTTGGATAGAAGTTGGATAGAAGAGAGGCCTCGCGGCCTCTCTTCTTTGTTTGCGGATTATCAGAAGGTTTCCCAGTTATCGCCATCTGCCAACGCAGTACGCTGTGGTTTAAACGGTTTTGCTGTTGGCGAAGACGCGCTGTTCTGGCGCTGCGGCGCGGCACCGGTCAGTCGGAAAGCGCCTACCGCTTCGGTCAGACGCGCAGCCTGCTCTTCCAGCGAGGCGGCTGCGGCGGACGCTTCTTCTACCAGTGAGGCGTTTTGTTGCGTTACGTTGTCCATTTCCGTAATCGCCTGGCTCACCTGGGTGATACCTTTGCTCTGCTCATCGGATGCCGCCGCAATTTCCAGCATGATATCGGTTACACGTTTCACTGCCGTCACAATCTCATCCATCGTTTCGCCAGCAGAAACCACTTCACCGGAACCTTGCTCAATCAGGCTGACGGATTCGCTGATCAGCGCTTCGATCTCTTTTGCCGCCTGCGCACTGCGGCTCGCCAGCGTACGCACTTCGCTAGCCACCACGGCAAAACCGCGGCCCTGCTCACCGGCACGCGCCGCTTCTACTGCGGCGTTGAGCGCGAGGATGTTGGTCTGGAAGGCAATGCTGTTGATTACTGCGGTAATTTCAGAGATTTTATGTGAGCTAGTGGTGATGTTGCCCATCGTCTGCACCACGCCAGAGACAATCTGTCCGCCTTTGGTCGCTTTGCCGGACGCGTCGCGTGCCAGACCGCTAGCATGGTGTGCGTTATCGGCGTTCTGTTTCACCGTCGCGGTCAGTTGTTCCATGCTGGCGGCCGTTTCTTCAATTGCCGCCGCCTGCTGCTCGGTGCGCGAAGAGAGATCGGTGTTACCGGCGGAGATTTCGCTGGTACCACGATAGATCTCTTCCGCCCCCTGGCGAACTGTAGCTACGGTTGTGACCAGCGAGTGCTGCATCGCCTGCAAATCATTGCTCAGACGGCCAATCTCGCTGCGGCCAGTTGGTTCATCCGCAACGGTCAAATCACCGGAGGCAATGCGCTCAATACGTTGCGCTGCACGCTTCAGCGGATTGATCACCACGCGGCGTAGCACGGTGAAAGTGATGACCGTTAGCACCAACGCAAACGCGAAAGCGGCGGCCATAAAAATAAGCCCTAACTGCGTACGGTTATGTGCCAACTCGGTCAGATGTTCTGCGCGGTCGGTACGGATCTTAATCGCCTTCAGCAGCACGGTGTTATACCCGGCATCAAGCTGGCGTGCCTGCTCGCTTTCATGGTTGATGATGGCTTCAAACATGCCGTTTTTCGCGTATTTCAACATCGGCTGCATGCCTGCGATATAGGCGTTAAACAGGCGAGTCAGATCGTCATCCAGCGCAACGTCCTCTGGCGTTTTAACTTCGCGCGCCATATAGACCTTGAAACCATCCTGCGATTGTTGAATACGTTTATCCGCTTCCGTGATGTTATTTTTCATGTCTTCCATTTCGGCAATACGGCTTGCCGCGCCGGCATGGATAAGATTAAGACGAGCTGTACGTAAGTTGTTAGAACTGTTAGATAATCCCATGCGAACCTGGATTTCCTGCGTCACATCACGCTGATCGCGATCCGCTTGCATCAGAAAATATCCCGCCAGGCCGGAGCTGAGCGCAAACAGCACCAGAATACCGCTGAGAATGGAGGAAAACAGGGGAACCAATCGAATATTGTGCATAAAACCAATGCGTTGCGGTCTTTGCATTGCTGCTTTTTTATCCATGGCTATCGACTCTCATATTTGTCTAATGCATTCATCACGATGATATATATGCATCGGCAATAATTGGATTTTTCTTATGGAGAAAATCGTAACAGCGATCACAGATTTGGATATTGATAGCGCCAGCGGTTACACCGCTGGCTTGAGGCAGGATTAGTTATCGCCGAAATGGATAACGGTGCGGATAGATTTACCTTCGTGCATCAGTTCAAACGCGTCATTGATCTGCTCCAGCGGCATACGATGAGTAATGAACGGATCAAGGCGAATTTTACCCGCCATCGCATCTTCCACCATGCCCGGTAACTGGCTGCGGCCTTTCACACCGCCAAAAGCGGAACCGCGCCATACGCGACCAGTCACCAGTTGGAATGGACGAGTGCTAATCTCCTGGCCCGCGGCCGCAACGCCGATAATCACGCTTTCGCCCCAGCCTTTATGGCAGCACTCAAGCGCAGAACGCATGACGTTAACGTTACCAATACATTCAAAACTGAAATCAACACCGCCGTCGGTCATCTCAACAATCACATCCTGAATGGGACGCTCATGATCTTTCGGGTTGATAAAGTCAGTTGCCCCCATCTCTTTCGCCAGCGCGAATTTATCCGGATTGGTATCGATAGCCAGAATCCGACCGGCTTTTGCCTGAACCGCGCCCTGAATCGCCGCCAGACCGATACCGCCAAGACCGAAGATCGCAACGGTGTCGCCCTCTTTCACTTTCGCCGTGTTATGCACCGCGCCAATACCGGTAGTGACCCCGCAACCGAGCAGACAGACTTTATCCAGTGGTGCCTGTTCGTTCACTTTTGCCAGCGATATTTCCGCGCACACGGTGTATTCGCTGAAGGTACTGGTACCCATATAGTGGAAAATCGGCTCGCCGTTGTAAGAAAAACGGGTGGTACCGTCCGGCATCAGACCCTTACCCTGCGTGGCGCGTACGGCCTGGCAGAGGTTCGTTTTTCCGGATTTACAGAACTTACATTCGCCACACTCTGCGGTGTACAGCGGAATTACATGGTCGCCCGGTTTCAGGCTGGTAACGCCCTCTCCGACTTCAACAACAATCCCGCCACCTTCATGGCCGAGTACCGCCGGGAATACACCTTCCGGATCGTCACCCGAGAGCGTAAACGCGTCGGTATGGCAAACCCCGGTATGGGTGATGCGTACCAGCACTTCGCCTTTTTTCGGCGGCGCAACGTCGATTTCGACAATTTTAAGCGGTTGACCCGGCCCGAAGGCAACGGCTGCACGTGATTTCATAAGTCTCTTCCTTTTTGTGAATACCCTGGTGCTTATTTTAGATAAGAGCGCAAAAGATGACCGACTTCTGCCATACGAACCGCGCGCTGGTCCGCAGTGGTGTCGCCATTGACCAGCTCATCTTTAAGGTGAATTTCAACCATTTCGCCCATCAGGCCGTTGGCAGCGCCGCGCACGGCGGCGATTTGCTGCAAAATGGCGATGCAGGGCTCACCGCTTTCCAGCGCACGTTCAAGCGCATCGACCTGACCACGGATACGGCGCACCCGTGTCAAAACGCGTTTCTTGTCTTCTGGTGAATGGGGCATACAACCTCCTTAATACTATAGAGGAGTATACTAAGCAAAAATATCATATCCTGGCAACGCTGGCAGGATCACAAAGAAGTGCTGATTTTAGCGAGATGCCTCATCTTCTGCGTTGTTAAGCTAAGTGATTCACTTCCCATCTGATGGGTCAATTCAGCCATTGCAGACTGCCAGACAGGGATAAGTGTTGTCAGAAGTGTCCAGCCCTCCTCCGTCAGGTTCAGCCTCTTTCCGGCGCGCCCACGCCCTCCAACTGACGCAATGACACCACGGGATTCTAAACTGCGGATATTTCTGCTCAGTGTGGTTGAATCAATCCCGGCTCTTGCTGCAAGTTCAGTGACCGTTTCATTAGGTGCACTACCGATGCCAACCAACAGGCTGAACTGCTCCGAAGTTAGCCCATAAGGTTTAAAGCAGGAATTGTAATAGCGAGTGATTGCCCGAGCCGTAGCACGCGCCTGAAAACCCGGACATGTTTCTGGAATGTTTTTCAGTAGTACCAAATCAACGTTATTCATAATTTGCCCTCGACAGAAGAAGCAAGATAAAATAGTGTATATACACTATTAATTATTTCAGAGGAATAATGATGACCGCATATGTCCACATCAATCTTCGTGTTATTGACCCGGTAATACAAGCCAACCTCGCACCGCGTTTCAAGGTGGCCCTGGAAGAGGCTGGAGGGAAGATACTGCATTTTGGTCCTGTAGCAGAAGTGCTTGAAGGAGATGACAAGCCTTTACCCTTTGCCGGGGTATTTGAGTTCCCTACTCTGACCCAGGCCCTGGAATTCTATAATTCAGAGAAATATGCACCGATTAAGGCTGAACGTCGGCAGGCACAGCAGGCAAAAATGTTTATTGTCACAACAGACTGATCAAGGCGGGTATCAAGCAGATCAATTTGAAACCGGCCAAATGTGAACTGCACCCCAAAAGTTGGACATCCAACTGAGTAAGGTGCATTTTTTATTACTTCATGCATGTAAAAATAATAAGTGCTGCGTATATGCCCACAAAGTCACCACTCGTCAATGACTTCGCTGATTGCTGTCATTACATCCTCAGCACCGATTATGCTCATAGGCTGCGCAGAGGTCATAAGGTCATCATTATGATTACCAATATGTATAACCTTGTGCAAATGAGGATCTTGCAGAGGGCCTGTATGTGCAGGATTCGCGGTCACAAACAAACTTACCGTTTTTATTTGCAATGCAACAGCAAGGTGCAATGGTCCTGTATCCCCAGTGACCAGTAAGTCAAAACCAGAGATAGTCCTTACAAGTTCAGTCAATGAAACCTTTCCGACACAATCTGTAATAGACTCACTTTCAACTTCCGTCATACCCTCCATAAATTTTTTTGAGAGTTCAACTTCATTGGGCGAGCCAATCAACACGATTTCAATATTGCGTCCAGAATGGATTAATAGTTTGGCAAGTTCCTGGAATCTTAATATTGGCCACTGTCTTTGGATTCTGGATGCTCCGAGCTGAAATCCAATCACAATGGTATTCTCTTTTTTCGTTTTTGCTTCAAATGAAAATGGAATTTTCATTTCAATTCTCTTTGTATCGCACCCAATAGATTGAATTAAAGACATTTTCCTTTCGATAATATGTCCATCAAATTTGATGTCAGACAATGAAGTAACAAACCGCCTCATTGCAAGGTCGCTTTCATTATAAGCATCCTTTAATATATATTTTGAGCCTAAAAGGGTTGAAATAACCACATCATATGGACTCTTTGAATGAAGCATAACAGAAATATCAGGCGCATCTTTTTTTAAAAGAGACACGGTTTTTAATATGGTATTAACTTTTTGGTCCCAAAAAATCACACGATCAAACCAAGGAGATCCCTCAACAAGATTTTTATTTTTATTACTTGAAACCAATGTTAGTCGTGCATTTGGAAACCGTGATTTGATTGACAAAATAGCTGGCGTGTTGAACATAAAATCACCAAGGGCTGTTGTAGAAAATATTACTATACTTTCTACTTTTTCACTGGGTTCAAATTTATCGACAGATAAGGTATTTCCCTTAATCAATCGGTATGCTGACAAGAAAAATGAAACTAATGCAACCCTTGCTTTCTTTGAGGACATGTTCTAACCCACCCTATGCTTTTCATAGGGCCGATTATAACATACTGAATCGTATCCTATCCATTGGCTTCATGGTGCCTGAAGCCTCGTTATCCTACCCGTGTAAAGTAGACGCGGCCCTGAGCGAGGTTTTCGTTTTCAAATTGGTACAAATCTGATCCTGATGGAAGCAACAGGAAATATTGAATCAGGTTCAACCCGTGGGATCACCTTGCGGCTATACTATATAAAGAAAAATATTGTTCGTTATATGTTGTGTTTTCGTGAATTTTAATTAGCCATGCTAACAATATTAGAATGCAATTAATTTCCACCATTTAAATAAACCGCAACATAACAGTCAACAAATTTCAAGTTTATTTTGCATCAGGATTTTTTTGCAAGGCTTATTAAATATACTCCGACTCCGCTTGTTTAAATTAAATATATTAATAAGGAATAGGTTCTTTCTTCTTTATTTGTTAAACTTTTTCTTACTCAGGAGATAAAATTAGCCGCAAGGAGCAAGTATGCGCTGGAATATTACAGAAATGCTGGTATCACCGACAACCAAAACCGCCTTTGCGCTGGCCCGCAACACGCCAGAGTTGGCGGTAATTGTCTGGTATAAGGGTAGTTATTTTTTACGCCCTGATAACATATTACATACGTACCAGGAACACTTCACCGTTGATGGAAAAAAATGTGATTTTAACATTATTCATACCCTACCCTTTTTCCCTTCCATCTGGCACACACTACGAAAAGGCTGTCGCTGTCCTGGCAATGAGGATATTTCTCTAAGAACGTGTGAGCATCAAAAAAGTTGCGAATTCGATATTTGTCCTTATGGTATAAAATGACCAGGTGATTATTATTAATTTAATTATTCACTCTGCGATAAAATAATCTTTATGGGTGTGCACTGTTATGCTTACCCTATTCAACTCCTGATATTTATGCATAAAAACCCGGTGGATGGTCTCACCGGGACGATATTCAACGTTTCAGCGGTAACCCAGCTGTTTCCCGGGCGCGTAGCACGGTAAGGAATGTAATCAGCGCGGCGGCCATCACGTAAAAGGCTGGTGAGAATTTATCTCCGGTGCTGGTAATCAACCACGCAGAAAACCAGGGAGTGATCCCACCGAAAAATGCGACTGCAAAGTTATAAGCAATGGACAAGCCGCCGTAGCGCACGCTGGTCGGGAACAGTTCCGCCATCGCCGCCGTACAGGCACCGTCGAAGGCGGCAATAAATGCGCCGAGCATCACCATCGCCAGTATCGCCGAAAGCATATCGCCGTTCGCCATCACCATCATTGCCGGATAAGTGAGTAAGATAAACCCGGCACAACCCGTCAGCATCAACGGCTTACGGCCATATTTATCCGACAAATAGCCCATAAAAGGCACCAGCACCGCGACGGAAAAGAGACCGACAGTAGTGATAGCATAGGCATTGAGTTTGGAAAAATGCAGCTCGGTCGCCAGATAACCCGGCATGAACGTTTGCAGCGTCCAGTGTCCGACAGCTTTGATCACCACAAAACCAACGCAGAACAGCAACGCCCCCCAGGCGGTGGTCACTGCTTTGCGCAGCGGCGCGCTGGATGTATTACCGCTCTTCATGGCGGCAATAAATTCTGGTGAATCTTCCAGATGTTTTCGCAGATATAACCCCACCCAGCCCAGCGGCCCGGCAATCAGGAACGGAATACGCCAGCCCCAGTCGTTCATCGTGCTTTCGCCAAGTGTTGCAGTGAGCAAAAAAACCAGCCCGGAACCGACCACAAACGCCATAAAGCCAAAGTTATCGATCCAGCAGGTAAAGTAGCCGCGGCGTTCTGTCGATGCGTATTCTGCAAGGTACGTTGTGGCCCCGGAACTTTCACCCCCGGCAGCAAAACCCTGCATCAGGCGCGTAATTACCAGTAGCACGGTGGCAGTGATCCCCACCTGATGGTAAGTGGGTAACAATCCCATCACGAATGTCGCCCCGGAGGTCAGAAGGATCACGGTCGCCAGTACTTTCTGTCGCCCTTTGCGATCGCCCAGCGAACCGAAGAATAATCCGCCCAGCGGGCGCATAATAAAGCCCGCGCCAAATACCGCGAATGATGAGAGCAACGCAACGCTCGGAGTGCCGGACTGGAAAAATTGCAGGCCGATAATCGCTGCCAACGTGCCGTACAAACCGAAATCAAACCATTCAACAAAATGGCCGATCCCGGTGGCGAATAGTACTTTGCGTAATTTGCGCGATCCGGCCACCTGCTCCTGTTCGGCTACCCTATCGAAAGCATCCTGTACAGGCTGTGTCATATCCCCTCCACTCATCAAACTGTTTCTATAATAGATATACTATCTACACAGCTTGTACGAATTCAGCACAGCACAGATGGCGTAAAATGTGATTTCCGCCCTGCTTTGCTACAAAATACGGCATTTACAGGAAGAGGTTACCCGGCAACTATTGCCACCGGGTTTAAACACATGGATTGTGGTTGCGACATTACTGCTTAACAGGTGAAGGGTTCAATCCCCGCCCCGGAAGAGTCTGGCAGGCTGCCCCAGCAGACGGAGGGGCTGTTTCCGGATATTTCTCGTCAGGCGTAATATACACCTGTGTTGTGGCCACATACCCGTCACTGAAGGTGGCTTCAATGTAAGTGGCCTGCCATCCGCTGTTGGGGGTTATCAGCGGAACGTTGAGTTTATCTCCACCGTCCGTCGGACTGACGGGGGCTGAACTGTATTTAACATTACAGGCATAACGAAAATCCCTTGCTACCGGGTTCCTGGCTGTCCACTGTAAAACTGATGTCGGCTTCTCTGAGAAACTGACAGCCAGCTCTTTTCTTCCGTCCCCGCTGTTCTGTACTTTTTCTGTAATCTCAGGGAGCTTTTTCTTCTCCTGAAAACGGTTAACAAAGGTGATCAGCGACGGCTCCGCAACGGACAGAATTCCGTTATGTGAGGAGTTAGGTACAACCCGCAGGGATTTTGATCCGGGTAACCGGCCATAATAAAAATGACTGTTGTCAGGCACATAGAAATCATCACCGCTGGCATTAATAATATATTTATCAATTTTCAGGCGGTTCCCCATATCGGTATTCAGATAAGCCAGAGGGTCTTCAAGCGTCATCAGGCTTGCAAATTCATCCGTACCAATCTGCTGGTCAACGCCCTGTTTATAATAGGGATAAAAGGCTACTGGCCAGTTTTTTCCATACGACCGATACATGTGTTCAAGAGACTTTTTAGTATCCAGCAGATCCATAACGAAAGGAACAACGGCATCGACATCCGGGTCCGACAGCGCTGTCAGCCACGCGGCCCAGCCACGTTTGGAGGCTCCGGCGATAATAAATTTAGTTATATTCTGTTGTGTCAGTTCTTTCTTCGCCAGCCTGAACGCCTGCGATACCGACGCTGCCATAGGGATATGAAGGGACGCGTTCTGGTATTTCTCAGTATCATCAATAAAAAGTTTCCAGGAATATGCCACACTGTCATCTTCAGCCAGAGGTGTTGTAACCCCCTGATAAATAAGCACCTGATTAGGAACATTACTGACTGATATCACCACAGTTCGTGTGGCCACCGCAATGCGTGTAAGTTCTTCCTCACTGAAGTTTGTGGGCGCTACGGGACTGCCTGAGCCATTATTGTTGCTGCCGTTGTTGATAACAACAAGTGCATTATTTTCTCTGGCGGAATCAGGAATATAGATATCCACCCCGTTCTGCCAGCGTTCCGGAGATACGACGCCTTGCGGGGACCACTCCTGTGAATTCAGGTTATATCTTTGCAGCATAACCCCGGGGAGTTGCTTTTTTTCCAGAAGAGAATAATCGAGAGGAAGTGCCGCAAGTGATATCCGGTAATCAGAAATAACATGCGTCAGATCTGTGGTTTTATACTTTTCTCCAGGGGAAGACAACGCCAGACAGGTAGGAGAGATAAACAACATCGCCATGTATAATGCTCTGATTTTCATCAGGAAACTCCTTTTATCAAGTAAAAATTTGTTTATCACAGACTACTAACTTTGATGCTCATCAGCCTTATTGCTGCATGTTCACCTCCGGCCTTATCCCGCAAACGAATAACAGTCTGCGCGAGGTGCCGAATTCTCTGGTAATAGCACTAATGCTTGCTCCAGTGTTAAGACATTCCAGCACCACCTGTTGCTGTTCCCCATAGAGTGGCGAAGGACGCCCGAAGCTTAGCCCGATAAACTTAGCACTATCGGGCAGAAAACCTTTAGCTGTGTTTTTTCGGCATCATCCGCAACAGCGTATTGTCTTTATAGTAGTAATGATGTACCAGCGCCGCCGCTGCATGCAGGCCAATAACAAAATAGCCCAGATTAGCCAGCAATTCGTGGTACTCCTTCAGCGTATCCACCAGATCAAAGTTAGCCTCCGACGCATACGGCATCACCATGCCGAACGCGATCCACGGCTCGCCACGGTTGTACATCATCAGCAGGCCAATAACAGGCAGAACAATAAACAGCAGATAAATTACCAGATGGCCCAGATGCGCCAGCCCGGTCATCATAGGTGAGGGTTTGGGCACAATCGGTGGCGTTGGGTTTTTTAACCGCGCCAGCAAACGAGCAACCATGAGAACAAGAATAGAAATACCGCAGGAGATATGCACCATGTTAAACCACGGACGGTAGCTGCGCGGCGCAAATCCGCGAAACTCCATGGCGCAATAAGCGGTTACGATTAGCAGAAACACCAACCAGTGAAGGGTGATTTGCACGGAGGAATATTTACTGCGCATAAGACGATCCTGAAAGAATAGCAGAACGCCAACATAGCCGTATTTCCTTAAAAATTCATTAACTTTTCCTCTTTAGCATTCAGTCATTTACCCTTCGTTTAACGCGATTCATTTGCTCAACAATCCCCTCCAGGCTATCACTGATGAGTGCAATAACATGATCATGACCTGAAAAGCGGAGTGAATTATGAGCAAAATTGGCATCAATGGATTCGGGCGTATTGGACGTCTGGTACTGCGTCGTCTGCTGGAAACCAACAGTAGCGCGGAAGTTGTCGCAATTAACGATCTCACCTCACCAAAAGTGCTGGCCTATTTATTGAAGCATGATTCTAACTACGGTCCATTCGGCTGGAACGTAGATTTCACTGAAGATTCGCTGATCGTCAACGGTAAAAGCATCACTGTCTATGCTGAGAAAGAGGCGAAACACATCCCGTGGAGCCGCGCCGGCGCTGAGATCATTGTGGAATGTACTGGTTTCTATACTTCGGCTGAAAAATCACAGGCGCATCTGGAAGCTGGTGCGAAAAAAGTGCTTATCTCCGCGCCTGCCGGTGAGATGAAAACCGTGGTGTTTAACGTCAATGACGAAACCATCAATGCTGAAGACACCATTATTTCGGTCGCCTCCTGCACCACCAACTGTCTCGCACCGATGGCCAAAGCGCTATAGGACAATTTCGGCATCAAAGTCGGCACTATGACCACCATTCACGCCTATACCGGTACGCAGGCGCTGGTCGATGGGCCGCGCGGCAAAGATCTGCGAGCCTCGCGCGCAGCAGCGGAAAACATCATCCCGCACACCACAGGTGCGGCAAAAGCGATCGGCCTGGTGATCCCGGCGCTGAGCGGCAAACTGAAAGGCCATGCACAGCGCGTTCCGGTGAAAACCGGCTCGGTAACTGAACTGGTCTCCATTCTGGAGAAGAAAGTCACCGTCGATGAGATCCACCAGGCGCTGAAAAAAGCCACTGAAAATAATGAATCCTTCGGCTATACCGATGAAGAGATTGTTTCGTCGGATGTTATTGGCAGCCATTTTGGTTCGGTGTTCGATGCCACGCAGACAGAAATTACCGAAGTAGGCGATCTACAACTGGTAAAAACTGTCTCCTGGTACGATAACGAGTATGGTTTTGTCACCCAACTCGTGCGTGTACTGGAAAAATACCGCGCGCTTTAACCTTCACATAAGCCGGATGATGCAACGTTTACCTGGCCTGTGCTGAGTGCGGGCCAGGTAAGTACAAGCGCCATCAGGCGAGGCAAGACATGAGAAATATCAGCCCGGAAGATTTATTAACGTTAATGAAGGTCGCAGTGCAGCACGCCAGTAAGTTTCCCATCTGGCCGCAGGGAGAAGCGCCAGGCGCCGCTGCCAGCCCGGTGCGTTTTCAACTCGAAACGTTTCACACCGGGCCGACACCGTTTGACCGCTCAGTCACCGGCGTTCGCGCCCCGGAAATCACCGTTTACGCCCCGCAAAACCCCAACGGCGTAGGGATCCTTATCACGCCAGGCGGTTCTTATCGTCGGGTGGTACTGGATAAAGAAGGTAGTGCACTGGCTCCCTGTTTCAATGCCAAAGGGTATACCTTGTTTGTGATGACCTACCGGCTCCCGGCAGATCAGCATGCTGAAGGCGCGGATGCGCCGCTGGCGGATATACAGCGCGCAATGCGCACGATCCGCGCCCGCGCCGGGGAGTGGAAACTGGATCCCACAAAGCTCGGCGTGATGGGTTTTTCCGCAGGTGGTCATGTCGCCGCCAGCCTCGGCACGCGCTATGACGAAGTAGTTTATCCGCCGTCTGACGACATCGACCACCAGAGTGCGCGCCCGGCATTTATGGCGCTGGTTTATCCGGTTATCACCATGCAAGCTGAAATTGATCACCCGATTTCCCGCCAGCAACTGATTGGCGAGTCACCGGCTGACGAACAGGTACATCACTATTCCCCTGAACAGAATGTTAACAACGAAACACCGCCGGTTTTTTTGTTGCATGCGGTGGACGATCCGGCGGTGAAGGTAGAGAATAGCCTGCTGATGTTTACCGCGCTGCGCCGTCTTGGCGTACCGGTAGAGATGCATCTGTTTGAGCAGGGAAAACACGGTTTTGGTATTCGTGATACGCTGGGTTTGCCTGCCGCCGCCTGGCCCGAACTGATGATGGCATGGATAGCGACAAAAGTGTGACATGCGCCCCCGCCTGGCGGGGTCACACATTATCAGGATTGCAGATAAACCATCTGCGTTTGCAGATACTCGTTCAGGCCATGACGCCCATCCGCCCCGCCAATCCCGGACTTACGCCACCCGGCGTGGAAACCCTGCATCGCTTCAAAGTTCTCACGGTTAATAATATAGGCGCTTTGTCACCCAGCACCACACGCGCTACTTTCTGTTCCACACGTTCCAGTGCGACGGCATTGATAAGTGGCCCCCATGGCAATGTCGTTACGCTGCGCCGGATCGCCGAACTGTACCCCAGAGATATATCAATTTAATCAGCATGCTCACGTCGATAAATTTCGACACTAACCAAATCTAATTTAGACAAGCTGTAAAACGACACAACGTCTTGACTCCGTGGAGATCGCCAACATTCAGCTTCTGTTTGACATTGCTTTTGCTGTTCATATCCTTCTGATATCAGGTAGTTACGAATTTTACTAGTATCGGTCGTACCATTGAACTGAATACCATAGACAAAAGCTTGTGGACCACTGATATTGCTATAACTGAATTCGTAGTTATCAGATATACGTGGCATTTTCTTAAGCAATTCAGGTGTGTAGTAATTGTATTCCCGCGTGTCTCTTTCGGTATAATTAGCACTGCTGGCGAATCCCATCGTCAGATACGGCCAGCTCAATGTCAGTGCGACACCAACAAGCAGCAACACAACAGAAAATACGGTTATAAATTTTCTCATAATTTTTCCGTAGTGATCCCAGCGCTTTAGCGCCTCTTCTTTGCTGACAGCCCGTAGCTGAGGGAAAGGATTCTGAACCGACACTACCCGATAAAAACCCAGCAAATCAGAGACCAAATCCTCACCACTAAAACCGTGTCGTCACCAGGTTATTGGGAAACGATCCCTGAAATGCCTCAAACTTGCGTGCCATCGTCATCATCATCGCCAAGGCAATGCTTTTCTGTTCCCAGTAAGGCCTGCCGCGCCGTATCCGCCAAGTCATCACCTTTCCTGACCGAAGTTGCCCCCTCAGACCAGTCATTCCCTGTGAATACCTGACATCATAAAATTCCTTCCCTGATGATTCACCTTGAGCAATTAATCTCAACAGCTCTCGAATATCTGTGCCCTAAGCATGCTCCAGATCCACCCATCCCAGAACTTCTGTATAAACAAGCCCCCTGTTTCCATAAGGTGCCTGAGCACCATCAATAATTTCCGATCGCTTACTCATCCTGAGTCTTCTTCAGCGACAGCCGAGATCAATTGCATTTCGTCCAGGACGATCCAGTTTGGTGACAATCAGCACATCGCCATTTTCCATTCTGTCGAGCAGCCGGGTAAACCCCGGTCGCTCGCTGGCAGCAACGCTTATTGTTAAGTAAGCTATCCCCGGCGCGGCATTGCTCAGGAGCAGCATCAGCTTTTGTGAGTGAACTCATAAAAAACAGCGCAAGATCGCAACAAATAAATCGCAAGTGCGAGGAATATAATGCCCGTTTGCTACATATTTAGCGCAAACGGGCATTATTCACAGGGAACGGCTGGCGAGCACGGCAGCAAGGATCTCATCGGCAATCAACACCTGCCAGGCCTCTTCCACTGCGGGTGGAAAATCAACGTGAACCAGAAAATCACGCCCTTTCGGCCCGTAGCCCGTGGCATCATCACGGAGGCGGGGAACTTCCCCCATCATCAGAGACAGGTAGCGATCCACAGCCCACAGCCCCTCCTGCTGCGGCTGGAAAGCCAGACCTGCCGCCGTATTGCATAAGCGGGGTGTAATACCTGGCCAGCTTAGCCAGTGCGGTGCGTCTGCACATTGCTGGCTTACACGGGCAAAGGTGGCGACGGTGCGGCGCTGCATCGTTGGGTCCTGCACCACCATTGCCGTTTTCGGTTTTATCCCCTTAGAAAGCAGCAAATCAATGCTAAATCGTGCATTTTCACCGCTGTTTTTTGATTTATCTTCAATCAACAGTTGAGAATCATCAAGATTCCAGAAGTGACGCCCGATATCCGCCATGATCGCCGCTTCACTGCGCCCGGTCGTGTGCAGCACGTTATAGCGGGGATGGTGCGCAACAGCGTCATACAGAAACGTCGTGGAGTGTCCCACTCCCCCCGTAACCAGCAACGGCGTGTTCAACGCCGCTGCCAGTGCACAGGCCGCATCGATGGTCGGTATCACCGCATTACCCGCGAGGATCACCACCTCCGCGTGTACAGGCGTGGGTTTACCGGCAAAATCATTTTGCGCCAGCCATTCACCCAGCGTATTCGCCGCTGCCAGCGTGGTTTCCTGCAATGCGGGAAATGTTGGTATCTGCATCAAAATCTCCTTTGCTTAACCCGTCAGGGACTAACCAAAATAACCGGGTTGCACGCAAAACGGTAGCCATGGGATAAACCCGCGCGTCCTGATTTCTCATCGCTCAGACACTCTTTATCGTACGGTGGGCCAGTTAAAATAGTTACTGTACTCAGTGTGACAGTGTCACATGTGAACGATTATTTTTATCATTTAAGCCGTGTACCCTGCGCGGGTAACCTATATTTTTCTTATTCACTTGCATCATCTTTATTTACACAAGTAATATAATTAGCACACTAACAATTAAACAAATAAAAAGCTTTCCAGGATAACTGTGAACTTTGCTGTCTTCAGCTACGCTCCGCCACATACGACAAAACGCAGGGAAACCTGCTTCGCGAGGTTAAGAAGTAATGCGTTTGCCGACAAGCGATCCGTACGCTCCGCACGAATGGGCCACTCACGAAAAACCCACGTTGTTGGGTTCTCCCTCAACGCCTTACCACAGTACGCCGCGCCGTATTGCCTACGGTATTGTTGGCCTGCTGGTCTGTTTGACCGGCGCGCTCGGCAATGCAATGGTGACGGCCAACCTGCAAAACCTTCAGGGCACGTTCGCGGCCTGGTCAACGGAAATCGCCTGGCTGCCTGCGGTATATGTGATGACCAACGCCTCTATCAACCTGCTGCTGGTAAAGTTCCGCCAGCAGTATGGGCTGCGCGCCTTTACGGAAGGATTTCTGGTGCTGTATGTGTTGGTAGCCTTTTGTCACCTGTTTATTAACGATCTCAGTTCGGCGATGTTTGTACGCGCCGCACACGGCATGGTTGCCGCCGCGCTCAGTTCGCTCGGCATTTACTATCAGATCCAGGCGTGGCCAGCAAAGCATCGTCTGAAGGCGTTAACCATTGGTATTACGGGTTCGTCACTGGCGATCCCAATGGCCCGCCTCTTCTCCAGCGAACTGCTACAGCTTAATGAGTGGCGTGGGCTTTATCTGTTTGAACTGGGGCTGGCACTCATCTCCCTGGGCTGCGTGATCGCCCTGAAATTGCCGCCGGGTGATCGTAAAAAAGTATTCGAAAAGAAGGATTTCATCACCTTCTTTCTGCTGGCCCCGGGCATAGCGCTGCTGTGCGCGGTGTTATCGCTGGGTCGCCTCGACTGGTGGTTCGAAGCACCCTGGATTGGCTGGGCGCTGGCGGCTGCGGTGGTTCTGATCATTTCTGCCATTGTGTTTGAGCATAACCGCAGTAACCCGCTGCTCAATACTCGCTGGCTTTCCAGTGGCAGTATTGTGCGTTTGGGACTGATTATGCTGTTGATCCGCATCGTGCTGGCAGAGCAGAACACCGGCGTTTTCGGCTGGCTACAATACGTGGGATTGCAGAATGATCAGATGACGAAACTGGCATGGTCGATCCTGACGGGAATCATCTGCGGCATTGCCGCCAGTTGCCTGACTATCAAGCCCCAGCGGCTGGCGTGGCCGATTGTCACCTCGCTGGTGTTAATGATTATCGCCTCGCTGATGGACAGCCACTCCACCAGTCTTACGCGACCTAACCAGCTCATCATCAGCCAGTTTTTACTCGGTTTTGCCAGCGCCTTTTTTATTGCGCCAGCGATGCTCGCAGGCATTGGCGGCGTGATAGCTGAGCCGCGAAATCTGGTCAGCTTTTCTGTGCTGTTCGGCATGAGCCAGAACATTGGCGGCCTGCTAGGCTCGGCAATCCTCGGTACGTTCCAGACATGGCGCGAGAAATACCACTCCAGCCTGCTCGCCGACCAACTCACTACCCTTAATCCGCTGGTGAATGAGCGATTGCAGCTCTACAGCCAGATGTACCAGAGCATGCTCGGCGACAGTTCGCTATTGAGCACCCAGGCCGTGACGCAACTGCAAACGGTCTCTACGCTGGAAGCCAACATTCTGGCCTACAACGATACCTATCTGCTGACGGCCAGTATCGCCGCCGCCACGCTTATCTGGATTTTATGGCGTTTGTTGCGTCTGAATATTACCGCACGCCTCGCGTTAAAGCGGGCGACTGGAAGCAAATAATAATGTTACTGGAGTGTTTATGAGCCAGCAGGATGCCGCCAAAGAGCGCGCCAGCACCCGCAATAATGTTCGCATTGTTTCCCTCTTTACCGCCGCCGCCATTGGCCTCGTCGGTGTGCTGGTGATCCTCTATGCGTGGCAATTGCCGCCGTTCACCCGCCATATAGAATTTACCGACAACGCTTATGTGCGCGGGCAAACCACCTTTATCAGCCCGCAGGTCAATGGCTATATCACCGAGGTACCGGTACAGGATTTTGTCTGGTTGAAGAAAGGCGATCTGATTATGCAGATCGACGATCGCATTTATCGCCAGCGTGTGGATCAGGCCAAAGCAACGCTGGCGATGAAAAAAGCCGCGCTGGCCAATAATCTTCAGCAGCGCAAAAGCGCAGAAGCGGTGATTGAACGTAACAAAGCGGCGCTGGCCAGCGCCAAAGCGCAGGATCTGAAATCACAGGCGGATTTAAAACGCGTCAAAGCGTTGACTGCCGACGGTTCGTTGTCAATTCGTGAGCGCGATGCCGCCCTTGCGACAGCGGCGCAAAACACCGCCAGTATCGCGCAGGCTGAAGCGACGCTGGAGATGTCGCGCCAGGATCTGCAAACCACAATCGTCAATCGTGCTTCACTGCAAGCGGATGTGGAAAACGCCGAGGCGGCGCTGGAACTGGCACAAATCGACCTGCAAAACACCCGCATTGTCGCCCCACAAGATGGGCAACTGGGGCAAATCAGCGTGCGGCTTGGCGCGTATGTCACTGCCGGTACGCACCTTACTTCGTTGGTTCCGTCACAGCGCTGGGTGATCGCTAATCTGAAAGAGACGCAACTGGCGGATGTCGTCGTCGGCCAGCCAGTACGTTTTACGGTAGATGCGCTCGATGGCCGTAATTATCACGGCCGTGTCGAGAGTCTCTCCCCGGCAACGGGCGTTGAATTCAGCGCTATCAGCCCGGATAACGCTACCGGTAATTTCGTTAAAATCGCCCAGCGTATTCCGGTGCGCATTCAGGTTGACGGTAACGAAGATGATATTGCCCGCCTGCGTCCTGGGATGTCGGTACAGGTGTACATCGATACCCGGGAGTCGCAAAAATGAGGCGCCTCTCGCTCTTTCTTGCCCTCGCCTTTACGCTGGCGGGCTGCCAGTCTGCTGATGTGCAACAGGCTCAACCGACATTGCAAATTCCGGCCGCCTGGCGCAACGCCAGCGGCCCGATCAGTAAAACAGATAGCGTCTGGTGGCGCAGTTTTCATGACAGCCAGCTTAACCGTTATGTTGATCAGGCGCTACACTATAACAGCGACGTGCTGATTGCCCGCGAACGGGTCAACGAGTACCAGGCGCGGGTTTATGCCACCAACAGCGCGCTGTTCCCGGAACTTGATGCCGGGATTTCTGGCACGCGCGCGCGTTCACAATCAGCAGCGACCGGTTTGCCGATTCACAGCACCCTCTATAAAGGCAGCCTGACGGCCAGCTACGATGTTGATATCTGGGGCGCGAACCGCAGCGCCGCACGCGCAGCGGATGCCTCTCTGGCTGCGCAGAAAGCGGCGGCAGCGGCGGCTGATTTGACCGTCGCCACTAATGTGGCTTCCGGTTATCTCACCTTGTTGTCGCTTGACGAACAATTACGCGTCACGCGAGAAACACTCAAAGCCCGGCAAGAAGCGTGGGCTCTTGCCCGTCGCCAGTATGAGACTGGCTATACTTCTCAACTGGAGCTGATGCAGGCGGATTCCGAACTGCGCGCCACCCGTGCGCAGGTACCAGTGTTACAGCACCAGATAAACCAGCAGGAAAATGCCCTGAGTCTGTTGCTCGGCAGCAACCCTGGCGCGGTCAGCCGCAACACTTTTGCGCAACTGACGCCGCTGAAACTGCCATCGCAATTACCCTCTTCGCTGTTAAACCGCCGTCCGGATATTGTGCAGGCACAGCGCCAGCTCGCCGCCGCCGATGCCTCGCTGGCCTCAAAACAGGCGCAACTGCTGCCGTCGCTCAATCTGACGGCGACCGGCAGTATGCAGGACAGAACCCTGCCGGGCCTGCTTGATAACCCATTACGTTTGTGGAGCCTTGGCGGCAGCATTCTTGCCCCGCTGCTTAACCGCCAGGTGCTGAATGCGCAGGTGGATGTCTCTATGTCGCAACGGAATCAGGCGCTGTACAGCTACGAGAAAACCGTGCGTAACGCGTTTAAAGAGGTGAATGACAGTCTGGACGCCATCACCCGCCTTGGCGAGCAACTAGCCGAACTTGAGGGGCAGCAGCAGGTCGCGCAGGAGACGCTACGCATTGCGCAAAACCGTTACAACAATGGGTATTCCGCCTATCTGGATGTGCTGGATGCCCAGCGCACCTTGTACTCTGCGCAACTCAGTGCGGTGCAGGTGAAAAATAACCTGTTGCTGGCGCAGGTGGATCTCTACCGGGCACTGGGAGGTGGCTGGTCCGGAATTGAATGAATTTGACTAATCAGGAGTGATGTTATGCAGCAGAAGTGGTCCGAAGTTGATGAATACTTAGCGCAAAAACTGATCCCGCAAGATGAGGTCTTAGAGCAGGTACTGGCGAATAACCAGCGCGCCGGGCTTCCGGCGATTGATGTCTCGCCCATGCAGGGGCAATTACTGGCACTGTTAGTCCGTATGGTACGGGCAAAGCGAATTCTGGAAATTGGTACGCTTGGCGGTTATAGCACGCTGTGGATGGCGCGCGAACTGCCGATAAACGGCGAACTGTTAACCCTGGAGGCTGAGCCGCTGCATGCGGCGATTGCCCGCGAAAATATGCATCTTGCTGGAGTAGCGAACCTGGTTACCGTCGCGGAAGGCCCGGCATTGCAGACGCTGGAGAATCTCGGCGAGCGTCCGCCGTTCGATCTGATCTTTATTGATGCCGATAAGCCCAATAACCCCAGCTATCTGAAATGGGCGCTGCACTATTCTCGTCCCGGTACGTTGATTATTGGCGATAACGTGGTGCGCAACGGGGAAGTGACCAATCCAACCTCCACCGATGCCAGCGTGCAGGGCGTGCGTAAATTTATTGATATGTTAGGCAATGATCCGCGCCTGACGGTGACGTCCATGCAGACCGTCGGCGTGAAGGGCTGGGACGGCTTTACGCTGGCCTGGGTAAACGCCATCTAAAAAGGCCGGATAGCGGCTAACGCCCTGTCCGGCCTGGAAGCAGCAAACCGTACATCTCATAAGCGCAGCGCCTTCAGGCGCTGATTTGGTCCATCGCCTGCAAAATGCGCTTATCGGAGATGGGATAAGGTGTTCCGAGCTGCTGGGCGAAATAGCTGACGCGAAGCTCTTCTATCATCCAGCGGATCTCTTTCACATCATCATCATCACGGCGAGCGGGCGGCAGCTTATTCAGCCACTGCTGCCACGCCTGCTGCGTCTGCTCCACTTTCAGCATCTGCGCACGGTCACGATGCGGATCGACCGCCAGTTTCTCCAGCCGTTTCTCGACTGCCTGTAAATAGCGCAGCGTATCCCCCAGACGGCGGAAACCATTGCCGGTCACAAAACCGCGATAAACCAGCCCGCCCATCTGCGCTTTGATATCTGACAGCCCCAGCGCCATTGTCATATCGACACGCCCTTTCAGACGCTTGTTGATATTGAACACCGCAGTGAGGATCTGCTCGACCTGTTTGGCGATCTCAACCACCGTTTCATTCAGTTCGGCGCGCACTTTTTCATGCAGCGCGGCAAAACCCTCTTCCGTCCATACCGGGCCGCCCGCTTCAGCGATCAGCTTATCAACGCCGCAGGAGATACAGTCATCAATCAGATCCAGCACTTTGCCGTACGGGTTAAAATAGAGGCCCAGTTTGGCCTTGTTCGGCAATTTTTCATGCAGATACTTGATGGGCGATGGAATATTCAACAGCAGCAGACGGCGGATACCGCGCCACATTGCCTGTTGTTGTTCCTGCGGATTATCGAACAACTTTATCGCGACACTGTCACGTTCATCCACCAGCGCCGGCCAGGCTTTCACCTTATAGTTGCCGCGTTTCTGCTCGTAGCTTTCCGCAAGTGTGCCGAAACTCCAGATATGCAGCCCGCTCTGCTCAATGCCGTCATCGGCCACCGCAGACAGCGTTTCCTGCACTTTACCTTTCAGACTCTCTTTCAGCTCCGCCAGCGATCGCCCTTCCAGCAGCTTCTTGTTGTTGTCATCCACCACGCGGAAGCTGATTTTCAGGTGATCGGACACCTGATCCCAGTGCCAGTCATCGCGGTCAACGGTCACGCCAGTCATACGACGTAATTCGCGCTCCAGCGCATCCAGCAGCGGCAGTTCCAGCGGCGTAACGCGGCCAAGAAAGGCTTCGGCATAATTCGGCGCCGGAACAAAATTGCGGCGCGTCGGTTTTGGCAGTGATTTGATCAGCGCTATCACTAGCTCGCGGCGCAGGCCGGGGATCTGCCATTCAAAACCACTCTCGTCCACCTGGTTCAGCAACGGCAACGGGATATGTACTGTCACGCCGTCAGCATCCGCGCCAGGCTCAAACTGGTAGCTCAGTCGCAGCTTAAGGTTGCCCTGATGCCAGAAGTTCGGATAGTCGAGTTTGCTGACGTTCTCCGCGCCCTCTTTAATCAGCATATTCTTTTCAAAGTTAAGCAAATCCGGTGCTTCGCGGCTGGCCTTTTTCCACCAGTTATCAAAATGACGGGACGAGATCACCTCGTGGCTGATGCGCTGATCGTAAAACTCAAATAACGTATCGTCATCCACCAGAATGTTGCGGCGGCGGGATTTATGTTCCAGCTCTTCCACTTCAGCACGCAGTTTCAGGTTCTCACGGAAAAAGGCGTGGCGGGTTTGCCAGTCACCTTCCACCAGCGCATGACGAATAAATAACTCGCGGCACAGCGCCGGATCGATCTGGCTGTAGTTCACCTTGCGCGCAGCGACAATCGGCAGCCCGTAAACGGTGACTTTTTCTGTCGCCATCACCGCACCCTGCGCCCGCTCCCAGTGCGGCTCGCTGTACGAACGTTTGATCAGATGCTGTGCAACCGGTTCCACCCACTCCGGATCGATGCGGGCAGCAATACGTCCCCAAAGACGGCTGGTTTCCACCAGCTCCGCGACCATGGTCCATTTTGGGGGCTTTTTAAATAAACCCGAACCGGGGAAGATAGCGAAACGGGCATTGCGTGCGCCGGTATATTCCTGCTTTTCTGCATCCTTCATGCCGATATGCGACAACAGCCCGGTCAGCAGAGCGATATGAATTTCGCGGTACTCTGCCGGTTCGCTGTTCACCGGGATGCCTAACTCTTTCACCACCTGGCGCAGTTGGGTATAGATATCCTGCCATTCGCGCACGCGCAGATAGTTGAGGTAATCTACCCGGCACTGACGGCGGAACTGATTCGATGACAGCGCTTTTTGCTGCTCACCGAGGTAGTTCCACAGGTTCACAAAGGCGAGGAAATCAGACTCTTTGTCGTGGAAGCGTTGATGTTTTTCATCCGACGCTTGTTTTTTATCCAGCGGACGTTCGCGCGGATCCTGAATCGACAACGCCGAGGTGATAATCATCGCTTCACGCACGCAGCCATGTTTCTGTGCTTCCAGTACCATACGCGCCAGGCGCGGATCGACCGGCAGTTGTGAAAGCTGGCGGCCCAGCGGCGTCAGTTTATAGGCGGTTTGCTGCTCATCGGTCGTAATGGCACCAAGCTCTTCCAGCAGGCGCACACCATCCTGAATATTGCGTTTATCCGGCGCTTCAACAAACGGGAATGCGGCGATATCGCCCAGCCCCAGTGCAGTCATTTGCAGAATGACCGACGCCAGGTTGGTACGCAGAATCTCCGGATCGGTAAATTCCGGGCGCGACAGGAAATCATCTTCCGAATAGAGACGAATACAGATCCCTTCCGAAACGCGTCCGCAGCGGCCTTTGCGCTGGTTAGCGGAAGCCTGCGAAACCGGCTCGATCGGTAAACGCTGCACTTTGGTGCGGTAACTGTAGCGACTGATACGCGCCGTGCCTGGGTCGATCACATATTTGATGCCCGGTACGGTCAGCGAGGTTTCGGCTACGTTGGTTGCCAGCACGATACGCCGCCCGCCGTGCGGCTGGAAAACGCGGTTCTGCTCGCTATTCGACAACCGTGCGTACAACGGCAGGATCTCGGTATGGCGCAGATCGCGTTTGCTTAGCGCATCGGCGGTATCGCGAATTTCACGTTCGCCGCTCATAAAGATCAGAATATCGCCCGCGCTTTCACGGCCGAGCTCATCAACCGCATCAAAAATCGCCTGTAATTGATCACGTTCCGTGTCATCCGCTTCTTCAACAATCGGACGATAGCGTACTTCCACCGGATAAGTACGGCCGGAAACCTCAATGATTGGCGCATTGTTGAAATGGCGCGAAAAACGTTGCGGATCGATAGTCGCAGAAGTAATGATGATTTTCAGATCCGGGCGCTTTGGCAGCAGCTCACGCAAGTAACCGAGCAAGAAATCAATGTTCAGGCTGCGTTCGTGCGCTTCATCAATGATGATGGTGTCGTACTGCATCAGCAGACGATCCTGCTGGATTTCCGCCAGCAGGATACCGTCGGTCATCAGTTTAACCATGGTGTTATCGCTGACGTGATCGCTAAAACGGACTTTGTAACCGATGCAGCCGCCCGGTTCAGTTTTCAACTCTTCAGCAATACGGTTTGCCACGGTGCGCGCCGCCAGACGACGCGGCTGCGTGTGGCCAATCAGGCCTTTCACGCCGCGTCCCAACTCCATGCAAATTTTCGGTAGCTGGGTCGTTTTACCGGAACCCGTTTCACCAGCGACGATGACCACCTGGTTATCGCGCACCGCTTCAAGAATGGCCTGTTTTTTCTGGCTGACCGGCAGGTTTTCCGGGTAATCAATTTGCGGACGAGCCGCTTCGCGCAGCGCTACTTTTCCCGCCGCGTCGGTGATCTCTTGCGCTAGTTGGCGCAGCAGCGCCTGCTGAGATTCAGGATTTTTAACTTTCTTACTGCCATGCAGACGGCGAGCGAAGCGTTGTCTGTCGCGCAACATCAGGGGGGCGAGGCGCGTCAATAGATCGGAAATCGTTAAGGTATGTTGTTCTGTCATAACGTTATTGGGCAGAGCACTGCCGGGAAACTGCGTAAGTTCTTAATGGATGTAGAATATCACATCGTGGCGCGGCTTGCCTTGTTCAAGAAATTCGAACATAGGGTTCGATATATTGCGCTATTCATCGCAGAATTTTGTGCATACAGTGTCACGAAATACGGGGCGACCCCATATCAATACAAAAAGGAACCACCCATGAGTAAAGTGTTAGTTCTTAAATCCAGTATTTTGGCAGGGTACTCACAGTCTGGTCAGTTGGCTGATTATTTCGTTGAACAGTGGAGCGCGAAACACGCTGGTGATCAAATCACCGTTCGCGATCTGGCTGCAAACCCGATTCCGGTGCTGGATGGCGAGCTGGTTGGTGCACTGCGTCCGAGCGATGCTCCGCTGACACCACGCCAGCAGGAAGCGCTGAAACTTTCTGATGAGTTGATTGCTGAATTGCAGGCTCATGATGTGATCGTGATTAATGCCCCAATGTACAACTTCAACATCCCGACACAGTTGAAAAACTACTTCGACCTGGTAGCTCGCGCTGGTGTGACCTTCCGTTACACCGAAGCGGGCCCGGAAGGCCTGGTGAAAGGCAAACGCGCGGTGATCCTCTCCAGCCGTGGCGGCATCCACAAAGACACCCCGTCTGACCTGGTTGCACCGTACCTGAAGCTGTTCCTCGGCTTTATCGGCATTACCGACGTGAACTTTGTGTTCGCTGAAGGCATCGCTTACGGCCCGGAAGTAGCTACCAAAGCGCAGACCGATGCCAAAGCGGCTATCGACAGCCTGGTTGCTGCATAAGATATTCTCCCTCTCACCGTCCAGTGGGAGGGGGGTTCCCCGCTCTACCTTGCCCTATAGCGCTTCGTCGCTGTCAGTATCGTTTGTAAAAAACCATCGAACTGTTCGCCTTGCCCGGGAAAGATGTCATGAAGCACCTCAGTGATAAAATCAATGCGCCACTGACGATTTCTTCAGCCATTTACCGTTAATGCCCTGCACATACTCGCCGGGCTGGGCGCGTTCCACCAGTTTCTGGCCCGCCATTTTCGCCACATCATCAACGGAAATGTTGTTGCGATCGGCCAGTTGCTGGTAGCTTTCGGCACGCGCTTTGTTAATGCGATCCACCAGTGCCAGCGTCTCTTTATCGTGGCTTACCGGCGCGACATAACCGGTTAAGGTTTCCCCCACCCGACCTTGTGAGCGGGCTTCATCGAGCGTCAATGCCTGCGCAGTTGTACTGGCGAGGCTCAGCGTCAGCAATACCATCAGCACTCGTTTTTTCATTATGATTGCCTCAGAACAGATCGCTGCGCGATTTCAGCAGGGTTTCAACATCTTTATCCACTTTGATATGGATTTCATGCTCGATCTTCACATTCATATTGATGGTGATCGGCTCTTTCGGTGCCGCCACCTCGATGCGCGGCGTGCAACCAGCCAGCAAGGTGGTGATTGCCAGCACTGGCACGGCTATCGGGGTTTTCATTGTTTTTCCTCACACTTTTCGCCCTTCGCACAGCGCACCTGGGGAAGCGCGGCATGTTGCTCAAGCCATGACTTCAAATTGTCGCCAAAACGTAAACTGCGCCATAAGGTAAAAACGTTTTCCTCATGGGTATAGTTCAAATTCACGGTGCTGCTCTTCCCTTCAACATAGCTGGTGCCACGAATGGCAGCCCGCATTTTTAACACGCCAAGATTATCCAGATCTATCTTTGTCCATGAACGGGAAATTTCCATATAGCGCAACCAGTTGATAGCCGAGCCCGCCGTTATATTGTCGTTCACCACAGCATCCGCAGTATCTTTGTCGATACGCAGCGTCATCGGGCCTGGATTGTGCAGCCAGCCGTCCTTAATTATCCATTGCGGATTATCCAGCCACAGCGGCAGCGCGCCGTCAAAAGGCCCGGAGAGCGCAAACTGCTTCGGATTCACCGCGCTTATCAGCTCGCTGGACGAAATATGGTTGATGCGCACCAGCGCCGGATCGTGCTGCGGCATGCGCAATTGCTGCATGGTCACTTTACCGCCGAGCATATCAACGCTGACATCGCTCAAAATGAGCGGGTTTTCTTCGCTCCACGGCCAGGAGCCCTGTAAATCAGCGGTGATATTTTTGGCTGTCACCTGGTTAACAATTTCGCCAATACGCAGTGATACCGGTCTGCGGGTACCCAGTTGCCAGGCAGCATTGCGGTAGCGGAATGGCAACACAAAATCAACGCCGCTGATTTCATTATCCGGCGTCCAGACGCTGCCGCTTTTCAGCACGCCGTGCCCGCCAGCTTCAAAACCTTGCCCGGCCGCCGCAGAAAACGCCACCTGAGCGTAGAGCGAGCCATCGAGCAGCTTCATCTTCCAGTCTGGTGGGATCAATGGCTGGAAAACGCTGAGCGACTGGCGCGGCCACCAGGCCTGCCCGCGTAATCTTTCGCCGTCCCAGCGGCCATTCACCTGCACAGGGCCGATGACATTGGCACTCAGGGCACCTTTAAACTGAAAATCGGTGGGATTGGCGCCATCGACGCTGAATTTAAGTTGCGAGGCGGGCAAATGGCTGCCGCCGCTAAAGGTTGTTTGTCCGGCATCCAGCACCAACGCGCCGCTGAATTTCGGCTTCTTCTCATCCCGTACCCATTTAACCGGCGCATCCAGCACCAGCCGGGGCGCGCTGATTTGCATCGCACCGTACTGAAGTTGATCAAAACCGGTTGAAAGATCGGTCAGCGTGATGGTGTTGCCCTGCCACTGACCGCGACCGGCAACGTCCCAGCGCGCATTCATCGGCGTAAAATCACCATCCCCCCAGTAACGCCAGCACCACTCGCCATTATCTGGCAAAAAATTCTGTGCCTGCCCGTCAAGATGCAGGAGAAAATCGCCCATCACATTGTCGTGCGCGCGAAGAATAGCCTGCAAACGCCCATCGACGCCCTGCCGGGTCAGTTTTACGCCCGCCAGCGGCCAGCGCACCTCATCAATATTCAGTGAATCGATTACCCGCCCGCGCGAACGCAGCAGTGCGCCAGGCGTAAAGGTCAGTTGCGGTTCATCAAAACTGCCGCTCAGTTGCGCCGGTAATACGGCGTAAAACACCAGATCGCCCTGCTTCGCTTCTCCGGTCAGTTGCAGCGGCATAGCGCTGTCGATCATGCTTAGACGACCCGGCCCGATTGTCAGCACCGCGTTACCTTTACCGGCTTTCCCCTGCGTCAGCACGTTCAGCCGACCACTTATCTGCGCCTTATCCAGCCCCTGCTGCCAGTTGTCAATCTTCAGGCCTACATGCCCACTCAGCGGAAAACCAGCATACGGCCAGTTCCAACGACCATCGTTGATAGCGAGCTGTTCGTCGTCCACCTGCCAGGGTAAGTCAAGCAACGGATCGCTGCTATCGCGCGACATAACAATCGTCTGCCCCTGGTTATCGCGCCACTCCATATCAACATCCACCAGACCGGGTTGTTGAGGCAAAGTGATCGTACTTTGCATCTGGCCATTTACCGGCCATCCATTTGGGACTGCGGGCAGCGTAAATTCGCCGCCGAGCGTGAATGGCGATTGGTTATCAAACAGATGCAACGCGAGCCGGTTAACGCTTAGCGCCTGCCCTTGCAGACGGGCCTCAAGCTGCACGCGCCCACCGTTGTAACTTAAGTGCTGAACTTCAGGTGTCAGCGCCAGCGACAGTTTGCCGCTCCATGATTGCCACGGCGAGACAGTTAACCGATCCACAGTAAGCCAGGTGTAAGGCAGCATCGATTGCCATTCGCTCAGCGTACGCGGCGCGGTTGATGGCGCGTCGTTTGCAGGAAGCTTATTGAGGCAGGCGCTATTGATCGTCAATGTGCCCACGTGCAACTGCCAGCGGCTGGGACGGGTAAGCTCAGCATTCTGGAGCCACGCCAGTTGGCAATCGTCAACCCAGTAGCGCAGATCAGGAATAATCAGTGAAAGGCGGGTAAAGCGCGGACGCTCTTCCAGTGCGATGCGCGTACCAACAGGCAACCAGATCCCGGCAATGGTCGGCACCCATTGCGCCAGCGTCATCAGCAACGTTAGCGGCAGCAGTATCAATAATAAAACCAGTGCGATGGCGGCTTTGTATTTACCCTTCATGGGCAGCTAATATCCTGATTTATCGTGTGATTAAGCCAATTCTGCCGGATATTGTGACATGTTTAACCACTCTGTTAAAAGCGTGAGCCGCTTTAATCATAGTCTGGCTGTTGCATTTTCAGTAACAGAGGACGATATTGCTGCGAAATCATTACGCTATAGGTTTAAGGAATGTTCACTAAAGGTTCTCTGATCCGCGGCTGGTTTGCGGGCGCTACCATTTTCACCTGTTTCACGTTTGGTGATTATCTCAGTGCAAATGTATTTCACGACTCGAAAATTCCATGGATTATCAGCGTACTGCTGGCTTTTATCATTAACTGGGCCTCCAACAGCACTCTCAGGCAACTGCGCTAATACTCTCGGCGCTGCTGGCAGTTATACTGAGAGCAGACACATTTATCATGCCTGTAGTTATCAATAAAATTTGAAAGTTTACTTAATAATTTTAATTGGTGATAATGCCGACAGGAAACCGTTGGAGAAAGTCTTATGAAGCTCGCGATATATAGCACAAAGCAATACGATAAAAAGTATTTGCAGCAGGTAAACGAGAATTATGGCTACGATCTTGAATTTTTTGACTTTTTGTTAACGGAAAAGACCGCCAAAACCGCCAACGGCTGTGAAGGTATCTGTATTTTCGTCAATGATGATGGTAGCCGCCCGGTACTGGAAGAACTGAAAAAAATGGGCGTGAAATTTATCGCGCTGCGCTGTGCCGGGTTCAACAATGTCGATCTTGATGCAGCCAAAGAGCTCGGCCTACAAGTGGTGCGTGTACCTGCCTACTCACCGGAAGCGGTGGCAGAACATGCGATTGGTATGATGATGACACTCAACCGTCGTATTCACCGAGCTTATCAGCGTACCCGTGATGCCAACTTCTCGCTCGAAGGTCTGACTGGTTTTACGATGTACGGCAAAACAGCTGGCGTGATTGGCACCGGCAAAATCGGCGTTGCGGCGCTGCGTATTCTGAAGGGATTCGGTATGCGACTGCTGGCGTTTGATCCCTGGCCGAGCGCAGCGGCGCTGGAGCTGGGCGTAGAATATGTGGATCTTGATACGCTGTTTTCTCAGGCCGACGTTATCTCTCTGCATTGCCCGCTGACGCCGGAAAACTTCCATTTACTGAACCGCACCGCGTTTGAACGCATGAAAGACGGTGTGATGATCATCAACACCAGCCGTGGCGGTCTGATCGATTCGCAGGCAGCGATTGATGCGCTGAAAACGCAGAAAATTGGTGCGCTTGGCATGGATGTGTATGAAAACGAACGCGATCTGTTCTTTGAAGACAAATCCAATGATGTGATTCAGGACGATGTGTTCCGCCGCCTGTCGGCATGCCATAATGTGCTGTTTACCGGCCACCAGGCATTTCTGACCGCCGAGGCGTTGACCAGCATTTCTGAGACCACGCTGGAAAACCTGCGCCAGTTACGTGACGGTGAAAATTGCCCGAACACACTGTTTTAATCGGTTTGTGCGGTTCCCCGGCCAGGGGAGCCGTTTTGAGATTAAAACCCAGTGACACCCTGCTTAACCCTGTTAGAATCCCCCGCCTTTAATGGAAAATTCTTAGACGAAGCGATGAAAAAAATTATTCCCTTAATTGCGTTGAGCGTTGCGCTTTCCGCCTGTGTCAGTTCCCGTACTGATACCCTTAAACCGGAGCAACTGGCTAACCAGCGTTTTGTCCTGGCTACGTTTAACGGCAAAGCACTGACGGCATCTGACCAGAACCCGGTTCCGGAAATAGGTTTTGACAAGGATCTACGCGTCTCTGGCAAAATGTGCAACGGCTTTATGGGCCAGGGCAAACTCTCTGACGGCGCATTAACCGTGAAGCACATGGGCATGACCATGATGATGTGCGCAGATCCGCAACGTAACGAACTGGATCATGCTATCCAGGCCATGCTAAATGATGGCGCGCAGATCGATTTGACCGGCGACCAGTTAACGCTGGCAACGGCATCGCAGACCTTGATTTATACCCGCGTGTCTAACGCTCAGTAATTTCCGCAGCTTCCGGTGGCAAGCGACTGTTCACTACAGCGTTTGCCATTCGGCAATGCACACATACCCACCATCGAACCGTCAAGCTGACGCGCGGCAGATAACGACCCGCCAATCATTGCACAATTTGCCTGACCTTGATTAGACATCGCAGCCTTTATACCCGGCACAACGTGAGCAGCCGTCGCCTGTTGCACAGGTTCGCTACTGCATGCCGACAGCAATAAAACGGCGCACACTACCCCAAACGCAGAACGCATCTCTTTTCTCCCTTTATTAAAGCGAAACCCAAGCATAATAGGCAGCACAGCGCAACACGTCGAGAGATGAAAGTCATCTTTATGCGCTGCAGAAACATTTTTTTGCGTTTTTATCGCCGGACGAAGGCAATAAATGCATTTTGTATCTTCACGGCAAGACCTTTCCGAAGCCTTCCAGGCCGGTTCCCTGGTGGCGGTGGTATCGGCTCCGGTTGTACGAATTCATGTTGTAGATTTCCGCCGCCGGAAATAAAAAAACCTGCTCAGTGAGCAGGTATCTTATAGCGTGTTTTTAATGAACAGGAAGAATTCAACTCTGGAACCTGCGGAAGAATTGCTCAGTCGATTCACGGACGTGCTCATCAGGGTTCTCGGCAATATCCCCCTCTCCTGAAGAATGTCGAACGTAGCTACTTTTTTGCCCGTGAAGCAAGGCAGGAGAAGAACCTGCATAGCCTGCAACTGAACAAAATGACAGAAACAGTAGAAACCATGCAGTTCTCAACGACTTACTCATCATTCATAACCCGTATGTTGTTGGCATTCGAAAACATAGTGGAACAATGAAAGTAAAATGCTGTATGTGATACTTAAACGTATCCAGGAAGCTATGAACAATTACGAGGATTGAAACGTAATAATAAATTCACAGGACGCATTCTTTAAATAAAGAAACTCGGAATCAGGAGCAATGCACAGATATAACCAAACGCTGAAAATAAATAACCCCACCAGGATGGCAGGGTTATCTTGTTAAAATTGGGCCGCCATCAAGGACTCGAACCCCGACTCTACTTCCTGTAAATAAAGCATTGCTCTAACCATGCTGAGCTAATGACGGACAGGGAGTTCTATTTATATGGCGAAAACATTCCCTGCTGACGGGCCTTTTTGCCCATCTTCAATCGTGAATTCTACTTTTTGCCCTTCATTCAGCGTCTTAAAACCGCCGCTCTGGATGGCCGAAAAATGCACGAATACGTCTTTGCTGCCATTGTCAGGCGTGATGAAACCAAACCCTTTGGACTCATTAAACCATTTTACCAAACCAGTCATTTTGTTAGACATAAATATTTCCTCAATACATAGAGCCTTTCGGCGAAAAGGGTTTTCGCACAGAATTAAATTATTAACGATAAGGAGGCTCAAAAAGAAGAATTATCTATGGATAACACTTGTGATGAGGACTGCTTTACTAAACCGCTTTATTACATCTGTGGGCCAAACCAACCACTCATTAGGCACATACATACCAACTTATAGCAAGCTTTATTTTATGCGAACCCACGAGGCGAGATGCCATACAACTGGCGTTAACAATAAAACCACGCCGAATGTTAGAAGAGCATCCTGATAATTTCGGCGAACATTGCAATTATCATGAGGCTAAAATCAACCATTATGCTGCTATCTGTTGCATCCTGCAAACGCGCTATGTGGTGCCAGTAGCGGGTACCAGGCGCCCTGGTCGCAACGGCGTAACCGCTCTCACTCACAGAATGAACACCGGCAAAGTCAAAGAGTGCTACTTACGGGAAAATTGCTGGCTGCATTTCAGTGTATTTTCCTGGGATAGTGCCACGTAACGGTGAATCGGTTATCAGAAACATGGGCGATGTGTTTTTTGTTTGAAGGATCGACTGATGGCGTGCAATGCATTGAAAGATAGAGACAAAAACCGTTCGAACGCATAGCACTGATGAAGAAAGCTAAACCTGAGCCCGATCCGCCGGAACGCAATAAATTCATTAACATAATAAATACCGGCCGGGCACATCAGATCAAGTATCTCTTCTCACTGGCTGTTTATACTTGATAAAGACACGGTGAGCAGCCAGACACAATCAATTAAAAATTGCTTCCTGCAGCCCCACATGGAAAGCGTCAGTGCGCAAGCTTGTTGTAAACCTTATAATTAAGTAATGAGAGCATCCATATGATCACGATTGACGGTAATGGCGCAGTGGCCTCAGTGGCCTTTCGTACCAGTGAAGTTATCGCCATATATCCCATAACACCCAGTTCAACGATGGCTGAGCAGGCTGATGCCTGGGCTGGTAACGGCTTGAAGAATGTCTGGGGCGACACGCCCCGCGTTGTTGAAATGCAGTCTGAAGCCGGGGCTATTGCAGCCGTCCACGGTGCACTGCAAACCGGGGCACTCTCAACCTCATTTACCTCATCGCAGGGCCTGCTGCTGATGATCCCGACGCTATACAAACTGGCCGGGCAACTGACGCCCTTTGTATTGCACGTCGCAGCGCGTACCGTAGCGACCCATGCACTCTCCATTTTTGGTGATCACTCCGACGTGATGGCGGTGCGCCAGACCGGCTGCGCCATGCTCGCTGCGGGTAGTGTGCAGGAGGCACAGGATTTCGCGCTGATTTCACATATTGCCACGCTGAAAAGCCGCGTGCCGTTCATTCACTTTTTTGATGGTTTTCGTACTTCGCACGAAATCAACAAGATTACGCCGCTGGCGGACGACACTATCCGTAATCTGCTGCCACAGCAGGAGATTGACGAACATCGCGCCCGTGCGCTGAACCCGGAGCATCCGGTTATTCGCGGCACATCGGCTAACCCGGACACTTACTTCCAGTCCCGCGAGGCAACAAACCCCTGGTACAACGCGGTCTACGCTCACGTCGAACAGGCAATGAACGATTTTGCCGAAGCCACCGGGCGTAGCTACAAACCGTTCGAATACTACGGCCATCCGCAGGCCGATCGCGTAATTGTACTGATGGGGTCGGCGGTGGGTACCTGCGAAGAGGTGGTTGACGAGTTGCTGACGCGAGGCGAGAAAGTCGGCGTGCTGAAAGTTCGCCTCTATCGTCCGTTTAGCGCCGCGCATCTGCTGGCAGTTCTGCCGGAAAGCGTGCGTACTGTTGCTGTGCTCGATCGCACCAAAGAGCCGGGCGCACAGGCAGAACCGCTTTATCTTGATGTGATGACGGCACTGGCGGAAGCCTTTAATCATGGAAAACGGGAAAGCCTGCCCCGTGTGATTGGCGGGCGCTACGGTCTATCATCCAAAGAGTTTGGCCCGGAATGCGTGCTGGCGGTGTTCAATGAGCTGCGCACGGCGAACCCCAAACCGCGTTTTACCGTCGGTATCTACGACGATGTTACTAACCTTTCGCTGCCGCTGCCGGAAAACACCCTGCCGTCACATGCGATACTGGAAGCGCTATTTTACGGGCTGGGCAGCGATGGCAGCGTCTCGGCGACCAAAAACAATATCAAGATTATTGGTAACTCCACACCGTGGTACGCTCAGGGTTATTTTGTCTATGATTCGAAAAAAGCAGGCGGCCTCACGGTTTCACATTTGCGCGTCAGCGAAAGACCAATAAACTCCGCGTATCTGATTTCACAGGCGGATTTTGTCGGTTGCCATCAGTTGCAGTTTATCGATAAATACCAAATGGCCGAACGGCTGAAACCGGGTGGTATTTTTCTTCTCAATACGCCCTACAGCGCAGAGGAAGTGTGGTCGCGTCTGCCGCAGGAAGTTCAGGCGGTGCTGAATCAGAAAAAAGCTCGTTTCTTTGTGGTCAACGCGGCGAAAATCGCCCGCGAATGCAGCCTCGGCGCGCGTATTAACACCGTTATGCAGATGGCGTTCTTCCATCTGACCAATGTGTTGCCTGGCGACAGCGCGCTGGCTGAGCTTCAGGGTGCGATCGCCAAAAGCTACAGCAGCAAAGGGCAGGAACTGGTTGAGCGCAACTGGCAGGCTCTGGCGCTGGCACGAGAATCACTGTTCGAAGTACCGCTGGGGCCAGTCAACCCGCAAAGCCCGCACCGCCCGCCGGTTGTTTCCGATGCGGCGCCGGATTTTGTTAAAACCGTCACCGCCGCCATGCTGGCGGGACTTGGCGATGCGCTGCCGGTCTCCGCCCTGCCACCGGATGGCACCTGGCCGGTTGGCACCACTCGCTGGGAGAAACGCAACATTGCTGAAGAGATCCCCATCTGGAAAGAAGATCTCTGTACCCAGTGTAACCATTGTGTCGCCGCCTGCCCGCATTCGGCGATCCGCGCAAAAGTGGTTTCTCCGGCGGCGATGGAACACGCTCCCGATACGCTCCATTCACTGGACGTGAAATCCCGTGATATGCGCGGACAGAAATATGTCTTACAGGTCGCGCCGGAAGATTGCACCGGCTGTAACCTGTGTGTTGAAGTCTGCCCGGCAAAAGATCGTCAGAACCCGGACATTAAGGCCATCAATATGATGTCGCGCCTTGAACATGTGGAAGAAGAGAAAGTGAATTATGACTTCTTCCTCAGCCTGCCGGAGATCGACCGCAGCACGCTGGAACGCATTGATATCCGTACTTCGCAACTGATCACCCCGCTGTTTGAATATTCCGGCGCGTGTTCCGGTTGCGGTGAAACGCCGTACATTAAACTGCTGACCCAGTTGTATGGTGATCGGATGATGATTGCCAATGCCACCGGGTGTTCATCCATTTACGGCGGTAATCTGCCTTCAACGCCCTATACCACAGACGCCAACGGGCGCGGTCCAGCGTGGGCGAACTCGCTGTTTGAAGATAACGCCGAGTTTGGTCTGGGCTTCCGTCTCAGTGTCGATCAGCACCGCCAGCGCGTGATGCGTCTGCTGAATCAATTTGCCGACCATATTCCGACAGAACTGTTTGCTGCACTTCATCAGGAGGCCACGCCGGACGTTCGCCGCGAACAAGTTGTCGGATTGCGCAACGCGCTGGCCAATGTTGAGGGTGCGCGGCAACTTCTGACCGATGCCGATGCGCTGGTTGAGAAATCGATCTGGCTGATTGGCGGCGATGGCTGGGCCTATGACATTGGTTTCGGAGGGTTGGATCATGTGATGAGTCTGAGCGAAAACGTCAATATTCTGGTGCTTGATACCCAGTGCTACTCCAACACCGGCGGCCAGGCATCAAAAGCCACGCCGCTGGGTGCAGTGACCAAATTTGGCGAACATGGTAAACGTAAAACACGCAAAGATCTGGGCGTCAGCATGATGATGTACGGACATGTTTATGTGGCGCAGATTTCCCTTGGTGCACAGTTGAACCAGACCGTGAAAGCCATTCAGGAAGCGGAAGCCTATCCGGGCCCATCGCTGATCATCGCTTACAGTCCGTGCGAAGAACATGGCTACGACCTGGCGCTGAGCCACGATCAAATGCGTCAGTTGACCGCCACTGGCTTCTGGCCGCTCTATCGTTACGACCCCCGCCGCGAAGAGGAAGGTAAAATCCCGCTGGCGCTGGATTCTCGTCCGCCGTCTGACGCGCTGGCGGAAACCCTGCTCAATGAACAGCGCTTCCGTCGTCTGAATGTGCAGCAGCCAGAAGTGGCAGAACAACTGTGGAAAGATGCTGCCGCCGACCTGCAAAAGCGCTATGACTTCCTCGCGCAACTGGCCGGAAAAACAGAGAAAAGCCCGACAGAATAAACGAACTGCCTAAAAGCTACCGGTTAGCGCCGGTGGCTTTTTAAACGCCCGGATTTCGCATGGCACCCTTCGCAGGCTGCGTTAATAATCGGTTTTCCCTGGCGACAAGGAGCGAACAATATGCGACATCATCCCGTAACTTCATCGCGAATTTCGTCCATTGGTTCAGCGGCAAAAGCTGCATTTCCCGCATCATTCTTTATCCTGTACAAGGGCGAGATGAAATGCGCTCGTAAAACACGCTGGCATTCGTCGCCGGAATCCGTACCATACGCGCATACTTTTGCCTGCTGGCTTTTGAGTGCTGGCGCTAATCTGTATTTTATTGCCAGCCGGATGGGGCATAAAAACGCGCAAATTGCTTATGGTGTATAGACAGGGGTAATGGCTGTCACAGGGAATGATCGGCTTTCCCTTGTGGATTTGGTTTGCCCACGTCGTGCTCCCGATGCTTCCAGAGAAAAGAAATAATGACCGAGAAACAAGAGATTACAAAGAAAGAGCAGTACAACCTCAACAAGCTACAAAAACGTCTGCGTCGTAACGTTGGCGAAGCCATTGCCGACTTCAATATGATTGAAGAAGGCGACCGCATTATGGTCTGTCTTTCCGGCGGCAAAGACAGCTACACGATGCTGGAAATTCTGCGCAACCTGCAACAGAGCGCACCGGTCAATTTTTCGCTGGTGGCGGTCAACCTCGACCAGAAACAACCGGGCTTCCCGGAACATATTCTTCCGCAGTACCTGGATTCGCTTGGCGTTGAGTACAAAATCGTGGAAGAGAACACTTACGGCATCGTGAAAGAGAAGATCCCGGAAGGCAAAACCACCTGCTCTCTCTGTTCCCGCCTGCGTCGCGGGATCCTCTATCGTACAGCGAGCGAACTGGGCGCGACCAAGATTGCGCTTGGCCACCATCGTGATGACATTCTGCAAACGCTGTTTTTGAATATGTTCTACGGCGGAAAAATGAAAGGCATGCCGCCGAAGCTGATGAGCGATGACGGCAAACATATAGTGATCCGCCCGCTGGCTTACTGCCGTGAAAAAGATATTGAGCGTTTTTCACAAGCGAAAGGTTTCCCGATCATTCCGTGCAACCTGTGCGGTTCGCAACCGAACCTGCAACGCCAGGTGATTGCCGATATGCTACGTGACTGGGACAAACGTTATCCGGGTCGCATCGAAACCATGTTCAGTGCCATGCAAAACGTGGTACCGTCACATCTTAGTGACGTCAATCTCTTTGATTTTAAAGCCATTACGCACGGTTCGGAAGTGATCAACGGCGGCGATCTGGCGTTCGACCGTGAAGAGATCCCGTTGCAACCGGCTGGCTGGCAGCCGGAAGAAGATGACGCGCAGCTCGATGAACTGCGTCTTAATGTCATTGAAGTGAAATAAATCACAGCCTCTCTGCTGCGTGCAGAGAGGCTGGTTTTACAACAGCCTTACGCGGCAGCTTTTACCTTTAATCTTCCCGTTCTGTAACTGCTTCCACGCCTGACGTGCCACGCTCTGACGAACAGCGACATAAACATGCGCCGGATGTACGGTGATTTTACCGATGTCTGCGCCATCCAGCCCCATATTTCCGGTTAGCGCGCCCAGCACATCCCCAGGACGGATTTTGGCTTTTTTACCACCATCGATGCACAGCGTGGCCATTTCCGCTTCCAGCGGCACCACTTTGACGTTAGCCGGTGCGTTGCACCAGTTCAGCTTCAGTTGCAGCATTTCCGCGAGAATATTGGCGCGCTGCGCCTCTTCCGGCGCACAGAAACTGATTGCCAGACCGCTATTACCCGCGCGCGCAGTGCGTCCGATACGGTGTACGTGTACTTCCGGATCCCATGCCAGCTCGTAGTTCACCACCAGCTCCAGCGATTTAATGTCGAGACCGCGAGCAGCGACATCGGTCGCCACCAGCACTCGCGCACTGCCGTTGGCAAAACGTACCAGCGTTTGATCGCGGTCGCGCTGTTCCAGATCGCCATGCAGTGCCAGTGCGTCCTGCCCTGCGGCGTTTAGCGCATCGCACACTTCCTGACAATCTTTTTTGGTATTACAGAACACTACGCAAGAAGCAGGACGGTGCTCGCTTAAGAGCTTTTGCAATAGTGCGGCTTTGCCTTGACGGGATACCTCAAAGAACTGCTGTTCAACGGCGGGCAACGCATCGACGCTATCGATTTCAATGGTTTCCGGATCGCGCTGAACGCGGCCGCTTATGGCGGCAATCGCTTCCGGCCAGGTTGCTGAAAACAGCAAGGTCTGCCGTGAGGCTGGAGCAAAACGGGTAACATCATCAATCGCCTCGCTGAATCCCATGTCGAGCATACGATCGGCTTCGTCCATGACCAGCGTTTGCAGACTATCTAGGGTGACGGTGTTTTTTTGCAGGTGATCGAGCAAACGCCCCGGCGTGGCAACAATAATGTGTGGCGCATGTTGTAATGAATCGCGCTGCGTGCCAAAAGGCTGGCCACCGCAGAGCGTCAGTACTTTGATATTGGGCATATAGCGCGCCAGACGACGTAACTCGCTGGCGACCTGATCGGCCAGCTCACGCGTCGGACATAAAATAAGGGACTGCGTCTGAAAACGGCTGGCATCAATATGTTGCAATAAGCCCAACCCAAACGCCGCTGTTTTACCACTACCTGTTTTTGCCTGCACGCGGACATCTTTTCCGGCGAGAATGGCAGGCAGTGCAGCGGCCTGGACGGGAGTCATGGAGAGATAGCCCAGATCGTTAAGATTCTCGAGCTGGGCGGCGGGCAAAGCATTTAAGGTTGAAAAAGCGGTCACAATAAAGTCTCGCAATAAAAGGGCTGAGATCAGCAGGCGCGTATCCTCTCAGATCTGCCCTGTTTACGCGACATCTTAATGGGTTCTTCATCCGGCGGCGGGTCCGGCATCGGTTGCGGATGTGGGATAGGATCGGGAATCGGAATCGGAATCGGATCGGTCGGAACCGGATCGCTTAGATGTGAGGAATTACGTGTATCCATCATCGCCTCCTTTACGTGAGATACCTTGTTAAGGGTAGACGCAGGTAAAAAAGAGGCAAAAAAAAGCCGACTCATTAAGTCGGCGTCGTACGAATCAATTGTGCTATGCAGTAATTCAAAAAAGGAAGTAAGACAATATGGAGCGCAACGCCCATCGCTTGACGTTGCATTCACCTGCGAGAGAAATATTGCCCTGAATAGGTATTATGTTTATTGACCTCGCTCAAATTATTTGGCGTTTTTATGTTCAAAGAATGTTAAAAAAGTTAAATTTTACAGCCAGTTACTACGATGCAACCACCATGCAACACTGCCAATGAGTACCACCAACATCACGCAGAAGATCCAAAAACCGAATTGCCAGCCACCTCCTGGAATGCCGCCCAGATTGACGCCAAACAAGCCGGTAAGAAAGGTACTGGGCAGAAAGACCATTGCCATCAACGACATGGTATAAGTGCGTCGTGCCAGCGACTCCTGCATCACCTGGGTAATCTCATCCGTCATCACTGCCGTACGCGCAATACAGGCATCGATCTCATCCAGGCCGCGCCCAAGGCGATCGGCGATATCCTGCATCCGACGGCGCTGATCGTCGCTCATCCACGCCAGACGCTCACTGGCAAGCCGGGAAAAGACATCCCGCTGCGGTGCCATATAACGGCGCATAACGATTAACTGTTTGCGCAGCAACGCCAGAATTCCCCGCTGCGGGATTTGCTGCTCAAGCAGGTTATCTTCCAGATCGATAATCCGGTCGTGCAATGATTCAATAAATTCGCTGGCGTGATCGGTCAATGCATCGCAAACATCCACCAGCCAGGATCCGCTATCCGTCGGACCGGATCCCTCTTCCAGATCCCTGAACACATCATCCAGCGCCATGACTTTACGCAGACGCGTGGAGACAATCATCTGTGAATCCATATATAACCGCATGGCCACTAGCTGGTCAGGGCGTTCATCGGTACTACCGTTAATACAGCGCAGCGTAATTAGTGTTCCCTCACCCAGCCGGTTGACACGCGGACGCGTACTTTCGCCGGAAAGCGCATCACGGACGCTGTTCGGCAGCAATGGTGTTGAGGCCAGCCACTGCGCACTCTCCCGATTGGTGTAATTCAGATGCACCCAGCACGGTGTTTGCTCAGTAATAATGTCATCGTCTTCGAGCGGCTTAACGCCGCCTTTTCCATCCAGCCGCAAGGCAAAAACTGCATCCGGGACATTCACCCCGGAGCCTTTTAATACTTCCACAGCGCCTCCAAAATCAGCAAGGTATTGCTGTCAGTCTAGCTGGATGAAAATCTTAAGCAACCATCACGCTGAATTTGTTAACAAATTCACGCAAACTGCACATTAATAACCCGTTTCCCCGGCCCTTGTTATTCAGTGCGGATATCTTCAGAAGGAGTGTCAGTCATTTTCCTGATTACGCCAAACCGCCACTTTCGCGCAGTTACCGACGTGTGTTGCCGACATGCCGCCGGGAAACTGCACATTGAGCAGAACAGAATGTGTTGCTCATCAATATGGACTCTGCCTGATGGGCTGTGCTTATTTTACAGGGCCTTCTGTTTGCCCATCCGTAACCAGTCGAGAAGATTTCAGCACTGGTTAAACATAATCCTTTCGTTGTCACTGGAATGTTCAGAGCCGTCACAAAAAAAACCTGCATAAGACTCTACATTTCAAGTGGGTTGCAATAAAGTTAGTAAATTGCCGCAACGTTTAGTGAGCGGTGACATTGCAATCTGCGCGATAAATGGAGTAGCCATGCTTAAATATAACCTGGATGCGCTGAATCTCCTCGCCACGCCAGTTTGGGTGGTCTCTCCTGACACGGAAACGTTGCTATTTTCTAACACACAGGCGCAGAAGCTGGCTGCGGGTCGTTCATTGAATGCAATGCGCAGTGGCCGCTTTTCTGCCGTTGCACAAAAAAGTCTCTCAATGTATTTACCCTGCCTGCAAAATCAGGAAGATGTGGTCGAAATCTGGAGTATTTGCCCTTTCGGTGAAGAGAGTACGATCAGTTGCCGTGCCGTTCTGTGCAAGCTTGAAACTGTCGGCGAAGTGCTCATTTTCGAAGGCATTTCCGGTAGCACTACTGCCGCCGCGCTCAAGGCCAGCCGTTCATCCATTTACCGGTCGCGCAAGCAAGGCTTCTACGCCCGTTTTTTCTATACGACATCAGCCCCAATGCTGCTTATCGATCCCGCCCGCGATGGCCTGATCGTGGATGCCAATCTCGCCGCTCTGCGCTTTTATGGTTACGATCATAAAAAAATGTGCCAGAAACACACATGGGAAATTAACACCATGGGGCGCAATGTCTTGCCGGTAATGTCAGAAATCGCCAATCTGCCCGGTGGGCATAAGCCGCTCAATTTTATTCATCGGTTGGCTGATGGCTCAACGCGACATGTACAAACCTACTCTGGGCCAGTTGAGATATACGGCAAACGGCTTATGTTATGCATTGTTCATGATATTAACGAACAGAAGCGGCTTGAGCAGGAGCTGGAATACGCTGCGCACCGCGATACCCTCACCGGGCTTTTGAACCGCCGTCAGTTTTATCATCTGGCAGAATATGTTCTGCCAACCGTGATCGATTTTTGCGTCATGCTGGTCGATGCGGATCACTTCAAACATATTAACGATCATTTCGGTCATCAGTGCGGGGATGAAGTGCTGGTCGAACTTGCACATACGCTGGAAGCCAACAGCCACAGTGGTGATTATGTCTTTCGCTGGGGCGGCGAAGAGTTTTTACTGTTGTTGCCGGATACCCGCCTGGATGCCGCCCTGGACGAGGCGGAAGCCATCCGCATGGCAATAGCGAATATCGCCATGCCCGGTCTGCCTGGCGTTACTGTGAGTATCGGCGTTGCGCACCATTTGCCAAATGAAAGCCTCGATACCCTGTTCCGTCGCGTTGATGAAGCGCTTTATCGCGCAAAAAATAACGGCCGTAACCGGGTGCAGGCTGCCTGAACGGAGGCAAAAAAAGCGCCCTCTTTCGGGCGCTGTGTCGTGATTACGGCATTAATGAATGCCCAACCGCCAGGCAAAATAGATCTCTTCTTTCAATTCTGTATGCGATAGCGTCAGCAGATCCGCAAACTCCAGCCGGAGTCGTTTGAGTTTTTTGAGGTACTCGGCTGGTGTCATCGCGCTACGATCGCGACGCAGATATTCGATAGCCAGTTGGGTCGGGTCTAATTCAGTCTCCATAATGTCCTCTGAGGTAGTAAACACCCGACTATTATATCACCCAATACTGCCTGTTTTTTGACCATAATCGTAAAAGAGCCGGGTTTACCCGTGAAAAATGCCACTCTGGACGGCCATACAAAAAAGAGCCACACCGAGAACGGTCATTCACATTTTCGTGATGTTCCACATTTCCTTCATAGTGCCTTCACATTCCTTAAGTAAAATTTTTAACATTCCTGCTAAGACAGGGATTATTCCGTAATCAATGAGTTTCCCCTTACTTCCCGTGACGTAAGGGGATTTTTTTATCAATGCTTAATAATGTATAACGTGCGGCTGTATGCCACATCTTCCGGGTTGTTAATCGGGTACCCCTTCAGCCACGGCTTAATCAAGCGCCCATTGGTGTACTGATAAATCGGCGCAATCGGCGCTTTTTCGGCAATGAGATGCTCCGCCGCGTTGTAATCCCTATTCCGCACCTTAGCGCTGGCTTCCTGCGCCGCCTGTGTAATAACTTTGTCATAGCTTTCATCATTGAAGCGCGAAATATTGCTGCTGCTTCCCGATGTCAGTATCGACAGAAACGTGGATGGTTCGTTGTAATCCCCGACCCATGAGGCGCGGATCACATCAAAATTGCCGCTGTTACGGCTGTCGACATAGGTTTTCCACTCCTGGTTTTGCAACGTCACATCAGCGCCCAGGCTCTGTCGCCACATTGAGGCCACCGCGATAGCAATCTTCTGATGATTTTCCGAACTGTTATACAGCAACCGAAGTTTAAGTGGCCGCTGCGGGCCGTAGCCTGCCGCCTGCAACAGCATTTTCGCCTGCGCGTCCAGCTCTGCCTGACTCATCGATTCAAATGGTGAACGTTCCGGGGTGAAACCTGCGGTCACATCCGGCGTTAACCGCCATGCGGGTTTCTCGCCGGTACCCAGCACTTTTTGCGCTATCACCCGACGGTCAATGGTCATACTCAGCGCCAGGCGTACGCGGGGATCGGACGTTGGGCCTTTTTGCGTATTAAATGCGTAGTAATAAGTGCCCAATTGCGGCGGCGTGTAGACCTGCCCCGGGATATCTTTCAACAATTTCTGATAAAGGTTTTTCGGGAAAGATTCGGTAATGTCGACACCATTCGCCAGATAACGTTTGGTGGCAGCAGACTCCTGGTTGATGGGTATAAACGTCACCTTATCGATCACGGTTTTGCCGTCATCCCAGTAATGCTTGTTGCGGTTGAGCACCAACTTTTCGTTCACCACACGATCGCTCAGCACAAACGCGCCGTTACCGACCAGCTGACCCGGACGTGTCCACTGTGCGCCGCTCTCAACGTTCGCTTTTTGTACTGGATAGAACGCGAAACTGGCCGCAAGACTCGGGAACCACGGTACGGGGCGGGAAAGTTGCACCCGCAATGTGTGCGCATCCACCGCGCTGACGCCAAGCTTATCCGGTGTCGCTTTACCTCCGGTAATATCCTGCGCATTGGCCACACCCGCCAGCGCCGCAAAGCTGGCAAAAGGCGAGGTCGTTTTCGGATCCACCAGACGCTGCCAGCTATAAACGAAATCCTCTGCGGTTACCGGAGATCCATCAGACCAGCGGGCATTGTCGCGCAGGGTAAAAATCCAAATGCGGTTATCATTGCTCTGCCATTTGCTGGCGACGCCGGGAATAATGTTGCCCTTCTCGTCCTGATTCACCAGTCCTTCGAACAGGTCGCGCAGTACCTGAATTTCCGGTAGTCCAACGGCTTTCGCTGGATCCAGCGAAGCAGGTTCGTCTTTCAGATGACGCACAACTTCCTGCGTTTCCGCCAGTTGCGTGCCTGGAGGAACGTCAGCAGCAAACGATGCAGAAGAAAAACCGCACAGCCAGAGCGCGCAGCACAGCGTGGAGACTTGATGCGTCATAGGATCCCCTTTTGATATGTCATTTCCCGGCAATAGAAATGTAATTATTTGTTTTAACATAGCGGAATGCAAACGTGGTCAGTCAAAAAATTGATGATGGACAGTAATTTAACCCCCGTGGCAAGATTAGCCTCGCACCGATTTTTTGCTCAACACTTGCTGTAAGCAAACACCAGAACAGAGGAAGCTTATGACTTTCACCCGTCCACGTCCGCAGCGGGGTCGTTTTGCCCCCGGAAGTGAAGAGTATGGCCGCTCACTGCTTGGCGCACCGCTGATCTGGTTCCCGGCACCAGTCGCCACGCGCGAAAGCGGTTTGATCATCGCCGGGACGCACGGCGACGAAAATTCCTCGATCGTCACGCTTTCCTGCGCCTTGCGCACGCTGAAGGCCGATCTGCGCCATCATCATGTGATCCTGGCGGTCAATCCGGACGGTTGCCAGCTTGGACTACGCGCGAACGCCAATGGCGTCGATCTCAACCGGAATTTTCCCGCTGCCAACTGGAAAGCAGGTGAAACGGTTTACCGCTGGAACAGCGCCGCCGATGAACGGGATGTGGTGCTACTGACCGGTGATGCGCCCGGTTCAGAACCGGAAACGCAGGCATTGTGCCAGTTGATTCATCGCATTCACCCGGCATGGGTCGTGACGTTCCATGATCCGCTGGCATGTGTGGAAGATCCGCAGGAAAGTGTGCTTGGCCACTGGTTGTCCAGCGCGTTATCTCTGCCGCTGGTCACCAGTGTCGGTTACGACACGCCCGGCTCTTTTGGAAGCTGGTGCGCGGATATCGGTCTGCACTGCATCACCGTTGAGTTTCCGCCGATCTCCACCGACGAAGCGAGCGAAAAGTACCTCGCGGCGGTGACAGAATTACTACACTGGGATCCTCAAAGATGAAGTGTGCCGGTAGTAAAGTGCAGCGCCGGTTCGACGTCCACCGCCAGCCACGTCGGGCCATCCAAATCGGCGTAGCGCACACGGTTTGCCAACGGTAATGCCGCGCTGATGGCGCGGGACGTGCAGATCATGCAGCCCAACATCAGCGCAAAACCCTGCTTTGCGGCCTCGTCGGCCAGGGCCAGCGCTTCCGTCAGACCGCCGGTTTTATCCAGCTTAATGTTGACCATCTCATAACGCCCATGCAATGACGCCAGACTTTCCCGCGTATGGCAACTCTCATCAGCGCAAATAGGCAACGGGTGGATAAAGTTGGCCAGCATCTCATCGTCCCCGGCCGGAAGCGGTTGTTCCAGCATCGCCACGCCTAAATCCGCCAGTAGCTGGCAGCGCGCCGCAAGACCTTCGGCATGCCAGGACTCGTTAGCATCAACAATCAGTGTCGCAGCGGGCGCTGCGGAGCGGATCGCCACCAGCCGCTCACTGATCAAGTGATCGTCAAGCTTCACTTTCAGCAACTGAGCGCCCTTCTCGCTGAGCGCCGCCGCGCTGGCCGCCATCTGCTCCGGTGTGCCGATCACCACAGTCTGCGCCGTGGTGATGCTTTGCGGCAATGTAACGCCTGCATAATGTGTCAGGGTCTGGTTCGCTTTGCGCGCTGCCAGATCCCAGAGCGCAGAATCCACAGCGTTTCGCGCAGCACCGGGCGGCAAGAGGGTTTGCAGTTCCTCGCGGCTGAGTCTGTTTTCCAGTTGCGGCACAATAGTCAGTATCTGCGCCATGACTGACGCTTCGCTCTCACCGTAACGCGGATACGGTGTACATTCACCCGAGGCTTTAATGCCATCTTCTTCCAGTTCAACCACCACCACGCGAGCTTCGCTACGGGCGCTGCGCGAGATCACGAACGGAGTGTGCAGCGGCCAGGTTTCCTCGTAAACTTTAACGTTGCGCATTCCTCTCTCCTCTGCCGCAATGTAAACCAGTATAGATATGAAAATTGGTTTGCCGTGATCTCAGCGGATGGCATACACTAGCCACGACGTTAATTATATGTAAACAGGAAAATATTATGTCACAACTCGTTCATTTTCAGGGCAATCCGGTTGCCGTTGCAGGCGCAATCCCGCAGGTTGGCGCACAAGCCAAACCGTTTACGCTTGTGGCTAAAGACCTGTCTGACGTCTCTCTCTCTCAGTTCTCGGGCAAACGCAAAGTCCTGAACATTTTCCCGAGCATTGATACCGGTGTGTGTGCAGCTTCTGTGCGCAAATTCAATCAGTTAGCAACTGAAATTAACAACACCGTGGTGTTATGCATTTCTGCCGATCTGCCGTTTGCGCAATCCCGCTTCTGTGGCGCAGAAGGCCTGAGCAATGTGGTTACGCTATCAACGCTGCGTAACGCTGATTTCCTGGAAAGCTACGGCGTGGGTATTTCTGAAGGCGCACTGAAAGGTCTGGCAGCACGCGCTGTTGTGGTGCTTGATGAAAACGATAAGGTTATCTTCAGCCAGTTGGTCAATGAAATTACCACTGAGCCGGATTACACCGCGGCACTTGACGTACTGAAAGCTTGATATTTCAGCCCGGCAGCGCACGCTGCCGGGTTTTCTTTACTCTTCACTTTTCTTCTGGCTTAAACCATATTCCCGCAACTTATTGGCAATCGCCGTGTGCGATACACCAAGCCTGCGCGCCAGTTTACGCGTACTGGGGTAGTTGCGATAAAGTTGCGTCAGTACCGAACGTTCAAAACGGCTGGTGATCTCATCCAGCGAACCTTCCATTGCATCCTCATCTACCACCACCGCTGCCGCATCGTAATCCGGCAACATAATATCCTGCGCGCGCAGTTCATAACCTTCCAGTTGCGTTAATGCCCGATAAATGGCGTTTTTCAACTGACGGACGTTGCCCGGCCAGCTATAGCGGTTTAGCAACGGCGGTAAATCCTGCGATAATTTCGGCCGCGGTACGCCCTGCTCATCGGCGAAACGGGCGACAAACAGTTCCGTCAGCGGCATGATGTCCTGCGGACGTTCGCGCAGCGGCGGCAAATTTAGTGTCAGGACATTCAGACGATAATAGAGATCCTCGCGAAATAACCCCTTTTGTACCAGCTCCACCAGATTACGTTGCGTGGCGCAAATCACTCTGACATCAACATGCACTTCATGATCTTCACCAACGCGGCGGAAGGTACCATCGTTGAGGAAACGCAGCAGTTTGACCTGCATACGCGGAGACATTTCGCCAATTTCATCCAGCAGCACCGAGCCGCCGTTAGCCTGTTCAAAAAAGCCTTTTTTCCCTTCCGGCGCATGACCGAAAAGTTCGCTCTCGACCGATTCTTCCGGGATCGATGCACAGTTCAGCGCCAGATATGGCTTCATCGCTCGCGGGCTGGCAAGGTGACAGGCATGCGCCAGCAAATCTTTCCCTGTGCCGGTATCGCCGGTAATCAACAGCGGTGCCGTCAGCGTCGCCAGTTTGCGTGCCTGCTCGACAACATGCTTCATCTTCTGGCTGGCAGCAACAATCTGGCTGAAGGCGCTGATATCCTGTGGACTGATATTCTGTAACTGCCGCCCCATGCGCACGGTGGAACGCAGCATAACAACAGCACCGGTCAGCATTGGTTCGCCGGTTTCCCCTTCCAGATGAACCGGGGTAATTTCCATCAGGAAGTTTTGTCCGCCGATCACCACATGTTCGCTATGGGAGTTATGCGGGTTCCCCTCCAGCCAGCGCTGAAAGTTAAAACCGGGGATCAGTTGCGCAGCATTGTGGTTGCGTAATTTGTCGATATCCTGCGTGAAAAGCTGGCAACTGGCCGGGTTCGCCAGCTCAATTTTACTTTTCATGTCCAGCGACAGTACCGGCTCCGGCAGTGCTTCCAGCAGTGCGCTAAGGGCGCGGTGCTCACGTTCAGAAGGCATCCACAATACGGTACGAACGTCAGTAACGCCGGGAATACGGCGAATTTCTGCCATCAGGCTACTGAATGTATCGAACTGAAGCGCGGCGAAATTGAGGTAAATGCGCCCGACCGGGTCAATTTCAATACCGCGCAAATCAATACCGCGCAGCACCAGTAAATCGAGCAATTCACGTGCCAGACCAAGACGATCCTCGCAAAAGACTTCAAGACGCATGGGAATAACCACCCTTTTCATTCACGTAATAAAAGGATGATAAGACACTTCCTTGCTGGCAGGAAGATGTCTGTCAAGAAATATTGACAGCCTGCCGGAAATAGCGGCATTACGCTGTAAAGATAAGCGCGCAACGCTGTTTTTTATTCCGCAGGCCGCTTTTGCAAGGTCTCTTTGAGTTGGCTAATCAACTGGCGACGAAAATCGCCGAGCCGGGGTTTATCGTCATCCAGCCACGGCAAAGGGCGGCACAATTCCATTGCCTTAATTCCCAGACGCGCCGTCAGCAGCCCGGCGCCAATTCCCTGTGCGGCGCGTGCAGAAAGCCGCGCCGCAAGATCCTGTGATACCCAGTCCATCCCCACTTCGCGTACCAGTTCGCTGGCACCGGCAAAGGCAATATTCAGCAGTACCAGGCGGAACAACCGTAAGCGACTGTAATAACCCAGTTCGATACCATAAAGCGTGGCGATGCGATTGATCAGCCGTAGATTGCGCCAGGCAATAAACGCCATATCCACCAGCGCCAGCGGGCTGACCGCGATCATCAATGTGGATTCGGCCGCCGAGCGGCTGATTTCACGCCGGGCCTGCGCATCCAGCACCGGTTGTACCAGGTGAGCGTAGAGGCTGACAATTTCACGATCGCTTTGCGTTTCGTGAATGGCGGCATACCAACGCTGCATTGCCGGATGTGCATGATCAATGCCAGCCTGTTGTGCCAGTTTTTCGCAAAACGCGCGGCCTTTCCCTGTGGCATGACTGTGCAGCAAATCACGGGCCTCATCGCGCTCCTGTGCTCGCTGCCGCAAATGCCAGAGCCGCCGCCATTCACTGGCGACCGAACCAACACCAGCGCCGATGATCAGCGCGCCAGCCGCACAGCCGCCGAGCGCGACCCAGTCCTGGGTCTGCCAGGCGTTCATCGTCCATTGCACACCCTGACCGATAATGCTCACGCCAAACAACGCCAGCCCGGCGCTGACCATTTTGCGCCACAGGCTGCGCTTCGGGCGCAGCACGGATTCCACTACAGCTTCCGCCTGCCCCTCAGCAGGCAAATCGTCAGCGATGAGTGGCGAGAATTTCTCCGCCTGATGCGCGTCAAAAGTTTGCGCGCCTTTAAACTGCACGTCGGTTTCTGCTTCCAGCGGCCCGGCGAAATCGATTCTTGGCTTTAGCGGCTCGCTCATCGCAATTTATCTCCAATTAAAAACTCCAGCGCGGCGTCGAGGCGAATATGCGGTAGCGGCGTATCCACATCCATCGCCTGCGGACGAAAAGCTTCGAAACTGAAACCCTGTTTATCCCAGAACGCCTGCCCCGGCAGTCGCGCGGGCACTTCGCCCGGATAAAAGGTTAATGGCGTACCGTCACTCAGACGATGCCCGCGCAAGGCCGGGATTTTCTCGCCATTAACCTCAATGATGCCGCTCTGCGTGGCCTGTACCGATGCCAGCCCCATGCAATCCATGCTGATACCTTCAAAGGCCGCATTCTGCCAGGCATCCTGAATTAGCTGTTGCAGCAACGACACCATATTGGCGTGCTGATCGAGTGTCACATGGTCGGATTTGGTGGCAGCAAACAGCAATTTATCGATCACTGGCGAAAACAGACGGCGGAACAGCGTGCGCTGGCCATAATGGAAACTTTGCATCAGTTGGGTCAGTGCCAGCCGCATATCATTGAACGCTTGCGGGCCGTTGTTCAGCGGTTGCAGACAATCCACCAGCACAATCTGGCGATCGAACTTCAAAAAGTGATGTTTGTAGAAGCCCTTCACCACATGCTCACAGTAATAGTTGTAGCGCTCGCGCAGCATCCCGGCATTGGTGTGTTTATCGGCCTGCGCCAGTTTCGTCTCGCCATCGACATCCGGCCATGGGAAGAATTGCAACGCGGGTGCGCCCGCCATATCGCCCGGTAGAACAAAGCGCCCTGGCTGAATAAAATGCAGACCTTCACGTTTGCACTGATGCAGATAGTCCGTCCATGCCGCAGCAATCTCCGCCAGACGGTTCTCATCGGCTGGCGCAAGTGGATCAAGATCGGCGCACAACGCGCGCCATTTTTGCGACCACGCCTCGCGTTGCCCCTGTAACAGCCCTGTCATCTGCCGCGACCAGCTCAGGTAGTCCTGCGCCAGCATCGGTAAATCCAGCAGCCATTCGCCGGGATAATCGACAATTTCCAGATAGAGCGTGGAGGTCTCTTTGAAATGGCGCAGAAGCGAATCATTCGAGCGGAAACGCAGTGCCAGACGAATCTCGCTGACCCCGCGCGTTGGCGTCGGCCAGGCAGGCGGCATTCCATAAAGCTGGGCCAGCCCTTCATCGTAGGTGAAACGGGGAATGCCAAAGTCGCGCTGGGGGACGCGTTTCACGCCCAGCAACCGTTCTTCGCGCACAGCGCTCAACAGCGGCAATCGCGCACCAGCATGCAGGGTAAGAAGTTGATTGACCAGCGCCGTGATAAACGCGGTTTTACCACTGCGGCTCAGGCCGGTAACCGCGAGGCGCAAATGCCTGTCCATGCCGCGGTTCACCAGCGCATTCAGTTCGTTCTTAAATCGGTCCATCGCCATGCAGCATTGCCCTTAGGGTGAAGCCATAAATCACTTATTTTACATGCCTCTCGGCCATAAAGCGGCGAGAAAATTTATCCGCTGCACGTTTCAGTAACGGTTCCAGCGCAAATGCCAGCAGTACTCGGGCCGGACGGCGGGCAACAGATTTAACCGCCCAACCGGCCACGCCCGCCGGGCCATAACGCAGCGCGGTGAACAAAACCAGCTTACCGGCGAATTTCAACCCCGGTTTGACATGCTGGCGTGCCTGTTGCCAGTGACGATTCATGATTTACCTCTTATAGCTGACGGAAACGGCTGCGCAGCGAGAAGCTATCGGAAGTGACATAGCGTTCCATCTGACGCAGGCGATATTCCCCTTCAGCCAATTGAGCATCGACAGTATCGAGCAGTTCGCTGCTGGAGGGGACGCTTTCCTCTTCCGCGTAATTATCCGGCAGCGGATCGAGAACAAAGAACAGCACGATATAGGCGGCGACGACAAAGAAAAACAGGCCGAAAAACATTGCCAGGATCGCCAGGATACGCACCACTTTGACTTTGACATCCAGATATTGCGCAATGCCGGCGCAGACGCCGCCCAGTTTGCCGCGCTGCGGGATACGCCATAATTTTTTGTTCAGATCTAACGTTGCCATCAGCGCTCCCTCCAGTTCGGGTGTTCAGCATCAAGAATATCTTCCAGCGCCTGAATACGTTCGCGCATTCGCACGGCTTCGGCGGAAAGTTGCTGGAGCCGCTGCTGCTCGTTCTGATTCAGATCGCCGCGCTGGCGATTGTTGTAATGCAGCCATAACCAGACGGGCAGAACAAACAGGATGAATAGCGTCAGGGGTATAGCCAGAAAAAGCGTGCTCATGTGTACTCCTTACAGCAAGTGAAGCGGTATCTTCTGATACCGCCTTATTTATTATTGGTTGTCCTGTTTCATTTTGGCTTTCAGTTGCGCCAATTGCTCGCTGATTTCGTCATCCGCACGCAGCTCGGCAAATTGCTGATCCAGCGATTTTTGTTTACCAAAGCCGTGGCTTTCGGCTTCCGCTTCCATCTGATCGATACGACGTTCGAAAGATTCAAAACGCGCCATCGCCTCATCCAGTTTGCCGCTGTCCAGTTGACGGCGCACATCGCGCGAGGAGCTGGCCGCCTGGTGGCGAAGGGTAAGCGCCTGCTGACGAGCACGGGTTTCGCTGAGTTTGTTTTCCAGCTCGCCAATCTCTTTTTTCATCCGTGCCAGACTTTCATCCACCAAGGTCACTTCCTGGCCCAGGGTCTCAATCAGCGCGGTAACTTTCTGTTTTTCGATCAGCGCCGCACGCGCCAGATCGTCTTTATCTTTACGCAGCGCCAGTTCAGCTTTCTCCTGCCACTCATCCTGCTGGGCGGTGGCCTGCTCGATGCGGCGCGTCAGCTGTTTTTTTTCTGCCAGCGCGCGCGCAGAAGTTGAACGCACTTCAACCAGCGTATCTTCCATCTCCTGAATCATCAGGCGCACCAGTTTCTGCGGATCTTCCGCCTTTTCCAGCAGCGAGTTAATGTTGGCGTTCACGATGTCGGCAAAACGAGAAAAAATACCCATAATCAGTTCCTCTTCCTATTTCTGTTATCGGGCGTGGCCCTGCTACATGACTACATAGCCCTGTTATTACAATCTTCGTGCCAGCTTTTTATTTAATTGATTTTTAATGATTTGAATAATTTTACCACAGCAATTTTTTCATTTAGAGTGGTTAATAAAACCAACTAATGGCGAATTTCATCATGTCAGAATACAAGGATAACCTGCTCGGTGAGGCCAATAGCTTTATCGAGGTGCTGGAACAGGTTTCGCGCCTTGCGCCGATCGATAAACCGGTACTGATCATCGGCGAGCGTGGCACCGGTAAAGAGTTGATTGCAAACCGCCTGCATTTTCTCTCCTCGCGCTGGCAAGGACCTTTTATCTCACTTAACTGCGCGGCGCTGAATGAAAATCTGCTGGATTCCGAATTGTTCGGCCACGAAGCTGGCGCCTTTACCGGAGCACAAAAACGCCATCCTGGTCGCTTTGAGCGTGCCGATGGCGGAACACTGTTTCTCGACGAACTGGCCACCGCACCGATGCTGGTACAGGAAAAACTCCTGCGGGTCATTGAATATGGTGAACTCGAACGCGTGGGTGGTAGCCAGCCTTTGCAGGTGAATGTGCGGCTGGTCTGCGCTACCAATGCCGACCTGCCGCAAATGGTGCAGGACGGCATCTTCCGCGCCGATCTGCTCGACAGGCTGGCTTTTGACGTGGTGCTATTGCCGCCGCTACGGCAGCGACAGAGCGATATCATGCTGATGGCCGATCACTTTGCCATTCAGATGTGTCGGGAACTTAAATTGCCACTGTTTCCCGGTTTTACCGATCATGCCCGCGATGTGCTGATGCATTACACCTGGCCCGGAAATATTCGCGAGTTGAAAAACGTGGTGGAGCGTTCAGTATATCGCCATGGGCGCAGTGATGAGCCGCTTGATACCATCATTCTTGATCCGTTTAACCGTACGTTGAGCGCGCCGAAGGTTGAGGAGAAGACCCCTGTCTCCCTGCCGCTGGATCTGCGTCAATTTCAGCACCAGCAGGAAAAGCAACTATTACAGCAGAGTCTGCAACAGGCGAAATTTAACCAAAAACGCGCGGCGGAATTGCTGGGGCTGACCTATCACCAGTTACGTGCGCTGCTGAAAAAGCATCAAATAAGCTGAAATCGTCGACAATAACAGCAGTCGATTGCAGACATTTGTACGAAGCCATAGCAAGTGCGATACACTTTGTTCATGAATTTAAACACGTTGAATAAATCATGCGTCCGGTTCTCTCTTCTCTGCTGTTGATCGCAAACCTGATCGCAGGCATCGCCCATGCGGCAGGTACGCCTGCTCCGCTGGCGGATATTCGCGACAGCGGTTTTGTTTATTGCGTTAATGGCCAGGTCAATACCTTTAACCCACAGAAAGCCAGCAGCGGTTTGATTGTTGATACGCTGGCCGCGCAACTCTACGATCGCTTGCTGGACGTCGATCCTTACACTTACCGGCTGGTGCCGGAGCTGGCGGAAAGCTGGGAAGTGCTGGATAACGGCGCAACTTACCGTTTTCGTCTGCGCGATAACGTTGCCTTTCAGACCACCTCCTGGTTCACACCGCACCGCGCATTAAATGCCGATGACGTAGTGTTTACCTTTCAGCGCATTTTCAACCGTAATCATCCCTGGCATAACGTCAACGGTGATAGTTTCCCGTACTTCGACAGTTTGCAATTTGCCGATTCCGTCGACAGCGTGCGCAAGCTGGACAACCGCACCGTCGAGTTTCGCCTGAAAAAACCAGATGCCTCGTTTTTATGGCATCTGGCGACGCATTATGCCTCCGTGATGTCAGCAGAATACGCTGACGAACTGGCGAAAAAAGATCGACAAGAACTTATCGATCGCCAGCCGATCGGCACTGGCCCCTATCAGCTTGATGAGTATCGTGCCGGGCAATACATTCGGTTACAACGTCACCAAAAATTCTGGCGCGGTAAGCCGCTGATGCAACAGGTGGTTGTCGATTTAGGCTCCGGCGGAACGGGCCGTTTATCAAAATTACTGACCGGCGAGTGTGATGTACTGGCGTGGCCAGCCGCCAGTCAATTGACCATTCTGCGGGACGATCCACGGCTGCGCCTGACGCTGCGTCCAGGGATGAATATCGCCTATCTGGCGTTTAATACCAACAAACCGCCACTGGATAACCCGCAAGTACGGCACGCGCTGGCGCTGTCGATCAATAACCAACGCCTGATGCAGTCTATCTACTACGGCACAGCGGAAACGGCAGCGTCAATTCTGCCCCGCGCCTCCTGGGCTTATGATAATGAAGCCAAAATAACCGGGTACGATCCGGTTCAGGCGCGCGAACAGCTAAAAGCGCTGGGGCTGGAAAATCTCACATTACAACTGTGGGTGCCCGCCAGCTCACAGCCCTGGAACCCAAGCCCGCTGAAAACCGCCGAGCTTATCCAGGCCGATATGGCGCAAGTCGGCGTTAAAGTGGTGATCATGCCGGTCGAAGGCCGCTTCCAGGAAGCGCGATTGATGGATATGAATCATGATTTAACGCTCACAGGCTGGGCGACAGACAGTAACGATCCTGATAGTTTCTTCCGCCCGCTGCTGAGTTGTGCAGCAATAAACTCGCAGACCAACTTTGCGCACTGGTGTAATCATGAATTCGACGATGTGTTGCAAAAAGCGCTTGCGTCACAGCAACTTGCTGCGCGAATTGATAATTATGATGAAGCCCAGCAGATCCTCGCCCGCGAATTGCCGGTGCTGCCGCTGGCTTCCTCACTGCGTTTGCAGGCGTATCGCTATGATATTAAAGGACTGGTGCTGAGTCCGTTTGGCAGCGCCTCTTTTGCCGGGGTCTCGCGGGATAAACAAGAGGTGTCGAAGCCATGATTATCTTTACTTTGCGTCGTCTGTTGCTGCTGTTGGTGACCCTCTTTTTGCTGACGTTTGTCGGCTTCAGTCTGAGCTATTTCACTCCCCACGCACCGCTACAGGGTGCCTCATTGTGGAACGCATGGGTGTTCTGGTTTAACGGTCTGTTGCACTGGGATTTTGGCGTATCAAGCATTAACGGCCAACTTATTTCGGAACAGTTAAAAGAGGTGTTCCCCGCCACCATGGAACTCTGCCTGCTGGCTTTTGGTTCCGCGCTGGTGATCGGTATCCCGGTAGGGATGCTCGCCGGGGTGATGCGTAGTAAGTGGCAGGATTCGCTGATCAGCGCCATTGCGCTGCTCGGTTTTTCCATCCCGGTGTTCTGGCTGGCGCTACTGCTAACGCTTTTCTTTTCGCTCAACCTTGGTTGGTTGCCGGTGTCCGGACGCTTTGACCTGCTCTATCAGGTAAAAACAGTGACCGGATTCTCGCTGATTGATGCCTGGCTTTCGGACTCGCCGTGGCGCGATGAGATGATGATAAGCGCTCTGCGCCATCTGGTATTGCCGGTAATGACGCTCGCGGTAGCGCCAACGACGGAAGTGATCCGCCTGATGCGAATCAGTACCATTGATGTGTTCGATAAAAACTACATTAAAGCAGCAGCGACGCGCGGTCTTTCACGCGTAACGATTTTGCGCCGCCATGTGCTGCATAATGCCCTGCCGCCGGTGATCCCGCGTCTTGGGCTGCAATTTTCCACCATGCTGACGCTGGCAATGATCACAGAAATGGTGTTCAGTTGGCCGGGTCTTGGACGCTGGTTGATTAATGCCATTCGCCAGCAAGATTATGCGGTGATTTCAGCCGGCGTGATGGTGATTGGCTCGCTGGTCATTATTGTCAACGTGCTGTCGGATATTTTGGGTGCGCTAGCTAACCCGTTGAAACATAAGGAATGGTATGCCTTACGATAGCGTTTACAGCGAAAAACGCCCGCCCGGTACACTGCGCACAGCCTGGCGTAAATTTTATGGCGATACCACCGCGATGATCGGCCTGTATGGCTGCGGCGCGCTGGTGCTGCTGTGTATTTTTGGCCACTGGTTCGCGCCGTATGGCATCGATCAGCAGTTTCTTGGTTATCAGCTTTTACCGCCATCATGGTCGCGCTATGGCGATGTGTCGTTTTTCCTCGGCACAGACGATCTGGGTCGTGATGTACTGAGTCGTCTGTTGAGCGGTGCAGCGCCAACCGTTGGCGCTGCATTTATCGTCACGCTGGCCGCCACGCTGTGCGGGCTTGTGCTCGGCATTTTTGCGGGCGCCACGCACGGGTTACGCTCAGCCGTGCTGAACCATATTCTCGATGCGCTGTTATCACTACCGACACTGCTGCTGGCCATTATTGTAGTGGCGTTTGCCGGCCCACATCTTACTCATGCGATGTTCGCCGTCTGGCTGGCGCTGCTGCCGCGCATGGTGCGTTCGGTCTACAGCATGGTGCATGACGAACTGGAGAAAGAGTATGTGGTGGCCGCCCGGCTTGATGGCGCGTCAACAATCAATATCCTTTGGTACGCCGTGCTGCCCAATATTACCGCCGGGATGGTGACGGAAATCACCCGTGCGCTGTCGATGGCGATTCTGGATATCGCTGCGCTGGGCTTTCTCGATCTCGGCGCTCAGCTTCCCTCACCGGAATGGGGCGCAATGCTCGGCGATGCGCTGGAACTGATTTATGTTGCGCCGTGGGCTGTGATGCTACCGGGCGCGGCCATTATGATCAGCGTGCTGCTGGTTAACATCCTCGGCGACGGGATCCGTCGTGCGATCGCGGCAGGAGTCGAATAATGCCACTTCTTGATATCCGCAATCTGACCATTGAAGTGAAAACCGGCGATGATTGGGTTAAAGCTGTCGATCGCATCAGCATGACGCTTGCAGAAGGTGAAATTCGCGGTCTGGTGGGCGAATCCGGTTCGGGTAAGAGCCTGATCGCGAAAGCGATTTGCGGCGTCACCAAAGATAACTGGCGCGTCACCGCCGATCGTATGCGCTTTGACGATATCGACCTGCTGCGTCTTTCGGCGCGCGAACGCCGCAAGCTGCTCGGCCATAACGTGTCGATGATTTTCCAGGAGCCGCAATCCTGTCTCGATCCCTCAGAGCGTATCGGTAAGCAGTTGATGCAAAACATTCCCGGCTGGACGTGGAAAGGCCGCTGGTGGCAGCGCTTTGGCTGGCGTAAACGCCGGGCTATCGAGCTGTTGCACCGCGTCGGGATTAAAGATCACGAAGATGCGATGCGCAGTTTCCCTTATGAGCTGACCGAAGGCGAGTGTCAGAAAGTGATGATCGCCATCGCGCTGGCTAACCAGCCGCGCCTGCTTATTGCTGACGAACCAACAAACGCGATGGAACCCACCACCCAGGCGCAGATCTTCCGCCTGCTCGACCGTCTTAACCAGAACAACAACACCACCATTATGCTGATCAGCCACGATTTACAAATGCTGAGCAAATGGGCAGACCGCATTAATGTGATGTATTGCGGGCAAACGGTGGAAACCGCGCCCAGCGAGGAGCTGGTGGTCACGCCGCACCATCCTTATACGCAGGCGCTGATCCGCGCGATCCCGGATTTTGGCAGCGCGATGCCGCATAAAAGCCGTCTCAATACGATGCCCGGCGCTATTCCACTGCTTGAGCAACTGCCGATTGGTTGCCGCCTCGGGCCGCGCTGTCCATATGCGCAACGCAAATGCGTCGAAACACCGCGTCTGACCGGTGCGAGAAACCATCTTTATGCCTGCCACTTCCCGCTGAATATGGAGAGCGAATGATGGTTGAGACCTTGCTTGAAGTGCGTAACCTGAGCAAAACCTTCCGCTACCGTACAGGCTGGTTCCGTCGCCAAACCGTGGAAGCGGTTAAGCCGTTAAGTTTTACCCTGCGTGAAAAGCAGACGCTGGCGATTATCGGCGAGAACGGTTCCGGAAAATCGACGCTGGCGAAAATGCTGGCGGGCATGGTGGAACCCTCCTCTGGCGAGCTGGTGATTGACGATCAGCCACTGCATTACGGTGACTATACTTTCCGTAGCCAGCGCATTCGCATGATTTTTCAGGATCCCACAACATCGCTTAACCCACGCCAGCGGTTGTCGCAAATTCTTGATTTCCCGCTGCGGCTGAACACGGAGCTGGAGCCGGAAGCACGACAAAAACGCATTCTGGAAACGCTGCATATGGTGGGTTTGTTGCCGGATCATGTCAGCTACTACCCACACATGCTGGCTCCAGGTCAAAAACAGCGCCTTGGCCTGGCGCGGGCGCTGATCCTGCGGCCGAAAGTGATCATCGCCGATGAAGCACTGGCCTCGCTGGATATGTCGATGCGTTCGCAGTTAATTAATCTGATGCTGGAATTGCAGGAAAAACAGGGTATCTCTTATATCTATGTCACCCAACATATCGGGATGATGAAGCACATTAGTGACCAGGTGCTGGTCATGCATCAGGGCGAAGTGGTGGAGCGTGGCAGCACCGCAGATGTGCTTGCCTCTCCGCTGCATGATTTAACGAAACGTTTGATCGCCGGGCATTTTGGCGAAGCATTAACCGCTGATGCCTGGCGCAAAGACCGCTGATTGACGAGATTCAGTGGTCGGATTAACTCATTCGGCGACTCATGATAGAATCGCCGCGTTTTAACGACGAGCGCCCCACGAAGAGGACGTTCGCCACAACAATGAATATAAGGATTAAAGCTATGGGTTTTCTTTCCGGTAAGCGCATTCTGGTTACTGGCGTCGCCAGCAAACTCTCCATCGCATACGGCATCGCACAGGCAATGCATCGCGAAGGCGCTGAGCTGGCATTCACCTACCAGAACGACAAGCTGAAAGGCCGTGTTGAAGAGTTTGCCGCCCAGCTGGGTTCCAGCATTGTTCTGGAATGTGATGTTGCTAAGGATGAGAGTATCGACGCCCTGTTTGCGGACCTGACGAAAGTCTGGCCGAAATTTGACGGTTTCGTTCACTCTATTGGCTTCGCGCCGGGTGACCAGCTGGACGGCGACTACGTCAACGCGGTAACCCGCGAAGGTTTTAAAATCGCACACGACATCAGCTCCTATAGCTTCGTTGCAATGGCTAAGGCCTGCCGCCAGATGCTGAATCCGGGCTCAGCGCTGCTGACGCTCTCCTACCTGGGCGCTGAGCGTGCTATCCCTAACTATAACGTAATGGGTCTGGCTAAAGCCTCTCTTGAAGCGAACGTGCGTTACATGGCGAATGCCATGGGGCCGGAAGGCGTTCGTGTTAACGGTATTTCCGCAGGTCCGATCCGTACGCTGGCGGCGTCCGGTATTAAAGACTTCCGTAAAATGCTGGCGCATTGCGAAGCGGTTACCCCGATTCGCCGCACTGTGACCATCGAGGACGTGGGTAACTCCGCTGCGTTCCTGTGCTCTGATCTCTCAGCCGGTATCTCCGGTGAAGTGGTTCACGTAGACGGTGGCTTTAACATCGCTGCGATGAACGAACTGGAAATAAAATAATTTCCCCTCGCCCCTTCTTCTGAAGGGGCTTTTCCTTCGATATGCCATTCTGATATTAATTATCACCTAACAATCTTTCATCCCTCACTTACCATGCGCCAGGATAAAGCAGCAAAAAAGATCCGGCGTATAGACTTGACGTCGAATCCGGATCGCCACTTTCAGACCAAGGAACGACCATGGAACGACGCCGGACAGAAGGCAAAAACCACTGGTACCATGAGACTCAGTCGAGTGCCAGCCGTGCGCAGGCGCTACCGCTGGTTCCCGAAGCCGCCACGGTAAATGACCCTTTCCTGCTCGATATCGCCCTGCCTGAAGACCAGGCAGCCAGTCTTGACGGTATTGTGACACCCGCCCGCAAGCTCTACGCCCTGCTCTTTCCGCAACGCGTGGCGGTTAATCGCCTGCGCACCTTCAGCACCTACGATCGCCTCAGCACTGCGCTTACCGTGGCGCAGGTTTTTGGTATTCAACGGTTATGCAACCACTATGCAGCGCGACTCGCACCGCTACCTGGCCCGGATTCTTCACGGGAGAGTAACTACCGGCTGGCGCAAATCACGCAATATGCCCGCCAGCTTGCGGCTTCACCGTCAGTGATTGACTCCCGTGCGCGGCAGCAGCTAGAAGATGTCGGTTTAACGCAGTATGACGTGGTGGTGATCACGCAAATTATCGGCTTTGTCGCTTTCCAGGCCCGTGTGCTGGCGATGTTGCAGGCCGTGCTCGGCCAGCCTGTGCGTGTCATCCCAGGCATGGAGATACAACAGGAAGCCGATGCTTCGCTGTTCGCTAATGCCAGTATCACATGGCAGCCCGCTATTGATGCCGTGGATTTGCGCATTGCTAACGCCCCGCAGATGGAGTCGCTGGCTCACTGGCAACCGCTGCCGGAACTGCGCCTGCTCGCCCCGCTGCTGGCACATGAACATTTGCAATTAAATGAACTGGGCGAAATTTGCGACAAGCTGACCAGAGCGACGCCGAATAAACAGCTCGCCGGGCTTATCGCACTCTATACTGCCCGCATTAATGGCAGCGTCGGTTGTTTCGCCGAAGCGCTACAGCGTACGCCACAAGAGAGTTCGATGGAACAAGCGTTGCGCAGCGGCGAGCGCGAGGTTAATCGCGAAACGGCCGACAACCCGCAAATCAAAGCATTGCTCCTGTCCGTGCAGTTGCTTACTTGCGCTGCCGACCGCTTTAGCCCATTGCACTTTTCACTGCTTGTTGAGCAAGGTTTCAGCCGCCAGGCAGCGGTGAGCCTGCTAATGGGTTGCGCCATGAATGGCTGGCTTAACCGCCTGAAAATCGCCCTCGGGCAAACCACCTTCCCTGAGACGGAATAACGCAACGGCAAGCGACTTCACCGCCGCTTGCCCACACAGATTTTGCTGAAACAGCGCTTGCCGCAGCCAGCAGAATCGCGTAAAACTGTCAGCCGCTCTTTTAGCCACGAAAATACATAACTATGTTTCAGGACAACCCGCTGCTAGCGCAGCTTAAACAGCAACTTCATTCCCAGACACCGCGCGCGGAAGGCGTTGTAAAAGGCACGGAAAAAGGTTTCGGATTTCTGGAAGTCGATGCGCAAAAAAGCTACTTCATTCCGCCGCCGCAGATGAAGAAAGTGATGCATGGCGACAAAATTATCGCCGTCATTCACAGCGATAAAGATCGCGAAAGCGCAGAACCTGAAGAACTGGTCGAGCCGTTTCTGACCCGTTTTGTCGGTAAAGTGCAGAAGAAAGACGATCGTCTTTCCATTGTACCGGATCATCCGTTGCTAAAAGACGCCATTCCCTGCCGCGCGGCTCGCGGTGTGGAACATGATTTTAAAGAAGGCGACTGGGCTGTTGCGGAAATGCGTCGCCATCCACTCAAAGGCGATCGCGGCTTCTATGCCGAACTGACGCAGTTTATTACCTTTGCGGAAGACCATTTTGTTCCGTGGTGGGTCACCCTGGCACGTCACAATCTGGAAAAAGAAGCGCCAAACGGCGTGGCGACGGAAATGCTCGATGACGGTCTGCAACGCGTCGATCTGACCGCGCTGGATTTCGTCACTATCGACAGCGCCAGCACTGAAGATATGGACGATGCGCTGTTTGTGGAGGAGACCACCGACGGCAAGCTGCAACTGACCATTGCTATTGCCGATCCTACCGCGTGGATTGCTGAAGGCAGCAAGCTGGATGATTCCGCCAAAGTGCGCGCGTTCACTAACTATCTGCCGGGTTTTAATATTCCGATGCTGCCGCGCGAACTCTCCGACGATCTCTGTTCTCTGCGCGCGAACGAAATCCGCCCTGCGCTGGTTTGCCGTATGACGCTGGATGACGAAGGTAGCATCGAAGAGAATATCGAATTCTTTGCGGCCACTATCGAATCGAAAGCCAAACTGGTTTACGACGAGGTGTCCGACTGGCTGGAAAATACTGGTTCATGGCAACCAGCGAATGAAGCGATCGCCGCGCAGATCCGTCTGCTGCACCGCGTAAGCCAGCTTCGTTCGCAGTGGCGTCAGACGCACGCGCTAGTGTTTAAGGATCGCCCGGATTACCGCTTTGTTCTGGGTGAAAAAGGTGAAGTGCTGAATATCGTGGCCGAACCGCGCCGCATTGCGAACCGCATTGTTGAAGAGGCGATGATCGCTGCCAACATCTGCGCCGCTCGCGTTCTGCGCGATAAGCTTGGCTTCGGTATTTATAACGTGCACCTCGGTTTTGATCCGGCGAACAGTGAGCAACTGGCTGCCATGCTGAAAACCCATGGCATGCATGTTGATGCGGAAGAAGTGCTGACGCTGGAAGGTTTCTGCAAACTGCGTCGCGAACTGGATGCTCAACCGTCTGGCTTCCTCGACAGCCGTATTCGCCGCTTCCAGTCGTTTGCCGAGATCAGCGTTGCACCAGGCCCGCACTTTGGTCTTGGCCTCGAAGCGTATGCCACCTGGACTTCACCGATCCGTAAGTACGGCGATATGGTTAACCATCGACTACTGAAAGCGATTATTAAAGGTGAAACGCCGAAGCGTCCGCAGGACGAAACCACGGTGCAGATGGCTGAACGTCGCCGTCTGAATCGCATGGCAGAACGCGATGTCGGTGACTGGCTGTACGCCCGTTTCCTGCAGAACAAAGCCGGTACAGACACTCGTTTTGCGGCCGAGATTATCGATGTCAGCCGCGGTGGTATGCGCGTGCGCCTGGTCGATAACGGCGCAGTCGCGTTTATTCCGGCCCCCTTCATTCACGCTGTGCGTGATGAGCTGGTTTGCAGCCAGGAAAACGGCACGGTGCAAATCAAAGGCGAAACGGCGTTTAAAGTGACGGATGTTATTGATGTCACGATCGCCGAAGTGCGCATGGAAACCCGCAGCATTATCGCCCGCCCGGCTCTTTAAAATCCTCACCAGCGGCTCCTTCTCTGCCGAAGGGGCCGTTTTTCGCTGCGATCCCTCCCACATTTTTTTTCATTTCCTCCCACAAACTGATAAAAACAGCCACAATAAATCCAGGCAACTTACTGTTTCATTCCGATTTATACATTTTTCACGCCAGCTATGCTTACACCTGGACTTGCGTTAATAGCTATGCCAAGGAATATAGCGCGTTCGTCCTGATTGCCTTTTAACCTGGGCGGTGTTACGTCCATAAAATGAGTATCCGCTGCGCTTTTAGAGGGTTGGGAGATAGCATGAAAGACTCGCAGGAACAGAATATGCTGTTTCGTTACTTGGGTTCGAATAGCCCATTCTGGCGATTGAGCGCCGATAGTAACGCCCTGCACTTTGCCCCCGATGAAACTGCCGATATCTGCCAGGTGGTGTCTCTGACTGATGAGCAGGCAGAACAAATCCGCAAAATGACGGTGATTACCTCCAGCTTAACCCTACATATTTCCCTCTACGGTGAAGAGTTCTCCATCCATCTGGTCGGGCACAAAATTTCCCGCCGGGAATGGGCTGGCACTGCTTCAGCCTGGGACGATACCCAGTCTGTCGCCCGCGATCTGGTTCAGGGGCTCTCTTTTGCTGAACAGGTTGTTTCAGAAGCCAATTCAGTGATCGTGATCCTCGACCGCCTCGGTAATATTCAGCGCTTTAACCGATTGAGCGAAGAATACACCGGCATGAAAGAGCAAGAAGTGATCGGGCAAAATGTCTTTAAGCTGTTTATGAGCCGCAGTGAAGCCATCGCTTCAAGGCGCAATATCACGCAATTTTTTACGGAAGGTTCATCCTATGAGGTGGAGCGCTGGATTAAAACGCGCAAGGGCCAACGCTTGTTTCTGTTTCGCAATAAGTTCGTCCACAGCGGCAGCGGTAAAAATGAGATCTTCCTGATTTGCTCGGGTACGGATATTACCGAAGAGCGTCGGGCTCAGGAACGATTGCGGGTGCTGGCTAACACTGACACCATCACCGGTTTACCTAACCGCAATGCCATTCTTGAGATGATCAGTGAAGCCATTGCCAATCGGGGCGATACGCAGGTCGGGATTGTGTATCTCGATTTAGATAACTTCAAAAAAGTCAACGACGCGTATGGCCACATGTTTGGCGATCAACTATTACAGGCAGTTGCGCTGACCATTTTGAGTTGCCTTGAAGAAGGCCAGGTGCTGGCAAGGCTCGGCGGCGATGAGTTTATCGTGCTGGGGACGAATACTTCTCAGAGCACCCTCGAAGCAATGGCTTCCCGCATATTGACACGCCTGCATCAGCCCTTCCGTATAGGGCTTATCGAAATTTACACGGGGTGTTCATTAGGTATTGCGCTTGCGCCGCAGCATGGTAAGGATCGTGAAAGCGTAATCCGCAATGCCGACACGGCAATGTATACCGCCAAAGAGAACGGTCGAGGAAAATTTTGCGTCTTCTCGCCGGAAATGAATCAACGTGTTTTTGAATATGTCTGGCTGGATACCAACCTGCGCCGGGCGCTGGAAAAAAAACAGCTCGTTATTCACTATCAACCAAAAGTGACCCGGCGCGGAGAAGTTCGCAGCCTTGAAGCGCTGGTGCGCTGGCAATCACCGGAACGTGGGTTGATCCCACCGCAGGATTTCATTGCCTATGCGGAAGAGTCCGGGCTGATTGTTCCGCTAGGGCGTTGGGTCATGCTGGAGGTGGTGCGCCAACTCGCGAAATGGCGAGACAAAGGGATCAATTTGCGCGTCGCGGTCAATGTTTCAGCGCGCCAGCTTGCCGACCAAACGATTTTTAGCGACCTGAAACAGGCACTTCACGATCTCAATTTTGAACACTGCCCTATTGATGTCGAACTGACAGAGAGCTGCCTGATTGAAAACGCCGAACTTGCACTGTCGGTTATTCAGCAATTCAGCGCATTAGGCGCGCAGGTACATCTGGATGATTTCGGTACCGGCTACTCGTCTCTGTCGCAACTGGCGCGTTTTCCCCTGGACGCCCTAAAGCTCGACCAATCTTTTGTCCGTGAAATTCATAAACAATCTGTTTCGCAATCACTGGTGCGTGCGATTGTCGCCGTGGCGCAGGCACTGAATTTGCAAGTGATTGCCGAAGGGGTAGAGAGCGCCAAAGAAGACGCCTTTCTGACCAAGAACGGTGTCAATGAGCGGCAGGGGTTTCTGTTTGCCAAACCGATGACCGCTGCCGCGTTTGAGCGCTGGTTTAAGCGCTATCAGGCGCGAAAGCTACATTAGCTGGCATTACGTAAACTCACCGCAATGTGTCGGTTTTGCAACAGCACCAGGCGTTCCATATAGGCGATATCTTTGGACTGGACACAAAACGCTGCATCCACCCAATCTTCCGTGATATCCATTAACTCGCTACGCGGCAGTTGCAGTACCCGCTGCCTTGCACGTAGCATTGCGCGAACACCGTTCAGACGGGGCTGGAGCGTATCGATAAAAGTACGTACAGCCATAAATCCCTGCCCGACGTCAAAAACCTGATCCACCAGCCCCTGCTTTTCGTACCACTCCGCGGTATGCGACTCGCCTTTGTAGATCAGATCTTCCGCCAGTTTCATGCCGGAACGGCGAACAACCAGCGAATAGGCACCCATACCAGGAAACAGATTAAAGGCTATCTCCGGGAATCCCATACGGGCATCTCGTTGCGCTAATAGAAAATGGTGCGCCAGTGCCGCTTCGAAACCGCCGCCAAGCGCGCTGCCTTCGACCATAGCCAATGAGATCGCACCAGTGTCAAAGCCGCGTGACGCAGCATGGACGCAGTCCACGCAGGCACGGGCGTAGGCTCTTAGCGCTTCGCGTCGTCCGTTTTTAATGCATTCGACAAAAAATTGTAGATCTCCGCCTGTGTTGTACATCCCGGGAACCAGCGAACCTGTTACCCAGAAATCCACTGCGAACCCTGCTCGTTTGACAAGCCAGGAGATATTCATGATCTCTTCAATCAACGCGTGGTTGAAGCAAGGGCGCGGCCTGGCGCGCAGCATCATCCATATGGTACGTCGCTCCTCTTCATAGTAGCCAGAAAGTTGCGTAAAACGCTCATTATCAGTAAACAGTTTGCACGTAGCCTGGTTGATAACAGTCATTGCTTTATCCTCCGGTAAGAAAAGCGCATTGCGCGCACTGCAAGACTAATCCACGCCAGAACCGGGCTGCGTGTGGCATAATGAATATATGCTGAGTGTTTATAAGAATTTGAGATTTCGTTTTTCTTCTTCTCTTTTTACACGCTTTTCTGCATCATTAATTTATTCATTTTTCGCTATATAGGTGAAGGTATGGCAGACATTGACCTTAAACTCCTTGCCGGCCGGATTGATACCGTTCTGGACATACTGGTTGGCGGAGACACACAATCTGCAATTCGCAATCTGGAGATCCTGAAAGCGGAATTAGTGGATCTCGACAACAACGACAAGTCCTCCTCTTCCGGTGCCCCAAAAATGCCCTGGGAAATTTGATCTTTATTTTCACCCTCAGGCGGCAGCAGGATGCGGTTGCCACAGTGGTGATGTCCGAATCAATACTTGATTAAAACGACACGCTATGAATTCCCGACAACAAATTATTCTGCAAACAGTGATTGATAAAGGCCAGATGAGCGTCACCGATCTGGCCCGCATGACCGGCGTTTCTGAAGTCACGATTCGTCAGGATCTGAATATGCTCGAAAAACAGAACTATCTGCGCCGCACACACGGTTTTGCCGTACCGCTGGATAGCGATGATGTTGAAACGCGCATGATGAGTAATTACACCGTCAAGCGTGCGCTGGCGGATTTTGCCGCCTCTCTGGTTAGCCCCGGTGAAACCGTATTTATTGAAAACGGCAGCAGCAATGCGCTGCTCGCTCGTAAGTTAGGCGAACAGCGCGACATCACTATTATTACTGTCAGTAGCTATATCGCGCATCTACTGAAAGAATCGCAATGCGATGTGATCCTGCTAGGCGGCATTTACCAGAAAAAGAGTGAAAGCATGGTTGGCCCGCTGACGCGACAGTACATCCAGCAAGTACACTTCAGTAAAGCATTCATTGGTATCGATGGCTGGCAACCGGAAACGGGTTTTACTGGTCGGGATATGATGCGCACTGATGTTGTTAATGCTGTGCTGGAAAAAGGCAGCGAGGCGATTGTGCTTACCGACAGTTCCAAATTTGGTGTGATGCATCCTTATACACTTGGCCCGGTTGAACGCTTCCAGCGGGTCATTACCGATGAAAAACTCTCCTCCGAAGCGCATCAGCAACTTCTCCAGGCAGGCCTGATCGTTGATATTGTTAAATCCGGTATTACTGATTAATTTTCCGCCCGCGAAAGCGGGCTATCTCACTCATATCTGAGAATATTCCGACGCGTTGATTAAGATTTTTTACCTGTCTGCCTTTCTGCCCCAGAGTAAAATTACTAGTAGCGATATAACAGGAAGTGACTATCACTCACGTGATTGTATTACACCTGCGCAGCAAGGTTTCACGGAAGTGCTTTAAGGCGGGCTACAGCTTCTATACTTAAAGAGATCATTTTTCCGTGAATCGATAATTCAGGAGAAAGTATGATGATGTTAACAAGTAAAAAAATGGCCACCGCGCTTCTCACCGTAACCCTGGCAATGTCCCTTAGCGCCTGCGGTCACTGGGATAAACGTTCTCGTAACACTGCCATCGGTGCAGGTGCGGGCGCGCTGGGTGGTGCTGTACTGACAGATGGTAGCACGCTGGGTACATTAGGTGGTGCGGCTGTCGGCGGTATTATTGGCCACCAGGTTGGTAAATAATTGGTCATTGAAACGGCGATAACAAAAAAATAAATATACTTTCTTTTCAGGTCTGAGTTACGCAGTGTAAATAAGGCCGCGATTTATATCGCGGCCTTTCTGTTTTATCCACCGGCAAGTTTGACTTTCATTCCTTTGGCTTCCAGCAGCGATTTTAATAAATCTCGCTTGTCTCCCTGGATCTCAATTACACCGTCTTTTACCGCGCCGCCGCATCCACATTTTTTCTTCAATTCAGCAGCCAGTTTTGCCAGTGTTTCATCATCGGAATCAATACCGGTGATCAGGCACACACCTTTGCCTTTGCGTCCACTGGTCTGGCGTTGAATACGTACAATACCGTCGCTTTTGGGGCGTATGGCGGCCGTTTTAGGTTCGTCAATACGCCCGGTTTCCGTGGAGTAAACCAGACGGCTGTTGTTGTCACTCATTAAGCCCCCTTACCCAGCGAAGCGTTGATGGCTTTCAGGGTTGCGGCTGGATCTGCAGATTGCGTAACCGGGCGTCCAATTACCATATAATCAACGCCTGCAAGCTGCGCCTCTTCCGGCGTCATAATCCGTCGTTGATCGCCCGCCGCACTGCCCAGAGGACGAATGCCTGGTGTCACCAGTTTAAACGCCTTACCCAACTCTCTTTTGAAACGTACGGCTTCCTGAGCAGAGCAGACCACGCCATCAAGGCCACACTGCTGCGTCAGACGCGCCAGACGCTCCGCATACTCTGCTGGTGAAGTGTTGATGCCCAGATCCTGTAAATCGCTAGCTTCCATGCTGGTTAACACAGTAACAGCGATCAGGAGCGGCGCATCAGAACCAAAAGAGGATAGCGCCTCTTTCGCCGCCGTCATCATCCTTGCCCCACCAGAGGCGTGAACGTTAACCATCCACACACCGAGGTCTGCCGCCGCTTTCACCGCATGCGCCGTGGTATTAGGGATATCATGAAATTTCAGGTCGAGGAAAATATCAAAACCACGCTGTTGCAGATCGCGTACCAATTGCGGCCCGAACAACGTAAACATCTCTTTGCCCACTTTCAGGCGGCAATCGCGGGGATCGATGCGGTCGACAAACGCCAGTGCTTTGTCGCGGTTATCGTAATCAAGTGCGACTACCACCGGGGAAGCAGTCACAGCGCGGGAAGTCGGTAAAGGAGTAGATGTCATGATCAGACCTTCTGAAATGAGGCACCCGCACAGGCGCAAAGTGAATAAACGGCGTGCATTCTACCTGCGGGAGCCTGGAAATAACAGTTCCCATTTTTTACCTGTAAAGCGATGTTACTGCGCAGATCTGACAGATGAGCGTTAAAACTCAATAGTATGTTGTAACTAAAATAAGATCTTTTAAAAAATCACTGCCCATCGAGACCGCGAATAGGCTTAACCGTTGACCACGCCCGGCATGACGGACAGTGCCAGTAAATGGTAAATGCCGTAAAACCGCACTTATGGCAACGGTAGCGCGGTTTACTACGGACTTGCTCACCCACCATATCACGCAGCACCATCAGACTCTCTTTCGCGCGTCCTTCCTCTGCATCATTCAAGTGGTAATCGATAAGTTTGTGGAACACGCGCATGGTCGGATGACGCTGTAGCTGTCGGGTAACGTAGCTCTGCGCAGCATCAGCCCCATCACGCTGTTCAATAATTTCCGCCAGCATCAGTTCCGCAGTAGCGCCAACGTTCTCTTCAGCACAACGCTGCAGAAATGCTGCCCACTCGTCCTTTTTGCCCAGTTGCTGATAGCAGGTCTGGAGCATATCCAGCGTTTCGCACACCAGATCTTTATCCTGCTCGATCACCCGCAACAGCGTTTCGACCGCTTTGGCGTACTCTCCGTTGCTCATGAAGACCCGACCCATCATGATGGAGACGCGCGGACTATTGCGATCGGCGGCAGCGCCTTTTTTCAGCAGCCCCATCGCGCGATCCATATCTTCATTGCCCATCTGTTGCAGCGCCAGTTCACAGTAAAAATGGGCGATCTCGACAAGCTGCTTCTCTTTACCGAGTTTCACCAGACGCTCTGCCACATCAATCGCTTTCTGCCACTCACTGGTGGCCTGATAAATTTGCAGCAATTGCTGTAGCGCGTTGACGCGAAAATCCGTTTCATCAACCAACTGGTTGAACATATCTTCGGCCCGGTCATACAGACCCGCCGCCATATAGTCACGACCCAGTTGCTGCACGGCCAGCAACCGCTGCTCGTAGGTGAGCGAAGCGCTTTCCATCAGCGTTTGATGTATGCGGATAGCGCGATCCACTTCACCGCGCGAGCGGAACAGGTTGCCAAGGGTGAGATGGGCTTCGACGGTCCCGGTATCCTCTTTCAACATCTCGAGGAACAGGTCTACCGCCTTATCTTGCTGGTTGCTAAGTAACAGGTTAACCCCGGCCACATATTCACGTGACAGCCGGTTGGCTTCATCCTGCTTTGTTTGTTGAGCATTTCTGCGCCCCATATACCAGCCGTAGGCAGCCGCGACAGGTAACAGCAGAAAAAGCAACTCCAGCATAAAATATTATTCCTTCACCGCCGCTGTGCCGGAGACAACCGGAACATCAGAGGCGGGAGCAAGCTGGTGCTCAAGTCGTTTGATCTTACGTTCCGCGCGAACCAGAGAGACACGTACGCGTAGCCAGAACAGGCCGCAAATCAGCCAGCCGATAATAAACCCGGCCGCAAACAGTACAGCCAGCAGAGTAGAAATGCGATATTCGCCCTGCGCGAGCAAATAATTGAATGTCACTTGCTGATCGTTTTGCGCACCAAGCGTAATCGATACGACAAAAATCGCTAATACCAGTAAGAAAATGAGTAAATATTTCACATTACATCCCGTTATGTGGTTCAGGCGATGAATTTCTATGCAACTGACTGCACGCAGCCTTATAAGCTATCATTTTAGCGCCCATCGTGGAATGAAATTACATAATGCCAGATTCCGATTTGCGGGCGAAATATCGGAAATCAAGTCTCGCGATCTCTGGCGACAATTTCTGGCACCTCTTGCGTGGGCGGCGTTAATGGGCCGCACAGGCGCTGTGCCAACCAGGTTGCCAGCGTAACCAGCAGCCAGGACATCAACGTTGCGATCACTAAATCGCGCGGCCAGTGCATACCCAGCAATAAACGGCTACCCATTACCCCGGTTGCCCATATTAACAGGAAAACAATGGTCCATGTCCGTCTGCGTGGCCACAGTAAACCCACGCCCAACAGCGCCCAGCTGGCAGCAAACATAGTGTGTCCGGAAGGAAAGGCAAAACCGGTCTCTTTTTGCCAATGTTTTTGTAAAAAACCAGGAATATCATGCTGCCCGGAGAGCTGTGATTTCACCAGTTCTCCCCGCGCTTTGCGCTTTAAAGCGTAGAACTCATTCGCCGGGACATCGTGCGTTTTTTCCAGCCATAACACGAAAGGACGCGGTTCCTGCACTCGCTCTTTGACGAAGGATTTTAACCCCTGCCCGACCAGAATTGCGCATCCAAGAATAGCAAACAGCATCAGCGCCGCTTTCAGGCGAAAACGCAGGCACCAAAGAAACCAGCCGCACAGCGCCACATGCGTAATAATTCCCCATGGCTGCGTAACCGTTTCGGTTAACCAGAAGAGAAAATGGAGCCACCAGCGAGATTGCCCGGGCTGCCAACTCCAGCCGGAAACCCACATGGCCAGCGGCATCACCAATAGAATCGCCGCTCCCGCAGTTGTGCGCTTTACAATTGACAGCATGTCCTCTCCTTTCAGATAAGCGACTCAATCATAACCGAAATATAACATTCACGCTAAAAGCGATGTATTTGTGCGTTTAACCAGCAATGGAATGGTCACTTGTAGGTGTTATTCAGTGCATTGTGGCAAAATACACCTATACAGAAGGCCAACAGGCTAAAGGTGCGCAGTGCGCCAATATAATTCGGAGATTCACATGCAACTTAAACGTGTGGCAGAAGCCAAGCTGCCAACTCCATGGGGAGACTTCCTGATGGTGGGTTTTGAAGAATTGGCTACCGGGCAAGATCACGTTGCTCTTGTTTTCGGCGATATTTCCGGGCAGTTGCCTGTCCTGGCGCGTGTACATTCGGAGTGTCTGACCGGTGACGCACTTTTCAGTTTGCGTTGTGACTGCGGTTTTCAGCTTGAAGCGGCCCTGAATCATATCGCCGAGGAAGGCCGCGGCGTACTGCTTTACCATCGTCAGGAAGGCCGTAACATTGGTCTACTGAATAAAATCCGCGCTTATGCGTTGCAGGATCAGGGCTACGACACCGTTGAGGCCAACCATCAACTGGGGTTCGCCGCTGATGAACGCGATTTTACCCTGTGCGCCGATATGTTCAAACTACTGGGCGTGGATGAAGTCCGCCTGCTGACCAATAACCCTAAGAAAGTGGAAATCCTGACCGAAGCCGGGATCAACATCGTGGAACGCGTACCGCTGATTGTCGGCCGTAACCCAAAAAACGAACATTATCTGGATACTAAAGCCGAAAAAATGGGGCATCTGCTGAAATAAGCTGCCGCTATGAAAGGAAAAAGGCCTGCAAATGCAGTAATGCCAGTCAGTTAAGCAACTGACTGGCTCTTTTTCGGGGCTGTGGGGTATTTCCAGGGCCTCTCCTTTACCACTCTCGGGAAGGCCCTTTCCCTTCTTGTCGGTAATTTCACAAGTTGTCCCATACTTGCAAGATCGCGCATCAGCTCCGGTATACGTCCCGGTGATGCGCCCTGCAATGTCATCAGCATTCTCATCACCATTCCGCATGATTCTGAGAAACTCAGTTGATTCGGCCAGTAACCTTTCAGATGTTCCGCCATTTTAATCATCTGATATCTCACCAGATTATAAGCCAGTAAGACACCCCACAGCTCTTGCTCCACAAGCTCCGGCTTTTTACTTCTC
>NZ_FMBC01000062.1 GCF_900094795.1 Kosakonia oryziphila
AAGCCGGAGCTTGTGGAGCAAGAGCTGTGGGGTGTCTTACTGGCTTATAATCTGGTGAGATATCAGATGATTAAAATGGCGGAACATCTGAAAGGTTACTGGCCGAATCAACTGAGTTTCTCAGAATCATGCGGAATGGTGATGAGAATGCTGATGACATTGCAGGGCGCATCACCGGGACGTATACCGGAGCTGATGCGCGATCTTGCAAGTATGGGACAACTTGTGAAATTACCGACAAGAAGGGAAAGGGCCTTCCCGAGAGTGGTAAAGGAGAGGCCCTGGAAATACCCCACAGCCCCGAAAAAGAGCCAGTCAGTTGCTTAACTGACTGGCATTACTCTGTACGCAGAGGGTTTTTTTTGCTTACCGGACCTGCAACGCTAAATCGCCGGGCATCGTTTTCTGCATGCGGTGCCAGATTTCACCGCTTTCATGGCCGTAACGACGTACCAGCTCATAGACTTTTTCGTACTGCGCCTGTTCACACACTTCAGCAAGCTGATGATAAAAACCCAGCGCCAGGCTGCGGGCTTCCGGGCTGGAGAAGTAATGACGTCCAATACGGGTATACAACCCTTTCATGCCGTTGAGGATCAGCCCATAGATCGGGTTGCCGGAAGCAAACGCCAGCCCACGGAAAACGTTGTAATCCAAATCGGCGAACGCATCGGCGTGATCCTCCACCTCGCGCGCTTTGGCCAATACCTGTAACGCCTGATCCGGATGCTGGCGGAATGCCGTACGAATAAAGATCGTTGAGATATTGGTACGCACCGACAGCAGATTATCGATCAACTGAGGAACGCTTTCGTGATCCAGACGCGCCAGTGTTTCGAGAATATTCAGCCCCGATGTTTCCCAGAAGTTATTCACTTTCGTGGGCTTGCCGTGCTGAATCGTCAACCAGCCATCACGTGCCAGACGCTGCAACACCTCACGCAACGTGGTACGAGTGACACCGATCAGTTCAGAGAGTTCGCGTTCAGCCGGAAGAATCGATCCTGGCGGAAAGCGACTATTCCATATACTTTCGATAATATATTCTTCCGCGAAACCCGCCGGGCTCTGCGCCTTAATGACCATAGACAAATTTCCACTACACAGCTAAGCAAAGGACACTCATCATACCAGACGCAGCCCAGAGCAGGTAGCGTACGGCAAGAAGAAAAAAGGGATCGCCTCTCCATTTTCGTGATTTTACAATGCGTAACCCTGCTTTCAATATGCCTTTCATTTGAAACAAACCAGGATTTATCAATATGTTGCTTAGTGCAAAATAACAGCAAGTTTATTCCCAATTTGACATTCCGCATGATAAACATTCGATTACGTATTATTTTGCTGCCTGCTAGTGGCCTCAACAATGATTTCGTTTACACTGCGTTGTCTACGAATCTCTTGGGAAAAGATTATGTTGCGATATTTAAATGAGTGCTCTCGTGGGCGTGGAGCCTGGTTTCTTATGGCACTCACTGCGTTTGCACTTGAAATGGTCGCGCTGTGGTTTCAGCATGTGATGCTGCTGAAACCGTGTGTGCTTTGTATTTATGAACGTTCTGCTCTATTTGGCGTGATGGGCGCAGGTATTGTTGGTGCAATTGCACCTAAAACGCCGCTCCGCTATGTCGCTCTGGTTATCTGGATTTACAGCGCTATTCGCGGTATCCAGCTCACCTGGGAGCATACGATGATTCAGTTACACCCTTCGCCGTTTTTGACCTGCGATTTCGCCGCGCGTTTTCCTGCCTGGCTACCGCTCGATAAATGGTTGCCGCAAGTGTTTGTTGCTACAGGTGATTGTGCACAACGCCAGTGGGAGTTTCTGACGCTGGACATGCCGCAATGGCTGTTGGGTATTTTTGTTGCTTATCTGATTGTTGCGTTGCTGGTACTGATTGCCCAGCCGTTCAAACCGAAAAAACGCGATCTCTTCGGTCGCTAGGAAAACACTACGCTCCTTCGGGAGCGTTTTTTATCTCTCATATACCGGGCGCAAAATCCTGGCAGTTATCGGCGTCAGCCGGGAAACAACGACAGCGAACCGTTTGCGATTTAGAGCCTATCCCAGTAGGCGTAATTGTTGCCGATGGTTTGGACACGGACAGCGCGGAAAAACCAGAGCGTACACGTAGTACGTGAGGATTTTGAGCACTGCCCAGGGCCAAACCAGCAAATAAAATGGCCTAATGGGATAGGTTCTTAGTATAAAAAGAGCCGTGGCGAGCAGGCAGTCAATGTACCCATTCTGCTCTCAGACACGGCAATCCCCCATTGTATTATTGCCTTAACAGGGAAAGCGCGTATGGCGCTTCGCTGCAGATTTAATTGACTGCATTCGCCATTAGTTTCACTGAATACCGCTGGTGATATTTCAACGATATATAAAACATGCAGGTGAAGAGCCGCTAATTGCGGCTCAATACATTAACGTTCTATTGGCGTGACAGGGGATTCGGCAGATCAATCCGCCCATTCAGGCTTATTAAGGATATGATCCTGCCAGTCCTGGACTTCCGACTCTTTAACCGCAATATGCCGTACAGAGATACGCTCCGCATGCATTGCCGCTTTCGAACCGGTACGCAGCGGATGCCACAGCGGCAGCGATTTCCCTTCAGCCAGCAGACGATAAGCGCAGCTTGGCGGCAGCCATTCGAAGGTGGGTAGATTTTCGCGTGTCAGCTTAATGCAGTCCGGCTCATACTCGAAGCGCCGTTCGTAGTTACGGCACTGGCAGGTTTTGATATTCAACTGCCGGCAGGCAACGTTGGTAAAGTAGATCTCGTCGGTATCTTCATCCATCAGTTTATGCAAGCAGCACTGACCGCAGCCGTCGCACAGCGATTCCCACTCCACGTCCGTCATTTGTTCGAGAGTTTTGCTTTGCCAGAAAGGAGTGTCGCTCATGATGAAATCCGCCATTAAAATCCAGGATGCACCTTATAACCAGTCTGGCATGCGGATGCAAGTTTTGCCGCCAATTAAGGCGGCAAATTGCCTTACAGAACGCGGGTTGACAGGGAAAAGCCGTTGAAACTAACTTCCAGCTCATCGCCGCTGTGCAGCGGGCCGACGCCGTCCGGAGTACCGGTAAGAATCACATCTCCCGCTTTCAGCGTGAAGAAGCGGCTCATATAAGCGATTAGTGGTATGATTTTGTGGATCATATCCGCCGTGTTGCCCTGCTGGCGAACTTCACCGTTGATTTTCAGCCCGAGAGGCGTATTTTGCGGATCGCTGGTAAATTCCGCTGCCGGAATGAAACCGGAGATCGGGCAGGAGTTATCAAAGCCTTTGGCTTTTTCCCACGGTTGCCCGGCTTTCTTCATTTTGCTTTGCAGATCGCGCAGCGTAAGATCGAGCGCAACGCCATAACCAGCAATCGCTTTTTTAACATGCTCTTCCGTTGCCTGGCGCAATGTGGCGCCAATCAGCACGGCCAGTTCGACTTCATGATGTACCGAGCCAAAATCCTGCGGCAGAGCCAGCGGCTGGCGGATATCGCACAGTGCGGTTTCCGGTTTGATAAACAGCACTGGCTCTTCAGGGGTAGCGCTCCCCATCTCCTGAATATGTTTCGCATAGTTGCTGCCAACGCAAACCACTTTACTCACCGGGTAATCCAGCAGAGCGCCCTGCCAGTTATGATGTTGATACATGTTTTCCCCCTAAGTAACACATTGAACATGAGCGAAAAACGACTATCCGCGCCGTCTGACAGTTTGTCAAATCTCAATATGTTACGGCGTTTACCGTGAGGAAAATAAGCAGCGACAGAAAATGCTGCCGCTGTGAGAAAGGAGATTATTGCTTGTCATTATCAGCAAGATGCTGTTTGAGTAAATTTTCCGGCGGCGGCGGTAATTGCAAATAATATCCCTGCGTGGTCAGCGCCTCTTTTACTTTTTCCAAATCGGCGCCGACCAGTTTTTTACGCCCATCAAGGGGTAAAATCATTGCCAACTGCGGTTGACCAAAACTTTGCATTAAAGTCTCCGGCACGCGGGAAAAATCGTCTCTTTTTTCGACATACAGATAAGTCTGATCGCGTCGGGTACTTCGGTAGATCACACAAAACATACTTTTACTCGGAATTAGCGGGTGGTTACTTGCCTGAATATAATAGTGACTATAACATGCCTGATAGTCTTCGGAATATTGCTCCGTATGCGAGCGATAATAGCAAAATGAGTAAGGTCAGGATGTCAAACACGCCCATCGAGCTAAAAGGCAGTAGTTTTACCTTATCAGTGGTTCATTTGCATGATGCAAAACCCGAGGTTATTCGTCAGGCGTTAGAAGACAAAATCGCTCAGGCTCCTGCTTTTCTACGACATGCCCCCGTGGTTGTTAATGTCTCTGCGCTGGAAGGCCCGGTTAACTGGCCCCAGTTACAAAAGACGATTGCCGCAAGCGGGCTGCGCGTTGTCGGCATCAGCGGTTGTAACGATACCGAACTGAAAGCAGAGATCGAACGTGCCGGGCTTCCCTTACTGAAAGAAGGCAAAGAGAAAGCGCCGCGTCAGGTCAGCGTCCCGGAACCCGCGCCGGTTGTTACTCCGGTCACAAAAACACGCTTGATTGATATGCCTGTTCGTTCCGGTCAGCGCATTTATGCGCCACACTGTGATCTGATTGTCACCAGCCACGTTAGCGCAGGTGCAGAATTAATTGCCGACGGCAATATACACGTCTACGGCATGATGCGTGGCCGTGCGCTGGCGGGGGCCAGCGGCGATAAGGAAGCACAAATATTTTGCACACATCTCACGCCGGAGCTGGTCTCCATCGCGGGAGAATACTGGCTGAGCGATAAAATCCCGGCCGAATTTTATGGCAAAGCAGCGCGTTTGCAGTTAATTAACGACGCTTTGACAATTCAACCCTTAAATTAAGCCCTTTTAACAAGGAACTCCTATGGCACGCATTATTGTTGTTACTTCGGGGAAAGGGGGCGTTGGCAAGACCACCTCCAGCGCGGCCATCGCTACTGGTTTGGCCCAGAAGGGCAAGAAGACCGTGGTTATCGATTTCGATATTGGGCTGCGTAACCTTGACCTGATCATGGGTTGCGAGCGTCGCGTTGTGTACGATTTCGTGAACGTCATTCAGGGTGATGCCACGCTGAACCAGGCGCTGATTAAAGACAAGCGCACGGAAAACCTCTATATTCTCCCGGCGTCGCAGACCCGCGACAAAGACGCCCTCACCCGCGACGGTGTGGATAAGGTACTCGAAGATCTGAAGAAAATGGACTTCGATTTTATCGTCTGCGACTCCCCGGCTGGCATCGAAACCGGTGCGCTGATGGCGCTCTATTTCGCCGATGAAGCGATCATTACTACCAACCCGGAAGTCTCGTCTGTACGCGACTCTGACCGTATCCTCGGCATTCTGGCTTCCAAGTCGCGCCGCGCGGAAAATAGTGAAGAGCCGATTAAAGAACATCTACTGCTGACCCGCTATAACCCCGGTCGTGTGAACCGTGGCGATATGTTGAGCATGGAAGATGTGCTGGAAATTCTGCGTATCAAACTGGTGGGCGTGATCCCGGAAGATCAATCCGTGTTGCGCGCGTCGAACCAGGGTGAGCCTGTGATTCTGGATACCGATGCTGACGCCGGTAAAGCGTATGCCGATGCCGTCGACCGTCTGCTGGGAGAAGAACGCCCTTTCCGCTTCATCGAAGAAGAGAAGAAAGGTTTCCTCAAACGCCTGTTCGGAGGATAAGTTATGGCATTACTCGACTTTTTTCTCTCCAGAAAAAAGAATACCGCCAGCATTGCGAAAGAGCGCCTGCAAATCATTGTTGCGGAACGTCGTCGTAGTGACGCTGAACCCCATTATTTGCCGCAGCTCAAGCGGGATATTCTGGAAGTGATCTGCAAGTACGTGCAAATCGATCCAGAAATGGTAACCGTACAGTTGGAACAAAAAGGGGACGATATATCCATTCTGGAACTTAACGTTACCCTGCCGGAAACGGAAGAGACAAAATAACGCTACCGTTTTCCGTCCATGAAAAAAGGCAGAAGGAATTCTGCCTTTTTGTTTATTTCAGCGAAACACTGTAATTATTCACAGCTATTAATTCGGGTATTCCACTAATAATGTTTTCAGTTGATCGGCCATCAATTCCCCACGCCAGCCGCTGATTAACTCCGGCAAATTACTCTGCGGTTTTAGCTTCCAGTACCAGTTCAGTAACTGATTAATCTGCCGACGGGAAGCCAGCAGTTCAACGCTGATATTGTTGCTTTCGCTGATGGTTTGCACCAGTGCTTTGATCGCTTTGAATGCTTTACGATAACCCGGCATATCCATCAGATTAAGCAGCGGCGCAGGTAATTCCTCTTCCGGCATCGCTTGCGCCTGCGCAACCAGCGCCAGCAGCGTTTTCCCGTGGAAACGGATCTCACTGCCGGAAAGGCCGATAGTGTCCAGTTCACCCATGCTGGAAGGCATATATCGCGCCACCGCCCACAGGTTCTCTTCGCGCACCACAAAATTAACCGCCAGATCGCGTTCACGGGCTTTACGCAGACGCCAATCTGCCAGTAGACGCAGGCAAGCCAACTGGCGCGTACGCAGTTGCCAGGCGTTGCCAATCTCGCGCCACGCCTCTTCTGGAGCAAGCACTTCCTGGCGGCGCTGCATCATCAGGCGACACTCATCCAGCGCAGCTTCCAGCCGCCCGGCAGCGCGAGTTTCCGCCATCAACTTATCAGCGATCGGCAGCAGATACCAAACGTCAGCGGCAGCATAATCGCACTGGCGCTCCGTCAGCGGCCGCGCCAGCCAGTCGGTGCGGGATTCGCTTTTATCAATCGTCAGACCAGTAAATTCTTCCACCATCGCGGCAAATCCCCATGACAGTGGACGGCCGCAAAATGCGGCGAGGATTTGGGTATCAATCATCGGCTGCGGCTGTACGCCGAATGCATTGAGGAACACTTCCAGATCTTCACTTCCGGCATGAAGATACTTGATTACCTGTGTGTTGATCAGCAGATCGCGAAACGGCGTCCACTCGGTGATGGTCAGCGGATCGATCAGTGCCGTATGTTCGCCATCAAAAAGCTGTATCAGACCGAGTTGCGGATAGTAGGTGCGGGTACGGACAAATTCAGTATCCAGGGCAATGGCCGGGAACGCGCTGGCGGCTTCACACAGCATAGCCAACCCGTCATTCGTCGTTATCATCTGGTAATTCAAATCATCATCTCTTTAGTTTGTGCCCATAAAAAACGCCGGGTTAACCGGCGTTCAGGCGACTCACGCATAGCTCAGTCTTTATTGTCCACTTTGGCACGCGCTTCGTCACGCAATTCTCGCCGCAGGATCTTACCAACGTTCGATTTTGGCAGTTCATTGCGGAATTCGACCAGCTTCGGCACTTTATATCCTGTGAGCTGGCGACGGCAGAAGGCGATTAATGCCTCTTCGCTCAGCGAGGTATCTTTTTTCACCACGAAGAGCTTCACCGCTTCGCCACTGTTCTCGGAGGGAACGCCTACGGCGGCAACTTCCTGCACTCCGGCATGCTGCATGACAATATCTTCGATTTCATTCGGATAGACGTTAAAACCGGAGACGAGGATCATATCTTTCTTGCGATCCACAATGCGCAGGAACCCCTCTTCGTCCATCACCGCAATATCACCGGTATGCAACCAGCCGTCATGCATAATTTCATCCGTGGCATCCGGGCGTTGCCAGTAACCCAACATCACCTGCGGCCCTTTTACGCATAGTTCACCAGGCTCGCCCGGCGGCACTTCGTTGTTATTGTCATCAACCAGTTTGGCTTCAGTCGACGGCACCGGCAGACCAATGCTGCCGCTGTGATAATCGATATCGTGCGGATTGACGCTCACCAACGGCGCGCATTCCGTCAGGCCGTAGCCTTCAAGCAGATACTGCCCGGTCAGTTTCACCCAGCGTTCGGCGACGGCCTGTTGCACCGGCATACCGCCGCCTGCAGAAAGATGCAGCGAGGAGAAATCCAGCATGCGGAATTCTTCATTGTTCAGCAGCGCGTTAAATAATGTGTTCACACCGGTCATTGCGGTGAACGGATATTTGCTCAGCTCTTTAACCAGCCCAGGAATGTCGCGCGGGTTGGTGATCAACAGGTTCTGCCCGCCCAGTTCAATAAACAGCAGACAGTTCATGGTCAGCGCGAAGATGTGATACAGCGGTAGCGCTGTGACAACCAGTTCTTTGCCACGGTGTAACAACGGCCCGTAAGTTGCGTTGACCTGCTCCAGGTTCGCCAGCATGTTGCGATGAGTGAGCATCGCCCCTTTTGCTACACCGGTTGTACCACCAGTATATTGCAGAAAAGCCAGATCCCCGGCCACAATTTCTGGCTTGACGTACTGCATGCGATAACCGGTTTGCAGCGCACGGCGGAAAGAAATGGCATCCGGCAGGTGATACTTCGGTACCAGACGTTTCACATATTTGACGACGAAGTTGACCAGCGTGCCTTTTGCCGGGGAGAGCTGATCGCCCATGCGAGTCAGAATAACGTGACGCACCTGCGTCTTCTCGACGATCTTTTCCAGGGTGTGCGCAAAGTTGGAGACAATCACAATCGCAGAAGAGCCACTGTCATTTAGTTGATGCTCAAGTTCACGCGGGGTGTAAAGCGGATTCACGTTCACCACAATCATGCCCGCGCGCAAAATGCCGAACAGCGCGACCGGATATTGCAGCAAGTTTGGCATCATCAACGCGACGCGATCGCCCTTTTTCAGACCGAGACCTTGCTGTAAGTAAGCGGCAAACGCCCGGCTACGCTCTTCCAGCTTGCGGAAGGTCATCACCTCACCCATGTTGATGAAAGCGGGTTGATCGGCGTAACGTGCAACGGCGTGTTCAAAAAGCTCTACCAGGGATTGATAACGGTCGGGGTTGATCTCCGCCGGAACATCAGCGGGGTAACGGTTAAGCCAAACCTTCTTCAATGCATCACCTCTGAAATGAGTATTCCTGGTCATCACAACCCCATTTAATAAACAAACCGTTAACATAATATTAACTCAGCGTACCAGTTTATTAATTAAGCGAATTGAAGGTTGCGAAGCCCGTCACTAATTATTTTTGTTATACATATCCATAGACAGAAACAGCGGCTTAGCCGCTGTCTCATTTATTCAATAAAACAAGAGATTACTCTGTCACAATGGTCTCTACACGGGCGGGTTCTGGCGGGTACCAACCCCAGCCGGGGTAACCTGTTCGCCATCCGTGTCGGCCAGGCGGCCCCCAAAACCACGGATCTATCGGCTGAGGCGGCATCATCACTTGTTGGGTCAGATGCCAGCGTTTGTAACCAGTCGCCTGCATCACCATAAATTTGTAAGGGGCGTCACCGATTTTACCATCTGCAGTGCCGGTAATCGGTCCAACCACTGTGACCAGTTGATTGCGGAAATCAACCGGATCGAGGAAGCCGTTTACCTCCGCATAAATTCGCCCGACCGACGGCTCGCCCAGTATCGGGCGGGCACCACTGTCGAGCGGTACGGAGGCGATCTCCAGACGAGTTTTCCCCTGCTGATTCTGGATATCAACAACTTTGCCGCCAAAGCGAGCTTCCTGGCCGACATACAGCGACGGCGCACTCATCACCCGGACTAAATCATCCTGCGGCGTAGGACTGGTCCCTTTAATCGCGTCAGGCACAGAAACACAACCACTTAACATCGCCGTTGCCAGCCCTGCAAGCAACCAGCTCATAACTCTTTTTTGACCCGCCATGGTGCGACTCCTTCACTCAGTTGTTATTACTGAGATTCATTCCCGGCCCGGAAGTTTCTTCCATGCCACTTCGTTACGTAAATAAACCGGTTCAGCGTGCTCAACAGCAACGGTCTTCTGTGCTGCGAATAATTGTTGCGCAAGCGGCAGCATATCTTCTGCGGTCGGGAGCAAGATTTCGCCATCCGTCAGCGTCAGCGCATTACCGTTACCCATCTCCGGCCATGTCGGCCAACCGGTACCGACCGTCGCCCATTGCCCTTCAAGCTGCTGAAGGCGAACGCTCACCGCTTCTGGTTTGAGCACCGCTTCCGTCTCTTCGCCGTGCCAGACGCCCTGCTCATCACGCTGGTATTCCGCCCAATAGACTTCCCCCATACGTGCATCAATCGCGGCAAGTACACGAGTCGCGCCGGTTTTACGCCATGCGCCCTGCGCCATTGTTGCCAGCGTTGAAACGCCAATCATCGGCAGTTCAGCGCCCAGCGCAAGACCCTGCGCAATACCAATGCCAATGCGCACACCAGTAAAACTTCCCGGCCCGCGGCCATAGGCCAGTGCATCAAGTTGCGTCAGTTTAAGATCAGCGTCACCCAGTACAGCCCTGACCAGCGGCAGGATGCGTTGGGTATGTTCACGCGGGCAAAGTTCGAAATGAGCGAAGGTTGTACCATCGTTCCACAGAGCGACAGAACAGGCTTCTGTGGCGGTATCAATAGCCAGAATTCGCATGGGTATAGCGGTCCATGAAAAACAAAATGGCGCGCATCTTACCACAGTTCCCGGCAAATTACTGCGCCGGACGCGCAGCAAGAAACTCAACGGCGCGCCGGATATCCCGCGTGCGCGGCGCAGGCGGCAAGCTGGCGAGGAACACCGCGCCGTAGGGTCGCATCACCAGGCGATTATCGCAAATCACCAGCACGCCGCGATCGTCGATGTCGCGGATCAGACGCCCAACGCCCTGTTTCAGCGTAATGACCGCATCCGGGAGTTGCACCTCATCGAACGGATCGCCGCCGCGCAGACGGCAATCCTCCATACGCGCTTTTAACAGCGGATCTTCCGGCGAGGTAAACGGCAGTTTGTCGATAATCACCAGTGACAGCGTATCGCCTCGCACATCCACGCCCTCCCAGAAACTGCTGGTTGCCACCAGCAGCGCGTTACCCGCGCTGACAAACTGTTGTAGCAACTGGCCTTTACTGGTTTCGCCCTGCAAAAGCACCGGCAGGCTCATCGTGGCACGGAACTGCTCTGCCAGTTCACGCATCATGGTGTGTGAAGTACAGAGCATAAAACAGCGGCCATTGTTGGCTTCGATCATTGGACGCAACATGGTCGCCAGTTGCCGGGCTGAGCCAGGCTGGTTGGTCTGCGGCAGATTGCGCGGTACGCACAGCAGCGCCTGATGCTGATAATCGAAAGGACTCGGCAGCAGCAACGACTCCGCCTCGTCGATCCCAAGACGCGCCGTAAAATGATGCAGATCGTCATTCACGGAAAGTGTCGCCGAAGTGAAAATCCAGCTCCCCTTTTTCTGCGCCATCACCTCTTTGAACTTATCCGCCACCGTTAGCGGCGTCAGCGCAAGGGTGAAGTTGCGCGAGGTGCATTCATACCAGTAGCTGTAACCGGGTTGATTAATTTCTTTCAGACGCTTGAGGCGCGCGCGGTAAGTAGTCGCCCGCTCAAAAGCAGCATCGAGTAGCGCCGAGCGCCCAAGGGAGAGTTTCGCCACGTCGTAGCAAAGTTCCAGCGCATCATCGAGCAGCAGCAGCGCGCGCTGGATATTGGCATCAGCCAGCAATTCACGCAGGTTTCCGCGATAACCAGGCTCACCAAGTTGCAGACGGAAATCCTGTGTACTTTGCGCCAGCCGGTCGGCACATTTTTGCAACTGTGCGGTATCTTTTAATTCAGTGCGATAAGCAATGGTGAAATCTTTCGCCAGATCCAGTAACTGGCGGCTGGAGAGCGACTGCCCAAAATACTGGCTGGCGATGTCCGGAAGCTGGTGCGCTTCGTCGAAAATCATCACGTCAGCCTCCGGGATAAGCTCACCGAAGCCGCTCTCTTTCACCACCATATCGGCGAGAAACAGATGATGGTTTACCACCACTACGTCAGCATCCATCGCCTTTTTACGCGCTTTAACCACAAAGCAATCTTTGTACATCGGGCAATCGCTGCCCAGACAGTTGTCGTTGGTGCTGGTGACCAGCGGCCAGGCCTGTGAATCCTCGGCTACGCTGATGCAGGTGCTGATATCGCCATCGGTAGTCTGGTTTGACCAGGAGCGCAGTAGAATCACATCACTGAGGGTTTGTACAGGCAGGTCACCGCCAGCCAGTGCCTGCTGCTCCAGGCGTTCAATACAGAGATAGTTGGAACGGCCTTTCAGCAAGGCAGTACGCCCAGTGAATTCCAGCGCGTTGGCTACCGTGGGCAGATCGCGGCTGTAGAGCTGATCCTGCAACGCTTTTGAACCAGTGGAGATAATGACTTTTTTACCGGCGCGTAAGGCGGGTGCGAGATAGGCGTAAGTTTTTCCGGTACCGGTACCGGCTTCCACCACCAGCGGCTGGGTGTGGTCGATGGCGTGCATCACGGCGTGCGCCATCTGGCGCTGCGGTTCCCGCGGTTTGAATCCCGGTATCGCTTTGGCCAGCTGGCCATCTGTTGCAAAATCGTCTGTCACGCTACCCCCTGGTTAAATCGACAGTGATTATGTCAGGGTGGGCGGATTTACGCCAGCCGGGTTTTTGTGGCACTCTTGCTCGCGACTGTATGGAAAATAAGAAGGTGTGCTATGACAATTGTGCGTATTGACGCGGCGGATCGCTGGTCTGATGTGGTGATCCACAACCAGACCCTTTATTACACCGGAGTGCCGGAAAATCTGGACGCCGATGCATTTGAGCAGACAGCAAATACGCTGGCGCAGATCGATGCCGTGCTGGCAAAGCAAGGCAGTGACAAATCACGCATTCTCGATGCCACTATTTTTCTGCCCGATGGCAATGACTTCGCTGCAATGAATAAAGCGTGGGATGCATGGGTTGTTGCGGGCCATGCGCCCGTGCGCTGCACCGTGCAGGCAAAGCTGATGAACCCGCGCTACAAAGTGGAAATCAAAATCATCGCCGCGCTGTGATTACTCGTCCTCTTCGTCTTCAAAGCGCGCCACAATCCGTTCGCCCGTGTGGCTGGCGCGCAACTCTTCTGCAACCTGTGTAATCGCCTGCCCGCTACTCATACCGCTGGCCATTAACTCCTGGATACGCTCCACGGCTTTTTGCTGCTGCTCGTGGCTGAGGGAAGGTAAACCTGCAAACATCGTGAACTCCTGCTAAATTATTGGCGCTAATTATTTCATGCGTCCGCACAATTCACCAGCCAAAGACGCAGATGAGGAACAATGAAGACGTTACCCCCCGCCGTTATTATGTTGCCATGGCGCCACGACGCAGCCGAATACTACTTTGCACCACTTAGCCAGCAACCCTGGGCGATGTTGCTGCACTCCGGTCTCGCCGAGCACCCGCATAACCGTTTCGATATCCTGGTGGCCGATCCGCTAACCACGATCACGACCTGCGGAGACATAACCTCGTTTAACACCAGGCATGAAAGCCGCAGCGATCCATTGCAATTGCTGCAACAACAGCTAGACGCGCACAAGTTGCGCCCTGCGCACAACCCTGATTTGCCCTTTCAGGGCGGCGCGCTCGGCCTGCTTGGCTACGATTTAGGCCGCCGTTTCGAAAAATTACCGCAACAGGCGCTGGCGGATATTACCTTACCTGATATGGCCGTTGGCATTTATGACTGGGCGCTGGTCGTTGACCACCGGTTGCAGCGGGTTACGCTGCTGAGCCATGCCGATGTCAATACCCGACTCGCCTGGTTGCAGGCGCAACGCGCGCCGCAGAAAGATGATTTCCGCCTGACCTCGTCATGGCAGGCAAATATGAGTCGCGCTGAATATGGCGAAAAATTCCGCCAGGTGCAGGAGTGGCTGCACAGCGGCGACTGTTATCAGGTTAACCTCGCTCAGCGTTTTCAGGCACGCTATAAGGGCGATGAGTGGTTGGCTTTTACGCACCTTAACCGCGAAAATCGCGCGCCATTCAGTGCGTTTTTACGCCTGCCGCAGGGTGCCATATTAAGCCTCTCTCCAGAGCGTTTTATTCGCCTTGATGGCTCGCACATCGAGACGCGGCCGATCAAAGGTACGCTGCCAAGACTGGTCGATCCGCGAGCGGATGCACAACAGGCGCGAAAACTCGCCGCCTCGCCGAAAGATCGCGCCGAGAACCTGATGATTGTAGATTTGATGCGTAATGATATTGGCCGTGTGGCAATGCCGGGTTCGGTGCGCGTGCCGGAGTTGTTTGTCGTCGAACCTTTCCCTGCCGTCCACCACCTTGTCAGTACTGTCACAGCCGAATTGCCGGAGGGGCGCCACGCCTGCGATCTGCTGCGGGCAGCGTTCCCTGGCGGCTCGATTACCGGCGCACCCAAAGTTCGGGCCATGGAAATTATTGATGCCCTGGAACCACAGCGACGTAATGCCTGGTGCGGCAGCATCGGTTATCTGAGCTTTTGCGGCAATATGGACACCAGCATCACCATCCGTACGTTAACCGCCTGTGACGGGCAAATATACTGCTCTGCGGGCGGCGGGATTGTCGCCGACAGCCAGGAAGAAGCGGAGTATCAGGAAACTTTTGATAAAGTTAATCGTATCCTGCACCAACTGGAGAAATGATTCGTGGAGCAAACGGCTTTAACTCTGGATGAGTTTTTATCACGTTTTCAACTCTTACGCCCTCAGTTCAATCCGGCGGTGATGAATACACGCCAGGCCGCCGTGCTGGTACCTGTGGTTCGACGTCAGCAGCCAGGTCTGCTGCTGACGCAGCGTTCGCCACTGCTGCGTAAACATGCTGGTCAGGTCGCTTTTCCCGGTGGCGCGGTCGACAGTACCGATGCATCGCTGATTGCCGCCGCGCTGCGGGAAGCGCAAGAAGAGGTGGCGATTCCTCCGGAAGCGGTGGAAGTCATCGGCATCCTGCCGCCGGTCGATAGTGTCACCGGCTTTCAGGTCACGCCAGTGGTGGGCATTATTCCGCCGGATCTTCACTATCATGCCAGCGAAGATGAAGTGGCGGCAGTTTTCGAAATGCCGCTGGCAGAAGCGCTACGGCTTGGCCGCTACCATCCGCTCGACATCCATCGCCACGGTAACGCGCATCGCGTGTGGCTCTCCTGGTATCAGCATTATTTTGTCTGGGGTATGACGGCCGGAATTATTCGTTCGCTGGCGCTGCAAATTGGCCGTAAGCCTTGACTATACTTTACACATAACATTTTTGTGACAGCGTGCGCGCTATTAGTAATATCAGGGTTAGTCATTAGTTTAATTCATGTGAATAGTTAAGCTGACAACCGGCTTCCCTCTTACACTATGCGCAGTTATTACATCGTTACTGGAACGCCGGTAACCCTGTCAGGAGCGTTAATGTGATTAGTATATTCGACATGTTTAAGGTGGGGATTGGCCCCTCATCTTCCCACACCGTTGGCCCGATGAAGGCCGGTAAGCAGTTCGTCGATGACCTGGTCGAAAAAGGATTGCTGGAAAGCGTTACCCGCGTTGCGGTGGACGTTTACGGCTCACTCTCCCTCACCGGGAAAGGCCACCATACCGATATCGCCATCATTATGGGCCTCGCGGGTAATGAACCTGCCACCGTCGATATTGACGCTATCCCCACGTTTATCCGCGACGTAGAGACTCGCGGTCGCTTGTTGCTGGCGCAAGGCCGCCATGAAGTGGATTTTCCGCAGGATGACGGAATGCGTTTTCACAGTGATAACCTCTCGCTACATGAAAACGGTATGCGCATCTCAGCGTGGAATGGCGATAACGTGGTGTACAGCAAAACCTACTATTCCATTGGCGGCGGTTTTATCGTCGATGAAGAACATTTCGGTCAGGAAACGGTCAGCGCCGTCAATGTACCCTGGCCCTTCAAATCCGCCACTCAGATGCTGGAGTATTGCAAGGAGACGGGCTTGTCCCTCTCCGGCATGGTGATGCAGAACGAACTGGCGCTGCACTCGAAAAAAGAGATCGAAGACTATTTCGGCAACGTGTGGACAACCATGCGCGCCTGTATTGATCGCGGCATGAACACCGAAGGCGTGTTGCCGGGGCCGTTGCGCGTACCGCGTCGGGCTTCCGCGCTGCGTCGTCTGTTGGTCGCCAGCGATAAACTCTCCCACGATCCGATGAACGTGGTCGACTGGGTGAATATGTTCGCGCTGGCGGTGAACGAAGAGAACGCCGCCGGGGGCCGCGTGGTGACTGCGCCGACAAATGGCGCATGCGGTATCGTGCCTGCCGTGCTGGCCTATTACGATCACTTTATTGAATCCGTCAGCCCGGATATCTACATTCGTTACTTTCTGGCCGCTGGCGCCATTGGCGCGCTCTACAAAATGAACGCCTCCATTTCCGGGGCAGAAGTAGGCTGTCAAGGCGAAGTCGGCGTGGCCTGTTCCATGGCAGCAGCAGGTCTGGCTGAACTGCTTGGCGCCAGCCCGGAGCAGGTTTGCGTGGCAGCGGAAATCGGTATGGAGCATAACCTTGGTCTGACCTGCGATCCCGTCGCCGGGCAAGTACAGGTTCCATGTATTGAGCGAAACGCGATTGCCTCCGTGAAAGCAATCAACGCCACCAGGATGGCGATGCGCCGCACCAGCGCACCGCGCGTCTCCCTCGATAAGGTGATTGAAACGATGTACGAGACCGGCAAGGATATGAACGCCAAATACCGTGAGACATCACGCGGCGGTCTGGCTATCAAAGTACAGTGTGATTAAATAAATCCCCGCCGTTCAACTGAACGGCGTTTTTTTGTGCTCGCTGTTGTGCCTACGGAATGATATTTCTCCGATTTGTCGTCGCTACGTTAATTCCCCACTACACTTTTTGTGTCCCGGCCAGGATTTCACGTCGGGAAGCTCACAGGCGACAATGGCATGCAGACGGCTCAATGGATCATTAAAAGATATCGACGGCGGCGCGCAATTGTCTCCGTGTCGGTTGCTATTGTCGCGCTTATTTTTACCCTGACCTTCCGTTTTATTTCGGAGCGGAATTTAAATCATCATCGTATTACTGCGTTTACCCAACATGCTGTAAACGCGCTTGACCAATTATTACTGCCGCTGGCCGCGGGCCGCAATACGTTGATTCCACTGGTTGGTCAACCCTGCGCCGGCGTGCATCTGCAATTACTCAAACAGGCGGCCAGCCTGCAAACCGTGCGTGCTGTCGCGCTGATCAAAGACGGTATTCTTTATTGCTCCAGTATTTTTGGCTCCCTCGATGTCCCAATAAAGCAGGTGCAATCGTTACTTCCTACCAGGGAACCACTGTTGATGCTCTCGACAGACCAGACATTGCTAAAGGGTCGTCCGGTGCTGATTATGTGGTATCCCTCATCTAAAGACGGGCAGGACGGTGTCATTGAAGCAGTCAATATCGATCTGCTGAGCGATTTAGTGCTGGAACCGCAGGTTCCGCTGATCACGCAGGCGGTGCTGAGCGTCAGCGGCAAACATTTGGTGCATGGCAAAGGCATCATGACCACTTTACCACCGCCGGTAAATGAAAGCGCATATCGGCGCGCATCAACACATTTCCCCTTCAGCGTCAGCGTGAGTGGACCAGGCGCGGCGAAACTCGCCTTATTACATTTGCCGTCTCAACTGCCGCTGGCCCTGATGATAAGTCTGCTGACCAGCTTTATCACCTGGTTTGCGACCGCCAGCCGCATGAGCTTTTCCCGCGAGATCAACCAGGGGATTGTCGGACGCGAATTTGAACTGTTTTGCCAGCCATTACTGGAAGCGCGCACATTAAAATGTGATGGCGTTGAGATCTTGCTGCGTTGGCATAACCCGCGCCAGGGTTGGATCTCGCCAGAAGTGTTTATTTCGATAGCGGAAGAACATAACCAGATCGCGCCACTGACTCGCTACGTACTGACTGAGATTCAACAGCAACTGCATTTTTTCCCCGACGATGCTCATTTCCATATTGGTATTAATGCGGCACCGAGCCATTTACGCAATGGCGAACTGCTGCGGGATTTAAATCAGCTATGGTTTAATCACCACCCGATGCAGCAATTAATTATCGAACTGACGGAACGCGATGTGTTATTCGAAATGGATTCCCGGATGGTGCAGGATCTTCGGCATCGGGGGGTAAAAATTGCGATAGATGATTTTGGCACTGGTAATAGCTCTTTGGCCTGGCTGGAGCAGTTGCGCCCCGACGTGCTGAAAATTGATAAATCCTTTACCAAAACTATCGGTACCGATGCCATTAACTCGACGATCACCGATATGATCATTGCGTTAGGACAGAGACTGAAAATTGAACTGGTGGCAGAAGGGGTTGAAACCCCGCTACAGGCACGACATCTGCGGTTGCGGGGAGTGAATACATTGCAGGGTTTTCTCTACGCCGAGCCAATGCCAATCAAGGCGTTCCCGGCGTGGCTGGCGGAGCATAGGGAGACACCGCCAACGCGGCAAAACGGAGATGCTTTGCCTTTCACGCGGGGTTGAGGATCACTCCTCTTCGTCGTGTTCTGACTGCTCTTTAACAATGCGTACCAGATCCACACGATAGTCGTTGGCTTCGACGACGGTGATGTGTAACGGCGCGATTTCCAGCACTTCGCCCGCCGGTGGAATTTGCCCTTTGGCGGAGATAACCAGACCGGCCACTGTTGCGATATCCTCGTCGTCATTAACCAGATTATCGATGCCGAGAGTATTCTGTAACGCATGCAAATCGGTAGTGCCTTTCACCAGCCAGCCGTCACCATCGTTCACGATTTCCGGAGTTTCATCTGCATCAGGGAACTCACCAGCAATCGCTTCCAGCACGTCCAGCGGCGTAACCAGCCCCTGCACCATGCCAAACTCGTTAGTTACAATCACAAAGCTGCCACGCGCCCGACGCAACACCGCCAGCAGTTTGATAGGATCCAGCGTTTCTGGCACCACAATGGCCGGGCTGGCTGCAGCGATAGCGGCGACATCGCTTCCCTCTTCCAGCGCTACCAGCATCTCTTTCGCGCGAACAATACCGATCACTTCATCCAGCTCGCCACGGCATACCGGGAACAGGCTGTGTGGTGACGAGAGCAATTGCTGACGGATCTGATCAACACTCAGGTTGGCATCCACCCAACTGATATCGCCACGTGGCGTCATGATACTACGCAGCGAACGAGACGCCAGCGTCAATACGCCGTTGATCATATAGCGTTCTTCTTCAGCAAATGCGCCTTCCGGCGCTGGCACGGTGGCCTTGCTATCGGTTTCTATCTGTGGGCTTGTCTGGCGACGCCCCCCCATCAGACGCAAAATAGCATCGGCTGTACGCGCGCGCAGCGGTAGATTCGACTGATGGCGAATAAAGTTACGTCGGGCAAGCTGGTTGAAAAACTCAATGATGATGGAGAAACCGATCGCCGCGTACAGATAACCTTTTGGAATATGGAAACCAAACCCTTCAGCCACCAAACTCAGGCCGATCATCAACAGGAAGCTCAGACAGAGCACCACAACCGTCGGATGTTGGTTAACAAAACGCGTTAGCGGTTTCGATGCCAGCAGCATGACCGCCATAGCGATAACGACCGCCGCCATCATGACCGGCAAATGGTTCACCATGCCGACAGCGGTGATAACGGCATCCAGCGAGAAAACGGCATCAAGAATCACAATTTGCAGAACCACCACCCAGAAACTGGCATAGCCTTTTCCGTGCCCGCCATCATGTTCGCGGTTTTCCAGCCGTTCATGCAGTTCCGTTGTGGCTTTGAACAGCAGGAATACACCACCAAATAGCATGATCAAATCGCGGCCAGAGAAGTTGAAACTGCCCACAGAGAAAAGCGGTTGGGTCAGGGTCACCATCCATGAAATCAGCGACAGCAGGCCAAGGCGCATTACCAGCGCGAGCGACAGGCCAAGCAGGCGCGCTTTATCACGCTGTTTGGGTGGTAGTTTGTCGGCAAGAATGGCAATAAACACCAGGTTATCAATACCCAGTACGATTTCCAGAACAACCAGCGTTAACAATCCCGCCCATATTGAGGGATCCATTAAGAATTCCATAACAGGCTCCTGCAACAAGCGTGACGCAATAATGTGCGAGTATGCACAGGCATGATGGCATTGAACATATTAGGAAAGTGGCGGAAAACGCCGGAATACGAGGCACTGAAAGGCCTTAAGGTGAACTGACGTCGGTGACGATCCATACGGTGGGCTACAGCCCTTTACTCCTGACTCATTAAACGAACGGTAAACATAACAGAGAGCGTTTATTGTTGGCAAAGATTTACCAGACTTTGCAGATTATGAGGATATTTTGCGCTCCGAAACTTCATCAATACGAAACCTAAATTACGGATCTTCATCACATAAATTATTTTTTCACTATCTAAAATAATTCACGACAGAAATTAGTCTTTGCTTTAACCCTTACATCTGAATCGATTCGGTTTACCGGGACAGATTCCACAATACATCGATTAGTGGTGTGTTAACGACAAGAAGAAGGAGGTAGCAAGTGACCATTGCTATTGTTATAGGCACACATGGTTGGGCCGCGGAACAATTGCTGAAAACCGCCGAAATGCTGCTGGGCGAGCAGGATAACGTCGGCTGGATTGATTTCGTTCCCGGTGAAAATGCGGAAACGTTAATCGAAAAATATAACGCGCGACTGGAGAAACTGGAAACCAGCAAAGGCGTGCTATTTCTCGTCGATACATGGGGCGGTAGTCCGTTTAACGCTGCCAGCCGTATTGTCGTCGATAAAGAGCATTACGAAGTCATTGCCGGCGTGAACGTTCCGATGCTGGTGGAAACGCTGATGGCCAGGGACGATAACCCGACCTTTGACGAACTGGTGACGGTAGCTGTCGAAACAGGACGTGAGGGGGTGAAAGCCCTGAAAGCGCAACCTGTTGGAAAACCGACTCCTGCTCCTGTGGCGACAAAAGCGGCTGCACCTGCGAAGCCAATGGGTCCAAATGATTACATGGTTATTGGCCTTGCGCGCATCGATGACCGTCTGATCCACGGCCAGGTCGCAACTCGCTGGACCAAAGAGACCAATGTTACGCGCATTATCGTCGTCAGCGATGAAGTGGCTGCAGATACCGTACGCAAGACCCTGTTAACCCAGGTTGCCCCTCCCGGCGTAACCGCGCATGTCGTGGATGTCGCCAAAATGCTGCGCGTCTACAACAACCCGAAATATGCGGGTCAACGCGTCATGCTGTTATTCACTAACCCAACCGATGTGGAACGCGTTGTTGAAGGCGGTGTGAAAATCACCAGTGTCAATATTGGCGGTATGGCGTATCGCCAGGGCAAAACCCAGGTGAACAACGCTGTTTCGGTCGATGAGAAAGATATCGCAGCATTTAAAAAACTGAACGAACGCGGCATCGAGCTGGAAGTCCGTAAAGTTTCAAACGATCCGAAACTGAAAATGATGGATTTGATCAGCAAAGTGGCGAACTAATCGCGGCAGCCTGATTAACTCAGTTTTCACACTTACGTCTGATTTAGCTATAGGAGAAGTACAATGGAGATTACCACTCTTCAGATTGTGCTGGTGTTCGTGGTTGCATGTATTGCCGGTATGGAGTCGATACTGGACGAATTCCAGTTCCACCGTCCGTTGGTGGCATGTACGCTGGTGGGTATCGTCCTGGGTGATATGAAAACCGGTATCATCATCGGTGGTACCCTGGAAATGATCGCTCTGGGCTGGATGAACATCGGTGCTGCGGTTGCCCCTGATGCCGCGCTGGCATCCATCATTTCAACCATTCTGGTCATTGGCGGGCATCAGAGCATCGGTGCCGGTATCGCGCTGGCCATCCCGCTGGCCGCTGCGGGCCAGGTATTAACCATTATCGTTCGTACCATCACCGTAGGCTTCCAGCATGCGGCGGATAAGGCGGCTGAAAACGGCAACCTGACCGCGCTCTCGTGGATCCACGTTTCTTCCCTGTTCCTGCAAGCCATGCGTATCGCTATTCCGGCGGTGATTGTCGCCATCTCTGTCGGCACCAGCGAAGTACAGAGCATGCTGAACGCCATTCCTGAAGTCGTGACCAGCGGCCTGAATATCGCTGGCGGCATGATCGTAGTAGTAGGTTATGCGATGGTCATCAACATGATGCGCGCAGGCTACCTGATGCCGTTCTTCTACCTCGGCTTTGTAACCGCCGCCTTTACCAATTTCAACCTGGTAGCGCTGGGTGTTATCGGTACGGTAATGGCGATTCTCTACATTCAGCTCAGTCCGAAATATAACCGCTCCGCAGGTGGCCCGGCTCAGGCAGCGGGTAACAATGACCTTGATAACGAACTGGATTAACAGGTGAACGACATGGTTGATATGACTAAAACTCCGACTGAGAAAAAACTCACCCAGAGTGACATTCGTGGCGTGTTCATTCGTTCTAACCTGTTCCAGGGTTCATGGAACTTCGAACGTATGCAGGCGTTGGGCTTTTGTTTCTCAATGGTTCCGGCCATTAAACGCCTTTATCCTGAAAACAACGAAGCGCGCCGGCAGGCAATTAAGCGCCACCTCGAATTCTTCAATACCCAGCCGTACATGGCCGCGCCGGTACTCGGCGTCACACTGGCCATGGAAGAACAGCGTGCGAATGGCGCGGAGATCGACGATGGCGCGATCAACGGTATTAAAGTGGGCCTGATGGGGCCGCTGGCCGGTGTGGGCGACCCAATCTTCTGGGGAACCGTACGTCCGGTATTTGCTGCACTGGGTGCCGGCATTGCCATGAGCGGCAGTCTGCTTGGGCCATTACTGTTCTTTGTCCTTTTTAACCTTGTCCGCCTGGCGATGCGCTATTACGGTGTGGCGTACGGTTACCGTAAGGGTATCAACATTGTTAAAGATATGGGTGGCGGCTTCCTGCAGAAACTGACCGAGGGGGCGTCAATTCTCGGTCTCTTTGTCATGGGCGCTCTGGTGAACAAGTGGACGCACGTTAACATTCCACTGGTTGTGTCGCAGATCACCGACCAGACCGGTAAAACGACGGTGACGACCGTACAGACCATTCTCGACCAGTTAATGCCGGGTCTGGTGCCTATGCTGTTAACCTTCGCCTGTATGTGGCTGCTGCGTAAAAAAGTAAACCCGCTGTGGATTATCGTCGGGTTCTTTATCATCGGGATTGTCGGTTACGCACTTGGCCTGTTGGGCCTGTAACCGGGTATGAGTTAACCGGGGGCTTACCGCCCCCGGTTTTTATTTTAAGGAGGATCAATGACCGTTACGGATAGCGTTCTGCTGGCATTTGTCGCCGCGCTGTTTGCTTTCGCCATCTATGACGAATTCGTGATGCCGCGCCGCCACGGGACATCTCTGCTGACCGTTCCCTTGCTGCGCAGAAGCCGTACTGATGGTGCTATTTTCGTCGGCTTGCTGGCGATCCTGATTTATAACAACACGATTAATGGCGGTTCCTCTTTAACGTTGTGGTTATTATCTGCGCTGGCATTGCTCGGAATTTATCTCTTTTGGATCCGTGCGCCCAAAATCATCTTTAAAGAGCACGGTTTTTTCTTTGCCAATGTCTGGATCGAATATAACCGTATTAAAGAGATGAATTTATCGGAAGATGGCGTGTTGGTAATACAATTAGAGCAGCGAGGCTTGCTTATTCGTGTGCGTAATATCGACGATCTTGAGAAAATTTATAAAGTTATCGTTAATACTCAATGAGTTAAGATATAGCAAAATCTATATTTATCCGCATAGAAAATAAGCAAACTTATAGCCATTGCTATATTCAGGGGAGAATGTACTTATATTTGTTAACGTTATTTTCACCTATAAATCTAAATGCAAATCGTTATCAACCGCTTGCCGGGATTATATTTTTAGGTTGTTGTTTTATATTCTCAAAATATGTTAAGGTGCGTTCGTCGTTGGGGAGTAGCCGATTTCTGCTTATCCGGAAATGTACGTGTCAACATACTCGTTGCAAAACGTGGCACGTACAGACTGAATCTGTTTCAGTCAGGCGAGACCATTGGCACATTAACTGCTGTTTACTGGGGGCAGTAATGTGTTTATGGAATTCCCGGTCAGGACGTCACGATGAATCTCTCCGCCACTATTCTTCTCGCCTTTGGCATGTCCATGGACGCTTTTGCTGCTTCCATCGGCAAAGGTGCAACCCTGCATAAACCTAAATTTTCTGAAGCGCTGCGCACGGGGCTTATTTTCGGCACCATTGAAACGCTGACGCCGCTCATCGGCTGGGGCCTCGGTATGCTGGCAACCCAGTTTGTGCTGGAGTGGAACCACTGGGTCGCATTTGTGCTACTGGTGTTTCTTGGCGGGCGCATGATTATTGAAGGCATACGCGGTGATAACAGTTGCGAAGCGGAAACACCGCATCGTCATGGTTTCTGGCTGCTGGTCACGACAGCCATTGCCACCAGTCTGGACGCAATGGCTGTCGGCGTCGGTCTGGCTTTCTTGCAGGTTAATATTATCGCCACCGCGCTGGCGATTGGTTGTGCAACGCTGATTATGTCAACGCTCGGGATAATGGTTGGTCGTTTTATCGGCCCGCTGCTGGGCAAACGGGCCGAAATTCTTGGCGGTGTTGTACTTATCGGCATTGGCACCGAGATTCTGTGGAGCCACTTCGCTGGTTAATCTTCCCGCTCCAGACAGTGAATAGTGAAATCCGTCTGGCAGCGGAAGCAATCCGTTGCCGCTAATTTTTCCCATACTTCCGGTTTCGCCCGCCATGCGAATGGCGTCATCTGTAGTAAAGCCACCGCTTCCTGGCCGGTAAGGCTCATCTCATAGGCCAGTGCTCGGGTTTCCACTACTTTAAACCCTTCTATTTCGCCCGCATTTTCAGCATGTAGTTTTACTTCGTCGTAGATTAGCCCTTTCAGTTCCAGCAAATGGCGGGGGCCGGGAGCAGCGGTAATAACGATGCCACCGGGCTTGATTACACGCGCCAGCTCTTCCGCTTTACAGGGAGCATAGATGCGAACCATAGCGTCTATGCATTTATCTTCAAACGGTAGACGATGGCTGGAAGCCACACAAAACATAACCTGCTGGTAACGTTTAGCCGCCGCGCGGATCGCAGCTTTGGAGACATCCAGCCCAAATGTTTTAACGTTATGATGTCGGGCTATCGCAGCAAAGGCCTGAGTGTAATACCCTTCGCCACAACCTATATCCAGTACCGCATCGGCCTGCTCCGGCAATCTGGCCTGTAACAGAACGCCAATGGCATCCCGCAGTGGCTGATAGTGTCCCGCATCCAGGAATGCACGGCGCGCCTGCATCATCTCTGCACTATCGCCGGGATCGCGGGAACGTTTATGCTGTACCGGCAACAGATTCACATAGCCTTCTTTCGCCAGATCAAATTGATGACGCTGCGGGCAAACGAAGGCGTTATCGCGACGCTGTAAAGGCGAGTGACAGAGCGGGCAACTGAAAGGCATAAAAACTCCGAAGGGTATTTCTCAAAGGGCGAAAGTGTACCGCCATTTGCCGCGCGAGGAAATTAAAAAGCCCCGCACAAGTGCGTAATGCTTGTCAGTTAAGCTTTTGAAGGTAGCCGTAACGCGTAACGTTGCGGCTTCTTTTTTACCGCTCTTGGGTAATGTCTTACCCTACGTGGTGGCAGGACAAAGCTCTCTGCCATATCCAGTATTTCTTTGATTAGCTTTGGTATTTTACCCGGCGCTACTGCCGGCAGGATACTCAGTTGGGCCGTCAGATAAAGACTCGCCTGCTTAAAACCTATCTGATAAGGCTCCACTCCTTTCAGGCTGCAGGCCATCTGCGTCATCATAAAACGCAGC
>NZ_FMBC01000118.1 GCF_900094795.1 Kosakonia oryziphila
TTAAACTCTTCGGGATAACGTTTACCGCTCATGGGCACCTCTCTTTAAGTCATCTTAAATGACTCTGAGGTGTCTGTTAAACCCGTGGCGATTCAACTTAAACATTTTAATTTACCGTAAATTTGCGTTAAGCCAATTTCATTGGCTACATTTTGTGTGTATATTGATCTATTTATCTGAGTGATTCTTAATGATTAGTGAATAATTCTGAATTACCATTATTTATTTTTTTACCTACGAGTTAATGTGATGGATTCGTTAAAATTGGAGCAAAAATATGACTAGAAAGTACCTTAACGAGGAAGAAATAAGATGTTTACTGCAAACTATCTCCAATAAAGTGGGCTCCGAACGCGACTATTGTATGGTTTGCATAGCTTTTTTACATGGTTTAAGGGTGAGTGAATTAACATCATTGATGTTAGAGGATTATGATCCGTTATCAAAGAAACTCAGTATAAAGAGATTAAAAGGTGGGTTTAGTACATGCCATCCATTGTTACTGGAAGAGGATGCTGTATTACAACTATGGCTCATTCAGCGGAAGCTGAATTCAGGGAGCCATTTGCCTTGGTTGTTTTTAACTCGGCAAGGTGGAAAAATGACCAGGCAAAGATTTTATCAAATATTAAGAAAGTATGGTCATGTTGCGGGTCTTCCTTTATCTATACATCCTCATATGCTTAGGCATTCCTGTGGGTATAGTCTTGCGGAAAGGGGAATTGATACTCGGCTAATTCAGGATTATTTGGGGCATAGGAATATCAGACATACAGTATTGTATACAGCATCAAATGCTCAACGATTTAAAAATATTTGGTCAGATAAAAATAATGTGAAAACTATTTTTACATTAACTTCTTGCTTTTAAATAATTAAGCTGGCTACTATATTTATAATCATATAGCAATATGGTGGCCACCTTTTTACTCGATAAAGACAGGATAACGGTTGTCTTAACTTTTAGCTGGGTGACTCTGGTCCAAAATCAGTACAATGCTACATCAGAGATCTCCGTCTTTCTGGATACTTCGGATAAATTCCGCCGGAGTCATGTCATTTAATGATGAATGGGTTCTCTCATGATTATATTCCCTGCGCCAGTTGTCGAGTTTGTCCTGTGCATCTTCCAGTGACAAAAACCAGTGAATGTTCATGCATTCGTCCCGCAGACAACCGTTAAATGACTCAATAAACGGGTTATATGTCGGCTTTCCGGGTCGGGAGAAGTCTACCGTGACACCATGTTCATACGCCCATTTATCCAAACTTTTCGAGATAAACTCGCTGCCGTTATCCGTCTGAATACGTACCGGCAGGCGCTGATTCAGCACCCGCAGCGCTTCCATTATGTTGACCACATCCTCACCCTTCAGTGATTTTCCGGCATGGAGCGCCAGACATTCCCGACTAAAATTATCCACTACAGTCAGCGCCCGGAAGCGCCGTCCGTTAAACAGACTATCCGACACGAAATCCATACTCCAGCACTGATCGATGTACGTCAGGGGTGGACTCTGCTGACGGTGTGCCGCACTGATATGTCTGCGGGAACGTTTCCTGCGCAGATTCAGAAATGTAAATAGACCCGTTTTAGTTCCATGCATTTTTTGAGATCCCGGCCAAATAATGGTGCTGTCGATACTCCTCCGGCGTCATATTGTTCAGTGA
>NZ_FMBC01000005.1 GCF_900094795.1 Kosakonia oryziphila
GTCGCTGTTCCGGACACTGAAATATGTCCCGCAGTGGCCGACATCGGGGTTCGGTACATTGGATGAGTCGCGTGAATGGGTAGAGGATTTTATGCAGTGGTATAACGAAACGCACAGACATAGCGGTATCAGATATGTGACGCCGGGTCAGCGACATCGTGGAGAAGACGGTGTGCTGTTGAAAAATCGGGATGAGGTGTACAAAAAGGCAAAAGCGCAACGGCCTGAACGCTGGTCTGGCAGAACACGAAACTGGCATCCGGCAGGTAAGGTAATGCTGAATCCAGAACGGGAAAAACAGGCAGCCTAAATAAACCGGGGGTGCCAACTACCTTGACACTTACCGCGCAGGGTGCTGTCGTATCTGACTTTGAGTGAAAATGTCATCCGGCAGTCGCCGGGACTCCTGTCGGGGATGAACCCCGACAGGGTATATGCCGATATGGCGAGGGCCTATCGAAACATCATCATGGTGTATTAATGATGTTTCTGGGGATCCCTCAGCCCTGATAGGCCGTTTTCATTTTTCGTCTTTAGTCGTTACCGAATAGATCGCGGGTATAGACTTTGTCCGCAACATCAGACAGTTCCTGCGCCATACGGTTGGAGATAATCACGTCAGCTTCCTTCTTAAACGTCTCCAGGTCGCGCACTACGCGGGAATGGAAGAATTCATCTTCCGGCATCACAGGCTCATAAATGATGACCTGTACGCCCTTCGCTTTAATGCGTTTCATGATGCCCTGAATAGACGACGCGCGGAAGTTATCGGAACCGCTCTTCATGATCAGACGGTAAACGCCGACCACTTTCGGTTTACGCGAGAGAATGGAATCGGCGATAAAGTCTTTGCGTGTACGGTTAGCATCAACGATAGCCGAAATAATGTTGTTCGGCACCGACTGATAGTTTGCCAGCAGCTGTTTGGTGTCCTTCGGCAAACAGTAGCCGCCGTAACCAAATGACGGATTGTTATAGTGGTTGCCAATGCGCGGATCGAGACAAACGCCTTCAATAATGTGACGGCTGTTCAGCCCCAGGCTTTCCGCGTAGCTGTCCAGCTCGTTGAAGTAAGCAACACGCATCGCCAGATAGGTGTTAGCGAACAGTTTGATCGCCTCAGCTTCCGTTGAATCGGTAAACAGCACGCGAATGTCTTTCTTAATTGCCCCTTCCTGCAATAGCGCAGCAAAACGCTCAGCACGTTCAGAACGCTCGCCAATTACGATACGTGATGGATGCAGGTTATCGTACAAGGCTTTCCCTTCACGCAGGAATTCTGGTGAGAAAATGATGTTATCCACGCCGAATTTTTCGCGAATAGACTTGGTAAAGCCCACCGGAATGGTGGATTTGATAATCATCACCGCCTGCGGGTTAATTTCCAGCACATCGCGGATCACCGATTCCACGCTGCTGGTATTGAAGTAGTTGGTTTTCGGGTCGTAATCCGTTGGAGTAGCAATAATCACAAAGTCGGCACCGCGGTAGGCTTCCTGCTTATCCGTAGTGGCACGGAAATTCAGCGGCTTATTCTGCAAATACTCCTGGATTTCCTTATCAACGATGGGAGAAATCTTCTGGTTAAGCATATCAACTTTGGATTGCACGATATCGAGCGCTACGACCTCATGGTTCTGCGCGATCAGAATCCCGTTTGATAGCCCAACGTAACCTGTTCCGGAGATTGTTATTTTCATTCGATAAGCAACTTTTGTGAGTGTATGAAAACGGAGATGACGAACCTGTCGCCACCCACTTAATATCAATAACTGTTGGGGTTTTTACCTCTTCTGTTGAGGAACTGTCAAGGTGACAACCAGCCTGCAACAGTGGCGTTGATGCGAAGTTTAATGTCGATATGTCAACAAATTAAAGATGAGTGCCCTGAAAAGCCGCTCTGCGGCCGAAAAAAAACCCGGTTGTGCTAACCGGGCTTACATTTATCAAACGAATGATTTCAGATTAATCCAGCCACTCGGTGTGGAAGATACCTTCTTTGTCAGTACGTTTATAGGTATGAGCACCGAAGTAGTCGCGCTGAGCCTGAATCAGGTTCGCTGGCAGCACAGCGGAACGGTAGCTGTCGTAATAAGCCACGGCGGCAGAGAAAGTTGGTACCGGAATACCGTTCTGCACAGCGTAAGCCACGACATCACGCAGTGCCTGCTGGTAGTCATCAGCAATTTTCTTGAAGTACGGTGCCAGCAACAGGTTGGCGATTGCCGGTGTTTCTGCATAAGCGTCAGTGATTTTCTGCAGGAACTGCGCACGAATGATGCAGCCTGCGCGGAAAATCTTCGCGATTTCGCCGTAGTTCAGATCCCAGTTGTGCTCGTCAGAAGCGGCTCGTAATTGAGAGAAGCCCTGCGCGTAAGAGACGATTTTACCCAGATAGAGGGCGCGACGCACTTTCTCGATAAACTCCGCTTTATCGCCTGCCGCTTTCGCCAGCGGGCCGGAAAGTACTTTAGAAGCCGCAACGCGTTGAACTTTCAGAGAGGAGATGTAGCGCGCGAAAACGGATTCGGTGATCAGCGACAGCGGCTCGCCGAGATCCAGAGAGCTCTGACTGGTCCATTTACCAGTACCTTTGTTTGCCGCTTCATCCAGGATCACATCAACCAGGTATTTGCCCTCTTCATCTTTCTTGGTGAAGATGTCTTTGGTGATGTCGATCAGATAGCTGCTCAGCTCGCCGGCATTCCACTCGCTGAAGGTTTTCGCCAGCTCTTCATTAGAGAGGTTCAAACCGCCTTTTAGCAGCGCGTAGGCTTCAGCGATCAGTTGCATGTCGCCGTATTCGATGCCGTTGTGCACCATTTTCACGTAGTGGCCCGCGCCATCCGGACCGATGTAAGTGACGCACGGTTCGCCATCTTCCGCCACAGCAGCGATTTTCGTCAGGATCGGCGCAACCAGTTCATACGCTTCTTTCTGACCACCAGGCATGATTGACGGGCCTTTCAGCGCGCCTTCTTCACCGCCGGAAACACCGGTACCAATGAAGTTAAAACCTTCTGCAGAAAGTTCGCGGTTACGACGGATGGTGTCCTGGAAGAAGGTATTACCACCATCGATGATGATGTCGCCTTTGTCCAGATAAGGTTTCAGGGAGTCGATAGCAGCATCGGTACCTGCGCCTGCCTTCACCATCAGCAGGATGCGGCGCGGTGTCTCCAGGGATTCGACAAATTCTCGCACGGTATAGTAAGGAACCAGCTTTTTGCCCGGATTTTCGGCAATCACTTCTTCGGTTTTTTCGCGGGAGCGGTTGAACACGGAAACGGTGTAGCCACGGCTCTCAATGTTGAGCGCCAGGTTGCGCCCCATCACTGCCATACCCACAACGCCGATTTGTTGCTTGGACATTACATACTCCTGTCAAGTGACATCATGTTATTGCGAAATACTCTACCAGAACAAACTACAAGCGAGAACAACGATGGTTTATCAAAAGATAGCATTTTACGTTCTGGAGCCGCTCAATAGATTATTTCTTAATCCAGTAACTTTTATACATGCTTAATTTAGGTAATAAGGATTTTGGTATTTTATTCCAGCGCAAACCAAGCTTAAAGCCCACTAATTTCGCAATGGTATTCAGAATCGACAAGGGTATCCATGATGGATTAGTTTTCAAAAGATATTTCAATTCTGATATAACAAATCTTTTCCCTTCTCCATCCAACACACCAAATCTTTCTCTTATCCAATTTTCTTGAGAATGGAAAACACCCGTATCGAAATATCTTTTAAATTCTTCAATCGGAGAGTAATTATGTGAATGGCGTACACAAGCTTCAGCACAATAACCGACCTTCTTTCCATCAAGTAAAAATTTTGCAGCAACATACATATCTTCAGCAAGAATAGTATCTAATGGAAAACCACCAACGCCAAGAAGATCGACTGTTCGATACGCGGCGAATGAGTTGGACATGAATGCCGCTTTGATACCCAAGATTGGTATGTCATTCGCTGTTTTAACTACAGATGTCTGCGGATAGTTATACCACCTGGCATGGCAAGCAAGAGGATTTGCCGTCACATGAGGCAGCTGCCTGCCACATATAGCAGCAATTTTCTTATCCGATTCAAAGAAAGATAATAGATTTGCAAATTCAAAAGGTGAATTGAGGATCGCATCTTGAGTGAGGAATACAATAAATTCAGCATCGCTCACTAGCCTAGCGGCCATATTCCTTGTCCCACCATGATTAAACTCAGAAGATGGAATAATTTTAATACAATCTGTGTATCCCGAAGCTAACGCAACCGTATCGTCTCTAGAGCTGGAATCTATGACCAAAATTTTATTAGGTTGAACACTTTGTTTTGTAATTGATTCCAGACATTCTTTAAATACATCCCCGCCATTATAGGTTGGTATAACTACAGTAAAATTCATTTCAAATATCCCTTTGCGTGGGCTGAAGCATAGGCACAAGATTTTTTCAAACCAGATCCTGAAAACAACAACATCAAGAATAACACCACGAACATTATAAAACTTTTTTTATACGCAGGTTTATCACCATACAAAACTCGCTTATTAATATTTACTCGCTTAGTAATATCCTTTAACGATTCATTATGCGAATGTGCGATAGTAAGCGATGGAATATAATGAACATGATGATTTTTATCAATAACCGAAATTGCCCACAAAAAATCCTCACTTGCAGCAACGTCAGGGAAAGCTGTTTCAATGGCTAAATTGGTTTTAAAAAAAGAGCCAGCATTACTGAATCGCAAACCTATTTTATCCGCCATGCTAAATATTTTGGTTTCCTTTCTCGCCGGAAAACTTTTATTCAGCGTCAACACATCATAAAGAGAATAACCGTTATTATGATTTACAACCTGCCGGAAGTACCCACACTCACTTCCTTTTTCTATTTCCTCACCTAGTCTTTGTAAGAAATCATCACCAATCATTTCAATATGAGCTGATAATAAAATACAGTTAGGCGCTCTGGCACACTCCACTAAAAAATTACAGGTTTTGGAAAATGAAAATTCATTTGCATTTATAGCGTAAATTATAAAATTTTTGCAATTCTCCATTACAATTTCAACACTGTTATCTTTACTTTCACTATCTAAAAATATTAACTCGTAATTATAACTTGTTAGCTGCGCCGAAAGTGATTTTATAAAGTGTGGTAACATTTTCTCCTCATTCTTCATTCTGACCAGAATCGAAAAAAAAGGAGTTTCATCTAAATTCCTGACATCCTTTACTACGCGAAGAGAATCAAACCATGTTTTTTCTTTTTGTTTCAGCATACTTGACAATCCTGGAATCATATCTTGCAATGAAGCAAAAATAAATCACCACAAGCTGGAATATAATAGGTAAATACATATAGTGATTATAAAATACACTTAACATATTACATTGCATAAGCACACAAAAGCAAAGTACTGATCGCGTATCTTTTTTACTTTGCAAAAAAGTAACAAAAAAACCAGAAAAGAAAGCAAGTAAAAATACACCGATATACCCTAAATCTCTATAGGGATCAATATATGCCGTGCTAACATTGAATGCCTGCGTTACCAAATAATATGTTGAATCGTAGGTTAGATCACCATAAATCAAATTTCTTAGAAAAGAAGGAATCAATAATATCGTTGAATTATCCAGTCCAATATTCCATTCAGGAGAAATCGTATTAAAGACATGTATAAGGTTATTCAAAGGTGTTACAAGGTACATGTACACCCATAAAAACCCAGAAGGTAACCAATCTGGATAGTTATCATTAACTGCAGCTAATTCAAAGAAAGTTGTTTTGCCTGTACGTGCATCGCCAACCACCCCGAAAATCAGAATCAGGATAAGTAGCAATAATATCGATTTAGCAAATTTATAATAATTTATTTTAGTGAAATAAAAATGCAGAATAGCCATTTGAATCACATTCACTATCAATAAATTTCGAGATATAACTATCAGTGCCCAAAAACAAGCAAACAAAGGAATTAGCAAATGTCTTTTATTACCTGTCATTAAATACAAATAATAAGAAACTAATGAAGTTGCAAGTATCAATGAATTAAGAAAACCATGTATACTTGCTATTCCGAAGTCAAAATAAGTTTTACCATTACCAATAATCAACCACAATACTGGTACGCCCTGGCAATAGACGACTTCGAACACAGTCATCATACTCCAAAACCAAAAAAATATTTTGACCCTCCTTATTAGTTGTGAAATAAAAGATTCAGTTATCGTATGAACATGATCATTCTGACTGTAATTAGTCACAACCCTCATAATTAACCAACCGATAAAGAAACTGGCAATAATTAGATAAGTGGCAAAAAAAGCTTGTAAAGTAGAATAATACAACAACTTGGAAAAATGTAATGAATAAAGAAAAAGCACTATATTCCATACTATAAAGAAAATCGCCAGTGGTCCAAATATTAAATTGCGACCAGTTACTTTGCGAATGATAGCATCATTCATTTTAACTCCTATAACTGCTGCACCATTACACAAAAATAATGGTCAGTAAGCACCGCTTCGATATACAACAACGCTGATTGTCTTTATCAGAATCACAATATCATTCCACAAAGACCAGTTTTTAACGTACCATGAGTCAAAATATACGCGTCTCTCGTAATCAACATCATTGCGACCACTTACCTGCCATAAACCGGTCATACCAGGACGAACCATTAGATAATATTCAACATCATCACCATATTTTTCAAGTTCTTCGTCCACGACAGGTCTAGGCCCAACCAAGCTCATTTCGCCACGCACCACATTCCATAATTGAGGTAATTCATCAAGGCTTGTGTTCCGTATAAAATGGCCAATCTTTGTAATACGAGGATCATTTTTAAGTTTATGATCTTTTTCCCATTCTAACCTTGCTGATGGGTCAGTCTCTAATAAACTCTTCAGCACTTGCTCAGAGTTATGCACCATAGAGCGTAGCTTGTAACAATTGAACTTTTGACCATTACGGCCAACGCGAACCTGGCTATAAAATGTCTTGCCTCCATCTTTTCTAATCTTATAACTTAAAATGATAAACAATGGCCAAATCATAGCAAGAATAGTCACAGCACAAACGACATCAAAAATACGCTTAAAAATACGTGATGATAATCTTCCAAGGTTATTACCAACCTTCAGGATCATCAATTCTTCGCTGAAAAAGTAGGACAACTCTGTACCATATAGTGGAACACCACGTAACGGGGGAATTACAGATACATAGTGAAAACCTGGTTTTGAAGTTAGGCGCAAATAGTGGTCACATTCATTTTGCTCATTGTATTCCAGAGCAATTATCACTTGGTAATTATCTTTCGCTAAATCTCTTAGTTGTAATTCTTTTTCAGTGAATAACAAATCAGGGTCTACGAGATTAGAGAGGTAAGATTTATCTGTAACAAGAAAACCTTTTACTTCCAGACCTAAGTATTTTTCACGTTTAACGGCACAATAGGCCAAATATGCATTATCGGAACTGCCTATTATTAACGTCGGACGTTGCCAATATTTCAATCGCAATAAAATTGTTTTTGTAAGAAAACGTAGACATGGTACTAACAAAAAAGCAAGCAACCAAGTGCTACCAAATGAGTAACGGGACACTTCCCATTTAGTTATAGCCACGAGTGCCAGATCAAAAATAGAGAAAATAACGATAGTTCGTAATATCTCTTTTAACTCACTCCAGAAGGGTTTCCTGCTAGTATAATGTCTCAAACGTATACTGAACCAAAATATAAAAAAAGCATATAGTAATGCCAATGTATGAAATCTAGTTGAGAAATATGCTGCTGGAATAAACCTGTTGAGTCCTCCCTCTGCAAACGTTAAGAAAAAGCACGAAATAAAAAAAGAGGAAAATAACGCAACGAGATCGGAACAGATTAGAATAACATTACATTTTAATTCTCTGTGAGAATTTTTTATCGACATCATCGAATAGTTGCTCATTTATATTATTTCTTAAGTCAAATGCTACACATTAACGCAATGTAAAGAATATCGCGCAACGAACTCTTAGAATGAAATACTTTAAAATATTAATTACGTTTTTCTTATGCTTAACTTCATTATTACTCCATGAGAAATTAAAAAGCATACTATCTCTCTGTTTCAATAAATTAGTATATTTCGCATACGCTTTCATCACCGGTACATTTCTACATATCTCTTCGCGAAGCTGAAAATCCTTCTCTATAAACGCATCAATAGTTTGTTGCTTCATCGTTTCGTTTTCTCTTATTCGATATAGCGCAACATGTTCAGGATCAATATATACAGTACCGAATTTAACTATCCATTTCGACCAAAAATGATAATCCGCAACCGGGTAATAACCTTCATCAAAGCCCCCAATGGCAATAGCTTTGTCTCGATTAAATACTACAGCCAATGTCCCCATAAATACATTGAGAAAGAAGAGAGTTTTGATATCAATAACTCTTCTACGTTTGTGCTTAATTTCACGAACACGTGTATAAAACTTCTTGATGAAGCTATATAACAGGTGAGTGCGTGGTTTACTTGCAGCAGTTCTTTCATCCAAGACCCCGCAATTGAATGCCACGAAGTCATCTTTCTCAAGCCGACTGATATCTAAAGTAGAGGAAAAATTATCTTTAAGGAGATCATCGTCATGCAATAAGGTAATGTATTTACCCTTAGCCAACATCAAACATTGATTCCAGTTACCAAACATTCCATAATTTTCTGAATTTTTATAATATTTAAACTGAAATCTTTCGAACTCCTTCATTTCCTGCAAAGCCAACATATCATTATCCGGATCATTGTCCACAACGATCACTTCGATATTAATTTTAAAATCATTTGCAAAGACACTACGTAATGTTTCCTTCAGCAAATCAAATCGTTTATAAGTAGGTATTGCTATAGTTAAAAGCACATCCCCTTCATAATCCATTGTATTTATTATACAGCGATTAGCTTTTTCACTTAGCATACGAGAAAAACTCCTTATAAACCGTCACTGGCCATTTCCAGTTATTATAGGAAAGTTGAATTATGCCCTGCGCTATGATCAACCCCATAACGCCTAAATCTGTATATTTCAGTAACAGATATGATGTTAATACAATGAAGAAACCTGATAGTAATGCAGGTTTGACAAAAGGAACCTTATTCTGCGTCGTAATAACAGTTGCACAAATAGAATGCGTTAACTCAAGGAAATACACAACCGCCAGTAATACGAGAAACTTACTGTCCAGGAAATGCACTTTAAGGTTAAGGAACTCAGTCAAAAAATTTGCCAGTACATAAAAAGTGAGAAACCCAAGTATATATATAGAACAAGAGAGGCTCAGCGTTTTAGCAATGCTTTTCTGTAAGCCCGTGCGATCACCCCTTAAAACTAAAGAAGAAAGCTGCGGTACTTTTATAGTCACGAATACATTCCCTACAGCCAACAGTGCCATATACACTTGTAAAGTAAATGTATAAGCACCTGCGAGTGCGAGGGGCAAATACAGCCCTGCAATCAGGATGGTCGCGCGGCTTATCATAAAACTGCCCAGGCTTACTGTTCCAAGCTTGATTGTATTATACGCAATGAAGGGTATTGTTGATTCCGACTGCATCACGACATTTTTTGTTTTGCGAATATTATCGTTGCGATTATAAAAGTAGGAACTTACGGCCCTGTTAATAAATATTGAAATGACAAAGACAACTGAAAAACCAATTATGCTTGAATGGAAAAGCAAAACGAACATTGTCAATACAAGCCAGGACAATTTACCTGCAATATTTGCATAGTAGGAATGTTGAATTACACCTAAGCCACACAGAACAGGCGTGTAGTATAAATAATAAAGATTGAGCAAAAGCCCGAGAGAAAAAATCCCCCATGCAATGATAATCTCAGTAGCTAAATGCTCCGGGGAAATGAGCCAAAAATACCCCCCCCCACCCAGAGTAATGATAAAAAACGCAACTACTGTAATATATGAATATATATGCTTAATATCTTTTAATAATCTTAGCAACAAAGGAAATGATATAATTGCATCATCAGAAATTGCAACGATACCATCTTTTTGTAATGTCTTTGCGCCACCAATAACATAGCTGACATTGCGAATTGTCGTCGGCGACAAACCAAAGTCAAAAAGATTTATAAGTACCATCATCGATAAAAATATGACCCAAATACTACCATGTTCAGCATCAGTAGTTTTCAAGCCAATCACTGTTATAATGAACGGTGATAGAATATTGACAAACTGATTAATCAGGCCAGTAAGTAACTGGCCATATTTTTTTATCATTGTTGCTACAACCATTAATATGAAAGTATCAATACCTGTTAGAAAGTTTAATACCTTCTTCAAGCGGAATCTCTGGCTTCCATCCGGGAAGAATCATTAAATTATTAGCGGGATGCATAACTTCTCTTTCACGATATTCTCGCCCACCCCAGTTGATATTTAACTGACACTGATTAGCAGATTCGTATATTTTGGCCAACTCTTTTAGTGAAACTGCGTTTTCTGAATATAAACCGAAAGAAGTAATATAACTCTCACTTTGTTTGCATAGCATATCCACAGCAATGCCATAGGCCCGGCAAATATCATCAATATGGATGAGATCAATCATCTGTTCACCAGGTGACATATCCAACTTTTCTTGGGTTTTCGCCAATCGGTCCAACAAAGAGATTAATTTTCCTCGGGAGTCACTAGGTCCATAAGAATCATAAATTTTCAGCGTAATGCAGCTAAATCCCTTCGCCATTACATAATATTTGACAATATCTTCAAATGATTGCTTCGTCGCGGCATAAAGATTTACCGGATTGTATTCCTCAGAATCATAATGTTGCCACGATGTACCCGTATTGATCAGTCTGGTAACACCATTTTCTGCCATAGCTTCTAGTAACTGAGTTGGGAAGAGAATATTACTGCTAATCAGGTTATGGATATCTTCGTATTTATGCGCAGCTAAAAACAGGGACGCAATATGTACGACACAATCGGGTTTAATAAATCCTATAAGTGACTTTAGATTATCATCGGTTAATAGATGGTAATGGAGTTCCGGATTGAGCACCTGGATTTCTCGTCTCACCAGACCATGGACTTCATGGCCCTGGCTGAGTAAATACTTCATTACAGCGTTACCAATATATCCCGTCACACCAGTCAGTAATATTTTCATATAAACTCAAAATGGGCTATTAAACTCAGAAAAGGTAGAATGTTTAGTATCTCGGTCTGAAATGACTGGTGCGCTTACAGGCCAGTTATAACCAAAACTGTCCCACCGAATGCCGCAGTCTTTCATTGGATCATGAACGGTGCTGGTTTTATATACCATTACACTATTATCTTCTAATGAAAGAAAACCATGCGCAATACCTCTAGGGAGGAATAATGCCCTGGCATTTTCACCACTCAGTTCTATTCCCATCGACTGTCCGTAAGTTGGAGAGTTCTTTCTGATATCAAGGAATACATCCAGCACGCTTCCATTCATGCAATAAACCAGTTTTTCATGGTCAGAGGGTGGCAACTGGAAATGCATGCCTCTTAATACATCTTTTCTGGAGACAGAATAAAACTCTTCTGCAAGATCTATCTTGATACCGTTTTCTTCAAATATATTCTTGTGGTAGGTTTTGACGAATCCACCGCGTACATCCATAAATTTTGAAGATTCAATCAGAAAACAGCCAGGGAATTGGAGTTCTGTTATTTTCATAGAAATAATAAGAGAGCGTTAGCTCTCTTATTTCCTTAGTAGGGATGATTAGAAATTCAGACCAAAGAACTCTTCGAATTTAGAGACAACATAATCCAGATGTTCTTTTGTCAGGCCTGGATAAATACCGATCCAGAAAGTCTGATTCATAATGCGGTCAGTATTGGTTAACTCACCGACAACACGATATTTCACATTTGCAAAATATGGCTGGCGGGTAAGGTTACCTGCGAATAGTAAGCGGGTACCGATTTTTGCGTCATCAAGGAATTTCACCAGGTCAACGCGCGTAACACCACTGGTCTCTTTGAGCGTAATCGGGAAACCAAACCACGACGGATCCGATTTTTCAGTAGCTTCCGGTAATTCCAGAAACTCCGCACAAGACTGAAGACCTTGTTTGAGATAAGCAAAGTTCTCTTTACGCAGACGAACAAATTCATCAATGCGTTCCAACTGCGCCAGACCACACGCTGCCTGCATATCGGTAATTTTGAGGTTATAACCCAGATGAGAATAGGTATATTTGTGATCATAGCCGAACGGCAGCGAACCCAGTTGATGACCGAAGCGCTTACCACAGGTATTATCACAGCCCGGTGCGCAGTAGCAATCACGGCCCCAGTCGCGGAAAGATTCAATCAGCTTTTTCAGCTCAGGAGATTTGGTGAATACCGCGCCGCCCTCACCCATCGTGATATGGTGAGCAGGATAGAAACTTACGGTACCGATATCACCGAAGGTACCGACCATTTTGCCATCATAAGTCGTACCAAGTGCATCGCAGCAGTCTTCAATCAGCCACAGATTATATTTATCGGCAATACGGCGAACTTCCGTCAGATCGAAGGCGTTACCCAGCGTATGGGCAATCATGATAGCCTTGGTTTTATCTGATACTGCCGCTTCAATCAGTTTCGAATCGACGTTATAAGTCGGGATATCAACATCGATAAATACCGGAATTAAACCATTCTGGATCGTCGGGTTAACGGTGGTAGGGAACCCCGCAGCGACTGTAATTACTTCATCACCCGGTTTTAGGGCGCGGTCACCCAATTTTGGCGACGTCAATGCAGTTAATGCCAGCAGGTTTGCTGAAGAGCCTGAAGTGGTAGTCAGAACATACGGGACACCAATGAACTCACCCAGTTTTTTTTCAAAAGCATCGTTAAAACGGCCCGTAGTTAACCAACCATCCAACGATGCTTCTACCATCAATTGAAGCTCTTTTGCACCGATCACTTTGCCAGAAGGCGGTACGACACTGCTGCCAGCAACAAACGGCTTTGGATTTAACGCTTCGTCAGCATATTGGGCAACTAGTTGAGAGATTTGCTCACGCAGGTTATTTGCGCTCATCGCTTTTTCCTGTTAGTCAATTATTTCAAAGAGGTTTTCATGTATTCGCTGATTTCGTTCCGTGAACAAGCAAGCATATCTTCACCAGCAATCCATGCTTTATGCCATTTAACAATACGCTGCAGCGTTTCAACTAAATTCCAGCGCGGCTGCCATCCCAGGCGCATACGCGCTTTGGAACAGTCGAGTTTTAGATAGTGAGCCTCATGTGGATGCTCATTACCGTCCAACAGCCACGCTGCATCGTCTCCCCAAATTTTCACCATGGTTTCAACGATAAACTGCACGGGCATTGCATCATCTTCGCGTGGTCCAAAGTTCCAGCCCTCAGCGAAAGCAGGACCTTCCTTATACAACCGCTGGGCGATAGTGATGTAGCCAGACAGAGGTTCAAGCACATGCTGCCACGGGCGAATAGCGTGTGGGTTGCGGATAATAACAGTTTGATTGTTCTCAAACGAACGCAAAATATCCGGAATCAAACGATCTTTCGCCCAGTCACCACCGCCAATCACGTTACCCGCGCGCACGGAAGCGAGAGCAACCCCGTGTTTTGCATAGTCTTTTTCATTAAAAAACGAGTTTCTGTAGGCAGAGGCTACTAACTCAGCGCATCCTTTACTGTTTGAGTAAGGATCGTAACCTCCCATTGCCTCGTGCTCACGATAGCCCCAGACCCATTCGCGGTTTTCGTAGCATTTGTCACTGGTAATATTGACGATCGCCTTTACGCCACCCACGCGTTTAACCGCTTCCAGCAAATGGACTGTGCCCATTACATTGGTCGAATAGGTCTCGATAGGCTCATCGTAGGAGAGTCTGACTAGCGGCTGCGCGGCCATATGAAAGACGATTTCAGGCCTGAACGCACTGATTGCCGCATGTAACTGATCAAAGTTACGAATATCACCAATCGTTGAATCAATCAGATCGTCGACGGCTGCACTTTCATATAAAGAGGGCTCAGTAGGAGGATTCAGCGAATACCCCTTAAGCACCGCACCCATCGATTGCAGCCAGAGCGTTAACCATGAGCCTTTAAACCCAGTATGACCAGTGATAAAGACTCGTTTACCTTTCCAGAATGATGCGTCAATCATCTTTTACTCCCACGTTTTCCAGGGAGCATTTCCTTTTTCCCAAAGACCTTCCAGATAAGTTTTATCACGAAGGGTATCCATCGGCTGCCAGAAACCAGGATGCTCAAACGCCATTAACTCGCCCTCTTCAGCAAGCTGCATTAGCGGTTCTTGTTCCCATGTCGTCGCATCATTTTCGATAAGATCGATAACAGACGGGTGCAGAACGAAGAACCCACCGTTGATCATGGCACCATCGCCTTTCGGTTTTTCTTTAAACGAACGAACCTGGCGATTCTGAATATCCAGAGCACCAAAACGGCCTGGCGGGAAAGTAGCGGTCAGCGTGGCTTTTTTACCATGTTTACGGTGGAAATCGATCGTCGCGCTAATATCCAAATCAGATACGCCATCGCCGTAAGTAAACAGAAAAGCCTCATCCTCTTTGACATAATCGCGTACACGTTTCAGGCGTCCGCCTGTCATTGAGGCTTCACCAGTATCAACGAGTGTGACGTTCCAGGGTTCTACACGCTTCTGATGAACTTCCATGCGGTTTTCTGCCATATGAAAAGTCACATCGGACATATGCAGAAAATAGTTGGCGAAATACTCTTTAATGACATATCCCTTGTATCCGCAGCAAATAACAAAATCACGGATACCGTGAGCAGAATACATTTTCATGATATGCCATAAAATCGGTTTACCACCGATTTCAACCATGGGTTTTGGTTTTAATACGGTCTCTTCACTTAAACGTGTACCCAACCCACCGGCTAAAATAACGGCTTTCATCTCTTTATCCTCTGTCTTATTTTGATACGGTAAACGCGTCCGCATAAAAGTGTTTAGCCAGCAATCCCAATGTCATCAGATCCTTTCGGCTCGCTTCGATCATCACGGGTGAACCACAAGCATAAACATCGAAATCCGCTAAGTTTTCGAAGTCTTCCACGACCGCATTGTGAACAAAACCTTTACGTCCTTGCCAGTTGCTTTCTTCACCTGAGACCACAGGAATAAAATGGATATCAGGATTCGCATCAGCCCATTGCTGAGGTAAAGACGAATAGAAATGCGCTGAATGCTGCATTCCCCAATAGATATAGATCTTCCGTTGCGTATTTTCGGCAATCAGCGATTCAACCATCGCTTTTACCGGAGCGAAACCAGTGCCTCCGGCGATAAATATTACCGGGCGCTCGTTTTTACGGATAAAAAATGTTCCGCACGGACCTTCAATTCGCATCAATGTATTTGCTGCAAGCCCGCCAAAAATTAACTGGCTCATTTGACCATCAGGCACATTGCGAATGTGTAATTCAATGCCCTCTTTTTCATTGGCATTGGCAATTGAGTAACTGCGCGTTACTCCTTGATACTGCAAATTAATATACTGACCCGGTAAGTAGTTAATCTGTGCTGTCGGCGGGAAACGCAGCAGCAACTTGATCACATCCGCAGAAACCTTTTCTGCGCTAGCCACTTTACATGGGGTGATTTTTTTAACCTGCCCGGCTAGTTCAGGATAATACGTTGCCTGTAGCGATATATCGCTCTGGGGGCGGCAACTACATGTCAGAATATTATTTCCGGCAGTAATAACCTGGCCCGCAGCATCAATGACTTCCCCTGCAATTAGTCCGGCTTCGCAAATACCACAACTACCGTTTTTACAACTGTGTTCAAGGGGGATACCTGAATCCAGGGCAGAATCAAGCAGCGTTTTCTCACTGTCACCTTCAAAGGCGATATCAGCAGGGAATATTTTAATTACATGTGACACGGACAGTTACTCGAAAAATTTCGCTGAGGTAAATGAAGGCGCCACCGCATCTTTGCCAGAGAGCTCAGGCTCTGCGGCTAGCGGCCACGCAATATTCAATTCAGGATCGTTCCAGATGATACTGCTTTCTGACTGCGGGCAGTAATAATTGGTGGTTTTATAAACAAATTCAGCACTATCGCTTAACACAACAAATCCATGTGCGAAACCTTCAGGGATCCACAATTGACGCTTATTTTCCGCTGACAAATGTACGCCAACCCACTGCCCAAATGTCGGCGAGCTTTTGCGAACATCTACGGCAACATCAAAAACTTCCCCTGCTACAGCACGCACCAGTTTCCCCTGTGCATGAGGAGCTAACTGATAATGCAGACCACGCAAAACCCCTTTTTTGGATTTAGAGTGATTGTCCTGCACGAATTGTACTTTATGCCCAACCGCCTCTTCAAACTGACGCTGGCTAAAGCTTTCAAAGAAAAAGCCGCGATCATCGCCAAAAACCTTTGGCTCAAAAATTAATACATCCGGGATCGCAGTCTCAACGATTTTCATTTTTAGTGACCTTTAACCATTCTTAACAGATATTGACCGTAAGCATTTTTTTTCAGCGGCTCAGCCAGTTTTTTAACCTGCTCTGCATCAATGAAATTCTTACGATAGGCAATTTCTTCCGGGCAGGAAACCTTAAGTCCCTGACGAGCTTCAATGGTTTGAATAAAGTTACTGGCTTCAATCAAACTCTGATGAGTGCCGGTATCCAGCCACGCGTAACCACGTCCCATCATCGCCACGGACAAACGCCCCTGTTCCATATAAAGGCGGTTAATGTCGGTAATCTCCAGCTCACCGCGCGGAGAAGGCTTTAGACTTTTCGCCAACGCAACCACATCATTATCGTAAAAATAGAGGCCGGTCACCGCATAATTACTTTTCGGTTCCTGTGGCTTCTCTTCCAGGCTAACAGCAGTACCTTCACTATCAAACTCGACGACACCATAGCGTTCAGGATCGGTAACATGATAAGCAAAAACAGTCGCACCACTTTCCTTATTAACCGCTGTATCCATCAGTTTCGGCAAATCATGGCCATAGAAAATATTGTCACCCAGCACCAGTGCGCAAGGATCGTTACCAATAAATTCTTCGCCGAGGATAAATGCCTGCGCCAGCCCGTCCGGACTTGGCTGAACTTTATAGTGCAGGCTTAATCCCCACTGGCTGCCATCACCAAGCAACTGTTCAAAGCGGGGGAGATCCTGCGGCGTGCTGATGATCAGGATATTGCGAATCCCGGCCAGCATTAGTGTGGATAGGGGATAATAGATCATTGGCTTATCGTAAATCGGTAACAGTTGTTTACTCACAGCCATTGTTACCGGATACAAACGGGTTCCCGAACCACCCGCCAGTATGATTCCTTTACGTGTTTTCATTTCGTATTCCCGCGCAAAAATGCCTGCCCAGAGGGCATTTTTAAGAAGTTAATTTGATGTTGCAGCAAAGAGCTCAGCAAGCATACGTTTTACGCCGTTCTCCCATGGCGGCAGAACAAGACCGAATTCACGCTGGAATTTTTCTGTGTTGAGCCGCGAATTACCTGGACGCTTCGCTGGAGTTGGATAATCTGCTGTAGCAATCGGGTTGACTTTATTAAGCGCCAGCGTTAAACCCGCTTTCCGCGCCTCGTCAAACACCATTTGCGCAAAGGCATACCAGGTTGTAGTTCCCGCAGAAACCAGGTGGTAAAGCCCGGCGACCTCCGGTTTACTCATTGCAGTACGAATCGCATGTGCCGTACAGTCGGCGAGTAATTCAGCACCAGTTGGCGCACCATACTGATCATCGATAATGGAGAGTTCTTCGCGGTCTTTTGCCAGTTTGAGCATTGTTTTAGCGAAGTTATTGCCTTTGCCCGCGTAGACCCAACTGGTACGGAAAATAAGATGATGGGGACAATGTTGTTGGACGGCTTTTTCCCCCGCCAGCTTGGTCTCGCCATAGACATTCAGCGGCGCAGCGAGATCCGTTTCACACCAGGGTTTATCGCCGGTACCAGGGAAAACATAATCCGTCGAGTAGTGCACCAGCCAGCCGCCGATCGCGCCAACTTCACGCGCAATTGCCTCGACACTGGTTGCATTCAGCAATTGAGCAAAATCACGCTCTGATTCCGCCTTATCCACGGCAGTGTGCGCAGCCGCATTCACCACCACATCAGGGCGAATACGGCGAACGGTTTCGGCCACCTCGTTCGGCTTACTGAAATCACCACAATACTCAGTAGAGTTAACATCAACAGCAATCACATTACCAAGGGGTGCCAGCGCACGTTGCAGCTCCCAACCAACCTGTCCCGTTTTACCGAATAACAAAATATTCATGATTAACGCTTCTCGTAATTCTGTTCGATCCAGCTTTTATATGCGCCGCTTTTAACGTTCTCAACCCAATGCTGATTATCGAGGTACCACTGCACTGTCTTACGGATACCTGACTCAAAGGTTTCCTGCGGTTTCCAGCCCAGTTCGCGACTGATTTTTCCGGCGTCAATAGCGTACCGCCTGTCGTGACCAGGACGATCGGTAACATAGGTGATTTGATCACGATAAGAACCGTTCTTGGGCACGATCTCATCGAGTAAATCACAGATCGTATAAACAACATCGAGGTTCTGTTTTTCGTTATGGCCGCCAATGTTATAGGTTTCACCGGCCACACCCTGAGTCACCACGGTATAGAGCGCACGGGCGTGATCTTCAACGTACAGCCAGTCGCGGATTTGGTCGCCTTTGCCGTAGATGGGCAACGGTTTACCTTCAAGCGCATTAAGAATCACCAGCGGGATCAATTTTTCAGGGAAGTGGTAAGGGCCGTAGTTATTGGAACAGTTGGTGACAATAGTAGGCATACCATAGGTACGTAACCAGGCGCGAACCAGATGATCGCTGGAGGCTTTTGATGCGGAATAAGGGCTGCTCGGCGCATAGGCCGTTTTTTCAGTAAACAGCGGTAACGGCTGACCTTGCGGCTGCTCATCAGGATGTGGCAGATCGCCGTAAACTTCATCTGTCGAGATATGATGAAAACGGAATGCTTTTTTTGCCGCATCGGTCAGCGAGGACCAATACGCACGAACCGCTTCCAGCAATACGTAAGTGCCTATGATATTGGTTTCAATAAAGGTCGCAGGCCCGGTGATAGAACGGTCAACATGGCTTTCCGCAGCCAGATGCATGACTGCATCTGGCTTATGCTCGTTCAGGATACGCGCCATTTCTGCTGCATTGCAAATATCCACATGCTCAAAAAAATAACGTTCACTATCCGAGACATCTGTAAGTGATTGAAGATTTCCTGCATAGGTCAATTTATCGACATTAACCACAGAATCTTGTGTGCTATTAATAATATGACGAACCACTGCAGAGCCAATAAAGCCTGCGCCACCGGTAACCAATATTTTCACGAGAATTATCCGTACTTGCTATGCAATATTTTGAACTATATGAACGGGCGAGAGAGATCAGCCAAATAATTTCAGGCACGCTACCGCCCCAGGCTCTTCAGCTACCTGTTAACTGATTGAAACTATCTTCTATATCTGCTGTTAATGCGTATCATTAACACAATTTCTATTTTGCCATCCGGCACAAAATGCTAAGCGGGTATTTTCTACCGAAACAGCCCCTGAAACAAGGAAAATTCTTAGTCCTGGTCGTACAAAAATCCCGCAAAAACACTATTTTACTTCTTGATTTTACAGTAAAAATAAATAAGGCAGTAAGAATAACCTGAGAATAAAACTCCTCATAGCGACTCTTTACTGCCTTATAAACTAGCTCTGCAACAGCAACGTTTTAATTGCTTATTGTGTAAGTAATTTTTTAATACTATCGCGGAACTTTTGACCTTCTTTCAGATTGCGTAAGCCATACTGCACAAACGCCTGCATATAGCCCATTTTTTTACCGCAGTCGTAGCTCTCGCCGGTCATCAGCATTGCATCGACAGACTGTTTTTCCGCCAGTTTGGCAATCGCATCAGTCAGCTGGATACGGCCCCAGGCGCCCGGTTCGGTTTTCTCCAGCTCAGGCCAGATATCCGCAGAAAGCACATAGCGCCCTACGGCCATCAGATCAGAATCCAGCGTTTGTGGCTGATCCGGTTTTTCGATGAACTGAACGATACGACTAATCTTACCTTCGGTATCCAGCGGCTCTTTGGTCTGGATCACAGAGTATTCAGAGAGATCGCCTTTCATGCGTTTTGCCAGTACCTGGCTGCGGCCAGTTTCCGTAAAACGCGCCACCATGGCGGCAAGGTTGTAGCGCAGTGGATCCGCCGTGGCGTTGTCCAGCACGATATCCGGCAACACCACCACGAACGGGTTGTCGCCAATAATCGGGTGAGCACAGAGGATAGAGTGGCCCAGACCCAGCGGCTGCGCCTGACGCACGTTCATGATCGTTACGCCCGGCGGGCAAATAGACTGAACCTCCGCCAGCAACTGGCGTTTAACACGCTGTTCCAGCAGCGCTTCCAGCTCATATGAGGTGTCAAAGTGGTTCTCCACTGCGTTTTTAGACGAGTGCGTAACCAGAACGATTTCTTTGATCCCTGCAGCAACAACTTCATCGACGATATACTGAATCATCGGCTTGTCGACAATCGGCAGCATCTCTTTTGGAATGGCTTTCGTGGCAGGAAGCATATGCATTCCCAGCCCTGCTACCGGAATAACTGCTTTCAAATTAACCATTATTTCTATCCACCTATAATAATTGGACGAAGTATAAACCTTTAACCTGGTTTCGCCAGCAAGTTAGCGATGATGATCGGTAAAAAGTCTTATGTTGTGTTATGAGTGCCCAGCTCAGGCCAATGATGTAATCCTAACCCCCTGGTTAAATCACCAGGATTTATCGCAAAAGCCCATCATAACGGGTTATAACCGCTTCGTCGGTAGCCGGAAGTTTAAATTATCAACATTCACCACATGTTGATCGACTCTGTCGATATCCACTGAGCTTTGCCCGTTTTCGTTAACTGCGTGAATATTCGCCAGCGACAACAGCGTGTCCTCCTTGGCCATAAAGCGTCCGCGCACATCTTTGCGCATGTCAAAATTGAGTTTCAGCGCCGGACCATTAGCTGCATTTTGCATTACATTGATATTTCGCAAAAAAAGATGTTGCGGCTTGTTATGCAACTCAAGCGTCGCTCGCTGCATTTTAAGATTCGTGATCGCCACAAACGACGTTGCATTGCCGGACGATATCTGGATACCGCGCAGTTTATATTTGCTGCCGCTGTTATCCTGCTGAATATCGTTGAGTTTAAAGTTCTGCGGAATGGATAAATAGTTCCCCTTGATCACCCCATAACCAATCAACATTCCGGCACTATTGACCATACTGACATTTTCAATAACAAAATTATCACAGCCGTAAATAGCGACCGTGGCATTATCCAGGCCCGCCTTTTTGCTGAAATCAGGGGTGATATTTTCCGCTTTAACGTTGCGGATAATGAAATGTTTACCGTTCTCGACGTGCACCAGTTGGCGGCAATTACTGCCGGTAATATTGGCTACGACAAAATTTTTAACTGCTTGATCTTCTGGGTAGTTATTGTCGTAGGTGCTTCCCGCCAGCCCAACGCCAATGCCCCAGTTAATCATGCCGTTGGTGCAATCAATATTTTTGATGACATGGTCGGAAATAAGGATATTGCGATCATTAATTGCCACGTTCCATTCGATGGCATCGCCCTGCAAGTCGCTGAAATGGCTATTAGTAATACGTGCGCCGTCCAGTTGATTATGGAAACCCTGGCGCAGAATGCCGTAGTTAGCCTTGCTGACAGTGATGTTATCTATCAGTAAGTTACGCAGCAAGTTGTTATCTTTGCCGCCAATAAAAATCTGCATGATCGGGCCATAGCCGCTCATGCTGACACCCTGGATGACGCAGTTGGAACCACGCACATCCAGCGTAATGTTATACAAGCTTCCGCCTTTCTCGCCGATAACGCGGCTACCATCCTGCAACACAAATCGTCCGCGTCCACTGCTCTTTAGCGCGCCGCGTATCAACAGCGTTTTGCCAGGCGGGATAAAGATCCCGGTATTGATATTTTCACACACCAAACCAGCGGGGATTTCTACCGTTTGCCCCTCGTTAAAGGCTTTATTTAACGCAGCGGGCCAGTCGTTGTGATCATAATCGCTGATGTTGACGGAATCATTGCCTGCCAACGCACGTGCGGCTGGCGAGTGCAGCAACGGTAGCGCTGCCAGCGCAGAGCTGGCGGCGAGAAAAGAGCGCCGTGAGAGCGCTGTTGATGCTTTTTTTGCGGTCATAAAACCTCGATTCAAAGCGCCTGCAACAGGCTGGCAAGCTGCTGATTGATGATCTTTTGATTAAAGTCGGCTTCAACTTTTTCGCGCGCACGCGTCACCACCGGCGCCAAATCCTGGCTCTGCATCGAGCCAAACGCGGCAAGCCGTTGCGCCAGCGCCTGAGCATCGTTTTCCGGCACCAGCCAGCCGGATTTCCCGGCTTCAACCAGCTCAGGAATACCGCTGTGCACCGTCGAAACCACCGGAATACCCACCGCCATCGCTTCCATCAGAGCAACGGGTATCCCTTCCATATCACCATCCGTGCCCGTCACCGAAGGCAGCAGGAAAACATCCGCTTCATCAAGCATGGCCTTGACTTCATGGCTCGGTTTAAAGCCGGGCATCTCAATGACATCTTCCAACTGAAATTGTTCGATCAACGTGCGCAAACGGCGTTCCCACGGGCCGATACCCAGGATACGATATTTGAAATCGACGCCACGTTCCTTCAGCAGGCGGCAGGCTTCAATCGCCACATGCAGTCCTTTCTTCTCAGTAAGACGCGCCACAGAGATAATTTGCAGCGGAATGCCCGGTGTTTTAACCGGGCGCAGGCTAAAGCGCGCCATATCGACGCCCATACGCGAAACCGCGATTTTTTTCTCCGGGCAGCCCATATTTTTCAGTCTGCCCGCCCACAACTCGCTGATCGGTAGCATCAAATCCCCGCGCTGAAACAGTTGCTGGTACTCCGGCGTGTAGTGGTTCAGCACATCGCGATGGGAAATATCGATACCATGAAAAACAGTGGCAATTTTGCCCTTCAGCACCCCAAGTTCACGCAGTTTTGCCGCCGTAACGCCTGCCGGGCCAAAGTGCGCAATAAAAATATCCGCATTGAATGTACGCGGCGCGAGGGCGCAAATCGCCGGCAGGATCAGGTTGCGCGCCTCGTTGCCATAGAGGCTAATATTCAGCGCTTTCCAGGTTGCTGATTTCCACATCCCGCGCGCCATTGCCTGCACGCGATAGCTCAGCTTTGCCATGCGTCCTTCCGGTTCCGACAGCAGCCAGCGGGTTTTCTCCGCCAGCCGGTATTCGGTGTATGCCGCATGGGTATTGTTCATATCACCCTTTTGCAGAGCGATGATTTCTACCTCAAACCCCATATTGATAAACGCAACAATCTGGTTGAGGACAAAGGTTTCGGAAGATAATGGAAACTTCAGCAAAAAGAAGCTGACTTTCATTTCACCCCCTGTACACGCTCAAGCACCGATTTCACCATCTTCATGCCATGCTCGCGTTCAGCCGCAACCGCCGTTGCCAGACGCTGGTTAATTGCAGTCAACTGCCCCAGCGAATCAGCAACCATCGCCGCCAGCGAACCGTCCAGTAAATGACGAATATCGACCGCCATTTCCGGCATGCCCAGTTGCTGCATGATGCCTGCCGATTTGTGCTCGTAGTTGATGGCAATCGCTGGTGTGCCGAAGTTCATCGAAATAATGGCGGAGTGCAGACGCGTCCCAACGGTTAAATCACAGGCGCCGAGGATCTTGCCCATTTCCAGATCGTTGAGTTCATCCATTACCACATGGTATTGCGTCGGATCGTTAACATACTGTCGCAGGTTGAGCGCCACCATACGGTCATCTTTGTTGTAACTATCGATACCGGTACAGGTAGAAAGCGCAATCACCTGGTAGCCCGCATCGATAATACGGTTCACTACTCCGGCAAACGCCTGTTCATAGGCCTGCTGTGTGGTATTCAGTCGTTTGTCAAAAGGCGCCAGTTCTCGCAGGGTAATCGCAACAGTTTTCTGTTTTGCCGTCAGATCCAGCCAGTGCTGCACCGCATAGCTGGCAACAAAATCATGCTGATGATGATCCACCAGCCAGGCGGTATCCACACCCTGTTCCACTTTTTCGGTGGTGATATTGCTCTGCTTCATCAGATTCAGGCTGACGGTTTCACGCAGGATCAGCGCATCGCAGTGGCCAAAAACATAATTCGCCAACTGGTTGAAAGCCTCATTCTGGAACGGACCGACGCTGTGACCAATCATATAAAGCGGTTTTTTCGCCATGAAGGTGCAGAGTGCGTGTTCAAATTGCGGTACGCCATAGAGATCGACGAAGAACGAACCACCGACCTGAATAATCGCGTCGTAATCGTTAAGCCGACGGACAAAATCGGTAAAGCCCTGAGCGATGGCGATATTGCGCAACTTGCCGGTATCCGTCACGCGTGAAAGCAACACCTGGTGCTGATAGCGACGGCGCAGCACTTTCTTCACCCGGCCCATCAGACCGGCGGCATTATTGTGCTCTTTCATCTGGCTGTAGAGCGGATCGCCCATCACCGGATGGTTTAATAACCATGATGAACTCACCGGATAGCGGCTCATCACGTCAACGTCGGCATCAGGATTAATCAGGGTAATCGCATCCAGCAATCCGCGTAAAATTGCGCTGTCACCTCGGTTTCCGCAGGTATGATTGCCAAGGATCAATAATTTCATAGCGACCTCATAGGTTCAATAACGTTTCTTATCCTGCGCGAAGCAGCGTTTTAATTTTCTCATTGCGGCAAAACTGGCGCTTCATTTCCACCACCAGTGCGTTGCGCGAGACAATCAGCATCACTGCGAAAGCCAGTACGCCCGCCGCGACCTGTACCGCCAGCATGGCGGCCAGCGGCATATGCCCGTTCAGCGCTTGGCCGAGGCCATAGCTCACGACCAGTGTCGGCAACGATAAGTAGAATGGCAGCCACAGGCTGAGGATGTACTGACGGTAGCTGGAACCGAGCACCGGTTTGATCATCACGAAGTAGCTCAATATGGTGTTGATGATTTGTACCAGCAGAAAACCCAGCGTTACGCCCAGCGCACCGGCCAGATGACCGCCGAGGATAATGGCGGGAATAAAGAGAAACGTTTTGAAGACATTGAATTTAAAACTGATATCCACTCGCGCTTTCGCCATCAACAGCGAACCGATAGGGTTACCGACCGCGCGCAGCAGGCCAACAATACAGAGCAATTGCAGGATCGGGATAATGCTGTTCCACTTGTCGCCAAAGACCAGCGGCACAAAGTTGTTCGACACTACCATCAACCCCAGCAGGATGGGGAAGTTAATAATACCCACCACCGACAGCAGCTTGTAGAAATTAACGCGCAGCTTCTCGGTATCGTCCTGAATTTTGGCGAACGCCGGGAACAGCACGCGAGTGATAATCGGGTTGAGCTTCATCGGCGGTACCACCGCCACGTTGTACGCCAGGTTGTATCCCCCGGCGACACTGGCACCGAGGATACGCGCCAGCACTAATGTGGAGAGGTTGGTATTGACATAGTTAATGACGCTGTCAGCCGTCAGCCATGCGCCAAAGCGCAGATTTGAACTGACCGACGCAAGGGAGAAATGCAAACCAGGACGATAGATCTTGCGGCCAAAATAGCCGAACAGCAGCGTACGAACGGCACTATTGACCAGATAACCGAGGATTGCGGTCATCGCCAAGGGCCAATAAAAGGCGCTGATCACCGTAAAGCAGAAGCCCGCCAGCACTGACACGGTTTCAATCGCGCCAATCTTATTGAACTCCAGTTCTTTTTGCATCAACGCGCGAAACTGCTGACCGTGCGGGATCACCACAAAAGCGAACGACAAGGTTTTGATCAGCGGCGCCAGATCAGGGTTGTGTAATACGCTGGCAATAAGGTTGCTCAGCGAGAAAACCACCAGACAAACCACAATCCCCAGCCCAACGTTCAACCAGTACAGGGTGGTAAGTTCAAGGTGGCTTATCGCTTTGCGCTGAATAATGGAGTTCGCAATACCAAAATCTGATAGCGTATCCGCCAGCGCGATAATCACCAGCGAGACGGTCAGCAGACCAAACTGGTGGTTATCGATAATACGCGCCAGCACCGTCATCTGCACCAGCCCCAACCCAATGATGATTAAAGTGGCCATCGCTGACCACTTCGCACCGCTGATGGTTTTTTCTCTCAAACTCATGACCTTTCCTTTAATACGCCGCTTTATTAATAAAGCCTTTAAAGATGGTCAGAAAAACGATTTTGATATCGAACCACAGACTCCACTCGCGAATGTACTCCAGGTCGAACTCAACACGTTTTTCCATTTTTTCCAGCGTGTCAGTTTCGCCGCGCCAGCCGTTAATCTGCGCCCAGCCGGTGATGCCCGGTTTCACTTTATGGCGCAACATATAACCCTCAATCAGCGAACGGTACTGCTCGTTGTGCGCCACCGCATGCGGGCGTGGGCCAACGATAGACATACCGCCGAGCAGCACATTAATGAACTGCGGCAGTTCGTCGAGCGAGGTACGACGCAGGAAACTCCCCACTTTGGTTACACGCGGATCGTTCTGTGTTGCCTGAGTCACCACTTTGTCATTTTCCATGACCTTCATGGAACGGAATTTCCACACTTTGATGGGCTTACCGTCCATGCCGTAACGGGTCTGACGGAAGATAATCGGGCCGGGAGAGCTGAGTTTGACCGCCACCGCAATCGCCAGCAGTACCGGGGAGATCAGCAGCAATATCAGCGACGAGAGCACAATGTCTTCAAGGCGTTTGAGAATACGGTTCACGCCGGAGAGCGGTGTTTCATACAGCGGTACGACCGGCACGCCATTTATCTCTTCAATCCGCGAATGCAGAATATTGAAGGTGAAGACATCGGGGATCAGGATCACCGAACAGGTGGTGTCCGCCAACTGGCGCACCAGTTTTTTGATGCTGGCTGCATCATTCATCGACATCGCGATATAGACGTTGTGAATTTTCCCCGCTTTCGCATCGTCAACCAACTGGTCGAGATTACCGGCCCAGCCAGTGGTGACGCCGCCCGGCTGCGGATCGTGGTACACCCCGACCACCTCGAATCCCAGCCAGGGTTCATTGCGAAAGCATTCCAGCAACGACTGGCCCATCGGCATATCCCCCGCCACCGCAACGCGGCGCGTGTTATAGCCCATGTTCCGCAGCCAGCCTGCGCCAAAGCGGATCACCGTGCGACTCAACATCAGCCCCATGCTGGTTAACAAATACCAAGGGAGATAGATAATGAAGGTGTTGTCGAAATCGTTGCTGAACGAGAGCAGACCCGCGCTGAAAATCAGGCTGAGCGTCCAGTTCTGCAACAGTAGGGTCAGTTCAGTTGTTATTTTTACCCCTCGCCAGGAGCGATAAAAATCGGTCATCCCGCCAATCATCTGGAAGACAACAAGGGAGAGCAGAGCCATCAGCAGATGCATGTAGAAAAAAGGCAACGCATTCACTTTACACACCAGCCACAGCCCACCGAACATAATGGTGATGTCAGAGAATCGCTGCACGATTGAGATTAACGATGCATTCGTTTTGGCCCGGTCGCGCTTTTTTAGATGAGTCATCGTTTTACCTGCCTGTATATTGACTCTCCCCACATTCGGGGAGAGCAACGCCGAGATTTACTGATTCAACAGCGCCAGAATTTCCTGCGTTCGTGCCTCCATCAGTGACACATCGCGACGCGATTCAACGTTCAGACGCACTACCGGCTCGGTATTGGATGAACGAAGGTTAAAACGCCACTCAGGAAAGGCGATGCTGATACCGTCGGTGCGATCGATCTCCAGCGCGCCGGGCGTAAAGTGCTGCTCAACGCGCTGGATAGCCGTGACCGGATCGGCAAGCTTGCTGTTGATTTCACCACTTGCCGGAAACGCCACCATGCGATCACTGACTAGCTCGGCGAGGGTTTTACCTTTCAGAGACAGCAACTCAGTGACCAGCAGCCACGGGATCATGCCGCTGTCGCAATAGGCGAAGTCGCGGAAGTAGTGGTGCGCGCTCATCTCGCCACCATAAATGGCATCTTCATTACGCATACGTTCTTTAATAAATGCGTGCCCGGTTTTCGACATTACCGGTGTGCCGCCCGCGCGCGTCACCACATCCACCGTGTTCCAGGAGAGACGGGGATCGTGGATGATTTTGGCTCCAGGGTGTTTTTCGAGGAATGCTTCCGCCAGCAAACCAACGATGTAGTAGCCCTCAATAAAACGCCCTTCGCCATCGAACAAGAAACAGCGGTCGAAATCGCCGTCAAAGGCGATCCCCATGTCGGCATGATGTTCCAGCACCGCATTGCGGGTATCCGCGCGACATTCCGGCAGCAACGGGTTAGGAATACCGTGCGGGAAAGTGCCGTCCGGTTCGTTATGCACTTTTATGAAGGTCACCGGCACGTTCAATGCTTTGAAGCGGGCTTCAATAGCATCCACTACCGGGCCTGCCGCGCCGTTACCGGAGTTAATCACTAATTTCAACGGCTTAAGGTTAGCCGGATTGATATATCCCAGCAGATGATCAACATACGCATCGCGCAGGTTGATTTTCTCGTAGCTGCCACGTTTATCTGCATTCACTGGCGGAAAGTCGTTGGCTTCCGCCAGACGCTGCACATCGCGAAGCCCGGTATCGCCGCTTATCGGACGAGCGCCTTTGCGCACCAGTTTCATGCCGTTATAGTCCATCGGGTTGTGGCTGGCGGTCACTTCGATGCCGCCATCCACGCCGAGATGGAACGTCGCAAAATAGATCTCTTCAGTACCGGAAAGACCGATATCCAGCACGTTGACGCCCGCATCCTGCAACCCTTTCGCCAGCGCCAGTTTCAGCGCTTCGCTGGTCTGACGCACATCGCCACCCAGCACAATCGTTTGCGGCTTCAGGTATTCACCGTAGGCGCGGCCGATACGCCATGCGATATCTTCATTCAGTTCTTCGCCCAGCTTTCCACGGATATCGTAAGCTTTAAAACAGGTTAATTTTTCCATCATTACCTCTTCTTCAGGCAACAGTCAGCCTTGACCGTAAAATGGCCATTTGTTATTGATTTGTTTGTTTTTTTTGCCGGACGAACAACACCGCGTCCGGCCCTGATTTTTAAACTCGCCCGTAGCGATCGGCAAAACGCACGATGTCGTCTTCTTCCAGATACGAACCCGAGCGAACTTCAATCAGATCGAGCGGAATCTTCCCCGGGTTTTCCAGACAGTGATGCGCGCCGAGCGGGATATAAATCGATTCATTCTCACCGAGTAATTTCACTTCATCATCGATGGTCACTTTCGCCGTTCCCGCTACCACCACCCAGTGCTCTGCACGGTGATGATGCATCTGTACGGAGAGCCCCTCGCCCGGCTTCACGGTGATGCGTTTCACCTGATAACGATCGCCGGTATCGATGGAGTCATATTTGCCCCATGGGCGATAAACTTCACGGTGGATGTGGTGCTCGTGACGTCCGTCGGCTTTGATTTTCTCCACCACTTTTTTCACATCCTGCACCTGCTTGCGATCGGCAATCAGCACTGCATCTTTGGTCTGTACCACCACCAGATCTTTAACGCCGACGGTCGTGACCAGCCCGGACTCTGCATACACATAGCTGTTTTCGGTGTTATGACTGATGACGTCACCGTGATAGACGTTTCCCTCCGGTGTATGCTGGCTTATTTCCCACAGAGAAGACCAGGAGCCGACATCGCTCCAGCCTGCATCCATCGGCACTACCACCGCATCCACCGTGCGTTCCATTACCGCATAGTCAATCGACTCTTCCGGGCAAGCCAGGAAGGCTTCTTCATCAACACGAACAAAATCCATATCCGGATCGGCGGCCTGCATCGCCTGTTCGCAGGCACGTAAAATATCCGGACGATATTTATTCAGCTCTTCAAGGAAACGACCAGCGCGGAACAGGAACATACCGCTATTCCAGTAATATTCGCCGCTGGCAACGTAACTCTGCGCGGTTTCCAGATTCGGTTTTTCAACGAACTGCGCCACCTCGAAAGCAACGGAATCGTCCTGACCGGCACAGACGCCGCCACGACGGATATAGCCATAACCCGTTTCCGGCAGATCCGGTACGATGCCGAAGGTCACCAGTTTGCCGCTCTGCGCATAAGGAATAGCATTGCGAACCGAGGCGCGAAACGCCTCTTCGTTCTGAATCACATGGTCGGCAGCCAGCACCAGCATCAGCGGATCGCTGTCCGGGTTATGGCGTTTTATCGCCAGCGCCGCCAGCGCGATCGCCGGGGCGGTATTACGGCCGGCAGGTTCGAGAATGATGTTCTCGGTCAGCTTGTTCAGTTGACGCAACTGCTCGGCGACGATAAAGCGATGTTGTTCATTACAAATCACCACCGGACTTTCACACTCGACGCCATTAAGGCGGCAGACGGTGGTCTGCAACATGGTGAGATCGCCCTTCAGGCAGAGAAACTGTTTAGGGTAAAGCACGCGAGACAACGGCCACAGACGGCTCCCGGAGCCTCCGGCCATCACTACCGGATAGAGTTGTGTTTGACTCATGATTTATCCCCATTTCCGTCAAAATTCAGTCGGCCTTCGTGCTGCGCGCTTTCGCAGGCGCGTACGGGCTTCACGGAACTTTCCGGGCTGATATCAGCAATAAACTGGTTTAATACACTCTCTTTTTCGAGCGTGCGTTCGGCATATTCACGTGCCACCGTGTTGTTTTTGGGCAGCGCCAGTGCGCGCTCAATGCCCCAGGTCAGCGCCTCGACCGATTCCGGTTCCACACAGACCGCGATGCCCGGCTCTGCCAGACAGAGTTGCCCAAGCTCAGTGCTCTCTTCAGCAGTGATTACGGCATTACCGCCCACCGCCAGGATGTTGGTCAGCTTTGACGGCAGTACCGCATCGGCCGCGCCACGTTTCTGGATAACCAGATGGCAATCGCCCATTTTCAGCAGCGCTGGCAGTGCGTCATACGGCTGCAACGGGAAGAAGATGACGTTACTCAGGCCACGTTCACTAACCTGTTTTTCCAGCCGCGCCTTCCCACCACCCTGACCGACAATGACAAACAGCCACGGATGGGTGTGTAACTGCGCAGCAGCTTCAATGACGTTTTCCAGCCCCTGCTTCTCGCCGATGTTGCCGGAGTAAAGAATGATTTTTTTGTCATCCGGCAGACCAAGGTTGCGTCGCAGTTTCGCGACATTTGCTGCGCTGACATCGCGAAACCGCGCCACTTCCGACCAGTTCGGGAAGAAGATAATTTTGTCGACCGCCACCCCTTTCTCGCGCGCTTTGTTCATCATTGAGCGAGAGATAGTGGAGACGTTATCGACGTTATGCAGATTGCTACGTTCAAATGTGGTCGCCAGCTTCGCTACGCGGCCGCTTTTACTTTTACCCGCCATCCCCAGACCGAGCATGGCGTCCACTTCATAATCCTGAATGTGCAACAGCGTTTTTGCGCCGCTCAGTTTGGCCAGCAGACGCATCCCCGGCGTGCAAAACAGCGTTGGCACCACGCCGATAATGCGGTCCGGTTTCCAGCTACGCTGTGCCATCAGCGGGAAAAAGCTGCTGAGAGCAAAGCTGCCCAGATGCAGTAAACGCTTCAAGGTTGATGGCTGTTTTGGCACATACAGCGGGCAGCGCCACACCGTGGCGGCACCCTGCTCTTTACGCCAGCGCCAGGTGCTGTAGTGCTCGCCGACTTTCCATTCCGGGTAGTAAGGCGGCGCCGTGATCACGCGCACTTCATGGCCCTGACGGGCCATCCATTCCACCATTTCGCCGGTGTACTTACCGATCCCGGTCAACTCCGGCGAATAGTTGATGCCATAGACCAGGATTTTCATAAGCCCGGTACTCCCTGCGCGTCGAGGAAATAAGCGCGGCTGTTGTCATGCACCAGCGGGTCGGCAACCAGCGACTCCGGCGCTTCCCAGCGATAGTCATTGTGTTGATCCGGCGGCAACGCGAGCGTCTGTTCGTCCACACGTAGACGGAAACCCAGCACAATGTAGTGGGTGGAAAAATCGCTACCGGAGAAATTATCGTCATAGAAGTGCTGCCAGACGCCGTAAAACTCGCCTGCTGACATCGGCAGGCGCAGCCCCAGCTCCGCCAGGGTCAGCCGCTCGAAAGCGGCTGCCAGCGGCTCATCCTTTTGCACGCGTCCGCCCGGCACAAACCAGTATCCCTGCGCCGGACGGTTAGTGCGCTTGCCGAGCAAAAAATCACCGCGTGAGTTTTCCACGATCAAATCGATGGAAATCAGCGGGGTGGAGCGCACCACCGTGGCAAAATCTTCTTGACTCAAAAACATGCCTACCCCCGGAACCGGTGCTGGTTTTCAAGGAACCACTGGTAGGTGCTCGCCAGCCCTGCTTCCAGTGAGATCTCGTGATACCAGCCAAGCTGATGCAGACGTGTCACATCCAGCAGTTTACGCGGCGTACCGTCCGGCCTGGTGGCATCAAACACCACGCGGCCTTTGTAGCCGACAACGCTGGCCACGGTTTGCGCCAGTTCGCGAATCGTGCAGTCCACACCCGTACCAACGTTGATATGCGACAGCATCGGTTCGGTATTCTCTTGCCACACTTCGCGCGCCAGCTCCTGAACATGGATACTGGCTGCCGCCATATCGTCCACATGCAGGAATTCACGCATCGGCGTGCCGCTTCCCCACACCACCACATCCGGAGTGTTCTCCTGCGTCGCCTCGTGGAAGCGGCGCAGTAGCGCCGGGATCACGTGCGAATTGCTGGGGTGAAAGTTATCGTGTGGACCATACAGGTTGGTCGGCATTACCGAGCGGTAGTCGCGGTCATACTGGCGATTGTAGGATTCACACAGTTTGATACCGGCGATTTTGGCAATCGCGTACGGCTCATTGGTCGGCTCCAGCGTCCCCTGCAACAGCTCACTTTCCGCGATCGGTTGGTGCGCCAGTTTCGGGTAGATGCAGGACGAACCGAGAAACAACAGTTTGTTCACGTCATGCTTATGCGCTGAGTGAATGATGTTGCTCTCAATCATCATGTTTTCGTAGATGAAGTCCGCCGGATAGGTATTGTTCGCCACAATACCGCCCACTTTTGCCGCCGCCAGGTAAACCTGATCGATAGGGTTGCTGGCGAAAAAAGCATCGACAGCAGCGGGATCCAGCAGGTTCAGCTCTTCACGGGAGCGCAGTACCAGTTCAACATCCGCACGTTGTTCGAGCTGGCGAACAATGGCTGATCCCACCATCCCGCGATGGCCAGCCACGAAAATACGTTGTTTGGTCATGCTTAAGACTCCAGCGCGATGGCAACCTCGTAACCGTGGGCTTTAAGCAGTGAGTGTTTTTTCGCTGCTTCCAGATCTTTCGCTACCATCTCGGAGACCATCTCCTGCAGTGTGGTTTCCGGTTTCCAGCCCAGTTTTTCGTGTGCTTTGGTCGGATCACCCAGCAGGGTTTCCACTTCCGCAGGACGGAAGTAGCGCGGGTCAACGGCGATGATCACATCACCCGGTTTCACGCCCGGAGCGTCATGGCCAGTCACGGAGACCACAATGCCCTTCTCTTCAACGCCTTTGCCTTCAAAACGCAGTTTAATACCCAGTTGCGCCGCAGCCATTTCCACGAACTGACGCACGGAATACTGCACGCCGGTCGCGATAACGAAGTCTTCCGGTTTTTCCTGTTGCAGCATCATCCACTGCATTCTCACGTAGTCTTTTGCATGGCCCCAGTCACGCAGGGAGTCCATGTTGCCGAGGTACAGACAGGATTCCAGACCCTGAGCAATGTTGGCGATCGCACGGGTGACTTTGCGGGTTACGAAGGTTTCGCCGCGACGCGGAGATTCGTGGTTAAACAGAATGCCGTTGCAGGCATACATGCCATAAGATTCACGGTAATTCACGGTGATCCAGTAGGCGTAAAGTTTGGCAACCGCATACGGAGAACGCGGGTAGAACGGCGTAGTCTCTTTCTGCGGAATTTCTTGTACCAGACCATACAGTTCAGAGGTTGATGCCTGGTAGAAACGGGTTTTCTTCTCCAGGCCAAGGAAGCGAATCGCTTCCAACAGACGCAGAGTCCCCATCGCATCCACGTCGGCGGTGTATTCCGGGGATTCAAACGACACAGCCACATGGCTCATCGCCCCCAGGTTGTAGACTTCATCCGGTTTAACTTCCTGCAGGATACGGGTCAGGTTAGACGTATCCGTCAGGTCGCCGTAGTGCAGATGGAACTTTGGATTGCAGGTGTGCGGATCCTGATAGATATGATCCACACGCTCGGTATTGAATGAGGAAGCACGGCGTTTAATACCATGAACTTCATAGCCTTTTTCCAGAAGCAGTTCTGCCAGATAAGAGCCATCTTGCCCGGTTACGCCGGTGATGAGAGCGACTTTAGACATAATTTATTTTCCTCAATAGTCCCTGTTAGGGGGTTATCTTTTCAACGCGTTCGCGCGTCACCACTGCGGGATTGCCACGGCAAATTGCATTTGCCGGAAGCGATTTAAAAACACTGCTGCGCGCACCGACTACCGTCCCGTCGCCGATGGAGACGCCTGGCGCGACAAAGACATCTGTCGCCAGCCAGCACTTCTCACCAATCACAATTGGCGTCGCATTAATATCGAAATGCGCGCTCTGATAATCGTGACTGCCGGTGCACAAATAACATTTCTGTGAAACCACGGAATTTGCGCCGATAGTGATATCACCAAGGGTGTACAACACCGCGTCATCACCGACCCAACTGTAATCGCCTAATGTTAATTTCCACGGGTAGGTAATCTTTACCGATGGGCGAATAACCACGCCCTTACCAATTTTTGCGCCAAATAAACGCAAGAGGAATGCACGCCAGCGATACAGCACCTGTGGAGACCAGGCAAATAATGTCGCCTGTACCGCCCACCACAGTTGAACCTTAATAGCATTGCCGCCCCGAAAGCCTTTTGGCACGGAGAATCCTTGTAAATCCTGCATTTTTATTCCCTATATTTGAGCGTTATGCTTTGTTATATAAGGCCTTTGCTTTGCCAGTCGTCCGCATACGCAATATATATGACAATTGCGCCCAAAAACCCGGAACTCGTAATATCATGCGCTGAACTTTGCGGGCATCCTTACATAATTCAACGTTATTAGAGGTAGATACGCCGCCCATCGAAAATTCAGATACCAGCCCTTTCAAACGCTTGAAAGGAAAACCGGCTTTAAACATTCTGGCCGCTAATGCGTAATCGGAAGAGACTTTAAATTGCAGATCGTAGGGGTATGTTTTCAGACCATTCACAGGGAAAAATATGGCCTGATGGCTGGCCGGCAGGCTGTGGTAAATATACCAGCCATGTTTGGCGCTACGGCGTAATTTGTTGCCGTCACCAAAGTCCAGCAGCGCATCGCCAATATACATGGCATTTTCGCGTTCTTCATCTAGTTGGCGAACAACATCCACGATTTCCGCATGGAAAATATCGCCAGAATTCAAAAACAATGCATAGCGTCCTGTTGCCATGTCAATGCCTTTATTCATAGCATCATAAATGCCTTTGTCACGCTCGCTGATAAAACGTAAATTGTATTGCCCGTTGAGATTTTTCAGAAATTCCGCAGTACCATCCTGCGAACCGCCGTCAACGACAATCCATTCGAATTCGATATTCTGTGCTTTCGCCAGATGAGCCAGAGACTGCCAGGTCTTCATCACACCTTCATAATTGCGAAACGCGACAGTAATAACACTTAGCAGCATATGACCCACCTTTTCATGAATTCACGATATTCAGCGCTTTACGCAGAATAAACGGACAAACAATTAAAAACGCATATTCGGGGCTAAAAATTGACCCCGTAAAAAACAATGATATAGGCGTAAACAGGTAAAGCTGCACACGAAAATTTTGATTATTACCGAAGGCATTTATCATCATTTTCCCGACTTTGGACAAATACCAACCTGTTAGCAACACTGCGAACCATGAAAAATAAATGATCAGCAGATACAGCCCATTGTCTATTGTTTTCCCGACATCTGCACCGTTAAAGATTCCGAATGACGCGACATATTCATAAAGTGAGCCAAATCTTACTACCCCATCAATATTGGTCAGTGAATATCCCACCATCACCAGCGGGCCGATAATACGGTAATAAGAAGATGAACCTTCCGTGCCTAAATCGCCGAGTCGTTCTGCAATATAGGGAAAAGCGAAAACCACGCCGACAATAAATACTGACAGTGAAATAATTGCCAGCGGCAACTTTTTACGAATCGCCTCTTTGTTCAGATACTGGAATGCCCACTCCAGCAAATAAAACACAATAAACGTCATTACCCCAGAGAACGATCCCGAAAGTACTATGCCTGCTAAAATCATAGCATCGGTCTTTGGCGTTTTGATACCAAACTGTTTGATACTGAGCCAAATTGAGATTAATGCCAGAGCGAAGAATGCCGGTTCGAAATATAACGCAGTAGTACGCTTACCGCCGAACTTGATAAAATTCAGCACGTAACTGTTACTGTAGATGAGGTACTTAGAAATACCCTCCATCAAACTACTTCCACCAGTGAGAATAATCTGAGCCATTTCCATTGCCGCGAGCATCACCACCATTGCCACGACCACATAGAAAAATCGCAAAATCTTATGATAATTATGCGGTGATATGGTTTTAAAGCGGATGCTCCACACCATGCCCACAATGATCACAATGTAAACAAACAGCATGGTTGAAGTGACATATTTGCCGGGATCGAGCGATTTACCAAAAATAAAATTAAACAGCGTTAACCCGGCTCCCGCACCCAGCGCCAGCATCAATTTTTTCAGATTGATTTTGTCGAGATAGAGCAGCAACAGCAGCGGCAAAAACGTCACGATAGTGACCGGGAAACTTTCACCGAGCTGTATGATTTTCACGTTAACCAGCAGGTAAATCACTGGCAGCAGCAGATAGCTACAGACTCTGATAGAACGAGACATATTCCTCCAGCATCTGTTGTCCACTGTAGGCCTGGCGGCTGCGTGCGCTAAACGCGTCGAGGCTTTCGCCAAACACCGCCTGTGCAATTTCTGCTTTACGGCACTGTACCAGCGGCAGCACCTCTTGTTCGGTAAAGGTTTTACCACCGGATTTTTGCAACACTTCCCTCGCCGCATCGCTGTGCGTGGCGATCACCGGCACACCAATAGAGAGCGCTTCACAGAGGATCAACGGGTAGTTATCCACCCGGGAAGAGAACATCAGCGCATCCATCTGATTGAGTTCACTCATCAACTGGCGTTTGTCAGTGAGGAAGCCGTGGTTGACGACATTTTGCCCCGCAAACGGAGAAAATTTGCCGAAGGTGTGTAGCTCCACGCGGTCAGCCAGCGCCATGATGTCACGCACTAGCTGCTGGTTGGTTTTACCGTCATAGCGCAGGTCATGGGCAACCACGGCAATTTTCGGTTTTCCTTCGGTGGCTTTTACCGGCGCGAGTTCAGCCAGAATCGCCTCAGTCGCGACATCAATACCGTTATTAATAATGCTGCATCGCCCTGCACCATAGAGGCTGTTAAAAGCGTCCGCCACATGCTGGCTGGGAGAGATAAACTGACAGCCCAGTGCCAGCATATCGTTAAACAACTGACGTTTGTGGTTGACCAGTTGATGCGCGCGATCCACCTTCACTGGCGGATAGTTGCTCAACGTCGGGCATTTGCGGCAATTCTCTTTCCAGCCTTCACAGCCGTCGGTAAAGGCACAGCGCCCGGTTACGCTCCAGTGATCGTGCAGCGTCCAGACCAGCGTGACGTCAGGTTTGTGCGCTTTCACTTTCTGGCAGAATGCCACCAGCTCATCAAGGTTCAGCCAGTAGCTGTGCATCACATGAAAGTGCAGTACCACCGGCCCTTGCGTCCGGGTCACAGTGCGATAAAGATTATTCAAATTGCCAAAAATATCGCGATTAAACAGGCGGAACAGCGCGAGATTAGCAACAGAAGTCAGACGAGGCGTCTGCTTGTAAACCTGCGGGTAGTTATCGTGACTGACACTTTTTTTCCCGCCTTTGCCGTAGCCATAAATAAAACGTGACTGCATACCCTTTTGCAGTGCGCGCTGGTGCAAATCCAGCGCCACGCCCGCAGCGCCGCCTTCGGCAAGGCGAACATTGAACTGTAAGATATTCATTTGATCACCTTCACGCGCGCTTTCTCGCCAACCACCAGCGCGTTATCGGGGATGCTGTCGAGTACGACGCTTCCCGCGCCGATGATGACATTGTTGCCAATGGTGATGTCACCAATGATCACGACATTCGCCCCCACCTCGACGTTGTTACCAATCACCGGGCAGGCCAAATTATCGGCACCACGATTACCGATGGTAACGCCGTGACGAATCGTGAAATCATCACCTGCTACCACATTCTTATTGATCACCACCGCGTAGCCGTGATGGATTGTAAAACGGCGCCCGATGGTCGCAGCAGCCTGAATTTCGTAGCCAAACAAATACTCGGTGACAAAGCGATAGAGCAGGATCGCAGGCGCAGCCCACAGGTTGTTGATGACATGTTTTTTGCGCCACACCGAGCAAAAATGAGCAATACGGTAAGCCGCAACCATGCAGCACGGGCGCAAGTTCCAGTGGTTTGCGCGAAAATCTTCCAGTCGCATTATTTCCCCCGCAGCCCGTCAGCCAATCGTTTACCGTTACGCAGCGAAAACAATGTCAGTAGCGTACGCCAGGTCATGCGCTTATTACGGATCTGATACAGCGTAAACAACTGATATTTTTTACTGGCACGATCGAACTTATTTTTATGCTTACGATAAAAATGGAAGTAACCGGAGAATTTCTTCGGCGACGAGGTTATTTGCATTTCGCCGTGGTTGACGTGCAGGATCTGCGTGGCTTCTTCAATCTTCCACGGTTCGCCATATTCATCCACCATGCGCAGGAAAATATCGTAATCCTGAGCCGCTTTCAGTTGTGTGTCGAACAAGCTCTCTTTGAATCGCCAGGCCCAGGTAAAGACCTGGTTGCCGACAATGTTGCGCTTCCAGAACAGCTTGCGCGAGAACGGCGATTTCGGATACAGAGGCAAACTGGTGGGTTGTGCATAAACCTCGCCCTCGCAGAGATAATCATTGGCATAGAGAAATGCACGAGTGTTAAGCAGATGTTTGTGCGCCAGAAAAACCGACAGCCTGTTCGGCGTCCATTCGTCGTCGTCGTCAATTCCGGTAATGTACTGCCCCTGTGCCTGTAAAATCGCCTGGTTACGTACCGCGCAGGCACCCGAGTTATGGGGATTGCGCGTATAACTCACGCGCGAATCACCTAACTCTTCAACAAACTGTTGCAGTTGTTCATACGCGTCGGAGCAGTCGTCCACAACGATCATTTCCCAGTGCGGATAATCCTGGCGCAGCACCGATTTGATGGCACGGATCGCCAGCTGTTGCCGGTTCCAGGTTGGCATATAGATAGAAATTAATGGGTTTGCTGTTGTGCTCATTATGCGATCCCTAATGCGTTCAACATGCCACGTTCGCCCCCACGTCTGCCCTCCCCCAGATGGAGGAGAGCATGTCGTGTTAAAGATTGAAGTGAGGGACTGGTTATTTCGAATCGGATTTGTATTCGTATTCGTAGTAGCCGTAATCCTGATAGCTGGTCGCACGGCGGAAAATCGAGTTCAGGATCACCCCCTTAACCTCAATACCGTTCTGTTCGAAGCGACTCAGGCTGGTCTGGATCTCTTTCAGGGTATTCACAGCGTAGCGAACTACCATCAGCGTGGTGCCGGCATGACGACCAACAATCGCCGCGTCCGTCACCGCCAGTATTGGCGGTGTATCGATCAGCACCAGGTCATAATGGCTGCTGGCCCATTTCATCAGTTGCGTAAAGCGTTCGCTCATCAACAGTTCGGACGGATTCGGCGGCACCAGGCCTCGCGGAACCAGATCGAAATTGCCGATGGAGGTCGGCTTGGCGCAATTCTCTACCGACCATTTTCCAGCCAGCACATCGGACAAACCGTTAATGTTGTCGGTACCCAGCAGTTCATGGGTGTAGCCTTTGCGCATATCACAGTCGATCAGCAGCACACGTTTGTTCGTCTGGCTTATCACCGCTGCGAGGTTGGCACAGACAAAGGTTTTACCGATGGAAGGACTGACCCCGGTCATCATCAACACATTATTAGTGGCCTGCATCATGGCGAAATGCAGACTGGTACGCAGACTACGCACGGCTTCAATCGCCAGATCCGTCGGGTTACCCACCGCCAACAACTGCCTCTGCTTGTAGCGCTTAACGCCTTTAACGGTTTTGACGCTATCCCGCGCTTTTTGCCATTCGGAAAGCGGGATGCTGGCATAAACGCTGATACCATGCTCTTCGAGGATCTGCGGGCTTTCCACACCGCGATTGAACAGCGAGCGCAGCAGAACGCCAACCACGGAAACAATCAGGCCAAGAATAATGCTGCCGAGAATGATCAACGCTTTCTTCGGTTTCAGCACGCCTGGCTGGGTGATCGCCGGGTCAACAATGCGTACATCACCCACGGTACTGGCCTGAGTAATCCGCAGCTCCTGCTGCTTATTCAGCAGTTGCATATAGACCTGCTGGCCGGATTCGACATCACGCGTCAGGCGAACAATTTCCTGTTGCGTTTGCGGCATGGCGGTGATGCGGTCATTCAGCTTCTCTTTTTCATCTTCCAGCGCTTTACGTTTTTCCAGCAGCGTGCGGTATGCCGGGTGAGCTTTGGTGTACAACTTGGAGATTTCCGCTTCACTGAAAGTCAGTTGGTTCAACTGCGCGTCGATGTTGACCATCGAATCGAGCACCGATTTGGCTTCCAGCGGCAGATCGACAGAGTCTTTGGTCTGCCGATAGGTGTTGAGCTTATCTTCTGCAATGTCGAGATTGTGGCGCACTTCCGGTAGCTGTTTATCAAGGAACATCAGGCTCTTCGCCGCTTCCTCGGATTTACGCTCGATATTTTGCTCAAGGTAATTACGGGTAATACTGTTCAAAATAGCGCGGATCTGATCGCGGTCTTCACCGGTATACGTCAGGCTAAGCACACCGGTATCTTTACCGTTCTCCACGACCGTCAGGTTGTTTTGCAGGTTGTTAATCATCCCCAGCGTAGAGAATTTAGTGACGGTAAATTCAGAGTCATTCGAGGCGAGAATGTCGCTCACCATCATGGTCACGCCCTGCTTGTTCAGCAACTTGCCGACTTCGCCACGTGCTTCAAAACCGCCATCGCTGGTTAACTGATACTGTTTTGGGCTTAGCACTTTAAGCGTAAAGATCTGCTGATTCATGCTGGCAGGCAAAGTAAAGGTGGTGACTTTCACCGTTTCGTCCTGCCGCCCCATCAGCCGCTCCCAGCCAGTACCAAACAGCGGAAAGGTGTTTTTCACCACAGAGATGTCGAGATCCAGATCTTCAACAGTTTTGCCCAGCACCAGACGCGACTGGATAAGCTGAATTTCTGCTTCTGACGCGGGTGGCTTGTTTGTCAGCGCACTGCTGATATCCTGCACCAGCGAACTGCCGGTGTTTTGTTCGATTTGCACCAGTGAATCGGCGCTGTAAATGGGAGTCGCAAACAGGCAGTAGACAACCGCAATCAGTGCAAACACCGAGGTGATGCCCATTACCCACCAGCGAGCTTCAATGATAGTGCCGAGCAAACGGCCAATATCAATTTCATCATTGCCCACCATCTGGGCAGCAGAATGCGAATGGTGTGTTTTCTCTGTCATTATTATCCCTGCTGAGCTTGCAATGCCTGCACCCACTGGCGGGCAGACTGGTCAAGTAAGGTGTAAACGGCTTCAAAAGCTTCACGACTTTTACGATACGGGTCGGGAATTTCTCGTTCGTTATCCCAGTGGCCAAATAACATGACTTTGCCGCGCATCTCCGGAGCAATTTCACACAGGCTAGCAATGTGGCGTTTTTCCATGACCAGAATCAGGTCACATTCGCGACACATGGCACTGGAAACCTGCCGCGCGCAATGTCCCTCCAGAGAAAGTTGATTATCTGCCGCTACGCTCACAGCGTTAGCATCCGCGCCACGTCCGACCAGCGCGCCCAGCCCTGCTGATGCCACTGTTAATCCGGGCTGGTATTTTTTCAGCAGTCGCTCTGCTGTAGGGGAACGACAAATGTTCCCCACGCAAACCACCAGAATGTTGTTGAACATAGTCATTTCAAGCTTTGAATGTCAGTAGCTGTGTTGGTCATGTAGCGAACGCCACTGATTGTCGGCAGCAACTGGTTGATAAGACGATTCCAGCGCGCCACCGGCGCAGTCGTGACGTACACCACGTCATACGGCTGGAGGCGGAAATTCGTCGCCATCACCAGCGCCGTGGCGTCAGACATATCAAGCTGGTAAATATTGGCAATTTTGCCACTTTGACCACCATCGCCGCCTTTCAACGGACGGATAACGAAGATGCCACTGGCGTTGGAACTCGTCAGATCGATACCTTCGGCCTGGCCAAGCGCTTCCGTCAGCGTCATGCCGCTGAAGTCCATTTTGAGCGTGCTCTGTTTTTTCACTTCGCCCATCACGAACACTTTCAGATCGTCATTACGCGGTACAAAGAGGATATCGCCCGGATAAAGCAGGCGGTTCTGGCTGAGGTCGCCATTCTGCATCAATGCCTGAAGCGAAATGCGCTGTTCTTTTCCCTCGTGCGTCAATACTACGTTGCGCCAGTCGGCGTTGTCGGTCAGCCCTCCCGCAGCATTGATAGCGTCCAGCACGGTAAGCGGTACGTTGGTGATCGCCTGCTGGCCGGACTTGATCACCTGGCCGGAGATATAGGCTTTTTGTGAGCGGAATGCGGCGATATTAACGTCCACCTGCGGGTCAGCAATGTACGTCGCTAAACGGCTGGTAATATCACTGCGGATCTCGGCGAGGGTTTTCCCCACCACCCGCACTTTTCCGACATAGGGATAAAACATGGTGCCATCAGGCTGCACCCAGTTGCCTGTGTCGCTGGAACTACGATATTGACCCGCTGGCGTGGTTAATTCCGGGTGATCCCAGACGGTGACATTCAATACATCCCCTGGCCCTACACGATACTGGTAAGCCGCAATTTCGTTGTCGAGCGACATATTTGGCTGAGCAACATTAACGCGCGGGCGCAATTGTTCAATCAGACGCGGTGTTAAAGGATAAACATTCACCATGCGGTCTAAATCAAAGTCTGCATCCTGCTGTTTAATCACATCCTTTCCCATCGTAGTCATATTGCTACCGGGGAAAACAGTGCAGCCACTCATCAAGCTTATGGACACCAATAATGGCATCAATTTCATTTGAGATTTCATCATTGATTAATTATCACTTTGGCAGAGTAATTATCCTGTGCGATTTATATAAGCGCTCAAGCTGAACACAGAATCAGAATGCAGTTAATTACGAAAGAATATAACTGGCATCAATCCTAAAAAGCGTTTATTCAACCACATGCGATTACAGAATAATCCAGGCTGATTGACATACCCACAGGCACGCTACCGCCCCTGGCTTTCAGTTACCAATTCACTGGACATCTCTAACTCATTGATAGTTATCCCTTACAGGCCTTAAGGTTGCAATGGACCGCAGACCAGAAAAAAGACGGCAGGAATCGAACTTGTAACGAATAACGATGACGAAAATAACATCGTTAGTATATTTGAGTGATGCAGGAAGAATTGTTGCAGCTAAGCGAATAGCAGGCAAGGCACCAGCCCTGATAAACTTCTTTTTAAGAATAAGTTTAAGAACAAACTTTTCGAATTTTAAGATTAACCGGATATTGACAATTTTTATATGTGGATTTACTTATGCGGAATATCCTAATTTGCTAATTTTTTCCTTATAATTAATCACAGTAACAATAAGGGAATTGAATTTATACATATTGCACACATCCAATAAATTAAGAATAATCGCAAGCTGGCATTGCAATTTTATCCAGCTTTATCCATGATCGTACGGTGACAATTGTCATATCACAGAAGGTATTACGTTTACGATGGAATGGATTGCCGATCCATCAATCTGGGCCGGGCTGGTCACGCTGGTAGTGATCGAGCTGGTACTCGGTATTGATAACCTGGTGTTTATTGCGATTCTTGCGGAGAAATTGCCAACGGCGCAGCGTGATCGCGCCCGTGTTACCGGGCTGTTGCTGGCGATGTTGATGCGGTTGCTTTTGCTGGCCTCAATCTCCTGGCTGGTAACACTCACCACTCCTTTATTTACAGTGCGCGGTTTAAGCTTCAGCGCGCGCGATCTGATTATGCTGCTCGGTGGCCTGTTTCTGCTGTTTAAAGCGACGGTGGAACTTAATGAGCGCCTTGAAGGCAAAGACAGCGACAATCCAACACAGCGGCGTGGTGCGAAGTTCGGGGCCGTGGTCGCCCAGATCGTGGTGCTGGATGCAGTCTTCTCGCTCGACTCGGTGATCACTGCCGTTGGCATGGTTGACCACCTGGCCGTCATGATGGCCGCCGTGGTGATAGCCATTACCCTGATGCTGCTGGCCAGCAAATCCCTGACACGCTTTGTTAACAGCCACCCAACGATTGTTATTCTCTGTCTCAGTTTCCTGCTGATGATTGGTTTTAGCCTGGTAGCCGATGGTTTTGGTTTCCATATACCGAAGGGCTATCTGTACGCCGCAATTGGTTTCTCGGTGATGATAGAAGCGCTGAACCAGTTGGCTATCTTTAATCGCCGCCGTTTCCTTTTCGCCAACCAGACACTACGTCAGCGTACAACAGAGACGGTGATGCGCCTGCTCAGCGGGCGGAAAGAGGATGCTGAACTGGATGCCGATACCGCCTCAATGTTGCGCAACAGCGACGACAGCCAGATCTTTAATTTGCAGGAGCGGCGCATGATTGAGCGGGTGTTGAACCTCAATCAGCGCTCGGTTAGCAGCATCATGACGTCGCGCCACGATATTGAACATATCGATCTCAGCGCGCCCGAACCAGAGATCCGCGCTCTGTTGGATAAAAACCAACATACGCGCGTGGTGGTTACGGGTGGCGATGCTGAAGAGGATTTGCTCGGCGTCGTCCATGTGCTCGATCTGCTGCAACAATCCCTGCGCGGTGAACCGCTGGATCTGAAGGTGCTGATCCGCCAGCCGCTGGTGTTTCCGGAAACACTGCCTTTGTTGCAGGCGCTGGAGCAGTTTCGTAATGCCCGCACCCACTTCGCTTTCGTGGTCGATGAATTTGGATCGGTGGAAGGTATTGTCACTCTCAGCGACGTGATGGAAACCATCGCCGGGAATCTGCCGAATGAAGTGGAAGAGATCGATGCCCGCCACGATATCCAGAAAAACAGCGATGGCAGTTGGACGGCCAATGGCCATATGCCGCTGGAGGATCTGGTGCAGTACATCACGCTGCCGCTGGATGAGAAGCGCGACTACCACACCATTGCTGGCCTGCTGATGGAGTACCTGCAACGGATCCCCAAACCTGGCGAAGAGGTACAGGTGGGCGATGTTCTGCTGAAAACGCTGGAAGTTGAGAGCCACCGCGTGCATAAAGTGCAGCTCATCCCGTTGACGCGTGACGAAGATCCTGACTACGAAGTATAAATGGCTATGCTTTAACCACCGTCAATCCACGGTGGTTAAATGGGACCAGCAATCTCTTGCGGGAAATAAGGAATCAGTTCAGAGGTTGTCGTACCGCCATCAATCATAACAACCTGCCCTGCTGAACGAGCTTGAGCCTGAAGAGCGCATTCGTCACGAAGCAGAAGAAGAGACCGGCTATCGGCTGGAACAAGTGCAGAAAGTATTCGCGGCGTGGATGAGCCCCGGCTCTGTCAGCGAGAAACTGCACTTTGTTATTGCTGAATATGATGACAGCAAACGCACCGGAAACGGCGGCGGCGTGATCGAAGAGGGAGAGGATATTGAAGTGGTTGAGATGGATTTTGCCAGCGCACTGGCGGCAATCCGTACGGGCGATATCGCGGATGGCAAAACCATTATGCTGCTGCAACATCTGGCGCGGGAAGGCATTTTATAGCCCGACAGCGCCGTTGCTTATCCGGCCAAACTGGCCGGATAGTTACATCTTCTCAAGCAGCTTTTTCAGATCCTTGCTGTTTTGCGAATCTTTATTACGCTCAGCCCAGTCATTGAGACGACGTTTAGCTTCGTCCTGCAAATGTTTACGCAACACCTGATCCACTTGCAAGCTGTAATTAAGAGTCTGCCATTTACCGTAAACGCGCAGGGGGATCGGCGTCGCTTTCAGGAAATCGATCAGCGCACTATCACCTTCCCAACCTTCCAGCACCCGGACACTGAAGCGCATATCTGCCTGCTTCTGCACCAGATCCATCTCACCTTCCCCGGAGAGTGCCAACAGCGCGGAGCTGCCCTGCATATCGCTGAAAGTCATCAACCCGTTATCCAGTGACAGCTCTGAGCTAAAATTATCCAGCCGGGTGGCGTTGTCGAAATTATCTTTCGCCTGCACGTCGCTGCTGCGCTCCACCGCCTGTTGTACCAGTTGCTGGAAGTTAAGCCCTTCCGCACGGCTGTTTTTCAGATCGATGTGCGCATCTCCCTGCCAGTTTCGGCGAAAAGACTCTGCATTGATATCCGGACCGCTGAAATCGCCCGCCATTGTCAGGCTGCCGGTCAGCGCAATCGGGTAGTTAAACGCTTTGAGAATGTTGCCAATCTCAACGCCCTCCAGCCGCGGCTGGAATTCAGCATGAGCCTGCCTGCCACGCACATCCAGCGTACCGGGCAATGAGATTTGCCCGCTCCCCATTTTGCCCTGCAACGTCGGGATAGCCAGCAAACCGGCATTATTGTTGAACTGGCCGCTGACATCGACAAACTGCATACCACGCCAGCGCACGTTTTTCGCCGTGATGCCGATTTGCGCCGTGAAACCGCGCAGTGCGTTGTACCGCGGCATATCTGCCCCACTGGAAATAACCGGGCGCGGCAGGCGGTTTTGTTCCTGCCCCTGTGGCGTCACGCCGTCGCCGCTCAGCGTGACTTCCGGCGGCAGCAAGTTATCCAGATTGAGATTATCGAACTGCATATCGAGCGCCCAGACTGGCTGCGTACCAAATGTTACGCTTCCCTTGCCGGTAACGGCACTGTCATTTGCACTGAGGCTGACATCATTCAACGTCAGCCGCTGCGTCGCGGCTTGCCACTGTGCTTGCAGTTGGCCCGCGCCGCTAATACCCTTCGGCAGCGTATCGCCACCCTGAAGCTGCCACTGCAATTTATCGATAGCGGCGCTGAGATTACGCGGATAATCACGAGCATCCACTTTCGCGCTGAATGAAAGCGTCAGGTCGCGCTGATTGCGGTTAATCCGCCCCGAGAAATCCAGCGTCGCCTGATATTGCGCCCCCTGCTCCATTTGCAGACGAATATCGCGTACCGTCACCGGTTCATCATTAGCGCGCTGGAAAACCAACAGGCTATCGGCAACCTGTAAACGGGCAATATCCCATGACCAGCCGTGATCCGGTTCCACCAGCGGAAGTGAGTTGCCATGCGGTGCCACCGGCGCATTTTTTTCCGGTGCCGCTTCACTTTGCGGAATAAGCTGGATCACCGCACCCTTCAGCATCACTTGTCTCACCTGTAACTGGTGCGACAGCAACGGCCACAGGCTGACATCAAGACGCATATTATCGGCTTTCACCACCGGCATTTCCGCGCCGGGGGCCGTCAACGTGACGCGGCCAGAGAGGATGCTAAGCTGCGGCCAGACGTGCCAGCGCAACGGACCATCAAGCTGTAGCTGATAGCCGCTCCTCGCCTCCACCTGGCGCACCATGTAAGCGCGAAAATCGTTCGGATTGACCAATAACACTAATGCCGAAAGGCCAGCAACCAGCACGACCAACAAAATCATCAGTGTTGTTAACGCTCTTCTCATCACATCCTCAATGGAGATCAGTCAGTCTTTATCAATGCGGCTGGCGACCGCGCCTTGCTGATCGCGATACTTCGCATCTTCACGTCGGTTATAAGGACGATCGGCCGGCCCGGAGAGCGGCTCAAAGCTCAGGGCGCCAATCAGCATGCCCGGGCGCAGCGCCAGCGGCAGCTTGCCTGAATTATAGAACTCCAGCACGATACAGCCTGACCAGCCGGGATCGATACGATGCGCGGTCACGTGTACCATCAATCCCAGACGCGCCAGTGAAGAGCGCCCGTCCAGCCAGCCGACCAGATCGGCAGGCAATGTAACAGATTCATAGGTCACTGCCAGCGCCAGCTCGCCCGGATGCAGGAAAAACGCCTCGCCTTCATCGAGCACAATCTCGTCGCTCATTACCCGGTCAAGCGCCGCGCTGACTTCATGCTTAGGGCCGCTGAGATCGATAAACGCCGCCGTATGTCCGCTGAAAGTGCGGAATTTATTGCCAAGGCGGACATCCACCGTCGCCCCGTTAATCCGTTCTACCGGCGGACGCGGGTTAATAGCAAGCCGACCGTCATCCAGCCAGGCTTCAATATCGCGGTCACAAAGACGCATGGCGCATTCTCCTTAATAGTGCGGCACGCCCCTGAGAAGATCAGGGGCCGGACTTAGAACCTATCTCATTAGGCTATTTTATTTGCTGGTTTGGCCCTGGGCAGTGCTCAAAATCCTCACGTACTACGTGTACGCTCCGGTTTTTCCGCGCGGTCCGTGTCCAAACCACCGGCAACAATTACGCCTGCTGGGATAGGCTCTTAACACTCAGTGCCATAGACTAACATGTATTATTCAAAAAACTGGCTGATTTTGGCTTTCAGGATATCAATGGCGATGCGGTTTTTACCTCCACGCGGCACGATGATATCGGCATATTGCTTTGAGGGTTCAATAAATTGCAGGAACATCGGACGCACAGTTTTTTGATATTGCGCCATCACCGAGTCCATTGAACGGCCTCGCTCGTTAACGTCGCGCTTGATACGGCGCATCAGGCAGATATCCAGCGGCGTATCAACGAAAATGGAGAAATTCATCGCATCGCGCAGGCGTGAATCAGTCAACAACAGGATCCCTTCCAGGATAATCACTTTTTTCGCTTCAATGCGGATAGTTTCTTTGGTACGCGTATGTTCCACATAGCTGTACACCGGTAACTCAATGGATTCGCCGCGCTTGAGCGACTCTAAATGCTGGAATAACAGACTATGATCCATCGCACTGGGGTGGTCATAGTTGGTTTTTACACGCTCTTCCATAGACAGATGGCTTTGATCTTTGTAGTAACTATCTTCTGGAATAACGCCAATGTGTTCATCACCCACCTGCTCGCGCAGTTCACGATACAATGTGCTGGCGATAAGACTTTTACCTGAAGCAGATGCGCCGGCGATACCGATGATGACGCACTGATGAGACTGATCAGTCATAAATTTAGCGACCTGATTAACCTGGATGTAAAGGAAGGACGACGCCAAAGCGTCAAACGCGGCAATTATAGGGATTTCACTGGCGTGATACCAGCCGAATCCTTAGCGGGAACAGGGGCGGCAAAAAGCCGCTCACTTTTGCCCCTCTGGCTGACCAGTCACACCGTAAAACGCGTAAAACTAACCCGGCTGATGCGTTTTCATTACTCACTAAGTAATTAATAACATTATGGTGTCAAATTATGAGTGCCCGGCATAGGAATTGTAAATTGTTTGTACTAGCATAATCCAAAATTCAAATTTTACTCTCCGGACGCGGTTCCGGACGTCACAGGGTTGCGGATAAAGCGGTAATGAAGAAACAACACCAACGCGTTTTGGTTACCACCCCACATCCTGGGCTGCGGCTTGTCAGTTTAGGGCTGCTCTCTTTCATTTTTACGCTCTTCTCACTGGAGCTTATCCGTTTCGGCACTGTTATCGCGCCGCTTTGGTTTCCCACCGCCATCATTACGGTGGGATTTTACCGCCACGCCGGGCGGATGTGGCCGGGCATCGCGCTGGCCTGCGTGCTGGGCAATATAGCGGCGACGGTAATGCTCTCATCGGCCAGCCAGATCGATCTACGTTACCCCGTCGTCAATGTTATTGAGGCCGCAATAGGCGCGGTGCTGCTGCGTAAACTATTGCCCTGGTATAACCCGCTGCAAAACCTCGGCGACTGGCTGCGTCTGGCGATCGGCAGCGCGCTGATCCCTCCGCTGATCGGCGGCGTGCTGATCTGTCTGTTGACGTCTGCCGACAATGCTCTGCGTACCTTTCTTATCTGGGTGCTGTCCGAATCTATCGGCGCACTGGCAGTGGTGCCGCTCGGTCTGCTGTTTAAACCGCACTACCTGTTGCGTCACCGTAAACCGCAGCTACTGCTGGAAACGCTTGCAACGCTCTCTGTCACACTCGGATTAAGCTGGCTGGCGCTGCATTACCTGCCGTGGCCGTTTACTGCGGTAATTGTACTGCTAATGTGGAGCGCAGTGCGTCTGCCACGGGTTGAAGCCTTTCTCGTCTTTCTGATTACCATCATGATGGTCTCGCTGATGATTGCGCATAACCCCACCCTTACCACCATGCCAAAAAACAACGTGATGATAAACGCGCAATGGCTGCCGTTCCTGATGATCCTGCTGCCAGTGAACGTCATGACTATGGTGATGTACGCCTTTCGCGCCGAGCGCAAACACATTATCGAAAGCGAAGAGCGTTTTCGAAATGCGATGGAGTATTCCGCCATCGGGATGGCGCTGGTGGGCACCGAAGGGCAGTGGTTACAGACCAACAAAGCGTTATGCCAGTTTCTGGGTTACAGCCAGGAGGAGCTACAGCAGATGACCTTCCAGCAGCTCACCTGCCCGGAAGATTTAAATAGCGATCTGGAACAGCTTGAGCAACTGGTGCGCGGCGATATCTCTGCTTACTCCATGGAAAAACGCTATTACACGCGCAGCGGTGAGCTGGTATGGGCGCTGATAGCGGTTTCCGTTGTTCACCACACGGATGGCACCCCGCTCTACTTTATCGTCCAGGTTGAAGACATTAACGATCTAAAGCAGACCGAATGGGTCAACAAACGCCTGATGGAGCGCATCACGCTGGCGAACGAGGCGGGCGGGATTGGCATCTGGGAGTGGGAGCTTGAGACGGACATTATCAGTTGGGACAAGCGCATGTTCGAGATGTACGAAGTGCCTCCCCACACGAAACCGACATGGCAATTGTGGTACGAACGCGTGCTGCCGGAAGACAGACCGGAAACCGAACGCATTATCCGCAACGCGCTGGTGGCGCGCATGGCTTTCAAACTGGAGTTCCGCATTAGCGTCAAAGGCGGTATTCGCCATATTCGCACGCTGGCAAACCGTGTGCTGAATAAGCATGGCGAAGTTGAACGCCTGCTCGGCGTCAATATGGACATGACGGAAGTTAAGCAGCTGAACGACGCGCTATTTCAGGAAAAAGAACGCCTGCACATTACCCTGGACTCCATCGGCGAAGCGGTGCTGTGTACCGATGTGGATATGAACGTCACCTTTATGAACCCGGTGGCGGAGAAAATGAGCGGATGGGCGCAGGAACAGGCTATCGGCCAGCCGTTGCTGACGGTACTGCGCATTACTTTTGGTGATAATGGCCCGGCGATGGAAAACATTCACAGCAGTGATATGTCTCGCTCGACCATTGAACAGGATGTGGTGCTGCACTGCCGCACCGGCGGCTACTTCGACATTCACTACAGCATAACGCCGCTCAGCACACTGGATGGGCAACATATCGGCTCGGTACTGGTGATTCAGGATGTAACGGAATCCCGAAAAATGCTGCGGCAGCTAAGTTACAGCGCTTCGCATGATGCGCTGACCAATCTGGCGAACCGGGTCAGTTTTGAAAACCATCTCAAACGCCTGCTGCTAACAGTGCAGGAATTCCACCAGCGTCATGCGTTGGTGTTTATCGATCTTGATCGCTTTAAAGCCGTTAACGATTCAGCCGGGCACGCGGCGGGAGACGCCCTGCTGCGCGAGATCGCGTCGCTGATGCTCAGCATGTTGCGGTCGACCGATATTCTTGCCCGCCTTGGCGGCGATGAGTTCGGTTTACTGCTGCCCGACTGTAATGTCGAGAGCGCGCGCTATATTTCTGGCCGTATCGTTGAAGCCATCAATGCCTACCGCTTCATGTGGGAAGGCCGTTTGCACCATATCGGCGCCAGCGCCGGAATTTCGTTGATTGATGAAACCAACTGTCAGGCTTCAGAAGTGATGTCGCAGGCGGATATCGCCTGCTACTCCTCCAAAAATAGCGGGCGCGGGATCGTAACAGTGTACGAACCGCAGCAAGGCGAGATGCAGCATGAGCGCAGCATGATGTCGCTGGATGAACAGTGGCATATGATCAAAGATAACCCTCTGCTGCTGATTGCCCGCGGCGTGGCGTCGCCGCGCGTGCCGGCGGCCTGCAACTTCTGGCTACTCTCGCTGCGTTTGTGGACCAGCGAAGGCGAAATAATGGAAGAGGACGCTTTCCGTTCTGGCCTTAGCGAACCAGAACTGCTCCGCGCGCTCGACCGCCGCATATTCCATGAGTTTTTCAGTAACCACGCCACTGCTGTTGCCGGTAAAGGGTTCGGTATTGCCCTGCCGCTTTCCGTGGCCGGGCTCTCCAGCACAACGCTGGTGAATGAACTGCTCAATCTGCTGGAAAGCGGCCCACTATCCGCCCGGCTGTTGCATCTTGTGGTGCACGCTGATGCACTGATGCGTGAAGACAGCATCCTTCTCGACAATCTGGCGCGGCTGCGCCAGACAGGTTGCCGCATTATTCTCAGCCGTATCGGGAACGATCTGGATATCTTTAACCATCTGGGCCCGAACATGGCCGATTACCTGATGCTCGACCCGGTACTGGTTACCAACGTTCACGGTAATCTGATGGACGAGATGATGGTGACCATTATTCAGGGCCACGCCCAGCGCCTTGGCATGAAGAGCATCGCCGGGCCGACCAATCTGCCGCTCATGATGGATACCCTTTCCGGCATCGGCATCGATATGATTTATGGCGACATTATTTCACAGGCTCAGCCGCTGGATTTGATGCTGAACATCAGTTATTTCGCCATCAACTGACCAGCGAATGGCTGCGGCCTGCGCGGGGAAAACGGAGCGTACACGTAGCCATACAGGCATGATGCTGCGTGAGTCTGGTACTTAATTACCTGATGTCGGCGTTGCCTTATCTGGCAGACAAATGCACTGATACCACCAGGCATCACACTTCGGGCGCCCACCCTGCCGTATACCAGATATGCAACAGCGCATAGGAACGCCACGGCTGCCAGCGTTCAGCATAGCGCCGCGTCTGCGCAGGTGTCATCCCGGCAAAGCGCTGCTTAATCAGATAATCGTCGGGTAGAAAAATATCTTTCGCCTGCCAGCCGCGCAAGGCAAAGTAGCTGGCAGTCCAGCGGCCGATACCGGGGAAGGTTTGCAAGGCTTTCACCCCCTGCTCTACATCTGGCGGTGCCGTCAGCGGCAGCACACCGTCGCAAGCGGCCTGCGCCAGGTATAACAGCGATTCAGCGCGTTTGCGCGGCATGCCGAGCGTCTGTAAATCCCCGGCACGCGCCGCAGAGAGCTGCTGCGGTGTGGGAAAACAGATAAAACCGCGCTCATCCAGCGTATCGCCATAACGCTGTGCGACCTTTGCTGTCAGCTTTGCCGCCATAGCCACGCTGACTAGTTGGCCTAAAATCGCCCGCACGCCCTGCTCAAACGGATCAACACATCCCGGCAGGCGCAACCCTGGTCGCGCGGCGCCCAGCGTACCCAGAGCTGTGGTCACTTCCTGCGGATTGCAGTCGAGATCAAACAAGCAGCGGATCCGTTGCAGGCACAATTCTGCAATCGGCTGTAAACCTTCGCTAAGCGTGACCTTCAGCGTCGCGCTCGCCTCATCCGGTTCGGCGATAATCAGCCCGCGATGCGGGCCTGAGGAAAAGGAACGCACATAGCGTGTTGTATCAATCTCTTCAACGCCCGCCACGGCGCGATCGCCTAAAAATTCCAACATCCAGGCCCAGTCGTAAGGCGGCTGCCAGCGCAGTTCGTACATAGTTGCTCCTCATTTGCTGCTAACAGCATAAACGGCCTCGGGATTTTCCGCCTTGCTTTCATATTCCGGTTGTCGCCCGGGCCGCATTCGGCTAAAGTCGCCCCCCTTCTTCACTGGCATGGGGATAACAACGTGTTTGTAGGTTTTGATTACGGGACAGCAAACTGCTCAATTGCAGTAATGCGCGATGGCGCGCCACATCTGCTGACCATGGAAAATAACAGTTCGCTGCTGCCATCTATGCTCTGCGCGCCGACGCGCGAAGCCGTCAGCGAATGGCTCTATCGTCACCATCAGGTTCCGGCAACGGGGAGCGAAACCCAGGCCCTGCTGCGCCGGGCGGTGAGCTTTAACCGTGAGGAAGATATAGAGGTCAATGCCACCAGCGTGCAGTTTGGCCTCGCCTCGCTGCGTCAGTATGTGAGCGATCCTGAAGAGGTTTACTTCGTTAAATCGCCGAAATCCTTCCTTGGCGCCAACGGTCTGAAACCGCAGCAGATTGCCCTGTTCGAGGATCTGGTCTGCGCCATGATGCTACATATTCGCCAACAGGCTGAAACGCAACTGCCAGAAAGCATCAACCAGGCGGTCATTGGTCGGCCGATCAACTTCCAGGGACTTGGCGGCGATGATGCCAACGCCCAGGCACAGGGGATCCTTGAGCGCGCAGCGAAACGCGCCGGTTTCCGCGACGTGGTGTTTCAGTACGAGCCAGTAGCTGCTGGGCTCGATTTTGAAGCCACGCTAAACGAAGAGAAACGCGTACTGGTGGTGGATATCGGCGGTGGAACAACAGACTGCTCCATTCTGCTAATGGGCCCAGAATGGCGCGCCAGACAGGATCGCGCAGCCAGCCTCCTCGGCCATAGCGGTTGCCGTGTTGGCGGTAACGATCTGGATATCGCACTGGCGTTTAAAAGTCTGATGCCCCTGCTTGGTATGGGCGGCCAGACGGAAAAAGGCATCGCCCTGCCGATTCTGCCATGGTGGAACGCGGTGGCGATCAACGATGTGCCGGCGCAAACCGAATTTTACAGCGCAGCTAATGGCCGTCTGCTCAACGATCTGCTGCGCGACGCCCGCGACGCAGAAAAAGTCGCCCTGCTGCTGAAAGTGTGGCGGCAGCGCCTGAGCTACCGGCTGGTACGCAGCGCCGAAGAGAGCAAAATAGCCCTCTCAGAAGAAGCGCATATCACCGCACCGTTGCCATTTATCAGCGACGAGCTTGCCACCGCAATCACCCAGGACACCCTGGAAGTGGCGCTCAATCAACCGCTACAGCGCATTATTGAGCAGGTGCAACTGGCGCTGGAAAATAGCAACGAAACGCCGGAAGTGATCTATCTGACTGGCGGTAGCGCCCGCTCCCCCATCATCAAAAAAGCGCTGGCAGAAACGCTACCGGGGATCCCGATTGCGGGAGGCGATGATTTTGGCTCTGTTACCGCCGGGCTTGCCCGTTGGGCGCAGGTGCTGTTTCGCTAATATTTTGCCGGATGAGCAACATCCGGCATTATTTTCCTCTCCATATTGCCCCTAATGCAAATATCTATCCCACTCGACGTTTCTAAACAGTGTTTCATATTTCCTCCATTTTTCTGCGTTAAGGCCTCATTAAACTAGTATTATTTTGGTCATGCTTTCCAGGACGAGATATATATAACGATGAAACGCAGCTTCACTTTTCGTCGCACACTTGTGGCGGTCGTGGTTATCGCCATGGCAGGTGCCGCGTGGTACTACTTTAGCCACCAGCAAGCTACCCCCCCCTCTTCCACCACCGGACACACACAAATTCAGGCTGGCGGCGGTCGTCACGGCATGCGCGGCGGCGCGTTACCACCGGTCCAGGCTGCCACAGCGACCCGTGAATCCGTTCCGCGTTATCTCTCTGGCCTCGGTACAATTACGGCAACCAACACAGTGACCGTGCGCAGCCGCGTTTCCGGCCAACTGATGGCGCTCCACTTCCAGGAGGGGCAACAGGTTAAAGCCGGCGATCTGCTGGCTGAAATCGACCCCAGCGCATTTAAAGTCGCACTGGCACAGGCACAGGGGCAACTGGCAAAAGATCAAGCTACGCTGGCGAATGCGCGCCGCGATCTGGCCCGCTATCAGCAACTAGTGAAAACCAGTCTCGTCTCCCGTCAGGATCTCGATACCCAACTGGCGCTGGTAACGGAATCCGAAGGCACCGTCAAAGCTGATGAAGCTTCGGTCGCCAGCGCCCAGTTGCAACTGGACTGGAGCCGCATCACGGCACCCATCTCCGGGCGCGTTGGCTTAAAACAGGTGGATATTGGCAACCAAATCAGCAGCAGCGATACCACCGGTATTGTGGTGCTGACGCAAACCCACCCGATTGACCTCATCTTTACCCTGCCGGAAAACGACATCGCCACCGTCGTGCAAGCGCAAAAGTCCGGTCAACCGCTGGTAGTGGAAGCCTGGGATCGCACTAACAAACAGAAACTGAGCAGCGGTTCACTACTAAGTCTTGATAACCAGATCGATGCCACCACTGGCACCATCAAACTGAAAGCACGCTTTAATAATCAAGACGACGCGCTGTTTCCCAATCAGTTCGTCAATGCGCGCATGCTGGTCGCCACGCAACAAGATGCCGTTGTGATCCCTACCGCCGCGCTGCAAATGGGTAATGAAGGCAACTTTGTCTGGGTGGTGAATGAGAATAGCCAGGTCAGCAAACATATTGTTACGCCGGGTATTCAGGACAGCCAGAAAGTAGTGATTGCTGCCGGGCTGTCGGCGGGCGACCGCGTGGTGACGGACGGTATTGACCGTTTGACCGAAGGGGCCAAAGTGGAAGTGGTGGATGCGCAAAGCGCCCGGCAGACGCCCACAAAACCTGAGCATCCGGCGAAAGGAGCGCACTCCTGATGCAGTTGCTACCGCCAGGCCGGACAGGTGGCCCTTCCCGTCTGTTTATCTTACGCCCGGTCGCCACCACTTTATTGATGGTGGCGATTCTGCTTGCCGGGATCATCGGCTACCGGTTTCTTCCCGTCTCGGCGCTGCCGGAAGTGGACTACCCCACCATCCAGGTCGTCACTCTCTACCCCGGCGCCAGCCCCGATGTGGTGACGTCGGCAATTACCGCGCCGCTCGAACGGCAATTTGGCCAGATGTCGGGCTTAAAACAGATGTCATCACAAAGCTCCGGCGGGGCATCGGTGGTGACGTTACAGTTCCAGCTCACGCTACCGCTGGATGTTGCCGAGCAGGAAGTGCAGGCGGCGATGAACGCTGCCAACAGCTTGCTCCCTTCCGATCTGCCTAACCCGCCGGTTTACAGCAAAGTTAACCCCGCCGATCCGCCGATCATGACGCTGGCAGTCACCTCTTCCGCCATGCCGATGACGCAGGTGGAAGATATGGTCGAAACGCGCGTCGCGCAGAAAATTTCGCAGGTTTCCGGTGTTGGTCTGGTCACCCTTTCCGGCGGCCAGCGCCCGGCTGTACGCGTCAAACTTAACGCGCAGGCTGTCGCTGCGCTGGGGTTGACCAGTGAAACCATTCGCACCGCCATCAACAATGCCAACGTTAACTCGGCGAAAGGTAGCCTTGATGGCCCAACGCGCGCCATCACGCTCTCCGCCAACGACCAGATGCAGTCCGCCGAAGAGTATCGCCAGTTGATTGTCGCTTACCAGAACGGTGCGGCCATTCGCCTTGGCGATGTAGCAACAGTGGAACAAGGCGCAGAGAACCGCTGGCTTGGCGCATGGGCGAATAAGCAACAGGCTATTGTGATGAATGTCCAGCGTCAGCCGGGCGCCAACATCATTGATACCGCCGACAGGATTCGTACTCTGCTGCCACAATTAACGAAGAGTCTGCCGAAATCGGTCACGGTGAAAGTGCTCTCCGATCGCACCAACAACATCCGCACCTCAGTCAGCGACACCCAGTTCGAACTGATGCTGGCCATTGCGCTGGTGGTGATGATTATCTATCTGTTTCTACGCAATATTCCGGCCACCATCATTCCAGGCGTGGCCGTGCCGCTGTCGCTTATCGGTACCTTTGCGGTGATGGTTTTTCTCAATTTCTCTATCAATAACCTGACGCTGATGGCGCTGACCATCGCCACCGGCTTTGTGGTGGATGATGCGATTGTGGTGATTGAGAACATCTCGCGCTATATCGAAAAAGGAGAAAAACCGCTGGCGGCAGCGCTCAAAGGCGCAGGCGAGATCGGCTTTACCATTATCTCCCTCACCTTCTCGCTGATTGCCGTGCTGATCCCGCTGCTGTTTATGGGCGATATCGTCGGGCGTCTGTTCCGTGAGTTCGCCGTCACGCTGGCAGTGGCAATTCTGATCTCGGCTATCGTGTCGCTGACGCTGACACCGATGATGTGCGCGCGCATGCTGAGCGAGGAATCCCTGCGCAAGCAGAACCGTTTTTCCCGCGCCTCAGAACGTTTTTTCGAGCGCGTGATCGCCGGTTATGGCCATCTGCTGGCGAAAGTGCTTAACCACCCGTGGCTGACACTCAGCGTGGCGATAGGCACACTGCTACTGTCAATGGCGCTGTGGGTTTTCATTCCAAAAGGTTTCTTTCCGGTACAGGACAACGGCATCATTCAGGGTACGCTACAGGCGCCACAGTCGGCATCGTTTGCCAGCATGGCGCAACGCCAGCGGCAGGTAGCCGACGTTATCCTGCAGGATCCGGCAGTTGAAAGCCTGACCTCGTTTGTTGGCGTTGATGGCACCAACCCGTCGCTGAACAGCGCCCGTCTGCAAATCAACCTTAAGCCACTGGATAAACGCGACGACCGTGTACAGACAGTGATTGAGCGCCTGCAACAGGCGGCAGCAAAAGTGCCCGGCGTGGCGCTCTATCTGCAACCGACGCAGGATTTGACCATCGACACCACGGTCAGCCGCACCCAGTACCAGTTTACCTTGCAGGCAAACTCACTGGACGCCTTGAGCACCTGGGTGCCGCAACTGATCGCTAAACTGGAAGCACTGCCGCAACTTTCTGATGTCAGCAGCGACTGGCAGGACAAAGGGCTGGTAGCCTGGGTCAACGTTGACCGCAACACCGCCAGCCGTCTTGGCATCACCATGTCGGATGTTGATAACGCGCTGTATGACGCCTTTGGTCAGCGGCTGATCTCCACCATCTATACCCAGTCAAATCAGTACCGCGTGGTGCTGGAACACGACACAACACAAACACCAGGGTTGGCGGCGCTGGAGAACATTCGTCTGGCCAGCAGCGGCGGCGGTGTGGTGCCGTTATCCTCGATAGCTAAAGTGGAACAGCGCTTTGCGCCGCTGAGTATTAACCACCTTGATCAATTCCCCTCCACCACCATCTCTTTTAACGTGGCGCGCGGCTATTCGCTGGGTGATGCGGTGCAGGCGATCACCGACAGTGAAAAAACCCTTAATTTTCCGACCGATATCCGCACCCAGTTCCAGGGCAGCACGCTGGCGTTCCAGGCTGCGCTTGGCAGCACGGTCTGGCTGATCGTCGCAGCGGTGGCGGCAATGTATATCGTGCTCGGCGTGCTGTATGAGAGTTTTATCCACCCGGTAACCATTCTCTCGACGCTGCCGACCGCTGGCGTTGGTGCGCTGCTGGCGCTGATGATTTCCGGCAGTGAGCTGGATGTGATCGCCATTATCGGCATCATTCTGCTGATTGGTATCGTCAAGAAAAACGCCATCATGATGATTGACTTCGCCCTCGCCGCCGAACGTGAAGAAGGGATGGCGCCGCGCGAGGCGATTTTCCAGGCCTGTCTGCTGCGTTTTCGCCCGATCCTGATGACCACGCTGGCAGCCCTGCTCGGTGCGCTACCGCTGATGCTCAGCACCGGTGTGGGCGCAGAGCTGCGCCGCCCGCTGGGTATCGGCATGGTGGGGGGGCTACTGGTCAGCCAGGTACTAACGCTGTTTACCACGCCGGTGATTTATCTGCTGTTCGACCGCCTGTCGCTGGCCGTAAAACAACGCTTCCCACGCCGTGAAGAGGAGGCGTAAGTGAAGTTTTTCGCCCTCTTCATTTACCGCCCGGTGGCGACGATTTTGATTTCGCTGGCTATAACGCTGTGCGGCATCCTTGGCTTCCGGCTGCTGCCGGTAGCCCCGCTACCGCAGGTCGATTTTCCGGTGATCATGGTCAGCGCCTCGCTGCCTGGTGCCTCACCGGAGACGATGGCGTCGTCGGTCGCTACGCCGCTGGAACGCTCACTGGGGCGGATTGCCGGAGTCAACGAAATGACCTCCTCCAGTTCACTGGGCAATACGCGTATCATTTTGCAGTTTAATTTTGACCGCAATATCAACGGCGCAGCGCGCGATGTACAGGCGGCGATCAACGCGGCACAAAGCCTGCTGCCAAGCGGTATGCCAAGCCGTCCGACCTATCGCAAAGCGAACCCGTCGGATGCGCCGATCATGATCCTGACACTGACCTCGGATACCTATTCGCAGGGCCAGTTATACGATTTTGCCTCGACGCAACTGGCACAAACCATCGCGCAGATCGACGGCGTCGGCGATGTTGATATCGGCGGAAGCTCGCTGCCCGCGGTGCGCGTCGACCTCAACCCGCAGGCGCTGTTTAATCAGGGTGTTTCTCTTGATGCCGTGCGTACCGCCATCAGCAATGCTAACGTCCGTCGGCCGCAGGGCGCGGTGGATGACGGCGCTCAACGCTGGCAGGTGCAAACCAATGATGAACTAAAAACGGCGGCCGCATACCAGCCGTTGATCATCCATTACAACAACGGCGCAGCGGTACATTTAAGCGATGTTGCCACGGTTAGCGACTCGGTGCAGGATGTGCGCAATGCCGGGATGACCAACGCAAAACCGGCGATTTTGCTGATGATCCGCAAGCTGCCGGAAGCCAATATTATTCAGACGGTGGATGGCATCCGCGCTCGTCTGCCGGAATTACAGAAAACCATTCCTGCCGCTATCAATCTACAAATCGCCCAGGATCGCTCACCGACCATTCGCGCCTCGCTGGCGGAAGTGGAGCAGACGCTGGTGATCTCGGTGGCGCTGGTGATCCTGGTGGTGTTTCTGTTTTTGCGCTCCGGTCGCGCCACGCTGATCCCGGCGGTCGCCGTACCGGTTTCATTGATCGGCACATTTGCCGCTATGTACCTGTGCGGTTTCAGTCTGAATAACCTGTCGCTGATGGCGCTGACCATCGCCACCGGCTTTGTCGTTGATGATGCCATTGTGGTGCTGGAAAACATCTCCCGCCATCTTGAGGCGGGCGTGAAACCGTTGCAGGCGGCATTGCAGGGAACACGGGAAGTCGGTTTTACTGTGCTGTCGATGAGCCTGTCGCTGATAGCGGTGTTCCTGCCACTGCTGTTGATGGCCGGCCTACCGGGCAGGCTGCTGCGCGAGTTTGCCGTCACGTTGTCGGTGGCGATTGGCATCTCGATGGCCATTTCACTGACGCTGACACCGATGATGTGCGGCTGGCTGCTGAAACGCCATAAACCGCGAGAACGCACGCGGGAAAAAGGCGTTGGCCGTTTGCTGATTGCACTCCAGCAGCAGTATGCCCGCTCGCTTTCATGGGTGCTGAACCACACAAGGCTGGTGGGTCTGGTGCTGCTTGGCACCATCACGCTGAATGTCTGGCTCTATATCTCCATTCCGAAAACCTTATTTCCTGAGCAGGACACAGGCGTGCTAATGGGCGGCATTCAGGCGGATCAGAGCATCTCTTTTCAGGCAATGCGCGGTAAGTTGCAGGATTTTATGAAAATCATCCGTGACGACCCGGCAGTGGATAATGTCACCGGTTTTACCGGCGGTTCGCGCGTAAACAGCGGCATGATGTTTATCACCCTCAAATCGCGACATATTCGTAATGAAACAGCGCAGCAGGTGATTGACCGATTGCGCGTTAAACTGGCGAAAGAGCCTGGCGCAAGCTTGTTTTTGATGGCCGTACAGGATATTCGCGTCGGCGGACGGCAGGCCAATGCCAGCTACCAGTACACCCTGCTGTCGGACGATCTCAGCGCCTTGCGCGAGTGGGAGCCGAAGATCCGTAAAGCACTGGCGGCGCTGCCGCAACTGGCGGACGTCAACTCAGACCAGCAGGACAACGGCGCAGAGATGAACCTGATTTACGATCGCGAAACGATGTCGCGGCTGGGCATCAGCGTTCAGGCGGCCAACAGTCTGCTGAATGATGCCTTCGGTCAGCGGCAGATCTCCACTATTTATCAACCACTTAATCAGTATAAAGTGGTGATGGAAGTCGATCCCCGCTATACCCAGGACGTGAGCGCACTAAACAAGATGTATGTGATCAACAGCGAAGGCAAGTCGATCCCGCTCTCTTACTTTGCCCACTGGCAACCAGCGAATGCGCCGCTGTCGGTAAACCATCAGGGGCTGTCGGCAGCATCGACCATCGCTTTTAACCTGCCGACAGGCACTTCGCTGTCGGAAGCCAGCGACGCCATCGACCGTACGATGACGCAACTTGGCGTCCCTTCGAGCGTGCGCGGCAGCTTCGCCGGTACGGCGCAGGTATTCCAGGAGACGATGAATTCACAGGTGATCCTGATCCTGGCAGCGATTGCTACAGTCTATATCGTGCTGGGGATCCTCTACGAGAGCTACGTCCACCCGCTGACCATTCTCTCAACGCTGCCCTCGGCGGGCGTCGGCGCGCTGCTGGCGCTGGAGCTGTTCGGCTCGCCGTTTAGCCTGATCGCACTGATTGGCATCATGTTGCTGATAGGGATAGTGAAGAAGAATGCCATAATGATGGTCGACTTCGCCCTCGAAGCCCAGCGCAAGGGGAGCCTGAGTGCAGAAGAGGCCATCTTCCAGGCCTGTTTGCTGCGTTTTCGTCCGATCATGATGACCACCCTGGCGGCGCTGTTTGGCGCACTGCCGTTGGTCATTTCCGGCGGCGACGGCTCCGAACTGCGCCAGCCACTGGGGATCACCATTGTCGGCGGTCTGGTGATGAGCCAGCTTCTTACCCTGTATACAACGCCGGTGGTCTACCTCTTCTTTGACCGCCTGCGTATGCGTTTTAGCCAGAAAGAGAGAGAGCCAGTTAGTGAATGAATGAACTTCCCAAAAACATCCACTGGCAACTATGGATCGTCGCCTTTGGCTTTTTTATGCAGTCGCTGGATACCACGATTGTGAATACGGCCCTCCCCTCGATGGCGCAAAGCCTGGGAGAGAGCCCGCTGCATATGCACATGGTGGTGGTCTCCTATGTATTGACCGTGGCAATCATGCTGCCAGCCAGCGGCTGGCTGGCGGATCGGGTTGGCGTGCGAAATATCTTTTTCCTCGCCATTGTGCTGTTCACTACCGGCTCGCTGTTTTGCGCGCAGGCCTCAACCCTTGATCAACTGGTGATGGCGCGGGTTTTACAGGGTATCGGCGGGGCGATGATGGTGCCGGTAGGCAGGCTGACGGTGATGAAAATCGTCCCGCGCGACCAATATATGGCGGCGATGACTTTCGTCACTCTGCCGGGGCAAATCGGCCCACTGGTTGGCCCGACACTTGGCGGGATGCTGGTGGAGTATGCTTCGTGGCACTGGATTTTCCTGATTAACCTGCCGGTCGGTATTATCGGCGCGATCGCCACCCTGAGCCGGATGCCAAACTATAAACTGCAAACCCGCCGTTTCGATATGGCGGGTTTTGCGTTGCTGGCCTGTGGTATGGCGACGCTGACGCTGGCGCTCGACGGCAACCGCGGGCTGGGGCTTTCGTCCGTCCAGCTTGCTGCGTTGGTGGCGGTGGGCGCAGCAGCGATGCTGTTTTATCTGTTGCATGCCAGAGGTAATGATAGTGCGTTGTTCAACCTGCGACTGTTCCGCACGCCCTCATTTTCCCTGGGGCTGGCCGGGAGCTTCGCCGGGCGTATAGGCAGCGGCATGCTGCCATTTATGACGCCGGTGTTTTTGCAGATTGGCCTTGATTTTTCGCCGTTCCACGCCGGGCTGATGATGATCCCGATGGTACTGGGCAGTATGGGTATGAAGCGGATTGTCGTGCAAGTGGTTAACCGTTTTGGTTATCGCCGCGCGCTGGTCTGTTCCACCCTTGGTCTGGCGCTGGTGAGCCTGCTGTTTATGACCACCGCCCTGCTCGGCTGGTACTACCTGCTGCCGGTGGTGCTGTTCTGTCAGGGGATGATTAACTCGATGCGCTTCTCTTCGATGAACACTCTGACGTTGAAAGATCTGCCCGATGAACTGGCCAGCGGCGGCAACAGCCTGCTGTCGATGACCATGCAGTTGTCGATGAGTATCGGCGTTACCGTCGCCGGTTTGCTGCTCGGCCTGTTCGGTCAGCAGCATCTGTCAGCGGACAGCGGCGCGGCGCATCATATTTTCCTTTACGCTTATCTCAGTATGGCGGTGATTATTTCACTACCGGCGTTGATCTTCGCCCGCGTTCCGAACGATACCAGCCAGAACGTCGTGATTGCCCGTCGCAACAGGAGAGAATCATGAAATTCTGGCGACCGGGTATTACGGCCAAACTTTTCCTGGCTATTTTGACTACCTGCATCGTACTGCTGGTAATCATGCACTGGGCGGTACGAATCAGCTTTGAGCACGGGTTTATCGACTATATCAAGCGCGGCAACGAACAGCGCCTGCAAATGTTGAGTGACACGCTGGCCGAGCAGTACGCTCAGCACGGCGACTGGCAATTTCTGCGCAATAACGACCGGATGATTTTCGATATCCTGCGATCTTTCGAACGCGATAACAACCATGAAGATGATCGCGCCGATAGGCCGGAACAGGCCATGCAGCGGAATCGCACGATGGGCGACAACGGCAGAGCAGCACAGGGGATGGAAAGCTATGACCCGCCGCCAGGCCCACCAGGCCCGCCACCGCCGCATGGCTGGCGCACGCAGTTCTGGGTTGTCGATCAGCACAACATTGTGCTGGTCGGCCCGCACGGCACGGTGCCGGATGAAGGCAACCGCCGGGCGATTGTGGTGAACCAGAAAACGGTGGGCTGGGTGATTGCCTCCCCGGTTGAGCGGTTAACGCGCAATACCGACATCAATTTTGCCCGCCAACAGCGTCGCACCAGTTGGCTGATTGTCGGCCTCGCCACGCTGCTGGCGGCGCTGGCAACCTTCCCGCTGGCAGGCGGCCTGCTGGCACCAGTGAAACGGCTGGTCGAGGGAACGCACAAACTTGCCTCTGGTGATTTCTCGACGCGCGTCAAGACTGACAGCCAGGATGAACTGGGCAGGCTGGCGCGTGATTTTAACCTGCTGGCCAGCACGCTGGAGAAAAACCAGCAAATGCGCCGCGATTTTATGGCTGATATCTCCCACGAACTGCGTACGCCACTGGCGGTACTGCGCGGCGAACTAGAGGCAATTCAGGATGGCGTACGCAAATTTACGCCGGAATCAGTGTTGTCATTACAGGCGGAGGTTAGCACGCTCACCAAGCTGGTGGACGATTTGCATCAGTTGTCGATGTCCGACGAGGGTGCCCTGGCCTATCAGCGCACACCGGTGGATGTGGTGACGTTGCTGGAGATTGTCGCTGGCGCGTTTCATGAACGTTTTGCCAGCCGAAACCTGAACTTGTCGCTGGATTTGCAGTCCACCAGTAGCAGAGTATTTGGCGATCCCAATCGCCTGATGCAACTGTTTAATAACCTGCTGGAAAACAGCCTGCGCTATACGGACAGCGGCGGACAAACGCTGATTCAGTCCACCACTCGTGACGGCAAACTGATCCTGAGTTTTGCCGACAGCGCGCCGGGCGTTTCCGACGAGCAGCTTACGCGCCTGTTTGAGCGTTTTTATCGCACGGAAGGATCGCGCAACCGAGCCAGCGGCGGCTCCGGACTGGGGCTGGCAATCTGTCTGAATATTGTGGAGGCCCATGCTGGCACTATCCACGCCGGGCACTCGCCATTCGGCGGGGTTACCATTACAGTTGAACTACCGCTTGAAGGCGAAGAATCGAGAGAAGTATGACTGAGCTACCCATTGATGAAAACACGCCGCGCATTCTGATCGTGGAAGATGAACCGAAGCTGGGACAGTTGCTGATCGATTATCTACGGGCGGCCAGCTACGCGCCGACGCTGATTAACCACGGCGATCAGGTGCTGGGATACGTCCGCCAGACGCCGCCGGATTTGATCCTGCTCGATCTGATGCTGCCCGGTACCGATGGTCTGACGCTGTGCCGGGAAATCCGTCGCTTCTCCAATATACCGGTCATTATGGTGACAGCAAAAATTGAGGAGATCGATCGCCTGCTGGGTCTGGAAATCGGCGCCGACGATTATATCTGCAAACCCTACAGCCCGCGCGAAGTGGTGGCGAGAGTCAAAACCATTCTGCGCCGCTGCAAGCCGCAGCGCGAATTGCAGGCACTGGATGCGGAAAGCCCGCTGATTGTGGATGAAGGGCGTTTCCAGGCAAGCTGGCGCAACAAACTGCTGGATCTCACCCCGGCGGAGTTCCGCCTGCTGAAAACCCTCTCCAGCGAGCCGGGCAAGGTCTTCTCCCGCGAACAACTGCTCAACCATCTTTATGATGACTATCGCGTGGTGACCGACCGCACCATCGATAGCCATATCAAAAACCTGCGCCGAAAACTGGAAGCGCTGGATGAGGAACAATCCTTTATCCGCGCGGTTTACGGCGTCGGCTACCGCTGGGAAGCTGACGCCTGCAAACTGGCGTAAACGTCTGTCGGGCTTCACGCCCGATAGCATTTTATTTACGCAACAGCCGCTGTAAACGCTGTTTGCGCCAGCGGGCGATCGGCTCAGCGAAAACAAAGAGCCGCAAACCCCGCACCAGCAGCAATCCACCCCAAATCGCCGCCACCCACAGTGACCACAGCGATTCTGGCGCGGTACTGCGGTTAAGGAAATAGAGCAGCACGCAGACGATGACTGCGGTGATAAGCGAGCGCCAGAAGCGGCTTTCAGCATCGACCTTTTCCCGGGCGGCTGTGATGCGCTGATCCAACGCCTCTTCCCCCGCCTCCGCCTGCCCGGACAACTCAGTAACGCTGACGCCAAACACAGCCGCTAACGCACTCAGCGTCTCCAGCGAAGGTTGATCGCCATTTTCAATACGCTGCACCGTTCTGACGCTCAACGCGGCCATTTCTGCAAGCTGTTCCTGCGACCAGGCGCGGGCCAGACGGAATGCTTTCACTTTATTGCTCATAATATTTCTCCACAGGAAACCGGCTTGCAGTGTCGCTGAACCACGCTGACAACAACACGATCGTTACCCGACAGCAACACGACATCGTCCCGACAGCGCCCTGACAAAGCCCTCCGCCGAGTATAAACCGGTCGGGAGCAATGCTGTAATCATCTGTATTCTGGCGGGCGCTTCAGGTATATCAAAGAAGGATGGTGAAGAAATACGACTATGGCGCACTGATGCTGCTGTTGGCTGTGCTCAGTGGCGAGGCGGAAATAACCGGCGCGGAAATGGCCGCCGCTCCGCGTGAACTAACGCACAGGTTTACTCCCCCGGCGCGCGGCGCTACAATTCCCGCCCTAAATTTAGGGAAACTCCCCCGCCGCCTCACCTGGTGAGGCGATCTGACCTGTCATCAGAACGAGAAAATCATGCTTAAACCGGAACTCCTGTCCCCGGCGGGAACGCTGAAAAATATGCGTTACGCCTTCGCTTACGGCGCGGACGCCGTTTACGCTGGCCAGCCGCGCTATTCGCTGCGCGTGCGTAATAACGAATTCAACCACGAAAACCTGCAAATTGGCATCAATGAAGCCCACGCGCAGGGAAAAAAATTCTATGTAGTGGTGAATATCGCGCCGCATAACGCCAAGCTGAAAACCTTCATCCGCGACCTGAAACCGGTGGTGGATATGGGGCCGGATGCGCTGATTATGTCCGATCCAGGGCTTATTATGATGGTACGGGAAAACTTCCCACAGATGCCGATCCACCTCTCAGTACAGGCAAACGCGGTCAACTGGGCAACGGTGAAATTCTGGCAGCAGATGGGGCTGACGCGCGTGATCCTCTCACGTGAATTGTCGCTGGAAGAGATCGCCGAAATTCGCAGCCAGGTGCCAGAGATGGAGATCGAAATCTTCGTGCACGGCGCACTGTGCATGGCTTACTCCGGCCGCTGCCTGCTTTCAGGTTATATCAACAAACGCGATCCGAACCAGGGCACCTGCACTAACGCCTGCCGCTGGGAATATAACGTTCAGGAAGGTAAAGAAGACGCTATCGGCAATATCGTACATGTTCACGAACCCATTCCGGTACAGAACATCGAACCCACGCTGGGCGTCGGTACGCCGACCGATAAAGTCTTTATGATTGAGGAAGCGCAGCGTCCAGGCGAGTACATGACCGCCTTCGAGGACGAGCACGGCACTTACATCATGAACTCGAAAGATCTGCGGGCGATTGCTCATGTTGAGCGCCTGACGCAGATGGGCGTGCACTCGCTGAAAATCGAAGGCCGTACCAAATCGTTCTACTACTGCGCCCGTACTGCGCAGGTATATCGCAAAGCAATCGACGACGCCGCTGCGGGTAAACCGTTCGACACTTCGCTGCTGGAAACGCTGGAAGGGCTGGCACATCGCGGTTACACCGAAGGTTTCCTGCGCCGCCACACGCATGATGATTACCAGAACTATGACTATGGCTACTCGGTTTCCGAGCGCCAGCAGTTTGTCGGCGAATTCACCGGCGAGCGTAAAGGTAATCTGGCCGCCGTCGCGGTGAAAAATAAGTTTTCGGTCGGCGACAGTCTCGAGTTGATGACGCCGCAGGGCAATGTCAACTTTACGCTTGAGCAGATGGAAAACGCCAAAGGCGAAGCAATGTCGGTCGCGCCAGGCGATGGTTATACTGTCTGGTTGCCGGTTCCGCAGGATATGGCGCTGGAATATGCGCTTCTGATGCGCAATTTCACCGGGCAGTCGACGCGTAATCCTCACACGAAGTAATTTAGCAGGGTTATTTTTCCGGCTGGAAGAATCTTAGAATCGGATCACATACCTCCCCGGCCTTTATAGGTATTATCCATCTTGCTGAAAAACATAACCCATAAATGCTAGCTGTACCAGGAACCACCTCCTTAGCCTGCGTAATCTCCCTTACGCAGGCTGATTTTTTTTCCCGCTTTTTTCCGCTTTTTTTATCCCATTCTCGCTCGTGAGATACACTTTCTTCATTGCATGCAATAAAGACGAGAAAAATGGGCAAAATTCCAGGAAGCTTATTGATCCTCAATGGTAAAAGCGCCGGAGACGAAACGCTGCGCGCAGCCATCGCACGGTTGCGTGACGAGGGCATGAATATTCAGGTGCGCGTCACCTGGGAAAAAGGCGATGCTGTGCGCTACGTTAAAGAAGCACAGCAACTTGGTACAGAGACAGTGATCGCTGGCGGTGGCGATGGCACCATCAACGAAGTGGCGACAGCGTTGGTAAACTGCACGGGCGATAACATTCCGGCGCTCGGTATTTTACCGCTCGGCACCGCCAATGATTTCGCTACCAGCGCAGGGATCCCCGAGGTGCTGGAGAAAGCGTTACAGTTGGCCATCATGGGTAAAGCGGTGGCTATCGATATCGCCCGCGTTAACGATAAAACCTGTTTTATTAATATGGCAACCGGTGGTTTTGGTACTCGCATCACCACAGAAACGCCGGAAAAACTGAAAGCCGCGCTGGGCGGGGTTTCTTATTTGATCCACGGGCTGCTGCGGCTGGATAAGCTAAAAGCCGATCGCTGCGAAATTCGCGGTGAGGATTTTCAGTGGCAAGGCGATGCGCTGGTGATTGGCATTGGTAATGGTCGCCAGGCGGGCGGCGGACAGCAGCTTTGCCCGCAGGCGTTAATTAATGATGGCTTATTGCATCTGCGTATTTTTACCGGCGAAGAACTGTTACCCGCGCTGTTAACCACCCTGACGCAGCCGGAAGATAACCCGCATATTATTGACGGAAAATCGACATGGTTCGAGGTCAGCGCCCCGCATGAGATCACCTTTAACCTCGACGGTGAACCACTAAGCGGCGAGCATTTCCGCATTGAAGTGTTGCCTGATGCGTTGCAGTGTCGGTTACCGCCGGATTGCCCGTTATTACGATAATCGCTTAAAAATACCTGATGGCGCTTCGCTTATCAGGCCACATAACGAGACAAAAAATGCAATACCTCTCCCCCGAAGAGGAGAGGTTGTGACGAAAACCGTTATGCGATGGTCACTTTCTGATCGAGATAGACATCCTGCACGGCGTTAATCAGTTTTACGCCGTCGGCCATGGTTTTCTTGAATGCCTTGCGGCCAAGGATCAACCCCATGCCGCCCGCGCGTTTATTGATAACTGCTGTACGGACAGCATCGGCCAGATCGGTGTCGCCACCAGCAGCGCCGCCAGAGTTGATAAGCCCTGCGCGCCCCATATAGCAGTTCGCCAGTTGATAGCGCACCAGATCAATCGGGTTATCGCTGGTTAATTTGCTGCAGACGCGTTCATCGGTATAACCGAAATTAACCGCTTTATAGCCGCCGTTATTTTCCGCCATTTTCTGCTTCACGATGTCCGCGCCGATGGTGGCGGCAATGTGATTCGCCTGGCCGGTCAAATCCGCTGAAACATGGTAATCCACGCCATCTTTCTTGAAGGCAGAGTTGCGCAGATAAGCCCACAGCACGGTTACCAGCCCCAGTTCATGAGCGCGTTCGAAGGCAGCCGAGATCTCTTCAATCTGGCGGCGAGATTCTTGCGATCCAAAATAGATAGTCGCGCCAACGGCCACTGCCCCCATATTAAATGCCTGCTCAACGCTGGCATACAGCGTCTGGTCATATTCCGTTGGGTAGCTGAGAGTTTCGTTGTGGTTGAGCTTAACGAGGAAGGGAATGCGGTGCGCGTAGCGGCGGGAAACAGAGGCCAGCACGCCGTAGGTGGAGGCAACGCAGTTACACCCGGCTTCGATCGCCAGCTCCACGATATTCTTCGGATCGAAATAGAGCGGATTCGCGGCAAAGGATGCGCCCGCCGAGTGCTCAATCCCCTGGTCAACCGGCAGAATGGACAGATACCCGGTGCCCGACAGCCGCCCGTGGTTATACAGCGTCTGCATGTTACGCAGCACCGCAGGCGGACGGTTGTTATCGACCATCACGCGATCCACGTAATCACCACCCGGCAAATAGAGTTGATCAGCGGGGATGGTCATACAGCGGTGTTGCAGAAGGCTGTCGGCGTCTTTGCCAAGTAACTGCACAATATCAGTCATAGCTATGCTCCCGTAAGCTTCGCACAAAGCGAATTGGATTATCCCGACCTGCCTTACGGCAGGCAAAAATAAGCCTGGTACTCATGTGCGAGATTTTCCACTGCTACCTTTTTTTTCAGCATTATCTGCTGGCACGTTTCGGAACCCGGCTTACCACCACTGATGGAAATGGTGAACCGGCCCGTTTCCGCTGCCGACTTCCAGCGAATCCGCCCGCGCCAGTGCGGCCGTTAGCCACTGTTTGGCTTCCGCAACCGTCGACGCCCAGTCGCTGTGGCGCGGGCGCAACGCAGCCAGCGCGGCGGAGAGCGTGCAGCCTGTGCCGTGGGTATTTTTCGTCGCCACGCGCGGCGCGGTAAAACGTAGCGCGCCTTCACCAGTGAAAAGCCAGTCCGGGCTTTCGGCGTCATCCAGATGCCCGCCTTTCATCAGCACCGCCTCGCAGCCGAGCGCCAGCAGCGCTTCGCCCTGTGCGTGCATATCCTGCTCATTGCGGGCATGCGGCGCGTCGAGCAGCGCAGCGGCCTCAGGCAGATTAGGTGTAATAAGTGAAACCTGCGGCAGTAAATGCTGACGCAGCGCCGACACGGCGGAGGGAGACAGCAGCGGGTCGCCGCTCTTGGCGAGCATTACTGTATCCAGCACGACATTACGTACTTGATAGTGGCGCAGACGCTCCGCCACCGCTTCGACAATATCGGTTTCCGCCAGCATGCCGATTTTGGTGGTATCAATACGCACATCGCTGAGCACCGAGTCGAGCTGTGCGCCGACAAAATCCGGTTCGATACGGTACACCGACTGCACGCCGTGGGTATTTTGCGCCACTAGAGCTGTGATCACTGAACAGCCGTAAGCACCGAGCGCCGAGAAGGTTTTTAAATCTGCCTGAATTCCCGCGCCACCGCTCGGATCGGTACCGGCGATGGTCAATGCGTTGATTCGTCTCATAACGAATCCTCCCCGCCCAGCGTGTAGAGCGCGTCGAGAAAAGCGGGCATAAAGCTGCCCGGTCCGTTGCTGTTCGCCACCGCCAGGCTGCCTGCCAGCCCGAGCCAGGCGCAGGCGGCGGCCACATTCACCAGGCGATCACCTTGCAGTACGCAACTGGCGGCGACCACGGCGGATAACGCGCAACCGGTGCCGACAACCCGTGTCATCAGCACATCGCCACCCGTGACCATCAGTGTACGACGGCCATCAGTGACATAATCCACTTCGCCGGTAACAGCCACCACCGCGCCGATTTGCCGCGCCAGTTCCTGCGCTGCGGGCAACGCATTGATGGCAGTATCTGTGGTATCCACGCCGCGCCCGCCTGCGCTCACTCCCGCGAGTGCCAGAATTTCGGAGGCATTACCGCGGATTGCCGCTGGATGCAGGGCAAGCAGTTGCTGACAAAATTGCGTACGGAAAGTGAGTGCGCCGACGGCAACGGGATCGAGCGTCCAGGGTTTGCCAGCCGCATTTGCGCTTTCAGCGGCCCCCAGCATCGCGTCGGCCCGCTCGCGGGTTAAGGTACCAACGTTAATCAACAGCGCATCAGCAATCGCGCTGAATTGCTGCGCCTCGTCACGATCAATCACCATGGCCGGCGACGCACCAAGCGCCAGCAACACATTGGCGGTAAAAGTTTGCACAACGTCGTTGGTCATACAGTGAACAAGCGGGGAATGACGACGGAATTGCTGTAAAGCATGTGCAGTTTGTGCACGATCGAGCAGGTCAGGTTGCATGGTTTCGCTCCTGCCAGGCCGTGAAAGAAGTGATAGCCCGACAGGCATCTGACTTCCCTACGCTGGCATTATCCAGATCAGGTAATACGGGTATTTCTCAGCCCATCAGTGATGGGGCACCCCGAGTCATTTACTACAAAATCAAAAACTTGCGATTAACGTCCCGTTAATCCCTGTTCAGGATCATGCCAGCGAGAAGCCAAAGACACAACACTTAAAAATGCGCTGTGTCCCAACTTGTGTCCCCAAATGTGTCCCAAATTCAGAGGGTAAGGCTGGCTGGTTGGTTAAATCGGCGGTAACATAACCCGCAAATCTACAGGGAGTTTTATGTTATGCAGATTTGCAGGATGGACTACAACGACGTATCAGCAGACGGGAGACGGCTTAAACTTCATGTTTACGGTGTCGGAACGTTTCCAGTATTTTCGGGGATAGCACCAGTAACCAACATCGCAGAGTGTGCATTTATACGAAATGCGGCTTTGCCTGTAGGCACTTACTGGATCGTTGATGCCCCGTCCGGGAGTATTGCCAATCAGGTAGAACGATTTGTTAAGGATTTCAGGAATGGAACAAACCACGACGAGTGGTTTGGATTATTCAACGCTTCCACAATGAGTGATCACGTTTTCGTTAATGGCGTTGACAGAGGATCTTTCCGGCTTCACCCGTTGCGCCCAAATGGTGAGGGGGAGTCGTGGGGATGCATAACTTTCTATAACATTCCTGATTTCCAGTTAGTCAGAACCTCATTACTTGCACGTAAGAAAGTTCGAGTGCCAGGAGGTAAAGGATTAATGGCATATGGGCGTATAGACGTAACAGGGCGGACTGATTATGCGTCATGCAAATTTAACAATTAACATACTGATCGGTTTGCTCTGCTTTGCGGCTTCATTCTTTATCGTGCTGTTCCCTCTGGGCGGGCTGGTCGAATATTTGTCTCAAATCAGTAATGATTTTCTGAACCGCACCGGGTTGGGATTTGCTGATGGCGAAGCTGATCCATCGTTTCTATGGGTGCTGTTCCTGCTCATGCTCGTTGTTACTGCACTGTTGATGTTCATTATTCAGAAAGTACGGCGAAAATATCAGTAGCCAAACATAAATTAATACAAAAAGGCGAGCCATTTGGCTTAATGCCGATCATTTAAGGATCAATTGACCGATCCGGTGGTTGATGTAAAAAGGGTTCATGTCTTCACATGGATCCTTTTTAATAGAACTTTCACAGGCTCTCGGCATTATTCATCTCACAGTACCAGAACGGACCCGCTCACTTTCCGAACTCATTCCCGCAGAACTTATCCAGGAAGCTTTCAGACTGACGGATACCGTGACGCTCCGTACATGGGTCTGCGGATACGGTTCAGCAAACAGGAGCATATTCGGCATCTGAGTCACTGGGGAAATAAACCAAATCACGAAGTTTTATCCTCAGCAACTTTTTCTGTTTTAGATTGGGCTTCCAGTTCTTTTGACAGGAAAAAATTCAGTACGGTGCGGATTACTGTAATAATCGCTAGTTTTATCAACTCATCAATAGTTGGACTGATTGTTGTTGCCAGAATATCTGATGCTAACTGGAACTCAAGGGCAACAGCTAGCCATCCACCGAGCCCCAAACGAATCCTGATACTTCCATATGGATTACGATAACAAAATATCAGAATGTAGGATGCCCAAAGTAGACCAATAACAATACATAAAACTGACATCGTTTCAGTTACAAACTGTAGAAATATCACACCATGTGTCATGAACTGTTTATAAAAAATAATATCCGACACTAATTTCTCCTCTCGTTAATTCTGTTCTGAGCCAGCTTGCCTGGCAGGTAAATTCTGACAGTTTGTGGTTCTTCTTGCCGGGTAAGATAAAAAAAGCCTTGCATTATTCTCTGGCAATGCAAGGCTCAATTAGTTGATATTAATGAACAATCAAGTCCTGCAACTTACTTTTGAATTCATATACTTTGGCTTGCGGATTCTTTTTACAGAATTCGACTGTTTGTGGAACCGCAACGTTCACGGTCTCATCGAGCGAGACCGTGTCCCCTCCTTTGTAAGTTGTTTTATCATGCAACATCCAGAATGCAACCGGTGCCATAGCTTTCGGGTTCAGGTTGATAAATTCATGGCATGTCATATTTTCGGGGCTCCTTTCAGCCGCCTGGGCACTGGATATTGCCCCGGAAAATAAACTTGCTACCAGAGCCAAACCGGTGAACACTATTTTCATACTTTTCATTAAAATCCTCATCTATATCAAATATATTGTGATGGACTTTTTAGTCATCCCTTTTAGCAGGAGGCATTGTTACCACGTGCTTCTCTCCGCCTCTCGCATCCTTAACGCATTAATATCACTTCATTTTATGAACAATAATATGGTGTGTCGGGCGTGCTCGAGGGTGAAGAAAGAAATGCCCTTCCGGCGCGTTTTCAGTATTAATTGGTAATAATGTAACTCCCTCATTGATACCTTCCTTATTATTCCGCAAAGCATACACAATAAACGGTAATGCAAACACGACAAGGAAGCCTACTGCCAGCAGTTCAACATACTTATCGGTTGAATCACCCTGTATGGTATCCGGGGGCAAAAAAGAAATGACAAAAGCCATTATTGATGTCAGCAATCCTACCGCAGCAATAAGCAGCTTGGCCTTTTTTCCTCCTGGAACATTAAACGTCCTTTTTTTCTCCGGATATTTACATACTAACAGCATGTAGCTGATAAACATCATGAAGTATGAACACAAATAGATGACCACTGTTAATGCCAGTGCTATCAGGAACGACATATTACTTCCCCCACCAGTGTTGGTGAGGATGACTAAAGCAACAGAGGTGATGACAAGCTGCGAAATTACCAGTACTACGGGAACTCCGTTTTGATTCAGCCTGGCTGCACTTGCAGGTAGCAGTTTTTTTTGTGCCGTTACGTACATCCCCCGGGAAGGTCCTACAATCCATGATGCAATTTCCGCCAACACACCAAGCAATAATAATGCAGAAATCACTCTCACCGCCCATTCAAACCCAGAGCCAACATGGGATATCAGCACACTGAAAGTTTGCATTACCCCTGCAGAGAGGTTGATATCCGCCTGCGGGATCACCAGGGCAATAGCCAGCCCCCCCACGGAACTCAGGGATATAGCCGCTATCATCAATAGCAACATGGCCAGCGGGTAATCTCTTCCTGGATTGCGCATTTCATTGACATGAGTCGCTGATGCTTCAACACCCATATAACTCAATATAAAAGCCACAAAGACGACAAGAGTGCCTAATTTTGTAAAATCAGGGAAAAACGTTGATGCATTTATCTCAATAGCAACTTTAGCGCCAGAATAGAGATACCAGATAGCGAGAGCTACAAGAATAATTGCCGGTAGTAAAATCCCCGCAAAAAAACCAACCTTAGCAATCCTGGCTGTATATTTGGTTCCACCAAACTGCGTTAAGGCAAGCCCCCATAAAATGATAAGTGCAGCGACCGTTTTTGTCACCGGCTCATCATTTAGTGCTGGCCACTTCAGTATGTAGGAAAGCGCTCCCAGTACAAAATAAAGCATTGGGATAAAACCAACCGCAATCTGCAAATAACCAAAAGATATGGCGGCGAACCCCCATTTCTCACCCATGGTTTTTGAGACCCAGGTAAACACGCCCCCCTCTTCCCAACCTTCAACTGTCGCCATTTCTGCGGCACACAACCCTACAGGAATAAACCAGAGGATGCCGCCCAATAGCAGAAAAAAAACCAATGAAAACCCAGATGTAGCAAAAGTCGGATATTCATAAACCGCCATCACCATAGAAGCGGTAATAGCAAAGAACCCTAATAGCGATAGCTCCTTGCTAAATTCATTATGTGTTGATGTAGCCATAAATTCCTCCTGAACAGGCCTATCAAATACAACAGGAAAAACTAACTGTGGTTGAAACCACCGGCTTCTTCTTCACTTAATGGTTTACTGACTGGATGAGCTTCAAAATATTTGAGTGCACGTTGCATATCCTCCACCAGTAAACAGCCGAGGTCACGACTGACACCATGACGGACTAAAATTCGCTGAATAACCAGATCTTCACGATTTGCAGGCATAGAGTAAGCCGGTACCTGCCAGCCACGTGTACGCAATCGGTCGGCAAAATCGTACAGTGAATACCCACCGATGGAAGCCCCATCCTTTAGCTTCCATGCCAGGGCCGGGATGCCTTTCTCTCTGTCACCATCGAAAAGGATCTCGAAAGGCCCCATTTTCCCAATTTCAGTGGCGAGGAACCTGGCTGTCTCATAACAGGCATTGTGGATTTTCTCGTAGCCTTCACGCCCAAGACGCAAGAAGTTGTAATACTGAGCAATAATTTGCCCACCTGGTCGAGAGAAGTTCAGCGCAAACGTGGGCATGTTGCCTCCCAGGTAGTTTACGTTAAAAATCAACTCTTCCGGCAAATCCTTCGATTCTCGCCATACCACCCACCCAGCCCCCAGCGGAGCCAGACCGAATTTATGACCGGAGGTATTAATAGATTTCACTCTCGGCAAACGGAAATCCCATTTCAAATCTGGTGCACAAAATGGCGCAAGGAATCCGCCACTAGCACCATCAACATGAATAGGTATATCGAGCCCCGTGTCTTGCTGCAGTTTGTCCAGAGCATCACTCACGGCTTTTACCGGTTCATATTGACAGGTGAACGTAACCCCTAGTGTCGGTACCACGCCTATTGTGTTCTCATCCACACGCTTGAGTACCTCCTCCGGAGACATTATCAGACGTTCACCTTCAAGCGGAATCTCGCGTAACTCCACATCAAAATAACGGGCAAACTTGTGCCAGCAGATCTGTACCGGGCCACAAATCATATTAGGTTTGTCGGTGTTTTTACCCTGTGAAGCCTGTTTTTTACGCCATTGCCATTTCATGGCAAGGCCCCCTAACATAGCGGCTTCCGAAGAACCAATTGTTGAACACCCAAGTGTCGTTTCCGCCGACGGTGAATTCCAGAGGTCGGCCAACATTTTCACGCAACGGGCTTCAATCTCAGCCGTTTGAGGGTACTCATCTTTATCAATCATGTTTTTATCGATGGATAAGTCCATCAATTGACGGATTTCATCATCGACCCACGTCTGGCAAAAAGTCGCCAGGTTCTGGCGTGAGTTGCCATCCAGCAACAGCTCGTCACGAATAGCGTTAAATACATTCCTTGCTGAACGTTCAACCGCAGGAAATCTATTTTTTGGCAACGATGCAGCAAGATCAACCGACGCATAAACATCATCGTTTTCACTGTATTCATCAGACAGAAATTTACTAGACATAAAAACCTCTTGATCATAAAAGCCTACTATTAAGATATACCTTGCCTCAGCAAAAAAAAAATTAAACACTAAAAATTCGCGCAAAAAAAATAAATAATAAAAATCATTCTCAAAAGCAAAAAGATATCATTATTACTAGCACAAAAAAACATTAGAATATGAAGTATCTCTATTTTTAACAATCAGAATATACCCAAGACGCTCTCAGAAAAATTGCAAACCCCGTATTTTAAGAGCATAGCCACTCTTCAAGTAAATTGCATAAAATGTGCCATGGAATAAATTATTCCACCTCACCATTCATTAATTAATTTTAACTATGGAAAATTGACCCTTATCAATTCCAAAAGTAAGTAAAGTTCATTTAGGGAATTTTTATATTATATTCAATCTCACCTGCTTGACTAAATTTTTGGTCAGGCTAATTATAAAAATACATTCCCCTACTTTTTATAGAAGATTAAGTTCATGGCACTCCAGCGATTGCTTACGACAGAACCTCTGCATCATGATGAAACCTGCCTATGTCAGAGTCCGGCATTCATTTGGATAAATACCGTCCTGACACGTGCGGCCCGCCAGGCCCCTCCGGTTTCCGCACAGACCGTCAGGGAGGCCCTTTCAGGAAACGATGAGCATCTTCATGATGTGGAACCCACCTCACCCGGTATTGTCGCGTTTACAAACGTACGCCTGTTTGATGGTGTCTCTGATTCACTGCGTACCGGGCTTAATGTCATCGTTGAAGGAAATAAAATCAAAGCTGTCGTCCCGGCAACAACACCTCTCCCACCAGGAATAGAAACCATAAATGGGAATAATGGTGTGTTGATGCCTGGTCTTATCGATGCGCACTGGCATGCGATTATGGCTCGCCCCACAATGATGACCGCCATGACTGCGGATTTTAACTATATTCAGGCCCTGGCCATCGCTGAAGCTAAGGCCACGCTGCTACGTGGGTTTACCACCGTGCGCGACATGGGTGGCCCGGTGTTTGGGCTAAAACGAGCTATCGACGAACGAATTGCAGTTGGCCCCCGTATTTATCCCTCTGGCGCATTTATTAGCCAGAGCGGTGGGCATGGTGATTTTCGAATGCTTAGCGATATACCGCGAGCCACAAACGAGGCATTAAGCTACGGCGAGCGCGTTGGGATTACCGCTATTGCGGATGGTCCGGATCAGGTTCTGCTACGGGCCAGAGAGCAACTGATGCGCGGTGCATCTCAGGTAAAATTTATGGCTGGAGGCGGGGTAGCATCCCAATACGATGGCATTGATGTGACGGAAGGTTCTGTCCCAGAAATTGCTGCCGCCGTAACCGCCGCAGAAAACTGGGGAACCTACGTGACAGTCCATGCTTATACGGCTCGGGCTGTCACGATGGCGATCCGCGGTGGAGTTAAATGCATTGAGCACGGGCAAATGGTTGATGAGGACACGGTAAAACTGATGGCTGATAAGCACATCTGGTGGTGTCTACAACCTTTTCTCGATGATGAAGATGCGGTCAAAATGGCTACCCCCTCGTCGCGAGCGAAACAACTGGTTATGTGTGCGGGAACCGACACAGCTTACCAACTGGCAAAGCAGTACAAGATAAAAACCGCATGGGGAACCGACACCCTGTTCGACGCTCGTCTGGCAACCCGTCAGGGAATACAACTCGCCAAACTTACACGCTGGTATAAACCAGTTGAAATTCTGAAGATGGCTACCAGCACCAATGCTGAACTGTGCGCAATGTCGGGGCCACGAAACCCATACCCAGACAAACTGGGGGTAATTGAAGCGGATGCGCTGGCGGACCTGATCCTTGTTGATGGCGATCCACTAACCGATATTCAACTGATCGCTAGTCCGGAGAAGTCTTTCAGGCTCATTATGAAAGATGGCGTAATTTACAAGAACACTTTGTGAGCATGTGCAGGCAACTGAAGGTGGTTTTTTTAGTGTCATCGGCACTCCTCTCAGGTTGTGTATCTGGTCGTGCGCCGACGTTCTTTTTTTTGGGTTCATATTTTCCCGTCTGGATAGTTTGCGCTGTACTGGGGATGCTGGCGGCAATTCTCGGCAGACTACTTTTCATTCGCCTGGGTATCGATGAAGTGTTGCCTTGCAAGCTTCTGGCCTATGTCTTTCTGATGCTTGGAGTGGCATGTGGTGTATATCTTTCTCTCTTCACATAGTCGTTTATGATGAAAAAGTTTCTGTACTCTCATCAACGTCGCCTGGCAATTGCCGTAGGGCTCCTGCTCACCGTGTCTGCACTGGTGCTCGGCTGGCTCACCCTGCAATATAATGCCGATAATCCCACCTCAACAGATGCCGAAATTGGTGCCAATATCATTAATGTCAGCGCACCAGTCCCGGGGCGGATTATCTCGCTCAATGTGAAAGAAAATGGATATGTTCACCGGGGCGACGTTATGTTTGTCATCGATCCCTACCTGTATCGTTTACGTGTTGACCAGGCCCGGGCAGAACTAAAAATAGCCGAAGCCGCCAACAATACGCAACAACGCAGCGTGCTTGCCGAGCGCTCTAATGCTGAAGTCACTAATGGACAAATCACCCGTGCAAAAGTGAATCTGAAGCTGGCCACTCAAACCCTTTCCAGGTTACAGCCTATGCTGTCGAAAGGTTATGTAACTGCACAGCAGGTTGACGATGCGGCAACTGCCCGCAGAGATGCGGAGATCAGCCTGCAACAGGCGTTGAAGCAGTCCGCTGCAGCAGACGCTCTGGTCAGCAGTACTGATGCCTCGGAAGCACTGGTAGCCGCCAGAAAAGCAGCACTGTCTATTGCAGAACGAGAACTGGAAAATACGGTGATTCGCGCGCCTTCTAATGGTCTGGTTGTGGGGCTGAACATTTCGCCGGGCGAGTTTGTGGCGCCGGATCAGGCAATTTTCACCCTTATCAACAGCGAACACTGGTATGCATCGGCCTTCTTTCGAGAAACCGAATTGGTGAAAATAGAAATCGGTCAGTGCGCCACGGTTTACGTTATGACTGACAGCAAGACGCCCATCAAAGGTAAGGTTGAAGGAATTGGCTGGGGGATCAGTTCTCAGGATCAGCTCACATTCCCGCGCAGTCTTCCTTATGTGCCAAAATCCCTGAACTGGGTACGTGTTGCGCAACGGTTTCCGGTCCGAATAAGCCTGGAGAATCCTCCTGTGTCATTGATGCGTGTCGGAGCAACCGCTGAGGTCATCGTTCATCATGATGGGTGCTAAAAATCACTGGCACGAACTGCTACATCAGGTTTCCCGTGATCTAATGAGCTTTCCTGGGCGTTTTGCAATCGCCTGGCGCATCGGTTTGCTATGCACCGTGATGGCTTTTGTTGCAATGTTGTATGGTATTCCTGAGTCGGCAATCAGTTGCTACCTGATCCTGTTTGTCATGAAGCCCGACAGTGCAGAAAGTATGGTAATGGCGTTTGCCGTTACACTTCTCATTTCGATAGTAGTGGGACTGCTGTTTATCGCTCTGCCACTGGCGCTGGAGTTCCCGCTCCTGCGAATGATGCTGCTCACCATCACTTCTATCTTTTTCCTCTGGTTAGGCTCTGCCAGCAAACTTGGTCCCGTTGGCAGCATTATTGCGCTGGTAATTGCTTTCGTTATGAGCCTACTTGGAAATGCTCCCGATGGCGAGCTTGCTACCCGAGCGGTGCTTTACGCCTGGCTCATGGCAGCCAGTCCGATGCTTCTACTCATCATCTTTACTTTTTTTCTTGGGCGCTCCTCCTTGAAATTGCTGTGTCAGAGCCTTTCGAAACGGCTGGAATCTGCGGCACAGGCATTGCGTGAACCTGACACGCGTAACCTTTCGGTTATACAGGAGCAATTACTGGATGGCCAAAAAGCGCTACAGGAGCAGGTCACGTTGATCCGCATTTTTCGCCTGTGCCCACTAAAAAAAGCAAGATGGCTGGAGGCGGCTGTTTATTCAAGCTATCGTCTGCTACTGGCAACTTCCGCACTCGCCCCTACGCTCCCCACTGCTGAACGGTGCCTGCTGGCAAATACCTGTGAGGCTATTGCTCAGCAGATTATTTACGGAGCGGGGGAGAAAAAACTCGTACCAGTGGGAACAAGTGAACTACATAATACCCTGCGGACGCTCGTCACCCCTGCCAAAGGAGACATCCCGGTAGCAACAAATTCGGCTTTCTTTGTAGAAAACGCCTTTACCAGTCCGGAGCATATTCGTTTTGCCCTGAAAGCAACTGCTGGCAGCCTCATCTGTTATTTCATCTACACGGCACTCAACTGGCAGGATATCCATACCGCGATGATCACCTGCTATGTTGTTGCACTCAGTACTACCGGCGAAACCGTCCACAAACTTACCCTTCGTATTATCGGTTGTCTGATTGGTGCCATGGCAGGGGTTCTCTCCCTGATATACCTCTTTCCGCTAATGACTGACATTGGTCAACTGATGGTGATGATCTTTCTCATGCTGACGCTGGCCGCTTGGGTTTCCAGTGGTAATGAGCGGATAGCCTACGCGGGTATCCAGATTGGTCTGGCATTTTTACTCTGCGTCCTTCATGGTTCTAAACCCGCTATAGATCTGGGCGTAGCCTATGACAGGGTGATAGGCATTCTGCTTGGAAATCTGGTTATCTATATTATTTTCACCTGTGTATGGCCGGTGTCAGTTGCCACGGCCGTGCGCTCACATATTGCCAGCGCGCTGGCAAGCCTGTCGATTCTGGCAAAAAGTGACTCACTACCAAGGGCAACGGCAACCCGTGAAGCCGGTAATGTAGAGGAGGCCCTCGCCAGCGCACATGAAGCGCTCAGGCTGGCGTTTTTTGAACCCGTCTTCCTGCGACCAACTCCCGGTGAGTATGAACAATTCCGGGAACAGATGGCTGCAATCACCGCGCTTTGCCCAATCCTGTTCCTGCCCGCAGAAGTGACGAATTCAGGGAGGCAACAGCACATCCGTCGGCTTGAGGAACTAACTGGATGAAGATATCAAGATGGGGAAAAGGTCTGCGTATTATCCAGAAGGGCGGCGTTGTTACTTTCGCTATGCTGATGTCCGCTTGTGCAACAGATAGTCTGAGTCTGGCACCGCCATCACCTTCAGCATCATGGGATCAGGTTACCCCGACCAGATCGGCACTAAATTTGTCTGATGCGTTAGCTGGCGGTGAGCATACACTGGAACAGATGCCCATCCCGGTTTTCAATCCGCAACATGCCTATGAATTAGCGGAATTAATCGACATTGCCGAAAAGCTAAATCCAGATACCCGCATCGCATGGGAGCAGTCAAAGCAAGCTGCTCTTGCTGCGGGTATCACGGAGGCGACGCTTTTACCTTTACTTTCGGCAACAGTCGTAGGTGGATACCAGCGTACACGTTCACCGCTTCCCTACTCCATCGCGGGATACCATGACCTGGATACCACTGACAGCGCAGTGATCCCCGCCATTGGTTTGCAGTGGTTACTCTTCGATTTTGGTCAGCGAAGCGCACTGGTTAAGGCAGCGCAAGAGAACACCTACGCCATCAACGCTTCCTTTAATGGTACACACCAGAAAATTATCTTCAATGTGACACGTGCTTACTATATGTATGGCGCGGCGCTTATCCGTACCAGGAATACTGCCGAAATGATGAAAAACAGCCAGCAGATTCTTAACGCGGCGGAAGAGCGAAACAAAAATGGTATAGCGACCATTATTGAGGTAAGCCAGGCAAAGCAGTTGGTTGCACAATCAAAACTGAATCATGTTATGGCCCAGGGTCAAGAGCGCGACCGCTGGCAAGATTTACTCGGCGCAACAGGTATTTCCCCATTCGCTGACATCAAAGTAGCATACGATGATAAAACTCCGTTACCTGCGCGGCTTTCTCCTCCAACTGAAACGGCGATAAAGCTTGCGCTTTCCCGACGGCCAGATATCCAGGCTGGCTACGCAGCAGTTGAGGCCGCCCGTTCAACAGTGAAAGCCACAGAAGTGGATTTTCTCCCTAAAATTTATCTGGCTGGTGTTATAGCGGGAGGTCACGGACGTTTTGATACCGAGGGATTACCGGCAGCAACCCCGCACACTTCATCTTCAGGCATTGTGCTGGGGGTAAGTATGCCGCTTTATGACGGCGGCATACGAGCAGCCCGCGTTCAGGAAGCCGAATCCAGATTTAACGTAGCCCGGGATGGTTTACAGAAAACACAGGATATTGCACTGCGGGAAATTGTAGTTGCGAGCGATACACTTCGCTCCGCCCTGGAGTCCAACGATGCATCCATTCATCTGGTGAAAACGGCTTCTGTCACTTTTGACGCTGCCAGTGATGCTTATCGGAATGGTATCGGAACGATTACCCAGGCTTTCGAAGCAGCAAACGGATTACTTGATGCCCGACAAATTAGTGCTGATGCCCGTAGTGCCGCGTTTATTGCTGCGGCTAACCTTGCTTTTACTATGGGAGAAATCACCCGCTCTCAATAATATTCAGAATTTCATAACCATTCTTTGGCCCTTTATGGTTATAGCCTTCACGATCATAGGCGCGAGTTGCCGAGTCGGGGAGCCTTGTATCAGGTTTCTGTTCGTCAAGTCATGGATTTGTTCCACGCTTCCTTGAGCCCCTCTTGCGTTTCATTAGTCATCATCAGGCCGGATGGGGAACTTCCCCGGCGCACATAGCAGGCAGGCCGAAACCTGCCTGATACCGTTTCAGTCATCAGTTAAGTCTGAAGACGGCCACGGCCTGTTTAAGTAGTTGCGACTGCTCTTTCAGCGAATGTGCTGCGGCAGAGGCTTCCTCAACAAGTGCGGCGTTCTGCTGGGTAACGGAATCCATTTGCGCGACAGCAATATTGATCTGCTCAATACCACGGCTTTGTTCATTGGTGGAGAGATCAATTTCAGACATCAGTTCGGACACCTGTTTAACGGAGGTGATAATGCGCTTCATACTTTCACCTGCGCGCTCCACTCTTTCGCTGCCAATCTGAACCTGATTGCCGGATTGCTCAATCAACTCCTTGATCTCTTTCGCAGCAACCGACGAGCGCTGCGCCAGGTTGCGGACTTCGCTGGCGACAACGGCAAAACCACGGCCCTGCTCTCCGGCGCGGGCTGCCTCAACGGCCGCGTTAAGCGCCAGGATATTCGTCTGGAAAGCAATATCTTCAATCAGGCCGATAATGGTGTCGATTTTGCCGGAGCTGCTTTCGATTTCCTTCATTGAAAGCACCGCTTCTTCAACGATTGTGTTGCCCTCTTGTGCGGAGTTGCGCATGTTGCTGGCAAGCTGGTTAGCCTGGTTCGTATTTTCTGAGGTGTGTTTCACCGTGGAGGTCAATTGTTCCATGCTGGCGGCTGTTTCGCCAAGGGAAGCGGCCTGGGACTCTGTTCGTGCCGAGAGATCCGTATTTCCGGCGGCAATCTCTTCGGCTGCATGGGCCACGCTTTCGCTTGAATGACGAACCTGCGAAATGATATCCACCAGCGAAAGACGCATCTGCTCCAGCGAGCTAAGCAGCGTACCGATTTCGTCTTTCGAGCGCGATATCACCGGGCTATGCAGTTCTCCGGCAGCCATCTGCTGACAATGAAGCCGGGCAGCATCAAGGGGAGAGAGAACACGACGCCGTATCAGGATAAACATGGCAATGATAATCAGCGTAAACAGCAGAGTGAAGACACCGAGAGTGATAATACTGTTGATAAACTGGCTCTGTGCGTCATTGTTAAGGCTCTGCGCGTTTTTCTCGCGAAACGCCAGCAAATTATCCAGCGTGATTTCGAACTGACGATCGAGTCGCGGAATCGTATCGCTGACCAGTTGATTAAAGCGCGCGCTGTCATTACGGTTCGCGGCATCCATCAACGGTTTCAGGCCATCATTAACATAAACATGCCAGGCATTGTTATAGGGAACGGAAAATTGTTCTTCACCCGCAATATGTGAAGCTGCCTTGTAGGCGTCAAAAGCGGCAGAAGCTTTCTGCATCACTTCTTGCGCTTTCTCAAGCGATGCATGGGCTTTCTCGCTGTCGCCAAGGCTGGCGTTAATCATCGCTTCCATCAGCCTGACCCGCAATGTACGGCTGTGGTTGATCGGATCAATCACGGATAACACCACGCGAATTTCTTTGTTCACACTGTCCAGCGACTGGTTGCTGCGCGTAAGTGACCAAAGGTTAGATGTAGAACTAATTAGGAAGATACAGAGTAAGAGACTGAAAATAAGAAAAGAAAACCGCCGTAATGACATATTTGTACCCTTAAGTAAGATGTCGACACAACCATCGGCCCCATCAAAACGGTGCGGCCTGCGACAATTATCGGCACAAAAGTATGGATATTTAGGTTAAGTATAAGAATATAATTGCAAACAATACCTTAGCAAAACCATCGTCGTGTATCCCGTACACATAATGCGGTTTCTAAGACTAACGCCAAAAGTACAATAGCTTGCAACTATTGGCAGATCTCCTGCAAATCGAGATCCCGCAAAACAGTGGTCAGCGACGGACGGAAGAACGAACTTTCTCAGGTGCCGTCGTAGCCCACCACCACTTTCCCGTCGGATGATTTTAACTATCAGAGAATAAGTGCTTCCCGATTTTGATGGTTTCTCATATCAATCAGCCTGACTACCATTAATCACACGAGTTCACATCCCTTACTTAACGGAGCACGTATGAAAGCAATCGCCATTACCCGCACAGCTCAGGGTAGCAGTAACCTGGATTTCCTCAGTGATATTGAGTTGCCGCAACCGCAGGCCTGCGGCCACGATCTGCTGGTCGAAGTGAAAGCCGTATCCGTTAACCCGGTTGATACCAAAGTTCGTGCCGGGTTTAATGCCGATACCCCACGCGTACTGGGCTGGGACGCCGTCGGCGTAGTTAAAGCCATTGGCGAGGCGGTAACGCTGTTTCAGCCAGGTGATGAAGTATGGTATGCGGGCGCGTTGACCCGTCCGGGTAGCAACAGCGAATATCAACTGGTCGATGAGCGCATTGTGGCACGCAAACCTAAAACGCTGAATAACGCCCAGGCAGCGGCGCTACCGCTGACCGCCATCACCGCATGGGAAATGCTGTTTGACCGGCTCGGCATCAACGAGAACGGCAACGAAGGCGATGTGTTGCTGATCGTTGGCGCGGCGGGCGGCGTAGGTTCCATCATGACGCAACTGGCATGCAAACTGACCCGCCTGACAGTGATCGGCACCGCATCGCGCCCTGCCAGCCAGCAGTGGGTGAAAGCGCTGGGCGCGCATCATGTGATTGATCACAGCAAACCGCTGACCGAAGAGCTGGCGCGGATTGGCATTGCGCAGGTGACGCACGTTGCCAGCCTGAACAATACCCAGGAGCACTATCAGCAGTTGATTAATGCGTTGCAACCACAGGGTAAACTGGCACTGATTGACGATCCGGAAAGCCTGGATGCCGTGCCGCTGAAGATGAAAAGCCTCTCTCTGCACTGGGAATTTATGTTTACCCGTTCAATGTTCACCACCCACGATATTATCGAGCAACACAAGCTGCTCACCCGCGTGGCGCAGTTGATTGATCAGGGCGTGCTGAAAACCACGCTCGGCGAGCACTTTGGCACCATCAATGCCGCGAATTTACGTAAGGCGCATGCACTGCTGGAAAGCCAGCGCGCCGTCGGCAAGATTGTGCTGGAAGGGTTTGCTGACTGAGCATTCAGCCAGGATTATTCCCAAACGTTACAAGCAGATAGCGAAAATCGCTCTCCGCCTGTACAGCTACTACCTGGGTTTGCTTACACTTTTTACCAAAGCGTTATTTTTTCCCGGTTGCTCAGTACCGCGTTAACGGCAATGATAGCGTGCTACATAAGCAACTGCGTGAAATGTAAAAAGAACAACCTGGAGAAACAATGCGTAAAACGAAAATGATGCTTCTGGGTGCGCTGTTGGTCACCGCCTCCTCGGCGTTTGCGGCTCCGCAGACGGCCACACCAGCGGCGACCGGCACGCAATCGTATGAAATTAAGGATTTTGTTGCTGACTTTACTAAATTCAATATCGGCGATACCGTGCCAGAGATGTACCGTAGCGAAGAGTACAACATCAAACAGTGGCAGTTGCGTAACCTGCCCGCGCCGCAACCCGGTAGCCACTGGACTTACATGGGCGGCAACTACGTGCTGATCACCGACGCTGAAGGAAAAATCCTCAAAGCCTATAACGGCGACATTTTTTACCATCGTTAAGGGAATGCCTGTGATTATTCGCCGCTGGCAGGAGAGTGACAGGCCGTTCCTGCGCACGCTGTTTTTACAAGCCCGCAGAGCTGGCTGGAGCTGGCTCGATGGGCGTGACTGGCAACTGGAAGACTTTGATGCTGCCACCGTCGATGAAGTGATTTGGGTCGCTGAAGATGAGGGGCATCGTCTCGGTTTCGCTTCGGTGTACGAAAACGACAACTTCCTGCATAACTTGTTTGTTGATCCGGCCTTTCAGGGTAAAGGGGTCGGCAGCGCACTTCTCAAACATGTTCAGACCACGTTTACCGGCACCGGTGCACTGAAATGCTTGTTGCACAATAAGGCCGCACTGGCGTTTTATGAGCGCCACGGTTGGCGGGCAGAAGCGCAGGGTATATCACCGGAAGGGGATTACGTGCTGATGCACTATGTGAAACAGTAATAATTGGTGAAGCAGTAAAATTGCAGGCCGGAATGCGGTATTACCCCCATCCGGCCTGCTCTCTCTTCGAAGCTGCGATTCAGAGCTGCATCGCAACCACGCTGGTTTTACACCGCGCGAAAGGCGATATCGCCAGGAATAACTTCGCCCTGCCAGTAGAGCTGCGCGGCAACGCGATCCGCAAGGTTGCGGTAGATAGCCGTGAATTCGCTGTCCGGGCGGCTGACGACCGTCGGCGTGCCCTTATCGAGATCTTCACGCAACGTTATGTGCAACGGCAACTGACCAAGCAGTTGGGTGTGATACTGTTCCGCCAGCTTCTCTGCGCCGTCAGTGCCGAAAATCGGCTCGTGGTGACCACAGTTGCTGCAAATGTGCATGCTCATGTTCTCGACTATCCCCAGAACCGGCACTTCCACTTTCTCGAACATCACGATGCCTTTTTTGGCGTCGATCAGCGCAATATCCTGCGGCGTGGTGACCACCACCGCGCCGGTGACCGGAATGTTCTGCGCCAGCGTTAACTGGATATCCCCGGTGCCTGGCGGCATATCCAGCACCAGGTAATCAAGATCCGGCCACATCGATTCCTGCAACAATTGCAGCAGCGCTTTGCTGGCCATCGGGCCGCGCCACACCATAGCGTTATCGTCGGTGACCAGATAGCCGATGGAGTTCGTAGCCAGACCATGCGCCATGATCGGCGCCATATGTGTTCCGTCCGGCGAGGTCGGGCGTTCATGTTCCGCACCCAGCATCAGCGGAATAGACGGGCCGTAGATGTCCGCATCCAGAATACCGACTTTCGCCCCTTCCGCCGCCAGCGCCAGCGCCAGGTTTACAGCAGTGGAGGACTTCCCTACCCCGCCTTTGCCGGAGCTGACCGCAATGATGTTTTTCACACCGTTGACACCCGGCTGATTCTTCACGCGTTTCAGGGTGGCGATGTTGTGCGACAGTTTCCAGTCGATGGCGCGCGCTTCGGTAATGCGCAGCAGTTCCGCGCTGCACTGCGCTTTCAACTCTTCAAACGCGGTACGCCAGACGAACGGCATCACCAGTTCGATATGCAGGGTGCCATCCAGCCACGCAACATGGTGCACGGCTTTTAACGCCGTGAGGTTATGCTTCAGGGTTGGGTGCTGAAAATTGGCCAATGTTCCCGAAACTATGGCGCGCAAAGCTTCCGGGGATTTGGCCGGGGATTGCGAACTCATCCCGACTCCTTTGTAGTTGTTCTGAAGAAACGACATTGTAGCGGCCAAGTTTACCGCACAGGTAATAATTATCCATTTACGGATTCATGCCATTAACATATAGCGTAATTATTGCGCATATTGGTGCATGGGGTTTAAACGCGCCTGCTGGCGTCGTTCAATTATCCCCCTATCTGCATATATGGTTTAAAACGGCCTCGATCGCGTAGCGCGCTAATCCCCCTTTTGGTACTATCGATACCCCTTTTTCTCTAGAAGATGTAATGCCTACTATGACTCAAGTCGCGAAGAAAATTCTGGTAACGTGCGCACTGCCGTACGCCAACGGCTCTATCCACCTCGGCCATATGCTGGAGCACATCCAGGCTGATGTCTGGGTCCGTTACCAGCGAATGCGCGGCCATGAGGTGAACTTCATTTGCGCGGATGATGCCCACGGCACGCCGATCATGCTGAAAGCGCAGCAACTGGGGATCACCCCGGAGCAGATGATCACCGAAATGAGTCAGGAACATCAGACCGATTTTGCTGGCTTTAACATCAGCTATGACAACTACCACTCCACGCATAGCGACGAGAACCGCGAGCTGTCGGAGCTGATCTACACGCGCCTGAAAGAGCACGGTTTTATTAAAAACCGCACTATCTCTCAGCTCTACGATCCGGAAAAAGGCATGTTCCTGCCGGACCGTTTCGTGAAAGGTACCTGCCCGAAATGTAAATCGCCGGATCAGTACGGCGATAACTGCGAGGTGTGCGGCGCGACCTACAGCCCGACCGAGCTTATCGAGCCAAAATCCGTGGTATCCGGCGCGACGCCGATAATGCGTGATTCCGAGCACTTCTTCTTCGATCTGCCCTCCTTCAGCGAAATGTTGCAGGCATGGACCCGCAGCGGCGCGCTACAGGAGCAGGTGGCCAACAAAATGCAGGAGTGGTTCGAATCCGGGCTGCAACAGTGGGATATCTCCCGCGATGCGCCGTACTTTGGCTTCGAAATACCGGGCGCGCCGGGTAAATATTTCTACGTCTGGCTGGATGCGCCGATCGGCTACATGGGCTCGTTCAAAAACCTGTGTGACAAACGCGGCGATACCACCAGCTTCGACGCATACTGGAAGAAAGATTCCGACGCCGAGCTGTATCATTTTATCGGTAAAGATATCGTCTACTTCCACAGCCTGTTCTGGCCAGCAATGCTGGAAGGCAGCAATTTCCGTAAGCCGACCAACCTGTTTGTTCATGGCTATGTGACGGTGAACGGCGCGAAGATGTCCAAATCGCGTGGCACCTTCATTAAAGCCAGCACCTGGCTGAACCATTTTGACGCCGACAGCCTGCGCTACTACTACGCGGCGAAGCTCTCTTCGCGCATTGATGATATCGACCTAAACCTGGAAGACTTTATCCAGCGCGTGAATGCCGACATCGTCAACAAAGTGGTCAACCTGGCCTCCCGTAACGCGGGCTTTATCGCCAAACGCTTTGACGGTGTGCTGGCGGCAGAGCTGGCGGATCCGGCGCTGTACCAGACCTTTATCGACGCGGCGGCCAGCATTGGCGAAGCGTGGGAAAGCCGCGAATTCGGCAAAGCGGTACGCGAAATCATGGCGCTGGCAGATGTCGCTAACCGCTATGTTGATGAGCAGGCGCCGTGGGTGGTGGCAAAACAGGAAGGCCGCGATGCCGATCTGCAAGCCATCTGCTCAATGGGTATCAACCTGTTCCGCGTTCTGCTGACCTACCTGAAACCGGTTCTGCCGTCGCTCTCTGAGCGTGCGGAAGCGTTCCTCAACACCACGCTGGAGTGGGATGCCATCAACCAGCCGCTGCTCAGCCACAAAGTGAATACCTTCAAAGCGTTGTACAACCGCATTGAGATGAAACAAGTGGAAGCGCTGGTTGAAGCATCGAAAGAAGAAGTGAAAGCGGCTGCCGCGCCGGTGACCGGCGAACTGGCCGACAATCCGATTCAGGAGACCATCAGCTTTGATGATTTTGTCAAAGTCGATCTGCGCGTGGCGTTGATTGAGAATGCGGAATTTGTTGAGGGTTCTGACAAGCTGCTGCGCCTGACGCTGGATCTGGACGGCGAGAAACGCAATGTCTTCTCTGGCATTCGTTCTGCCTACCCGGATCCGGGCGCGCTGATTGGCCGTCTGACGGTAATGGTGGCGAACCTTGCGCCGCGTAAAATGCGCTTCGGCATCTCCGAAGGAATGGTGATGGCGGCAGGTCCTGGCGGCAAGGACATCTTCCTGCTCAGTCCGGACAGTGGTGCGAAAGCCGGCCAACAGGTCAAATAACAATAATGAATGGCGCTGATATCAGCGCCTTTTTTCTATACTGATAACAGCTTATAGAAACAGGGGAATCACCGTGAATATCCGTCATCTTTTTGCCGCCCTTTTCGCCTTTGTCCTGCTCTTCAGCCTGAGTGGCTGCGGAGAGAAAGAGCAGAGCAAAACTTTTAGCTGGTCGGCGCCAGGAACTGAGCTAACGCTGACCTATTACTACAAAGACGACAAAGTGCTGCGCCAGACGGCGAAAAATAAGATCGACTACAGCGCCATTGGCGCGAGCAACAAAGAGGAGGCGATGAAAGTCCTCGGGCCGATCAGCCAGAAATACCAGAGCGTCAAAGGGATCAAAGAGAGCGTTGATTACCAGCAAACCTATGCGCAGGAGACGCTGGATGTCGATTACAGCGCGGTGAATTTCGCCGATCTGAATGCGTTGCAGGGCACGGCGTTTACCGGCACGGTGCAGGATGGCATCAGTATGCAAAAGTCGGAAGCGCTGCTGAAAGCGAAGGGCTTTAAAGAGGTTCAGTAATTCGTCATCTTGCCCGGTGGCGCTGCGCTTACCGGGTCGGTGAAGATCACAGGCCGGATAAGGCAACGTCGCCGTCCGGCATTTTCACAACGCTCAGGCAGCCTCGCTTATCAGGCCTGTGCTTTTGGCTTTTGCACCTTGCTGGCTAAGCCACGCAGGAAATAACGCAGAAACTGGTCGCCGCACTCACGGAAGTTTTTATGTTCCGGCGCGCGCATCATGGCGGTGATTTCCGGCATTGACACGCGGAACTGCTGTGCGGTCAGAATCGCCAGAATATCGTCGGTCTTTAACGAGAAGGCGATTCGCAATTTTTTCAGCACAATGTTGTTATTCAACTTGCGCTCGGCCACCAGCGGCGGCGTGCTGTCATCTTTACCGCGTTTTTCATAAATCAGCCCATTGAGAAAAGCGGATAACACAATATCCGGACACGGCTTATACCCTGCCTCATCCTCTTTACGCAGCCACGGCGCAATCTGTTCGGCGGTGACCTCTGTATCCGCCAGCGCAAGAATGCGCACCAGCGCGTTATTGTCCGCTTGCAGTGTGTAACGCAGGCTACGCAGGATGTCGTTATTAAGCATCTCTTTCCCCAAAATGATAAACCAGCGCGCAGTGTAGGCATCGCACAGGAATTTACAACCCCAGCGCCTCTTTTAAATTCTTCAGATAGCGGCGGCTGACCGGCACCGTCAGCCCGTCGCGTAGCAATAGCTCCGCCTGGCCGTTATCTTCAAGGCGAATCTCTTTCAGGTGCGCCATATTCACCAGATACTGGCGATGACAGCGAACCAGCGGCGTGCGGCTCTCCAGCGTACGCAACGTCAACTCGGTAAAACCCTCTTTGCCCTCCTGGCTGGTGACATAAACGCCGCTCATCCGACTGCTGACAAACGCCACCTCATCCATCTGCAGAAGCCAGATGCGACTGTGCCCGGTACAGGGAATAAATTTCAGCGCCTCCTGGTTCTCCGGCAGCACCGACATATCCTGCACGCCGCGCTCCTGGCGCAGGCGCGTCAACGTCTTATCCAGACGACGTGCCTCAATAGGTTTAAGCAGGTAATCGAACGCATGTTCCTCAAACGCCTGCACCGCATACTCATCAAAGGCGGTAAGAAACACCACATAAGGGCGATTGCCAGGATCAAGCATGCCGACCATCTCCAGCCCGCTGATGCGCGGCATCTGAATATCAAGAAACAGTACATCGGGGTGCAGCTTGTGCACTGCACCAATCGCTTCAATGGCGTTGCCACACTCGCCAACAATCTCTATATCGCTCTCTTCCTGAAGCAGAATACGCAGGTTTTCCCGGGCCAGCGGTTCATCATCAACAATCAGCACTTTTAACATGCCTGTTCCTCCAGCGGGAGTCTTAACGTAATGCGGGTAAACAGATCCGGTTCGCAGGCAATGCTGATACCGCAGTCGTTACCGAAGCGGGCGCGCAACCGCTTATCCACCAGGCTCATCCCCAGCCCGCTGGCATCATCTTTCGGTTGATACAGACCCGCATTATCTTCCACTGCCAGTAGCAGATGATCCCCATCCAGGCTGGCGTTGATGGAAATCTCGCCGACGCCGAGCAACTGTGATGTGCCATGCTTAATGGCATTCTCGACAATCGGTTGCAGCGTAAATGCCGGTAGTTGCAAATGCGACAGCGCCTCTGGCACGTGTAACTGCACCTGCAACCGCGACTGGAAGCGCGCTTTTTCGATTTGCAGGTAGGCATTCACATGTTCAATTTCATCTGCCAGCGTGACGATCTCTGACGGGCGTTTTAAGTTTTTGCGAAAGAAGGTCGAGAGGTATTGCACCAGCAACCCGGCCTGGTCACTGTCGCGGCGGATCACCGCTTTTAACGTATTCAGCGCATTGAACAGGAAATGCGGGTTCACCTGCGCATGCAGTAACTTAATTTCTGACTGCGTCAGCAGCGCCTTCTGCCGTTCGTACTGCCCGGCGAGAATTTGCGCCGACAACAGTTGTGCAATCCCTTCGCCCAACGTGCGGTTGATGGAGCTGAACAGGCGGTTTTTTGCCTCGTATAGCTTGATGGTACCCACTACACGCTGGTTTTCGCCGCGTAGCGGAATAACTAATGTTGAGCCTAACTTACAATGCGGATGCAACGAGCAGCGATACGGCACTTCATTGCCGTCGGCGTACACTACTTCGCCGGTTTCGATGGCACGCTGCGTCCAGATCGAGGAGATCGGTCGCCCCGGTAAGTGATGATCGTCGCCAATGCCGGTAAAAGCCAGCAGCTTGTCGCGATCGGTAATAGCCACCGCGCCAATCTCCAACTCTTGATAAAGCACCTGCGCCACCTTCATGCTGTTCTCTTCGTTGAAACCCTGGCGCAAAATCCCCTCAGTGGAAGCAGCCACTTTCAACGCCGTAGCGGAAAACGCCGAGGTGTACTTCTCGAACATGGCGCGTTTATCCAGCAGGATACGCATAAACAGTGCAGCGCCGACGGTATTGGTGACCATCATCGGCGCGGCAATGCTCTGCACCAGATGCAGGGCGCTGTCGAATGGCCGGGCAATCAGCAGAATAATCAGCATCTGCGTCAACTCCGCCACACAAGTGATTGCCCCGGCGGTGAACGGGCTAAAGACCAGATCGGTGCGGCCGCGCTTAATCAATGCACTATGGACAAGGCCGCCCAGCAACCCTTCGACAATGGTGGAGATCATACAGCTCAGCGCCGTCATGCCGCCCATCGAGTAACGGTGCAGGCCACCGGTCAGCCCGACCAGACCGCCAACCAGCGGGCCGCCGAGCAAGCCGCCCATTACCGCGCCAATCGCCCGGGTATTCGCAATAGAGTCTTCGATATGCAACCCGAAATAGGTGCCAAGAATGCAGAAAATAGAGAAGGTGACGTAGCACAATAATTTGTGCGGCAGACGGACAGTAACCTGCATCAGTGGGATAAACAGGCGCGTCTTACTCATCAACCAGGCGATAACCAGAAACACGCACATCTGTTGTAGCAGCAACAGCACCAGATTGAATTCGTACATACCGACAAATACCACATCAACTAAAGCGCGTAACATACATGGAGTTGCCGTGCGTTTCTTTGAAGCGCTGCAAAGAAATAGCAAATCGTGCTCTGTATCACAAAGTCTTACCAGAGAATTCACCTTTTGCCTGCCGTCCAGGCAATTTTTTGCCGATTTCTCTTCACGTGACCACCAGAGGCTACAGTTAAAGTGGGAGCCAGTAAGCAAAGGTGAAACTATGGCGCTTTACACAATTGGTGAAGTGGCGTTGTTATGCGATGTCAATCCCGTCACGCTGCGAGCCTGGCAGCGACGTTACGGGTTATTGAAACCCCAACGCACGGATGGCGGCCACCGACTCTTTACCGAATCAGATATCGACCGCATTCGGGAAATCAAAAGCTGGATCAGTAATGGCGTTCAGGTCAGCAAAGTGCAAAACCTGCTTTCCAGCGAACCTGAAGAGGTTCGCGACGCCTGGCGGGAACAGCAAGAGACCGCGCTGCGCTATCTGCAACAGGGTAATCAGCAGCAGTTGCACCAGTGGATCAAAGAGCACGAACGCGACTACCCGGCCAGCACGCTGACCAGCAACCTGATTATGCCTTTACGCCACCGCCTACAGAACCCGCAGCCCGCACTGCAAGCTATGCTCAGCCTGCTTGATGGCATATTGATTAGCCATATTTCCGGCTCTCTGGCACTGGCACGCAAAAAGAGCGGCCAGGACGCGCTGGTGATCGGCTGGAATATTCACGACACCCCCCGTTTATGGCTGGAAGGCTGGATCGCCAGCCAGCAAGGCTGGCGGGTAGACGTGCTGGCACATTCGCTCAGCCATTTGCGCCCCGAGATGTTTGATGGCCAGACGCTGCTGGTGTGGTGCGGAGAAAGCCCGACAACAGCACAACTGCATCAGTTGCTGGCATGGCAGGAAAACGGCCACCGCGTTGCGCTTCTCGGTATTTAATGTTTTATCAACAACCCGGCTCCCTTTATACTACTTGCCTTAACAAAAGGAACGACATATGAAGGCTGGTAAAATTATCGTCATCGCGATTTTTCTGCTGATGGCTATCGGCGGCATCAGCGGTGTGATGCTCGCAGGTTATTCGTTTATTGTGCGTGGCGGTGCTGGCTAAGCCAGCGCGTCAACCGCTCAAATGCCCGGTCGACAATAATCGCGGCCAGCGCCACCAGAATTGCCCCCTGAATAACATAAGCCGTATTAAAACCGCTCAACCCGATGATAATCGGCGTACCGAGCGTGCTCGCGCCCACCGTTGAGGCAATCGTCGCCGTACCAATATTGATGATCACCGAGGTACGCACACCCGCAATGATCACCGGCGCAGCCAGCGGTAGCTCCACTTTCACCAGACGCTGCCACGCGCTCATCCCCATGCCCTGCGCCACGCTTTGTACGCTCTCTGGCACGGCGGCGATCCCGGCCAGCGTGCCCTGTAAAATCGGCAAAATCCCGTATAACACCAGCGCAATCACCGCCGGCTCTTTACCAAACCCCATGACCGGCACGGCAATCGCCAGCACCGCCACTGGCGGAAAAGTTTGCCCGACGGCAGCAATGGTTTCCGCCAGCGGACGAAACTCGCGCCCGGCTGGACGGGTCACCGCAATGCCGACACCGATGCCCAGCACAATGGCAATTGCGCTGGAAATACCCACCAGCGCAAAATGCGCCGCAGCCAATGATACAAAGCTCTCCTGCTGGTAGACCGGGCGCGGCAGTTGTGGAAACAGCGCGCTGAACAACGCAGCGCTGTGCGGCAGCCACAGCAATAACGCCACAAACAGCGCGATCAACCATAGCAGTGGATCACGCAGAAGCCTCACCACTGTCCTCCACGCGCAATAAATCACGGAAATGCAGACTGCCGCAGGGCTGACCGCTGTCATCATGCACCGGCAGGATCTCGCACTGTTGGGCGACAAACGCCGACAACGCTTCGCGCAGCGTCATCTCCGCCCGCAGTGGTTCCCCTTCATAAACCGGTTCACGGCGCAGATAGCCTTTCACCTGGCGCAGCGACAGCAGGCGCACGCCCAGTTCGCTACGGCCGAAAAATTCACGGACAAAATCGTTGTGCGGCGCGGTCAGCAACGCCAGCGGTGTCCCTTGCTGCACCACTTTACCCTTATCCATCAACACCAGGTGATCCGCCAGTTGTAACGCCTCATCGATATCGTGAGTCACCAGTACAATGGTGCGCCCAAGCAGACGGTGAATGCGCACCATCTCTTGCTGCAATGCCGCGCGGGTGACCGGATCCAGCGCACCGAAAGGTTCATCCATCAACAGCACTTCTGGATCGGCCGCCAGCGCGCGAGCGACTCCGACCCGCTGCTGTTGCCCGCCGGAAAGCTGATGAGGGAAACGGTCGCGCAGCGAAACATCCAGTCCCAGCATCGCCATCAGTTCATCCACGCGCGCGTCGCGCTGCCCGTGTGACCACTTTTGCAGTTGCAGCACGGTGGCGATGTTCTGCGCCACCGTCCAGTGCGGGAACAACCCAATCGACTGGATGGCATACCCCATGCGGCGGCGTAGCTCCAGTACAGGAAGCTGACGAATATCCTCACCGGCAAAATAAATCGCGCCATCATCATGTTCTATCAGCCGGTTGATCATCTTTAGTGTGGTCGATTTTCCGGAACCAGAGGTGCCAATCAGTACCGAAAAAGCCCCCGTTTTGACATGCAGATCGAGATGACTGACAGCCTGCTGTCCGGCAAAGGTTTTGCTGACATTTTTAAATTCAATCATGTTGTCTTACCTTCAGCAGCGCGAGGCTTAAGCCAAACAGCGCATCCACGACGACAGCCAGCGCAATAACCGGGATCACGCCAAGCAACACCAAATCCAGCGCACTGCTCAGTAGCCCCTGGAAGACCAGCGAGCCGAAGCCTCCGGCACCGATCAGTGCCGCGATCACCGCCATGCCGACCGTCTGTACCGCCACGACGCGCAAACTGCGTAGCAGCAGCGGCAGCGCCAGCGGCATGCGTACCTGCCAGAAACGCTGGCGTGCACTCATTCCCATCGCCTCGGCACTCTCCAGCACTTCCTGCGGAACCTGGTTAAGCCCGGCGACCACGCCGCGAACCAGCGGCAACAGGGCATACAAAATAAGGGCGATCAGCGCAGGCGTCATGCCGGTTCCGGCAATGCCGAAACGGCTCAATACCGGGAAGTGCAGCACCAGCCCGGCCAGCGGCGCGATCAGCAGGCCGAACAGCCCGACGGAAGGAATGGTCTGGATGATATTGAGCACCGTAAAAACCGGCCCCTGGCGCGTCGGATGACGGTAGCACCATAAACCGAGGGCAAACCCCACCACCAGCGCGGGAATGAGCGTACCGAAGAGCAGGGTCAGATGCTGCACCAGCGCATCATTGAACACCTCCTGGCGGTTGCGGTATTCATGCAACAACGAGAGATCATCCAACTCACCCCTGAGCAGTAAGAGCAGCGGCAGACACCAGATTTGCGCATTGAGCAGCCAGCGCCAGACAGGATGGCTGGCAAGGCGGCGAATAGCGTCGCTACAAACCAGCAACGCCAACGCCAGCCACAACCACAGCCCGCTTCCCGGCGATGTTCGCGCCAGCGCACTGCCAGACTGCGCCAGCTCCGTCGCCGCCCTGCCCGCACTCCACACCAAAAGGCAGAACAGCGCTTCGGCCAGCACCAACGTAACGATTTGCGCAACGCGCCCTGGCACAAAACTGAGTATCAACAGTAGACAAGGTGCCAGCAGCCAGAACGCCGGAAACAGTTGCCACAACGCGCGACCTTCGCCCGATACCAGCCGGTTTGGTGCATAGTTAACAAACGGTAGCCAGGCTGCCAGCAGCCCGGCTACCATCAATAGCAGCAGCACACGATTATGACAACGTCGCGAATCCTCCATAACAGCGCTTATTTCACCAGCCCTTTTTCTTTCAGGTAATCGGCTGCCACTTTTTTCGCATCCAGCCCTTCAACGGCAATGCTGGCGTTCAGTTTTTGCAGCGTTTTTTCATCCAGGCTGGTGAAGACCGGTTTCAGCCACGTATCCAGTTGTGGATACGCTTTTAACACCGCTTCACGCACCACCGGCGTGGGCGCATAGATCGGTTGCACACCTTTCGGATCGCTCAGCGTTTGCAGCCCAAGCGCCGCCACCGGGCCATCCGTGCCGTAGGCCATCGCAGCATTTACGCCAGAGGTTTGTTGCGCGGCAGCTTTAATGGTCACTGCCGTATCGCCGCCAGCCAGTGACAGCAGTTGATCCTGTTTCAGTGTAAAGCCGTACGCTTTCTCAAAAGCCGGTAACGCATCGGTGCGTTCGATAAACTCCGCCGATGCCGCCAGTTTGAATTCGCCGCCCTCTTTCAAGTAACGGCTCAGATCGGCTAAAGATGTGAGCTTATTTTTCTGTGCCAGATCCTGGCGCACGGCAATAGTCCATGTGTTATTCGCCGGAGCGGGCGTCAGCCAGACCAGCTTATTCTGTTCGGCATCGAGTTTTTTCACTTTCTCATACCCCTGCTGCGCGTTTTTCCATGCAGGGTCGTTTTCATCTTTAAAGAAAAATGCGCCGTTGCCGGTGTATTCGGGGTAAATATCCAGCTCGCCAGAGGTAATCGCCCCGCGCACCACCGGCGTGGTGCCAAGCTGCACTTTATTGACTGTTTTTACGCCATGATTTTCCAGTACCTGCAAGATGATATTGCCCAGCAGCGCACCTTCGGTATCTATTTTAGATCCCACTTTCACCGGTTCCGCTGCCTGCAACGGCAGGCTCGTGGCAGCCACCAGCAGCAGTGAGCACGCAATCTTATGGGTGATTGTCATTCTATTTCCCTCATTTTTTGCCGCCTTTTTCAGCAGGTTGAGAAAAAAGCGTAGCCGAAAAATAGCGGCTTTGTCGCGTGAAAGCCCTAAACGATAAACGAATAAGGTATAGCGGAAAAAATCAGGCCGGTTACCCGGCCTGGGAGAGATCAGCGCAGTTCAAACTCGCCCTGATTGACGCGAGCAGAATCAACACCGATAAAGACGTTGAATTTGCCTGGCTCCGCAGCATATTTCATCTGCTGGTTCCAGAACTTCAGCGCATTCACATCGATCGGGAAGCTAACGGTTTTGGTTTCGCCGGGTTGCAGGTTCACCTTGTCAAAGCCACGCAGTTGTTTCACCGGACGGCTCATCGACGCAGTGACATCCTGCAAATACATCTGGATCACTGTTTCACCCGCGCGCTTACCGGTGTTGGTCACCTCCACGCTGGCGGTCAGTTTGCCGGTGCTGGTCATCGACGGCGCGGACATTTTCACGTCAGAGACTTTGAAAGTGGTGTAGCTAAGACCGTAACCGAACGGATAGAGCGGACCGTTCGCTTCATCAAAGTAACGGGAAGTGTATTTATTCGGCTTATCGGCATTGTACGGACGGCCGGTATTCAGGTGGCTGTAGTAAACCGGGATCTGTCCCACCGAGCGCGGGAAAGACATCGGCAGCTTACCGGACGGGTTGTAATCACCAAACAGAATATCGGCGATGGCATTACCGCCCTCCGTCCCGGCGAACCAAGTTTCGAGGATCGCATCAGCCTGCTGATCCTCTTTCACCAGCGCCAGCGGACGACCATTCATCAGCACCAGTACCAGCGGTTTACCGGTCGCTTTCAGCGCGGCAATCAGATCGCGCTGGCTTTGTGGAATGGTTATATCGGTACGGCTGGAAGCTTCGTGCGCCATCCCCTGCGCTTCACCCACCACCGCAACCACTACGTCGGATTTCTTCGCCGCCGCCACCGCTTCATCAATCATCTCTTTCGGCGAACGAGGATCCACCACTACCGCCGGTTCATACAGATTGAGGAAGTTAACGATGTCTTTGTCGTTAGTGATGTTCGCCCCTTTGGCGTACAGCACCTCGCCTTTATCGGCCAGCGCATTGCGAATGCCGGTCAGCACGGTAACGGACTGATCGGCCACACCCGCCGCAGACCAGCTTCCCATCGAGTCGCGTTTACTGTCGGCCAGCGGCCCAACTACCGCCACGGTGTCGGTTTTTTTCAGTGGCAGTGTCTCAAGGCGGTTTTTCAGCAGCACCATACTTTCGCGCGCCACTTCACGCGCTTCTTTGCGATGCAGACGGCTTTCCGCATTGGTATCTTTCGGGTCGCTCTCTTTCGGGCCGAGATGGCTGTAAGGATCGTTAAATAAGCCCATGTCGTACTTCACGTTCAGCACATGGCGCGTGGCATCGTCCAGCTCCGCCATCGTCACCTTGCCGGATTTCAGCAGCCCCGGCAGATACTTGCTGTAGTACTCGTCGCTCATGCTCATGTTGATGCCGGACTTCAGCGCCACACGCACCGCATCTTCCGGATCGGCGGCCGTGCCATGTTTGATAAGCTCTTTGATCGCACCGTGATCGGAAATGGTGATACCTTTGAAGTGCCACTGATCACGCAGCAGATCTTTTAACAGCCAGGAATCCGACGAAGCGGGCGTACCGTTTAGCGAGTTAAGCGCCACCATCACGCCGCCGCTACCGGCATCAAGCGCTGCTTTGTACGGCGGCATATAGTCGTTAAACAGACGCTGCGGGCTCATATCGACGGTGTTGTACTCTTTACCGCCTTCCACCGCGCCATAAGCGGCAAAGTGTTTAACGCTGGTCATCACAGAGTAGCGATCCGCCGGGCTTTTGCCCTGCATCGCTTCTACCATCGTGCGCCCCATTTCAGAGGTCAGGAAGGTGTCTTCGCCAAACCCCTCCGACACGCGGCCCCAGCGTGGATCGCGGGAAACGTCCACCATCGGCGCCCAGGTCATATTCAGGCCATCATCGGCAGCTTCCCAGGCAGAAATGCGCCCCACCGTGCGCACCGCATCAAGGTTAAAACTGGAGGCCAGGCCAAGGCTAATCGGGAAGACGGTACGCTGGCCGTGAATCACATCGTAGGCGAAAAAGAGAGGAATTTTCAGGCGGCTAAGCTGCATCGCCTGATCCTGCATCTCGCGGATATCCGGACGGGTGACGGTGTTAAAAATCGCCCCCACCTGGCTCTTTTTGATCATCTCGCGGATAGCTTCCTTCGGGTTATCCGGGCCAACACTGATAAGACGTAACTGGCCAATTTTTTCATCAACCGTCATCTTTTTGAGCAACTCAGTGACAAATGCATCCCTTGCTTCCGGCGTCAGCGGATGGTTGCCAATCAACTCCTCAGCCAGCGCGGGTTGCAGCGCGAGGCTCATCGCGACACCTACAGAACATAGCCATTTCATGTCGTATTTACTCTCTTGTATTTCACCCATAACCACGGAACGAACCGCGAAAAAAACGCAGTGTGCCATAATCCTGGCATGTCTTGCAGAGTTGAACTCTGATTTTTCTGCGAATTCGCTCCCTCGTCAGGTTTAGCGGGACTACTATTACAGGCACAAAAATGCTGACTCACCACAGGAGTGGAATATGTCATTCGCAACGTCAAACGAGAACCACACATTTTTACACGAGCTGAAACGACTGGTCGGCGCGTCTCACCTGCTGACCGATCCCGCCAAAACCGCCCGCTACCGTAAAGGCTTTCGCTCCGGCCACGGCGATGCGCTGGCGGTTGTGTTTCCCGGAACCTTAGTGGAGCTGTGGCGCGTGCTACTTGCTTGCGTCAGCGCTGATAAAATCATCCTGATGCAGGCGGCAAATACGGGCCTGACCGAAGGCTCAACGCCCAGCGGCAATGATTATGACCGCGATATTGTGATTATCAGCACCCTGAGGCTCGACAAGTTGCATCTGCTGGATAACGGTGAGCAGGTGCTGGCGTATCCTGGTACCACGCTCTACTCGCTGGAAAAGGCGCTTAAACCGCTGGGCCGCGAGCCGCACTCGGTGATTGGCTCCTCCTGCATTGGCGCCTCGGTGATTGGCGGGATCTGCAATAACTCCGGTGGTTCACTGGTGCAACGTGGCCCGGCCTATACAGAGATGTCGCTGTTCGCCCGTATCGATGAGCAGGGCAAATTGCAGTTGGTTAACCATCTGGGCATTGATTTGGGGGAAACACCGGAGCAGATCCTCAACGCGTTAGATGACGAAAACATCAAAGCGGATAACGTGCGACACGATCAGCGTCACGGCCATGATAATGATTACATTACCCGCGTGCGCGATGTCGAAGCCGATACCCCGGCGCGCTACAATGCCGATCCAGATCGGCTATTTGAATCCTCCGGCTGTGCGGGCAAACTCGCGGTTTTTGCTGTGCGTCTGGATACTTTCCCGGCGGAAAAACAGCAGCAGGTGTTCTATATCGGCACCAATCAGACCGCCGTATTAACGGAGATCCGCCGCCACATTCTGGCGAATTTCGCCCACCTGCCAGTAGCGGGCGAATATATGCACCGCGATATTTACGACATTGCCGAACGCTACGGGAAAGACACGTTCCTGATGATCGATAAGCTCGGCACTGACAAAATGCCGCTGTTCTTTACCCTGAAGGGACGCACAGAAGCGCTGCTGGATAAAGCGCCGCTGTTCAAGCCACACTTTATTGACCGTTCACTGCAAAAAATCAGCGCCATTTTTCCGTCGCACCTGCCACCGCGAATGAAAACATGGCGCGATAAGTATGAGCATCATCTGTTGTTGAAGATGTCCGGCGACGGCATTGCGGAAGCGCAAAACTGGCTGACGAACTATTTTGCCAGTGCTGAAGGCGGCTTTTTCGTCTGTACGCCGGAGGAAGGGAGCAAAGCCTTTTTACACCGCTTTGCCGCCGCCGGTGCGGCGATCCGCTATCAGGCGGTACATGCCGACGAAGTAGAAGATATTCTGGCTCTCGATATCGCTCTCAGGCGCAACGATAGCGAGTGGTTTGAACATCTGCCGCCGGAAATCGACAACCAACTGGTGCACAAACTCTACTATGGCCATTTTATGTGCCATGTTTTCCACCAGGATTACATCGTCAAAAAAGGCGTCGACGCCCATGCACTGAAAGAGCAAATGCTTGAACTGCTGCGCCAGCGTGGCGCGCAATACCCTGCGGAACATAACGTGGGCCACCTGTATGAAGCCGCAGAAACGCTAAAACAGTTTTATCGGGAAAATGATCCGACAAACAGCATGAATCCCGGTATCGGAAAAACCACCAAGCGTAAATTCTGGCAAGAAGAGTCAACAGCAGATAATCACGCTAAAGCGGCGATAAAATAGCCATTAGACAGACTGTATTGTGTGCTCCTTTCGTAATAGAGTAACAAAAAACGCCAGAGAAACGTTTCTCTGGCTCCCCGTTTCGAAGGAGCACACCTTTCCATGTCTGCTGTCGATATTCTCTCCGGCCCTGCTGTCGTGGTGCGCGACGCCACACCTGACGATGTGCACGCCATTGCATCGCTGTATGCCTGGCATGTGCTACACGGTCGCGCCTCCTTCGAAGAAGTCCCCCCGACGATTGATGAAATGCGTGTCCGCATGAGCAAAATCGCCGGCGATGGCCTGCCGTGGATGGTGGCACTGTATCACGGCATTATCGTTGGCTACTGCTACGCCGGTTTCTATCGCCCGCGTCAGGCTTATCGCTATACGCTGGAAGAGTCGATTTACGTCGATGCCAGCATGACTGGTCGCGGGATCGGTTCAACGCTGATGAGTGCCCTGATTGCACGCTGTGAAGAGGGGCCGTGGCGGCAACTGATTGCGGTGGTTGGCGACGGCAATAATAATTCCGGCTCCCTGCGGCTGCATAAAAAGTACGGCTTTGAGATTGTCGGGCAACTGCGTAGCGTCGGCTACAAGAAAGGGGACTGGCGAGATACGCTGATTATGCAGCGTCCACTCAACGATGGTGACTGGACGCTGCCGGAGTAATTAATCGTTCTGCGCGGTTTGCTCGCCCGCTGAACTGTTATTCTGCGTCATCTGCGCCGCTTTCTGGCGCTTATAACTCAGCGCCGACGCCGGAACCGGCTGTGCTTTCCCGGTTTCAATCCAGGTACGTAAACGGCTGGCATCGGCAAAGTGCGTAAATTTGCCGAATGCATCCATTACCACCAGCGCCACCGGCTTGTTATTAATCACCGTACGCATCACCAGACAGTGCCCTGCCGCATTGGTAAAGCCGGTTTTGGTTAACTGAATATTCCAGTTATCGCGGTAGACCAGATGGTTGGTATTGCGAAACGGCAGCGTATAGGCCGGATTGCTGAAAGTTGCCATCTCTTCGCGCGTGGTGCTCAGTTGCCCAATCAGCGGATACTGTTTGGTGGCAATCAGCAGTTTAGTCAGATCGCGTGCGGTAGAAACGTTGTGAATCGACAGCCCGGTCGGTTCAACATAATGCGTATTGGTCATGCCCAGCGCTTTGGCTTTGGCATTCATCGCGGCGATAAACGCGTTGTAACCGCCCGGATAGTGGTGCGCAAGGCTGGCGGCAGCGCGGTTTTCCGACGACATCAGCGCCAGCAGCAGCATATTTTTACGGCTGATCTCGCTGTTCAGACGTACGCGGGAGTATATCCCTTTCATTTCCGGCGTCTGGCTGATATCAACTTTGAGTTTCTCATCCAGCGGCAAATGAGCATCCAGCACCACCATCGCGGTCATCAACTTGGTAATGGAGGCGATAGGACGCACCAGATCCGGGTGACTGGAGTAGATCACCTGATTGGTTTGCAGATCGACAATCATCGCGCTACCTGAGGCGATTTCAGGTTGTGCGGCAGTGGTTGCAGCAGTAGTTTTCGCAACAGCAAACGGCGCCACGGGCGCAGCCAGCAATAAAGCCAGGCTTAATAAAGGGACTCGAAATTTCTGCATGGTGAGACTTCTGAAAATTATTCACGCACGTTATTACGCACACCGCTTTCATTAATCAGGAAAATAATGAGGCTAGCCTGCGCATAATAGCCGCCATACAGGGTTGTCGCCACAGAAGAATCATTGCTGAAGATTGCATTGCTGGCATTTGCGCCAGCAATGCATTTTATCAAAACAGGCGGTAGCCGTAGCCCCAGAGGATAACCGTCAGTGCCAGCAGCACTTCCAGCACCAGCACACCAATCGCCAGCGTGGAACTGGAGAAGCTCAGCCCCTCTTCTTTATTGATATTGAGGAAGGTCGGAATACCAACATAGAGCAGGTAACCGGTATAGAACAGTGCGGCGGTACCCACCAACGCGCATAGCCATACCAGCGGATAGAGCGCCACAATACCGCTCAGGAACAGCGGTGTTGCGACATAACCGGCAAACACCATACAGCGCGCAAGCCCGGGGCGCTGCGGGTAGCCTCGTGCCATCCACCAGATGACGCGGCCCATCACGGCCACTCCCGCCAGCATCAGCGCATAAAACAGTACCGCCATGTAGAAGCCAGTAAACAGCGACAGCCTGACAACATTCTCCTCACCGAAGTTCCAGCCGATTTGTGTGGTACCAATAAACGCACAAATAACCGGTACTGCCGCCATAAACAGCACATGGTGAGTGTAGTGATGCGAAACCGTCTCGTCTTCGCTTTTGATCACCTTCATTTCACGATCGGGATGGGAAAACAGTCCCCAGACATGGTTCATAACGCCCCCTTCTGACAGCCCGAACAACGACACTGCAAGTATAATTCACTATTGTGATTATTTTTTGTACAGAAGTAAAAATAGCGCTGTAGCACAAAATATCCTTCCGGCAAGAACCTTCAGTCGGGTGTATGCTTATAAGCGTTTTACCGGGAGGGCTTCTTTTTAATGGATATCAATGAACTGATTAGCCAGTATGGCTATGCCGCGCTGGTTATTGGCAGTATTGCTGAAGGTGAGACCATTACGCTGCTTGGCGGAGTTGCAGCGCATCAGGGATTATTACACTTCCCGCTGGTGGTTATCTCTGTGGCGCTGGGCGGCATGTTTGGCGACCAACTGCTCTATCTGCTCGGCCGCCGTTACGGCATGAAAATACTGCGCCGCTTCTCACGCCATCGCGACAAAATCCATCAGGCGCAAACGCTGATTCGCCGCCATCCTTACCTGTTTGTGATTGGTTCGCGCTTTATGTATGGCTTTCGCATCGTGGGCCCATTGCTGATTGGCACCAGCCATCTGCGTCCGAAAATTTTTCTGCCGCTGAATATTCTTGGCGCGATCGTCTGGGCGTTACTGTTCACCACGCTGGGCTACGTTGGCGGGGAAGTGATTGGCCCGTGGCTGCATCAGTTCGATCAGCATGTAAAACGCTGGATTTGGCTGGTTATCGCTATTGCGCTGGTGGTTTGTCTGCGCTGGTGGTTCCGGCACCGCCGTAAGAAGCGCCAGAACAGCACAAAGCAGGATTAAGCTTTAGGTTTGAACTGCGGGTTAGCAAGCATAAATCCGCCGTCGATAATAAACGACTGCCCGGTGGTATAACTGGCGTGCTCTGAACAGAGCCAGGCCACCATGCTGGCTATCTCTTTGGTGGTGCCGGGCCGGGCCAGCGGAATATTTGGCATCGAACCGGGTTTCGCATCATCATCGCGCATGTTATTCATCGGCGTGGCTATCGCGCCGGGCGCAACCGCATTGACGAGAATGTTGTGATCAACCAGCTCCAGCGCCATCGACTGAGTTAATCCGCCCAGCGCATGTTTCGCAGCGGTATAGGCACTTGCCTCCGGCAGCGGCGTATATTCATGCACCGAGGTGATGTTAATGATGCGTCCGCCCTGCCCCTGCGCTACCATTTGCCGCGCCGCAATTTGCGAGCAGAGAAACGCGCCGTCAACATCGACGGTAAAAATGCTGCGCCAGTCTTCGAACGTCACCTCCAGGAAAGGCGCTTTGCTCATCGCGCCAGCATTATTGACCAGTACATCGATGCGTCCGAAACGGGAAATCAGCGTTTGTATCGCCTGCACGCCTTCCGGCAACTGGCTAAGATCGAGCTGGATGGTTTCGGCCCTTCGCCCGAAAGCTTGCACCTGCCGTGCCGTATCTTGTGCGCCCTTTTCATCTGAATGCCAGGTAATACCAATATCAAAACCCTGCTCTGCCAGCATCAGCGCGCATTGCTTGCCGATACCGGAATCTGCGGCAGTGACCACTGCAACATGGGTAACAGACATTGTTCGCCCTCCGGTGATTGCAAACCATTAAGTATAGAAAAAAGGCAAAAATGCAGCAGATTATCTACGCTTTGTACTTCCACATGTATGGAGGGCGTTAAAAATGTTGAAAATTTTACTTTGGGTGATCCTGATTATCTTTCTGATTGGTCTGCTGGTGGTGACAGGTGTGTTTAAGATGATTTTTTAATGCTGAGCGGGTGGCGGCTGCACTTCAGCCAACCTGAAGTGCAGCGCTATCCGTCAGATTAATTCCCCTGCGCGCTGTAGTTAATCGGCACCCAGCGGTAGCCTTTATCGGCTTTTATCACTTTGCCAATGCCAGGGAACGCAATATGCGCGGCGGCTATCCAGTCTCCTTCGCGGGCAACCTGTGCCAGTACTTTCTGGCGTGTGGCAACGGCCTGCTGCTGGTTGACATCAAAATGGATCGCCACGCCAGGATCCGGTAGCTGCACCGGATGCGCATGGATAATATCGCCCCACAACATCAATGTCTTACCGCCGTGGGTAACCCGATAGATCACACTACCCGGCGTATGCCCTGGCGCAGGTACTGCGTCAATGCCGGGAATGATTTCCGTCGGTGCGTGGAACGTACTGAGTTTACCGGCATCGATCACCGGGCGCAGCGAGCGTTCGGATTCAGCAAAGGTGTAACGCTGGCTCTCTTCAACCTCTTTCAGATGTGCCGGGTTGAGCCAGAAATCCACGTCGCGCTGATCGACCCGAACCGTGGCATTGCGAAACACCGGCTTGCTGTCGCGCTGCACGCCGCCAGAGTGATCGGCATGAATGTGAGTCAGCAACACCGTATCAATCGCATCTGGATCGATGCCCGCCGCCCGCAAGTTATCCGGAAGATGCCCGCCCGCATCACCAAACAGCGGCCCGGCTCCCGTATCGACCAGAATCAACTGTTTACCGGTATTAATGACAAAGGCGTTGATTGACGTTTCGGCGTGAACTGCCAGGTTGGCTTTCGCCATCTGCGATTGCAGCGTTGCCGGGGAAATATGAGTGAGCAGCTTGTCAAACGGCACGGCGACCGTGCCGTCGGAAACGGCGGTGATTTGCCAGTCGCCCATCGCCATCCGGTAATATCCCGGCGCCTGCGCTTGATGCGTACTGGGTGGTTGCGCTGCGTGGGCGCTGAAGATCATCGTTGCGCCCACCAGCGCCATTAGCAGAGGATAATGTTTCATCACTTTCTCCTGTTGTTTTCGTTGCAACAGTATCCCGCCAGCGCTACTATCGCACCAATTGATTGGAGTGATAATGACTATCAAAGAGAATGATTTTCGCAAAATCGATCTGAACCTGCTGATCGCCTTTGCCGTACTGTTTCGTGAACAGAGCGTCTCCGCTGCGGCGGATAAGCTACATCTGGGGCAGCCCGCAGTGAGCGGTGTGCTGTCGCGTTTGCGCACGCTGTTTGACGATCCGCTGTTTATCCGCAGCGGCCATCGCATGCAACCCACAGCCCGTGCGGAAGAGCTGCACAGCGAGTTGCTGCCGCTGCTGGAACAGTTGCAGAGCGCGCTGTTTCAGCAAGCGGCGTTTGATGTGAAAACCGTGAACATCACGCTGACGCTCGGTATGGCCGACTGGGTAGAAATGTGGCTGATGCCGCGTCTTATACCGGCGCTTCAGCAGGCGGCTCCCGGCATGCGTCTGAACGTGGTAGCCAGCGATCCTTTCAGCGATGCCACGCGGCTCGAAGGTGGCGAAATGGATATGGCGATCAGCGTTGCCACCGCCGGGCCGCGCTGGCTTGAACGTGAAGTGCTGACCACCATGTCATTTGTCACGCTCTGGCACCCGCAGCAACTGACGCTCAGCGCGCCGCTGGATGTCGACACGTTTGCCGCTCATCCCCATTTGATGGTTAGTTACCGTGAGGCAACCAGCAGCCATTTTGATACGCTGCTGGCAAAAACCGGCCATCAACGCCGTGTGCATTACACCACTCCGCATTTTGCCGCCCTGCCAGGTCTGCTGGAAACGATGCCAGCACTGGCGACCGTACCCGCCGGACTGGCAACGGAGTGGCAGAGAACACGCAGCTTACTGGCAAGCCCGCTGCCGCTGGATGCAGAACCGGTCGAAGTGGCGCTACTGTGGCACCAGCGTCACAGCAGTGACCCGGCGGTGATGTGGCTGAAAGCGTTTATCCGCCATCTGATCGGATAACAAACGGGCTCGTCAGCGGGCCTGTTTGCATTACTTCAGAATTGTGCCGTTGCTGGCAATGACATCACGATACCAGTAAAAACTCTTCTTGCGGCTACGCGCCAGCGTGCCATTGCCGTTATCATCACGATCCACATAGATAAAGCCGTAACGCTTGGAGATCTCGGCTTTCGATGCGCTGACCAAGTCAATTGGCCCCCAGCTTGTGTAACCCATCACCTCGACACCGTCGTCAATCGCTTCGCGCACCTGCACCAGATGGTTGTTGAGATAAGCAATGCGGTAGTCGTCGTTGATGCTGCCATCGGCTTCCACCTTGTCCTTCGCACCCAGACCGTTCTCAACGATAAACAGCGGTTTTTGCCAGCGATCCCACAGCATATTCAGCAGGGTACGCAGGCCAACCGGATCGATCTGCCAGCCCCACTCTGAGCTGGCCAGATGCGGGTTTTGCACCATGCTGAGAATATTGCCGCGCGCCTGCTGATTCAGCGCTTTATCGGTGGTCACGCAGCCAGTCATGTAGTAGCTGAACGAAATAAAATCGACGGTGGATGCCAGCGCTTCGCGATCGGCAGCGGTGATCTCAATGCGAATACCGTTATCACGGAAATAGCGCAACATATAGCCAGGATATGCGCCACGGCACTGCACATCGCCAAAAAGCTGCCAGCTACGGTTCTCTTGCAACGCTTCGAGCACATCCTCCGGCTTGCAGGTCAACGGATACATCAGCCCACCCAGCAGCATATTGCCGATCTTGCCATCCGGGATAATCTCATGGCATGCCTTCACGGCCAGCGCGCTGGCCACCAGTTGATGGTGAATCGCCTGATAAACCGCCTCTTTACTGCTATTCTCCGGCAACCCGACACCGGTCATCGGCGCGTGCAATGACATATTTATCTCGTTGAAAGTCAACCACAATTTCACCTTCGCCTTGTAGCGACTGAACACGGTACGCGCATAACGTTCGAAGAAACCAATGGTCTGACGGCTGCCCCAGCCACCATACTGTTTCACCAGCCCCCACGGCATCTCATAGTGGGATAAGGTGACCAGCGGCGTAATGCCGTACTTTGCCAGTTCATCAAACAGCTTGTCGTAGTAGGCAAGGCCCGCTTCATTCGGCGTGGCTTCATCACCGTTCGGGAAAATACGCGTCCAGGCAATCGACACGCGCAGGCAGCTAAACCCCATCTCCGTAAACAGCGCGATATCTTCCGGGTAGCGGTGGTAAAAATCGATGGCGACATCTTTCAGCGCACTGTCTCCTGCCACGCGTTCAACCACGTCGCCAAACACCCCTTTTGGCTGGACATCCGACGTTGAAAGGCCTTTTCCACCTTCCAGATACGCGCCTTCAACCTGGTTCGCAGCAATCGCGCCGCCCCACAAGAACGATTTCGGAAATGCTTTCATTATTTTCTCCTTTGATTAACCGACGACTGCAAGCAACGGCATTCCGGCCTGTACTGAGGTTTCAGCCACAGTACGCACACTACCAATACTGTCGCTGTTACTGATAATAATCGGCGTAGCGAGATCGTAGCCGGCAGCAAGGATCGCTGCGCGATCGAACTCCAGTAGCAGATCGCCCACATTCACTTTGTCACCCACCTGAACATGGGCGCTAAAGAGCCCACTTCCCAGCTTGACGGTGTCAATACCGACGTGAATCAACACTTCAACACCGTTATTGCTGAGCAGTCCGATCGCATGTTTGGTGGCAAACAGCGATGCCACTTCCCCGGAAAACGGTGCCACTACGCGACCGTCCTGTGGAATGATCGCCACACCTTGCCCCAGCAAACCGCTGGCGAAGGTGGCATCCGCTACTTGATCCAGCGCCAGAACCGTACCGCTCATTGGCGCCAGAACCACGTTCTCCGCAGACGTTGCCGCGCCGCCCGGCTCTGCGGCAACCGAAACTTTTGGCAGTCCGGCAAAAAAAGTCAGCACGCTGGATAAGAGCAGCGCCACAATGCTACCGATAATACCGCCCCACAACGTTGCATCGATGCCGCCCGGTGGGATCATCTGAGCCAACGTAAAGATGTTGGCGAAACCAAAGGAATAGACATGGCTACCGCTAAAGCCAACAATGCCTCCGCCGATGGCTCCTGCCACGCAACCAAAGATAAACGGACGGCGCAGCGGCAGCGTTAAACCGTACACGGCCGGTTCGGTGATGCCGAAAATCCCGGCAGCGATGGATGAACCCGCCAGCATCTTCTGGCGCACATCGCGGGTACGCAGAAAGATACCTAGCGTTGCGCCAACCTGACCGAACACCGCGGGTAGCAGGATTGGCAACATGGAGTCCTGCCCAAAGACAGCAAGGTTGTTGATCATCAACGGTACCAGCCCCCAGTGCAGACCAAAGATCACGCAGACCTGCCATAGCGCGCCCAGAGACGCCCCCGCAAGCCAGGGTGCCAGCGTATAGATGGTCTGATAGCCATGCGCCAGCATCTGGCTCAGCCAGGTCGCGACTGGGCCAATGATCAGGAAGGTTAACGGGACGGTGATGGCGATGCTGATTAGCGGCGCAAAGAAGTTTTTTACCGCCGCATGCAGGAAACGATTGCCCTGTTTTTCCAGCCAGCAACTGACCCAGGCGGCAAGAATAATCGGGATGACGGAACCGCTGTAATTAAGGAACGTCACAGGAATGCCGAGGAAAGATTCGCTGGCCGCACCATCAGCCTGGCTGGCATTGAAGGCTGCTATCATCAACGGGTGCGTCAGCGCGCCGCCAATCACCATGGTGACAAAAGGACTGCCGCCGAATTTTTTCCCAGCGGTATAACCCAGCACCAGCGGTAAGAAGAAAAAGAGCGCATCGCTGGCAGCAAACCAGATTTTATAAGTGCCGCTGTCGGTTGTGAGCCAGCCACAGACAATCGCCAGAGCCAGCAGCCCTTTGAGGATCCCGGATGCGGCAAGAACGCCGATAAACGGGGTAAAAATGCCGGAAACAATATCAATCAATCGCCCCAGCAGATTGCCTTTATCTTCTGCTGCCGCCATTGGCGTTTCGTCCGTTAATCCTGCCTCCTGGCGCACGGCTTGCCATACTGCGTTCACATGGTTGCCAATCACAACCTGAAACTGGCCGCCGCTCTCTACCACCATAATCACGCCGGGGTTGGTTTTTAATCCTTCGGCATCCGCTTGCTGGATGTTTTTGAGTTTGAAACGCAACCGGGTCGCACAGTGTACCAGGCTGCTGATATTCTCCTTCCCACCAACGTGGCTGAGGATCGCTTTCGCCAACGCTTGATATTCCATGTTGAATTCCCTTGCATCTGTCGCCCGAAGGCGGTGACTGAGTAAAAAAAAACCTGAGCCAGCGCCTCGCGGAGCCGGTCTCAGGTTTTGCCTGCACAATGCAGTAACAATCCTTTTGTAGCTTGTTTTAACGCGTTTCTTTTCTCACCCGTTCAATATGAATGGCGAGGAACATAATTTCTTCGTTCGTTAGCTGACGCTGATAGCGGCTGACCAGATGGCGAGCAACTTTTTCCGCGCACTGCCATGCCAGCCGATAATTCTCTTTCACCGCCTGATGCAGGGAGAGATCGTCATCCGCCACCACCGTACGGTTCAGCAAACGCTGCGAGAAAAATTTCAGATGCGTCACAAAGCGATGATAGCTCAGCGACTCTTCATCGTATTCCAGCGTCAACTGATACTTCACGATGTGCAAAATTTCCTGCATCACCTGGGTGATATGCATCACTTCCGGCATTTCGCTGTTCAGTTGCGCCGTCACCAGATGCAGGGCGATAAACCCGGCTTCATCTTCCGGCAACTCAATATCGAGGCGTTTAGCGAGTATCTCCCGCGCCTGCTGGCCCAGCGCAAACTCTTTCGGATAGAGATGCTTAATCTCCCACAACAATACGTTACGTACTACAACGCCTTTTTTCTGCCGCTCAAGCGCAAAATAACAGTGGTCGGTCAGCGCAATGTAGAGACTGTCCTGCAGCTTGCCGAGCTGGCTACGGGCCAGTTCGATTATGCGATCGCAGGCGGTTATCACTTCCAGCGGGATCTGGCTGAGCAGTTCGCTGAGACGGCACACCAGCTCATCGCTTTGCAGAGCAAACACTTTCTCAATACAACGCTCATCCAGTTCGTCGCCGGGGCGTTTCTGGAACGCCAGCCCCCGCCCCATAACAACCTGTTCGCGCTGCTGCTCATCCAGTACTACCACAACATTATTGTTTAATATTTTGGCGATTTTCATTACGGCCCCGGAAACAAAAAAACCTGACCTCCGGCAGTTGCCGGACAATCAGGTTTCGCCTGCCTAAGCAGTAACAATCCAGGTGCCGACTCTACCAGTTTCCCAACGATGAAAAATATGCCGGGAGATTAAAATTGTGATCTTGCTCGCGCGATGCGTTAACAAAAAAACGTCTGATGCGATGATGGATACAGCGGCGCGTTCGCAGGCCGAAACCGCAGCCAGGCGCTCTGGTCGTCAGCGGGCAAGGCGCAGATGGAAATAAAAACCAGAAGGAGTGATAATGTAAAAGGTGCCATAATATGCATTCCATTATTATATTACTGGCCACTGAATAGCTATCGAACGATACCGTTATCGGTGACAAATGAATATATTAATTAAAAGAGCAGATTAGAGCCTATCCCATTAGGCTTTTAGTCGTTCCATTAATACACCAAATAAAAACAAAAAATCCAAATCCGGGATTCGTCATAACGAACCCTGTAAATTTAGGTTTTGCCTGTATAACAGTAACAATCCTGACGTTGTGCGAACAGAAATAGCACTCTGATTTTAAATAATCCAGCAGCTATTTTATGAATAAAGAAAAAACGTGATACAGCTAACGCGGATATCGGCGCCAGCATAATTATTACATTATTCTGGATTCAGCTTAACACGCGAAATTGCCGCTGCTATCTCTTCTGACGTTTTATAGCTACGAATTTCGGCGAACAAATCACTGGCTTCGTTATATTCTTTACGCAAATAACCCAGCCACTGTTTAATACGCGCCACATGATACAAACCGGTATCACCTTGCTTTTCCAGACGCGAATATTTCACCAGCAGCGCCACCACATCAGGCCACGGCATACGCGGTTCATTGTATTTTACCACCCGGCTCAGGTTTGGCACATTCAGCGCACCGCGGCCAATCATCACCGCATCACAACCGGTAGCCGCCATACATGCCTGAGCACTTTTCCAGTCCCATATCTCACCGTTGGCAATAACCGGAATTGACAGACGCTGGCGGATCTCGCCAATCGCCTGCCAGTTGATGCACTCCGCTTTATAACCGTCTTCTTTGGTGCGCCCGTGTACCGCCAGTTCCGTCGCCCCCGCCTGCTGGACAGCGTCAGCGATTTCGAACTGCCGGGCGGCGCTATCCCAACCGAGACGTACTTTTACCGTCACCGGCAGATGCGATGGCACGGCATCGCGCATCGCTTTTGCGCCGCGGTAAATCAGCTCGGGATCTTTCAACAAGGTCGCACCGCCGCCGCTGCCGTTGACCAGTTTTGACGGGCAGCCACAATTAAGGTCAACCCCCCACGAGCCAAGCTCCACCGCCCTTGCCGCATTTTCCGCCAGCCACTCGGGATACTGCCCGAGTAACTGCACGCGCACCAGGGTTCCGGAAGGGGTACGGCTTTGCCGGTGTAACTCCGGGCAGATTTTGTGAAACGATTTTACTGGCAGCAGTTGATCAACTACGCGCAAAAACTCAGTAATGCACAGGTCGTAATCGTTAACCTCGGTCAGCAGCTCGCGCACCAGCGAATCAAGCACACCTTCCATCGGTGCCAATAAGACGCGCATAGATCACCCCGGGAAAAAATGAGACGCCATAGTAGCGTCTCCGTAGCTGCGAGGAAAGTGCCTTTATCGCACGGGAAAACTACACTGAGCGGGATTCATGCAGTAAATCTTGTGGGAATGCATAACGTTCCCAAATGGAATGTTTGGTATGCTCAGAATTCATGATGTGATCAGTAGCACGTTTTAAGCTTTAATTGTATGATGAATGCGTTTCAGCAAGGGCTTTCACCATGAGCAAATCATTAAATATTATCGGGCAGTATCTTCGCGCTTTCGTACTTATTTATGCCTGTTTGTACGCGGGCATCTGGCTGGCTTCGCTGCTGCCGATCACCATCCCCGGCAGTATCATTGGCATGCTGCTTATGTTTGTGCTGTTGGCGCTGCAAATCCTTCCGGCAAAATGGGTTAATCCTGGCTGCGTCCTGCTGATCCGTTATATGGCGCTGCTGTTTGTGCCGATTGGCGTGGGTGTCATGCAATATTACGACCTGCTGCGGGCGCAGTTTGGGCCGATTATTGTCTCCTGCACTATCAGTACAGCGATTGCTTTTTTGGTGGTGAGCTGGAGTACCCATCTGATACACGGCGAACGTAAAGTCTCAGGACAAAAAGGTAGCAAAGAATGATGACGTATATCTGGTGGTCATTACCCCTGACGCTGGTGGTCTTTTTTGCCGCACGCAAACTCGCCGCACGTTTTAAAATGCCGCTGCTCAACCCGCTGCTGGTGGCGATGGTAGTGATTATCCCCATCCTGTTAGTCACCGGTACGCCTTATGATCACTATTTTCAGGGTAGTAAAGTCCTTAACGATCTGTTGCAACCTGCGGTCGTGGCGCTGGCCTTCCCATTATATGAACAACTGCATCAGATCCGCGCACGCTGGAAATCAATAATCACCATCTGTTTTATTGGCAGCCTGGTGGCGATGACCTCCGGGGCAGCAATTGCGTTGCTGATGGGGGCAACACCGCAAATTGCCGCGTCGGTATTACCAAAATCGGTCACCACACCAATTGCAATGGCCGTAGGCGGCAGTATTGGCGGTATCCCGGCGATCAGTGCTGTTTGCGTCATTTTTGTAGGCATACTGGGCGCGGTCTTCGGACACACGCTGTTGAATGCCATGCATATTCATACCAAATCTGCCCGCGGGCTAGCGATGGGGACTGCTTCGCATGCGTTGGGCACTGCGCGCTGCGCGGAGCTGGATTATCAAGAAGGGGCATTTGGTTCTCTGGCGCTGGTGATTTGCGGGATTATTACCTCGCTGATCGCACCATTCCTGTTCCCGGTGATTCTGGCGGTGTTCGGCTGAAATTTGCGATTCGTCGCGCATTTCTTATTTGTGTTTCATAAGTTGCATATACAGTGTGAAGTGAATCACACATAAGTGGCATTTAGCCCCGTAAACTACGATTCCAAAACACTGCTATGAGGCACCGTTATGCATTCACGTTTTCACACTGCTTTTTCCGGGCTTGCGGAGAATTTACAAACCGCGCTGGCTCCTCTTTTGGCGGATGAACACTTTCCCGCCATGCTGAGTGCAGAGCAGGTGACAACATTGCAGCGGTCGAGCGGGTTGGACGAAGACGCACTGGCTTTTGCGCTACTGCCGCTCGCCGCCGCCTGTGCCCGCACCGACCTCTCTCACTTCAATGTTGGCGCCATTGCGCGCGGTATCAGCGGAACCTGGTATTTCGGCGCGAATATGGAGTTTGCCGGCAGCACCCTGCAACAATCTGTGCACGCCGAGCAGAGTGCTATCAGCCATGCCTGGCTGCGTGGTGAAAAATCCCTCTCCGCCGTGACGGTGAACTACACGCCATGTGGTCACTGTCGCCAGTTTATGAATGAGCTAAACAGCGGGCTGGATCTGCATATTCATCTTCCGGGGCGCGCGCCACATACGCTGGGCCATTACCTGCCGGATGCGTTTGGTCCGAAAGATCTTGAGATAAGAACGCTGCTGATGGATAACGCCGATCACGGTTTCCTGCCTGATGGCGATGAACTGGCGCAGGCTGCAATTATCGCAGCGAACCAGAGTCACGCGCCGTATACCAACTCACCTGCTGGCGTAGCCATTTTGTGTCGTGGCGGACAGATTTTCAGCGGTCGCTATGCCGAAAATGCCGCCTTCAACCCGTCGCTGCCGCCGTTGCAAAGCGCGCTGAACCTGCTGAGCCTTAACGGTTACGATTACGCCGATATTGAACGGGCTGTGCTGGCAGAACGTGCCGACGCGCCGCTCACCCAGTGGGATGCCACCGCCGCCACGCTGCGCACCATCGGTTGTCATCAGATAGAACGCCTGCAACTCGCCTGATCTCCTCACACTGCGGGTACAACCCGCAGTGGTGAAAAAGCCCGCAGTTGAGCGTCTGTTTCTTGCGCTTGCCAGACGGGTAAAGTAGCCTGAGTTAAATTTCACTCCTGTACCGAGTCTGCTACATGCTAAAGCGTTTTTTCTACAGCCTGTTAGTCCTGATCGGCTTACTGCTGTTAACTGCGCTTGGCCTCGATCGCTGGATGAGCTGGAAAACCGCCCCCTATATTTATGACGATTTGCAGGATCTTCCCTGGCGTCAGGTTGGCGTGGTGCTTGGAACGGCAAAATATTACCGCACTGGCGTCATCAATCAGTATTACCGCTACCGGATTCAAGGTGCGCTAAACGCCTACAACAGCGGCAAGGTCAACTACCTGCTACTGAGCGGCGATAATGCGCTGCAAAGCTATAACGAACCGGTTACCATGCGTAAAGATTTGATTGCCGCAGGCGTCGATCCGGCAGATATCGTGCTGGACTATGCTGGTTTCCGTACGCTGGACTCCATTGTCCGTACACGTAAGGTCTTCGACACCAACGATTTCATCATTATTACACAACGCTTCCATTGCGAACGCGCCCTGTTTATCGCGCAGCATATGGGGATTCAGGCGCAGTGTTATGCCGTGCCTTCACCAAAAGATATGTGGAGCGTGCGGGTGCGCGAGTTTGGCGCCCGACTGGGTACCATCGCTGATCTCTATCTTTTTAAACGTGAGCCGCGTTTCCTCGGCCCGCTAGTGCCGATTCCCTCAATGCAGGAAGTTCCCGACGATGCGCAAGGCTATCCGGCAGTCACCGTCGGGCAGTTGATGGAATTGCAGAAGAAGGCGAAAAACTGAGCGCGTTTAACTCACTGATGTGCTGCGGGTCGTATTTTTCACCGGACGAATCAGTGTAAAGCGACGCGCGAGAAAATCGCGGTGGTCAATAGTGGTTTGGGCCGTATGATCCACGGTCCATAATCCGTTCAGAGCATTGAACGGTAAAATCACTTCGCCCTCCGGCGTATTAACCAGATATTCACCGGTCTTCAGATAACCCGCACTGCATACGATTCGCGCTGGTGGATTATTTTTCAAACGATATTCTATTTTGCGAAAACCCGTTGGCACAATACAAAAATAAAAGAACGGGAATGCGGTAATTTTAATATCACCAGGCGTGGCGATAATATCGCCATCGCGTAATAACTCCACGCCTTTTAAATAGAAACTCACCTGGTGATTTTTTTCGTACGGCAAACTATCAACTTTAAAATACACAAAATTCATAAGCACCCCCTGAGCTGCGTATACAACTTTCACAGATTCATTCTTTTAAGCGTAAATAGGCATGCAGAGGAAGGCATTCAGAATTGACTTAATTATTATTCAGAGGGGAAAAAGCGATTGTGTAATTTTTGAAATAATGGGCTGCCATCTTGATGATATGTATTGGTAATACATCATAGATGGCAGTTGAATAACAAAGCTGTCAGGCTACTTTCTCCTCGCACTGATGTAAACAACGTTCCAGGTCGTAAATCAGGCTTTTAACCTGGTCGGGGGATAAATCAAAGAATTGCGACTCGAACACCGACGCGCCCGGCCCGGCTGGCGATGTGCTATAGCCAAACTTCATCACCACACCGTGCGCGTTATCTACTGCCCCAACCTGCCAGCCAGTGACGGGGAATGCGGGAAATACACCTGCGCTGCTCATCTCAATCTCCTTATAATCGCTGTGCCTAAGTTCAGCGTAGCATTGAAATGAAAAATTTAACAAGTCAGTTGTGATGAAGTTTTCTTGTGGTCAGCAGGTACTATTTTCAATCAGAAAAATCTATAACGCAGTGAAAAAAAAGCAAAAAAAGCCCGCTACGGGAAGCGGGCTTGATAAGTATATCGTAATTATTTCTTACGTGCGTATTTTAATGAGTCCAGCGCCACGGCGAAAATGATGATTCCGCCCTTGATAATATACTGCCAGTAAGGGTTGATACCGATATAGGTCAGGCCGTAGTTGATAACGGTAAAGATAATAACACCCGTTACTACACCGATAACCGTACCCACGCCGCCGCTGAAGGAGACGCCGCCCACCACGCACGCGGCGATAGCATCCAGTTCATACATGAAGCCGAGGTTGTTAGTCGCGGAACCGATACGACCTGCTTCCAGCATCCCACCGAATGCGTAAAACACACCGGAAAGGGCATAAATCATCAGCAGGTTCAGCGCAACGTTAACGCCAGAGACTTTCGCCGCTTCCGGGTTACCACCGATGGCGAAAATATTTTTGCCGAAGCGGGTTTTATTCCACAGAACCCAGACGAAGGCAACGGCAATCAACGCGTAGAAGGTGATGTATGACAGACGGAAACTGCCCAGCGCGATAAAGCCCTGCGTAAAGGTCGAGAATCCGCTATCGAAGCCAGAAATTGGCGATGCGCCAACGAAGTCGTAGTACAGAGAGTTGATACCGTAAACGATGATCATCGTACCAAGCGTGGTAATAAACGGCGTCACGTTCAGGTACGCAATCACGATACCGTTCACCAGACCAATTACCGCGCCGATTACACAGACGATCAGAACCACCACCGGAATCGGCATGGTTGCCATATCCGGGAAGACTTTGTTGGCGTTTTCCATCGACTGCAGCAAAGTCGCCGCCACCACTGCGGCAAGCCCAACCTGGCGCCCTGCGGAAAGGTCAGTACCCTGAGTAACGATTAACCCCGCCACACCCAGCGCAATAATAATACGTACCGATGACTGGGTCAGAATATTACTTAAGTTCAGCAGACTTAAGAACGTGGGATCCTGAAAAATGATAATGGCCAGTAACACTAAAAGAACAACGTAAATACCGCCGTCTTTCAGATAAGTGAGAAAAGTTTTCTTATTTAACGCACTCATGAGGAGCCCCTGATCTTAAAGGTGCAAAGACGCAAGACGGAGAATTTCGTTTTGCGTTGTCGTTTTAGTATCAACAATCCCGGAGACGAGGCCATTGCTCATTACCAGAATACGGTCAGTGATGCCTAACAACTCAGGCATTTCAGAGGAAATAATAATAATCCCCTTATTTTTCTTGGCCAGTTCGGCAATCAGTTGGTAAATTTCAAATTTCGCACCAACATCAATACCGCGGGTCGGCTCATCGAGCATTAAAATCTCCGGCTGAGTTAACAGCCAGCGACCAATAATAACTTTCTGCTGGTTACCACCGGATAACGAACCAATTTGCGTACGGTGTCCTGGCGTTTTTACACGCATCGAGTCGATAACCCACTGGGTATCACTCTTCATGCGGCTATTATCCAGTAAGCCAACTTTGTTTTTATAGTTTTGAATGTTAGAAATCAACGAGTTAAAACCGATATCAAGGTAAGCATAAATACCGGTAGAACGGCGCTCTTCGGTCACCAACGCGAAGCCATTATTGATCGCTTCATTGGCATTGTGATTATTAATCAGCTTGCCATGCAGCTTAATGGTCCCGGCAGATTTCTCGCGAATGCCGAATAAGGTTTCAACAATGTCGGTGCGTTTTGCCCCTACCAGCCCGGCAATGCCGAGAATTTCCCCTTTGCGCAGATCAAAGCTGACATCGCGAATAGAGGGCTGGCGTAACGAGGTCAGATTTCGCACTTCAAGAATGGTTTCGCCTGGTATGTTGTGTTTATCCGGGAAGCGCTGGTTCAACGAACGTCCGACCATCATAGCGATGATCTTATCCATATCCAGCCCTTCCAACGGTTGCGTGGCAATCCACTGGCCATCACGCAGGACGGTTATTTCATCACACAACTGAAATATCTCTTCCATTTTATGAGAGATATAAACAATACCGCAGCCACGCTCTTTCAGTTTGCGAATAATTTTAAACAGGTGATTGACTTCTTTTTCAGTCAGTGACGAAGTTGGTTCATCCATAATAACGATTTTGGCGTTATAGGAGAACGCTTTCGCAATTTCAATCATCTGCATTTGTGAAACAGACAATGTTCCCACACGCGCCCGTGGATCAATATCAATATCCAGCTCATCAAAAATGGCTTTGGTATCACGGTACATTTTTTCCTGATCGACAAATACACCTTTGGTCGGGTAGCGGCCCAGCCACATATTGTCCATCACGGAACGTTGCAGCACCAGGTTAAGTTCCTGGTGAACCATCGAAATACCATTTTCCAGCGCTTCTTTTGCTGAATGGAAATCGATTTCTTGTCCCTGAAAAAGAATGCTGCCGGAATCTTTTTGATAGATCCCAAAAAGGCATTTTAATAATGTTGATTTACCTGCACCGTTTTCTCCCATTAATGCATGAATGGAATGTGGACGGACTTTTAAATTGACATTATCGAGTGCCTTTACGCCTGGAAAAGACTTGTTGATATTGCTCATTTCCAACAAGAATTCACCTGACGACTGAGTATTATTGCTGACCATAATTATACCTTGTTGGCCTGGCATATCGTATTATTAATGGGCGTATTGATTAATACGCCCAGTGAGAACATGCTTACTTAATATTATTTACCGGCAATTTGAGCCAGGTTGTCTTTATCTACGCCAACGTAAGGAATACGAACAATTTTATTGTCGATTTTCCAGTTGGTGCCATCAGCGGCGCCTTTGCCTTCAGCGAGGTTTTTCGCCAAATCAAAAGTTGCTTTCGCCTGGTTGTTGGCATCATTCAGCACCGTACCAGCCATTGCACCGGATTTCACCAGTGCCAGCGCTTCTGGCAACGCATCGACGCCGAAGACCGGGATAGAAGACTTGTTGTGTGCTTTCAGCGCTTCAACTGCGCCCATTGCCATCGCATCGTTGTTAGCGATAACCACTTCAATTTTGTTTGCATTCGGGCCGGAGAGCCAGGCGTCCATTTTATCTTTCGCCTGAGCGGTATCCCACATTGCGGTATCCAGCGCCAGTTGCTGCGTTTTGATGCCTTTGTCGTTCAGCTCTTTGATAACGTACGTGGTACGAGCTTCAGCATCCGGATGGCCCGGTTCACCTTTCAGCAGTACGAACTGGATCTGCCCATCTTTGTTCAGATCCCATGCCGGGTTAGCGGCCCAGTGTTTGGCAATCAGGTCGCCCTGAATCACGCCGGATTCTTTAGAGTCAGTCCCCACATAGTAGGCCTTGTCGTAGCTATCCAGCGCCTTGCGAGAAGGTTCTTTGTTGAAGAAAACAACCGGAACGTTCTGGCCGCGCGCTTTTTCAATAACCGTGCCCGCTGCAGCCGGGTCAACCAGGTTGATGGCCAGTGCTTTCACGCCTTTCGCCAGCAGAACGTCGATCTGATCATTCTGTTTCGACTGGTCGTTCTGGGAGTCGTTCATCAGCAACTGAACATCCGGCGCTTCTTTGGCATCTTTCTCAATAGCTTTACGCACAACAGACATGAAGTTGTCGTCATACTTATAAATGGTCACACCAATGCGGGTATCGGCTGCGTGTGCGGCTGCGCCAAAAAGCATGCTTGCCATAACAGCAGAGAGGGTCAACACCTTCTTATTCATGGTATCTCCGGTTTTTTTATATGCAGGGTAGTTCTTATGAATATGCTCGGCAGGCCGGAATGTTACTAAAACGTTACGGTCGACCGAAGCTCACTCTAAAAATTTCATTCGTCCGTGTTCGGTAACGCTCCAGAAGTTCGATATCTTCGATGTTTCAAAGCAACTACTCGTAGTTAAAGTGAATAATCACCGTTACATCGTGTTTCAGCTTCTAAAACGCTGACATCATAGTCAGCGCGTTGTTAAGATACTGTGAATTTACTCACAGATTGAAAACGGTTACATCGCCCAATGTTATAAGTTAGTGATCGTAGCCACAGTTTGCCGGGTGGCAACAGAGTGGCGACGCACCAGCGTGGGCATAAAGCAGTGTGACGCCTGCAGATCCAGCTTCCCTGCGGCCCCCAGCAGCGCCAGTTCAGTGGCGAGGCGTGCCATTGACGCCACCGGATAGCGCACGGTCGTCAGTTGCGGATCGGTGTAACGGGCGATGGGAATATCATCAAAACCAATTAATGACAGATGCTGCGGCACTACAATACCGTTATCTTTCAGCGCCGTCAGCGCCCCGGCCGCCATACTGTCGTTATAGGCGAAGACAGCAGTAAGTTGCAGATTACGACCAAGCAGTTCAACCATTGCAGCTTCTCCGCCCTGCATATCCGGCGAGCCAGTGCCAACCCAGCTCTCCGGTGCAGCAATCCCCTGCTCTTCCAGCGCGCGGAACCAGCCCTCGCGGCGCAAATCGTTGTCTTCAATATGGTGACTGGATGCCAGATAGCCGATGCGCTGATGACCATTATTCAGCAACATGCGGGTTGCCATTACCGCCCCGCTGACGTTATCAAGGCAGACGCAGCGGTGGGCATAGCCTGGGACTAACCGATTGATCAGCACCATGCCAGGAACCTGCTCCATAAAGCCTGCCAGTTCCTCATCGCTCAACGCTTTTGAGTGAACAATCAGTGCGTTACAGCGCTGACGGATCAGCACTTCGATAGAGTGGCGCTCTTTTTCAGCTTCGTGGTAACTGTTGCCGATCAGCACATATTTATCGTGCTGCTGTGCAACGGTATCCACCGCTTTGACCAGCGCGCCGAAGAAAGCATCCGAGACATCCATCACCACCACGCCAATGGTATCGCTCACCTGAGTGGCCAGCGCCTGTGCGTTGGCATTCGGGCGGTAACCAAGCTGGGCGACCGTTTTCATCACCGTCTCACGCGTATCCTGGCTTACCAGCGCGCTGTTATTCAGTACGCGGGAAACCGTCGCGACGGAGACGCCCGCATGACGGGCAACGTCACGAATGGTGATCATTTTCACCCACCTTTTCTGGATTGCGGCTGTTCACACTCACCCCCTGGGTTAAGTAAGGAGGCTATTCTGGCAGTCGGTGCAGGAATGCTACGTGAGTGACTTCACATGAATGGAAACGGTTACATCCATTTTGTTAATGATTGTGATCGGGATCGTTATCTGGATGTGCGTTCTAATGATGTCCCTGAAGCACGAGCGGTTAGTCTCCGCCATAGCCACTCCAGTGGCCCCTGGCGGAAATGTTTAAGCCAGAATACGGAGAAGAGAATGTTGACCACCCATACCAGTGGCACAAACGCCAGCAGTTGTAGACGGTTAAACTTCATAAACAGACCAAGATGATTAAACAGCGTGGTGCAAATCAGCGTTTGCAGCAGATAGTTACTCAACGCCATCCTGCCAACACAGGCAATCGCGCTCACCAATTTACTGCCGCAGATCTGCGGCCAGAACCCCCACGCCAGCGCGGCATAGCCTATTGCCTGCATCGGCCCACCGAGTTCTCGCGGCGCCTGCAAAAAGAAAGCGCACCAGTGGTAAGACCAACCAAGCTGCCACTGCGCAACGATGGACGGAATGTTGATCAACATACCAAGCCCAATCAGCAGTGCGCCAACGCGCCGGTAGTGATGAAGACTGAACTGCCCTCTCAGCCAGCCACTACGCATCAGGGCCGCCCCCAGCAGCATCATGCCGGCCAGTTGCCAACCATATTGCGCCCCCAGCGCCAGTAGCGCATTCGACAGCATACCCGCACGATTACTGAGCGCCTCAGTAAAGCCGCCGCTGGTTTTCCACCACATTTCATACTGCACATTGGCGGCATCCGGTAGCCAGGAACGGTTAGGCATACTACCGGAAATGGCTCCCAGCAACAGCAATACAGCGATACCAATCAAATACAGCACCACGCCGGTATTGAACATCGTCTTCACGCTGTGCGCGTCACGGATCATCCGCCAGGTAATCAGCCCTATCAACCCGTAAGCCAGCAGAATATCGCCATCCCAGAAAAAGAGGCCGTGTATAAACCCGAGAATGACCAGAAGCGTCAGGCGTGACTGGATCCAGCGTTTACCGCGCGACAGCAGCATTTGCAGCCCTGCGCCGAACAGAATGGTGAACAACGAGAGAAATTTCACCTGAGCGAACAGATCAAGCAGCGCCCATGTCCAGGCATCGCGCAACGTGATGCCACCATACCAGGCGGGATTCAGGTAGGCCGCTTTCGGCAAACCGAAAGCGGTAATATTCAGCAGCAGAATACCAAAAATGGCGATGCCACGAATAAAATCCAGCGTGACATTTCTCTCCATGTCTGGCTCCCGGCGAATCAGTTACTGTGGCGTACGGCGCGCAGGAACTCCTGGCGGGTATTCTGGCTGGACTTAAACAGCCCGCCGAGTGAGGTAGTGGTGGTAGCGCTGGTGGCGTCACGAATGCCGCGTGCTTTGACGCAATAATGTACGGCATCAATGGATACTGCGACATTGTTGGTACCCAGCAGCGTTTGCAGCGCCGTCAGGATCTGCTGCGTTAGACGCTCCTGCACCTGCGGACGCTGGGCGAAAAACTGCACGATACGGTTTATTTTCGACAGACCAATTACCGACTCTTTCGGAATGTAGGCCACTGTCGCTTTGCCATCGATAGTCACAAAATGGTGTTCGCAGGTGCTGGTCAGCGTGATATCGCGCACCGTTACCATTTCATCCACCTTCATTTTGTTCTCAATGACAGTGATTTTCGGAAAATTGGCGTAATCGAGACCGGAGAAAATTTCATCGACATACATTTTGGCGATGCGATGCGGCGTTTCCATCAGGCTGTCATCAGTCAGATCGAGATTGAGTAGCTGCATAATCTCGGTCATATGCCCGGAAATAAGACGTTTGCGGGTTTCGTTATCCATTTCGCGCACCGGAGGGCGCAACGGTGTTTCCAGACCGCGGGCGACCAGAGCCTCGTGAACGAGTGCCGCTTCTTTACTGAGTGATGACATATTATTTTTCTCCTGCAGGTGTGGCATGCTTCGCCAGTTACGGCGAAGTGAGCGGACATTGTGCGTGAGGTTGCGCACATAATCCAGCCCCGCTAGTGATAATTATAGAAATCGTCATTGCCTTTCAGGCGCTACGTTTCCACACCAGTAAGCCGCCGATCAGTAGCGCGATCGCCGCCACACCGAGCGCCGGTTCAAGGCGTTGCGTCAGCCAGGTAGAGAGCGCCGACGTCATCGGGCCAACCAGTTGCCCCACGGCATAGCCGGTAGTCAGCAGCCCGGCCATATAACGCGTATGATCGGGTGCAAGCTCGCGTCCATACAATAACGAAAGCTGTACCGCGCAGAGAAATCCGCCGCCAACCAGTAACGCACCGAGCACCAGCCCGCTCATGCCAGGAAGCAACCAGGCTGCCAACACACCAGCGCCCTGCAACCACAGCACGATCGCCAGCCGTTGGTGGCTATGCCCCACATGACGCAGCAGGATACTGAGCGCAATCCCCACCACCGCTGCCGCACCGAACACCGGCCAGACAAACTGCGCGAACAGACTGCCGGGAAAACGCAGCGCAGCCATTTGCGACAGAAACGTCGCGGGCAGAATATAACCGAATCCGGCAAGACTATAGCTCCACACCAGCCGTTGCAGATTTGCCGTCAGGTGTAGCGGTTGTGGTTGTGTTCCGGCGCGGTGCCACTCGCCAGGACGCGGCAGATAGCGGGCGATCAGCGCCACCAGCAGCAATGCCAGCACGCCATACACCTGCCAGGCGGAAGCCGCACTTAAGCCTTTCGCCTGAATTGCCACCGCCAGCAGGCCACTGATGGCAATACCGGCACCAGGACCGGCAAACACCGCCGCACTCAATCCAGGTTTACCGGCATGCGCCAGACGCTCATTGCTCCAGGCAGCGATCAACACCATCGCCCAGCCGCTCATCGCACCAATCACCAGCCGTAATGCGCCGTGAACCAGCGCGTTATCCGCTATAGCAGAGAGAAACGTCAGCGCAACCGCGCCGCTGATACCAAGCCACAGGCGCAGTTCGATATGCCGCTGCGCGCGCATCGCATCCCAGGCGCCAAGCAGATAACCAAGGTAGTTAATGGCGGCAACCAGCCCGGCGCTGGTCAGCGTGAGCTGTCCGTCGCGGATCATCAACGGCACCTGCGGGGTAAACGCAAAGCGGCCAATCCCCATCGCCACCACCAACACAATAAAGCCGCAGAGCGCTACTCGCTGCGCCATGGCTCCTCCAAATGTTAATGATAAGTTGTATTTATGATGCAACAGGTTAAATACAGGCGAAAGTGAAAGTTACTCAGCAGGAGGAATAATATGTATGATACCAGGATGTTACTTATTGTTAACTGAGGAGCCCCGCATGGAAATGCTCGAAGAGCACCGCTGTTTCGAAGGCTGGCAACAGCGCTGGCGTCACGACTCCGCCGTACTCAACTGCTCGATGACCTTTAGTATTTTTTTACCGCCGCCGCGCAGTGTAACGCCGCCGCCAGTACTGTTCTGGCTCTCCGGGCTGACCTGTAATGATGAAAACTTCACCACCAAAGCGGGCGCACAACGTGTAGCGGCAGAACTGGGGATCGTACTGGTAATGCCGGATACCAGCCCGCGCGGCGAGGCAGTAGCTGATGCTGACGGCTACGATCTGGGCAAAGGCGCAGGTTTCTATCTCAATGCCACGCAACAACCGTGGGCGGCACACTACCGGATGTACGATTATCTGCGTGACGAGTTACCGGCGCTGATTCAGGCGAAATTCAACGTCGGCCCGCATTGTGCCATTAGCGGCCATTCAATGGGCGGCCATGGCGCATTAATTATGGCGCTGAAAAACCCTGGACGTTATACCAGCGTGTCGGCGTTCGCGCCGATTGTTAATCCGTTGCAGGTACCGTGGGGACAGAAAGCGTTCACGGCGTATCTGGGCGATGACGCCGCCTTGTGGCGTGAGTGGGATAGCTGCGCGCTGATGCTGGAGAGCACAGAGGCCGATGCAATCCCGATGCTTATCGATCAGGGCGATAACGATCAGTTCCTGGCCGATCAACTGCAACCAGCACGGCTGGCGGAAGTGGCGCGGCAAAAAAGCTGGCCACTGACGCTGCGTATCCAGTCCGGGTACGATCACAGCTACTTTTTTATTGCCTCTTTTATTGAAGATCATCTGCGCTTCCATGCGCAGTATTTGCTGAAATAACGGCCCCCCGGCGCACCGCTGTCGGGTTTTTTCTTGTCAGGAACGTGTCAACGCTATTCAGGACGGGGCAGCAGAATCGGGATAGGGGCTGATCTCACGATCAGCCTCCTCCCACACCACCGTACATACGGGTCCGTATACGGCGGTTCGGTTATGTTTATCGTCGCCTGCCTATAAATCCGGTAGGCCCAGTCTGATGAACAGGCGATTGGGAAGTGCTATGCTCAGTGCCGGACTACAGCTTATCCGCCATTGCTTATGGCAACTCCCTACCGTTTGCGCTGCAAGGTCTTTGCTTACTCCCCGTCTGCGCAACTCTTTGAAGCGCTTGCTGCCCGTTTTCCACTGTTTCCACAGGACACTTCGCAACCTGCGCCTTATCCACCTGTTCAGATCTCTCATCAGCGTTTGCCACTGGTTCA
>NZ_FMBC01000043.1 GCF_900094795.1 Kosakonia oryziphila
AATGTTCAGTTAGATCATGTTCATCTGCTAGTAAAAATCCCCCCGAAATTATCGATATCACACGTAATAGGTCATTTGAAAGGAAAGACAGCGCTGAGATTGTTCAGCAAATTTCCGTACCTGAGGAAGAGCAAATTGTGGGGAAATCATTTCTGGGCGCGAGGGTATCGTGTGGATACCGTAGGTATCAATGAAGAGATGATAAGAAGGTATGTGAAATATCAGGAAAAACACGAACAAGAAGAGAGCCAGCTTCAGCTAAAAGAGATGTGAAGCGAAGGCTCTCAGAGTCAGAGCTAAGTACGCCCCTCTGGGGCGCAATCAATGCCACCTGCTATGCAGGTGGTTTTTTACTTCCACGGCAGCTTATTCACGCCACAGAATATGACAAAGTTTATGATCTTTCTCGCGGCACAGCAAAACGCGCGCGAAGATGTCATTGAGTTCGCCGCCGTCGGTGTCAGCCAGCCCGATTACTACTTCAGCGAAGAAGTCCGGGTTTAAATCGTAATCGACATGTTCCGCCCAATCCTCGCCTGGATCAAACAGCTCTGCGCCGCCACGCTCTTCAAATTGCAGGTTGAAAAGAATGATGTCCGCCGGGTCAAGATTGTCCGCCGCCAGTTCGAGAAAGATGTCATAAGCCTGTTCGAGCGTTTCGTCTTCGGTCAGGCGGTTGTTTAGATCCATTTCCATGATTTACCTCTTCATGTCTGTTGGGCACGTTTTACAGCAACGGGCTAAAGAAGTAAAACAGTCGTTCAGCGATGCGGTGCCAGAATGGTCGTTTCACCCACAAGCGCGCATCAAGCAATCGGGAACGAGAGATGTAATCGTCCTGAACCGCTGCCAGATCGCCGCCAAAACCGGCATCATCAATAACCAGTGTGATCTCAAAATTCAGCCACAAACTCCGCATATCGAGATTCACGGTGCCGATAAGGCTCAATTCGCCATCAACCAGCACGCTTTTGGTATGCAACAGACCACCTTCAAACTGATAAATCTTCACCCCGGCCGCCAGCAACTCAGTGAAGAAGGCGCGGCTGGCCCAACCGACCAGCACCGAGTCGTTTTTGCGTGGCAGAATAATACTCACATCGACGCCGCGCTGCGCTGCTGTGCAAATGGCGTGCAGCAAGTCGTCACTGGGTACGAAATAGGGCGTGGTCATGATCAGATATTCACGCGAGGCGTAGACGGCGGTTAACAATGCCTGGTGAATTAAATCCTCAGGAAAACCTGGTCCGGAGGCAATTGTGTGAATTGTATGCCCGCTGGCTTCTTCAAACGGCATGATATTGGTATCCGGCGGCGGTGGCAGAATGCGCTTGCCGGTTTCAATCTCCCAGTCGCAGGAGTAGACGATGCCCATTGCCGTGGCTACAGGGCCTTCCATACGCGCCATCAAATCGACCCACTGGCCGACACCTGCATCCTGTTTGAAGAAGCGCGGGTCGACCATATTCATACTGCCGGTGTAGGCAATATAGTTATCAATTAACACAATCTTGCGGTGCTGGCGTAAATCCATGCGACGTAAAAAAACGCGCATCAGATTCACTTTTAGCGCCTCGACTACTTCAATGCCCGCATTGCGCATCATAGCGGCCCAGGGGCTACGGAAGAATGCCACGCTACCCGCAGAGTCGAGTAACAGACGGCAATGCACGCCGCGTCGCGCCGAGGCCATCAGCGATTCCGCCACCTCATCGGCCATTCCGCCGGGTTGCCAAATGTAGAACACCATCTCAATATTGTGTCTGGCGAGCTGAATATCGCGGATCAGCGCCTGCATCACATCATCGCTGGAAGTCAGCAGTTGTAACTGGTTGCCCTTTACACCAGCGATGCCCTGGCGTCGTTCGCACAATTTAAATAATGATGAAGCAACGCTGCTGTTTTCCTGTGCGAAGATGCGTTTAAAGTTTTTTAAATCGTTGAGCCACTTGGCGGTAGAAGGCCACATGGCGCGCGCGCGTTCGGCGCGGCGTTTGCCAAGATGTAATTCGCCCAGCGAGAGATAGGCGATAATCCCTACCAGTGGCAGAATATAAATAATTAGCAGCCAGGCCATCGCCGATGTCACCGCCCGCCGTTTCATTAAAATACGTAGGGTTACACCAGCAATCAGTAGCCAGTAACCAAAGACGATCAGCCAACTCATTAGGGTGTAAAAAGCGGACATAGATAAAATTCCTTTTAAAAACCACATCTCATGAGTTTACGCATCCGCATTCATCTGGCAAATAAAAACGCGGAAAAGCACTGGTCTGGGAAAAACGACGGATTATAATAGCCTCTCTGTTTTGTTCAGAGTTGTAAAAATGAAGCGTAGTCGAACGGAAGTGGGACGCTGGCGTATGCTTCGGCAGATGAGCCGCCGTAAAGCCCGCTGGCTGGAAGCGCAATCACGCCGCAATATGCGCATCCATGCCATCAGAAAATGCGGCGTAAATCGTCATCGTAATGTGCTGTTGTTCGCCATTTACGATCTTTGATACCCGGGCACCGATAAGGTGCCCGCGGTCGTTTTAAGGCATTCTTTATCTACAGGAGAGGCAGCATGTCGGTTATTGATAGTCTTCTTGCATTTACTTTTGCGGCCACTCTTCTGACATTAACGCCCGGGCTTGATACCGCACTCATACTGCGTACGGCGGCGGTGGAAGGGCATAAGCAGGCATTCAAAGCCGCACTTGGTATCAATACCGGATGCCTGATTTGGGGCGTAATGGTCGCCTTCGGTCTTGGCGCGCTGATTGCGGTTTCCGAACTCGCTTATAACATCCTGAAATATTGTGGCGCCGCTTACCTTTGCTGGCTGGGGCTGAATATGCTTCTACACCCACGCGGTTCACTGGCTACAGACAATAAGATGCAAACCAAAGCGCAAAACTGGTTTATAAAAGGTATGCTGGGTAATGTGCTGAATCCTAAAGTCGGTATCTTTTATGTCTCTTTTTTGCCGCAATTTATTCCGCACGGACAGCCGCTGATTGCCTGGACATTCGGCCTGGTCATGATTCATGTTGTACTGGGTTCCTGCTGGTCAACGGTATTAATTTCGGCGACCCGCCCGCTGTCGTCATTCTTACGTAAAGAGAGGGTGATACGCTTGATGGATCGTAGTACCGGCATGGTGTTTCTGCTGTTTGCCACCCGTCTGGCTATTAGCAAACGTTAACGGAGATAAGTTGGACAAAATGAATAAAGAAGCGCTCATTTTTCTTGGAATCGCCATTGTTTTTGAAGTCATTGCCACCACAGCACTGAAATCGTCAGACAGCTTTGCCCGCCTGCTGCCCACCATCATTAGCATTGTGGGTTATTGCATCGCATTCTGGTGCCTGACGATTCCGATGCGCACCATCCCGACTGGCGTTATTTACGCCATCTGGTCTGGTGCCGGGATTGTATTGATTGGGATTGTTGGCTGGTTGGTTCACGGTCAGAAATTGGATCTTCCGGCAATATTGGGTATGGGGATGATTATCGCCGGCGTGATTATCATTAACCTTTTTTCCAGAAGTGTAGCCCATTAATTATCGCAGCCAGCGTGAATAAATAATTCACGCTGGTATTTTATATTCTCCGTAACCGGGTACATGCGGCATGTTTTCTGGTTCTGGGCGATTAAGATAATTCACCGCGATCTGCATAACGACATCACCAACGAACCTGACGAGGAAGTTACGCCAGGAACGACAGCGCGGTAGCTATTGACCGAAAAGCAAAAGATCTGCCATCTTTGACGAGTTTTAAAAAACCTTCTTGAACGGCTTAATAATAACGTTCTGGTACACGCCAGCGGCAACATAGGGATCGGCGTCCGCCCAGGCTTTTGCCGCTTCCAGCGATTCAAACTCTGCAATCACCGTTGAACCGGTAAAACCGGCGACACCAGGGTCGTTGCTGTCCACCGCGGGCATCGGGCCCGCCGTCAGTAAACGACCTTCGTCATGTAGTAATTGCAGTCGCGCCAGGTGGGCAGGGCGTACAGATAAACGTTTCTCAAGCGAGTCAGCAACATCTTCAGCAAAAATAACATAAAGCACGGGAAGAGCTCCTTACTTATTGGAAAGGCATACCGTATGTGAAAGGGAATGCGACTGCAATGTAAAGATGCTCTGACATTAATATCCGGGTAAAAATGCAACTTTTTTACCCGGTAATGAGAGAAAATAGACGGTGAATGCGATGGCTTGTTGAATATGATTGTCATTTGCATTTAAAATTAGCCCCTGGTTTTTTAACTGACACGATTATGACTTCAATGACCTTTGATTTACCTCGTCGCTTTCCCTGGCCGATGCTGTTGTCTGTTGGTATTCACGGCGCCGTCGTGGCGGGTCTGCTCTATACATCGGTACATCAGGTTGTTGAATTGCCCGCACCCGCACAGCCTATCACTGTGACGATGGTGACGTCGGCAGAACTCGAACCGCCGCAAGTAATGCAACCGCCACAACCTGTCGTCGAACCGGAGCCAGAGCCCGAACCGCAACCTGTGGTGGAGCCGCCAAAAGAAGCCCCGGTGGTAATTGAAAAGCCAAAGCTGAAACCTAAACCGAAGCCAAAACCGAAACCAGAGAAAAAGGTCGAGCAGCACAAGCCGGAGGAAAAACCAGCACAACCGCGTCCGGCATCACCATTTGACAACAACGCGCCAGCACGCCCGGTGACTAATCCAACACCGCCAGCGTCCTCCACGCCAGCGCCGTCCGTGCCGGCCGGTCCGCGTGCGTTGAGCCGCAACCAGCCGCAATATCCGGCGCGTGCGCAGGCGCTGCGTATTGAAGGTCGTGTGCGAGTGAAATTTGACGTTACGGCTGATGGTCGCGTCGAGAATGTTGAAGTTTTGTCTGCGCAGCCAGCAAATATGTTCGAGCGTGAGGTGAAAGCGGCCATGAGGAAATGGCGCTACGAAGCCGGTAAGCCCGGTTCAGGACTGATAGTTAATATTGTGTTCCGCCTGAATGGCGGGGCGTCGATGGAATAAGAAAAGCCTCCTGGCGGAGGCTGAGGCTTTTCTTATGACTGTGGCGGTAACGAGCGGGGTTTCCCTTCTTTATCAACTGCGACATAAATAAACAACGCTTCGGTGGCTTTGTAACGCTGGCCAATGGGCTCAGAAGAGACTTTTTTCACCCACACTTCTATATTGATGCTGACAGAAGTATTCCCGCGTTTCACACAGCGCGCATAGCAACACACCACGTCGCCGACGGCAACCGGTCGCAGGAAGGTCATGCCATCCACCCGCACAGTTACCACGCGCCCGTGCGCAATCTCTTTTGCCAGGATTGCGCCCCCCATATCCATTTGTGACATCAACCAGCCGCCGAAAATATCTCCGTTAGCATTGGTATCCGCTGGCATTGCTAATGTGCGTAAAACAAGCTCTCCCTGAGGAGTCTCCTGAATGGTGTTCATTATTATCTCTTCTGTTATGGGGGATTTCTGGCGGGATGCTACTACGAATATGGGGCGTTCGGGAAGAAAAAAGCCAGGCGCTGGCCTGGCTTCAGTTTTCAGGAGTTATCATCCTGTTGTGGCATATGGCGGTAGATGTAAATACCGCTGAGCACGGTATACACCAGCGTCAGAATCGTCAGGCCAAACACTTTGAAATTGACCCAAACATCAAACGGCAGCCAGAAAGCAATATAGATATTCGCCAGCCCACAAACGATAAAGAACAGCGCCCAGGCGATATTCAGCCGTGACCAGACGGCTGCAGGCAGCGTCAATTCTTTCCCGAGCATGCTCTGGATCAGGGTTTTCTTCATTATCCACTGGCTGAACAGCAGCGCACCGGCAAAAAGACCATAAATCACCGTTACTTTCCACTTAATAAACTCAACGTCGTGGAATTTGATGGTCAATCCGCCAAATACGGCGACCAGCACAAACGTGATTAACGCCACTTTTTCCACTTTGCGGTAACGGATCCAGCAATAAATCAGCACGATGGCCGAGGCGATAATCAATACTTTGGTCGCGGCGAAAATATCGTACAGCTTGTAAACTGCGAAAAAGAGCGCCAGCGGAAGAAAATCAAGAAACTGCTTCATTCTACGATTCCATAAACAGGGGCAACCCTGACAGGGCTGCCGAAACAATCATTAGTGCATCAGCATATAGAGGCGGAACAGATAAATAAGCAGCGCCGCCGAGATCAAATTGCTGATTGTATTCGCGATAACTGCGCCTACTTCCGGGGTGAAAACCGCGAAATTGTGCGCGAACATTAACAACACTGTTTTCGCCAGCAGCCAGCTTATGACCGCCGGGGCCACCAGCCGCATATTGCGCCAGCTCAGACGCATACTGCTGCGCATGGCGGCGAAAATCCCTGCTTTATCCTGTACCAGCATTACGGGGGCAAAAGCGAGAAGAATTGCCAGAATCACGCCCGGAACAATGATAAACATGATGCCAATCTGCACCATAAAGGTGGTCAACAGGATCAATAAAAACAGCTTTGGCAGCACCGGTGCGCTGGCACCAATCGCACGCAGCGCACTGACGCGTTGACCGGCTGAAACCATCTGGATCAGCAGCAAGACGCCGCCAGCCAGAATCGCGTTGCCAATCAGCCCGGAAAACGTCGATGCTGCCGAGGCGCGCAGCAGCACCTGCTGTTGCTCTGGCGTCATGCTTTGTACCAGCTCAAACAAGCCAACGCTGCCCGCCAGGTTATCCCCTTGCGTTAAAATGGAGAGTTGTTCGTCAGTGGGCGAAAACGCGTGCCCAATAACCGCGGTGATAAATGCGCACAGCAGTGCAATCAGCAAAATGGTAATCAACTGATTACGAAAAAAATTCCCCGTGTCACGGTAAACGGACTTCGCCGTGATAGACATGCACTCTCCTTGAGTATTGCGGTATTAAATTGTTGGCGATTGTACCCCGAATAGCGGTTCAGTGGCAGCATCATGGCTTGTATGGAAAAGCATATCTTTGTAAAGAGGCGCTAATCCGTAACGCGCGCGGGCGCGATCGCAGGCTTCATTCACTTCACCATTCTCGCCAGACATCGCAAATTCCCGGCAGGGTGACGGCCTTCCTTCATAGATGCTGCAACGGACCGATTCGCCGGGGGTACCTTCCAGCGCCACGCAGCGGCTCTGTTTCTGATTGGTGCCGCTCATACAGCGTAAAAAGGGGGTCAGTGGCTCAGTAAGTTGAGCCGGGACAGGGCCGCCAGCATCATCCGCTTCAGCCCAGTAAAAAGAGACACGAAAATACGCACAACATGCTCCGCACGACATGCACGGATTGAGATCACTCATAGCACACCTGTACTTCACTACGTATCAAGACGAATTGTCAGGCCACTAAATTATCTCTGCGTTTGCTGACGTACAAGATGGTTGAGGTGGAAAATTTTTCATGTCTGAAAAAGTGAAATTTGATTTAGATACAAAAATTAAGGGAATGGCGTGATGGTGAAAATTATCTCAGATCAACGAATGTTAAATTATGGGATTAAGTGTGACCTGGGTTGGATCACTTTATACTTAATTGTGGGTATATTCACGCCGCGATAAAAACCTTAATCATGGAGTGGATATGAAAAAATTAGCTGTGGCAGCATTAGTCCTGAGTTCGCTTTCCGGTGGTGCATATGCGCATGATGCGGGCGAATTCTTTATTCGTGCCGGTTCCGCTACTGTCCGTCCAACGGCAGGTTCGGATAATGTGCTGGGTAGTCTTGGCAGTTTTAATGTCGACAATAACACCCAGTTGGGTGTGACGATGACGTGGATGGCAACGGACAATGTGGGGATTGAACTCCTGGCTGCGACGCCGTTCCGCCACCGCGTAGGCACCGGCCCTACGGGCGATATCGCGACCGTGCATCATTTGCCGCCTACATTGATGGCGCAGTGGTACTTTGGTGATCCGAAAAGTAAATTCCGCCCGTATATCGGCGCGGGCATCAACTATACGACCTTCTTTGATGAAAAATTTAACGATACCGGTAAAGCCGCAGGCCTTTCCGATTTGAGCCTGAAAGACTCGTGGGGCGCGGCAGGGCAAGTAGGGCTGGACTATCTGATCAACCGCAACTGGTTAATCAATATGTCGGTCTGGTATATGGATATCGATACGGATGTCCGTTTCAAAGCCAATGGTGTTCAGCAGAGCGTCAGTACTCGCCTGGATCCGTGGGTATTTATGTTCTCTGCGGGGTATCGTTTCTGAGTGCGGTTGGAAACTGGCCCGTTTGCGGCCAGTTTCCCCGTTTATCTCTGCGTCAGTGACGCTTATGCGGCCAAATCCATTGGCGATAGCAGTTAGTCACCCTACTGGCAAACCGGGAGTCTGGATCTCTCTATGTAGCGGCACGTCATATACGCGCCAGCCACGCACAGGGTGAGAGGGACAAAAAAGCTGAAGTCCATGCCAGTGAACTCCATCAGCAGGACAATGGCAGTCAGCGGCATCTGCATGGATGACGCCAGAAACGCGGCGCCGCCAGTGAGAGCAAATTCCGCCATACTGCCGCCAGGGAAGAAGGGACCGACAAGCAGAAATATCAGCGCGCCCAGCAGTGCGCCAATCGCCAGGCCTGGCGTCAGCAGGCCGCCCTCTGCTCCGCTGCGTAACACCATCCAGATACTCACTACTTTCAGGACAATCAGCATGGCTGCCAGCGGCAGAGTGACGCCGCCGCCAAAACTGAGCTGCACTGGCCCGCGACCATTACCTGGCAGTTGCGGAAACCAGATGGAGAACAAGCCCAGGCAGGCAAAGGCGAGTAAACAGAGCAGCGGCATCTGCCAGTTGCTTTTCGTCTGGCCCCGCGCTTGCCGCGTCATGCGGCGGAACTGGCTGGCGGCATAGCCGAACAGCGGACCGGAGAGCGCGGCCCAAACGATTAAAGACACAGGTGCAGTAGATGCAATAAATTGATACTGACGTTCGTTGCCGAGCACCAGCGAGGTGATAAACGCCGCCAGCGCGGAGGTGATCGTTGCGGCGATCACCGCATCCCAGGCGATGGTCATCAGCAACACTTCCAGCGTGAAAATCGCACCTGCCAGCGGAACATTATAAACCGCAGCCAGCCCGGCTCCGGCGCCACAGGCGATCACCAACCGGGTTTCCTGCTCATTGAGGCCGCTACGCCTGGCAATGTTGCCGCCAAACAGTGCACCCACTTCTCGCGGCGCGCTTTCACGTCCCAGTGGCGAGCCCATCGCTACCGTCACTACCTGTAACAGAGCATGGCAGATTGTGGTGTTCGCAGGCATCTGACGACCATTTTCGCTGAGCGCCGCCGTAACGCTTACCCGGGGCTTGCCATATCGCGCCAGCAACCACCAGCCGCAGCCAGCAATTACACCGGCACCAGTCAGTGCGGCAAAACGGCGCAGGTTACTGGCATCGGTAACGCCTTGCAGAAACGGCGCGCCGCCAATCAGTGATTGTTGGCTGTAACCAAACGCCAGATGCTGGATTCCATGCAGCAGTAGCACAACCAGCATGCCTGACGCGCCGGAAAGCAGGCCAGTCAGCAGCAGCGCAATCCAGCGCCGCTGCCAGGAGGAAGGAGTGTCACTCATCGATTCAGTCTCTGTGTAACTAACGTCGCGATCATTATTCCACAGAAAATATGAAGCTTTTAACAATAGGTTACCATTAACTGATGACAAATACGGTTCTTTTCCGGCTGTTATCACGCAGCCAGGCAGTTTCAACGTAGTCCAGAGGCGCTGGCGGGGTGGCAATACACAGTTGCGCCGGTACCGCCACGCGAACATCTCAGCGGTGGTTTCCTGCAACACGGCAGAGATCGATGAGCGCGACATTCGACGGCTGGGAACCTGATGACGTTCAGGCACTGTTCCGGCGGGTCGGAAATATGCACAGACACTACTGAAGCATGAAGAGGCCGCCTGAGCGAACAGGCGGCAACAGGATTAACGCGGCAGCGTAGCGGCTTTCAGGCTCTGAACAAAAGCTTTCAGCTCAGCCAACATCGCCGTGGGGTTTTGCAGATTTTTTTCAATGATTTTGACAATCGCCGAGCCGGAAATCGCGCCTGCAGCGCCGGCATTCACGGCAGCGGCAACCTGATCCGGCGCGGAGATACCAAAGCCCTGTAACGGCGGCGCAGCGTGGTATTCCTTCAGTTTTTCCACCAGATGATGCAACGGCAGCGCCGCACGGTTTTCCGCACCGGTCACGCCAGCCCGCGACAGCAGATAGGTATAACCGCGACCATAAGAGGCAATCTGACGCAGCAGTTCATCATCGGCATTCGGCGGACAGATGAAAATAGGCGCAACATTGTGGCGCATAGCCGCTTGACGGAAAGGTGCAGACTCCTCAATAGGCACATCGGCCACCAGAACTGAATCGACACCGACTTTTTCGCATTTGGCATAAAACTCATCAATGCCACCGCTGAACACCAGGTTGGCGTACATCAGCAAGCCAATTGGAATGGTCGGATGCTTCTGGCGAATGGTTGCCAGTATTTCAAAGCACTGGGTCGGCGTAACGCCTGCGGCGAAAGCACGCAGCGTCGCACTCTGGATCGTCGGGCCATCGGCCAGTGGATCGGAGAATGGGATCCCCAGCTCCAGCGCGTCCGCCCCGGCTTCGATCAGCGTATCGATAATTTTCAGCGACTGTTCCGGAGACGGATCACCCAGCGTAACAAAGGGAACAAAAGCGCCTTCTTTCCGGTCGGCGAGCCGTTTAAACAGGTTGTCGTAGCGTTCCATCAGATTTCCCCTCGCGCTTTCAGGATGTCATGTACGGTGAAGATGTCTTTATCGCCGCGGCCGGAGAGGTTAACCACCAGCAACTGCTCTTTATCCGGGTTTTCGCGCATCATTTTCAGCGCGTGGGCGAGGGCGTGCGAAGATTCCAGCGCCGGAATAATCCCTTCATGGCGGCTCAGCATCTGGAAAGCGTCAAGCGCTTCGTCGTCGGTAATCGACACATAATCAGCGCGACCAATGCTGTTGAGATGCGCATGCTGCGGCCCGACAGACGGGAAATCCAGCCCGGCGGAGATGGAGTAAGACTCTTCAATTTGTCCTTCATCGGTCTGCATCATCGGCGATTTCATACCGAAATAGATACCCACGCGACCGTGCTTCAGCGGTGCGCCGTGTTCGCCGGTTTCAATACCGTGACCGGCCGGTTCAACGCCGATCAGGCTAACGCCGGTTTCATCGATAAAATCAGCAAACATGCCAATAGCATTAGAGCCGCCGCCGACGCAGGCAATCACGGCATCCGGCAGGCGTCCCTCTCTTTCGAGGATCTGCGCTTTGGTCTCTTCGCCGATCATGCGCTGGAATTCTCGCACTATGGTCGGGAACGGGTGTGGGCCAGCCGCAGTGCCAAGCATATAGTGCGCGGTTTCGTAGCTGCCGGACCAGTCGCGCAACGCTTCGTTACAAGCGTCTTTCAGCGTGGCGGAGCCGCTGTGTACCGGAATCACTTCTGCGCCCATCAGGCGCATACGGAAGACGTTTGGTGACTGGCGCTCAACATCTTTTGCGCCCATATAGATGCGGCACTTCAGGCCGAGCAGAGCGCTGGCAAGCGCTGATGCCACGCCATGTTGCCCCGCACCGGTTTCTGCGATGATTTCGGTTTTACCCATCCGTTTTGCCAGCAGCGCCTGACCGAGAACCTGGTTGGTTTTGTGCGCACCGCCGTGCAGCAGATCTTCACGTTTCAGGTACAATGTGGTGCGGGTACCGGCAGTCAGGTTCTGGCATTTTGTCAGCGCAGTCGGACGCCCGGCGTAGTTTTTTAGTAGATCGTTAAACTGACGCTGAAAATCTGCATCGCTCTGGGCGCTGACAAATGCTTCTTCCAGTTGACGCAGCGCAGGCATCAGGATCTGTGGAACAAACATGCCGCCAAACTCGCCAAACCATGGGTTCAATAGTGTCGTCATTCTCTTCTTTCCTTAATAAGCACGCAGCGTACGGAAAACCGAAGCCAGTTTGCTGGCATCTTTAATACCCGGTTCCGACTCCACGCCTGAATTAAAATCGAGTCCGGCACAGCCGGTTTTCGCCGCCTGCACACAATTATCTGCGCTCAGGCCGCCAGCCAGCAGCACATTATCGAGCGGTTCACCGGCCAGTAGTGACCAGTCGAAGCTTTGGCCGCTGCCGCCCTGGCCATTGTCGAAGACATATTTATCAACCTGCTGTAAGTGACGTGACGGCAAGGTGTCGCTGACACTCAGCGCTTTCCAGATTTGCGTTCGGGCAGGCAATACCGCACGCAAAGCGTCAATATAGGCTTGATCTTCGTCGCCGTGTAACTGCACCGCAGAGAGTGCCAGCATTTTCGCTTTCGCCACCACATCTTCAACCGGGGTATTACGGAACACGCCAACATAATGCAGCGGTGCGCCCTGCATTACCGCCTGCGCCTGTTCATCGGAGACAGCGCGTGGCGAGGAGGCGACAAAAATCAATCCACCATAAATTGCGCCTGCTTCATGGGCGGCGCGCGCATCTTCGGCGCGAGTCAATCCGCATACCTTGTTCTCGCCGAGTAGCACACGTTTCACGGCGGCATCAAGATCATCATGAGACATCAGTGCTGAACCAATCAGGAAGCCATTGGCAAAGTGGCTTAGTTCACGAACCTGGGCATAGGTATTAATGCCGGACTCGCTGATCACCGTGACGCCATTACCCAGACGCGGCGCAAGCTGGCGGGTACGGTTGAGATCAATCGAGAGGTCGCGCAGATTGCGGTTATTAATGCCGACCACTTTCGCTTTCAGCGCAATAGCGCGTTGCAGTTCTTCTTCGTTGCTCACTTCAGTCAGCACACCCATCTTCAGGCTATGCGCCACGGCGGCAAGCTGGCGGTACTGCTCGTCATCCAGCACTGACAGCATCAACAGGCAAGCATCGGCCTGGTAGTAACGAGCCAGATAGATCTGATACGGATCGATAATAAAATCTTTGCACAGAATCGGCTGTGGCGCGATGGCGCTGACGATGGGCAGAAAATCGAAACTGCCCTGGAAATATTTCTCATCGGTCAGTACGGAAATCGCTGAAGCGTGATGTTTATAAATGTCGGCGATGCGCGCCGGATCGAAATCGTCACGGATAACACCTTTAGAGGGCGATGCTTTTTTGCATTCCAGAATAAAGGCGGTACGTGTTCCTTGCAGAGCATTGTAGAAGCTGCGTGTACTCGGCACGACATCGTTCTGGAAACTGGCCAGCGGTTGCTGCTCCTTGCGCGCCGCAACCCATATGGCTTTGTCGGCGACGATTTTCGCTAAAACGGTTTGCATCTTTTATCCTCTTGCCGCAAGTGCGGTGACTTTGTCGTAGGCTGCTCCGCTGTGCAGCACATCCAGTACTTTCTGCGTGTTGGCCCGTAAATCTTCGTTGCCGTGCAGACGCATCAGCATCGCGACGTTGGCGGCCACCGCAGCTTCATGAGCAGTTTCGCCTTTACCTTGTAATAAGCGCGTCAGAATGTCACGGTTTTCTTCCGGCGTGCCGCCCGCAAGCTGCTCCTGATGATAAGGCGTCAGGCCGAAGTCTTCGGCAGTCAACTGGTAACTTTTAATTTCGCCGTTGTTTAGCTCCGCAACCAGCGTCGGCGCATGTAATGACACTTCATCCATACCGCCGCTATGCACTACGGCTGCTCGTTGATAACCGAGAACGCGCAGGGTTTCCGCAATAGGCAACACCAGCTCCGGGCTGTAAACGCCAATCAACGCCAGCGGCGGATGTGCCGGGTTGATGAGCGGCCCCAGCACGTTAAACAGGGTGCGGGTTTTTAGCTGCTGACGTACCGGCATCGCGTGGCGGAAGCCCGTGTGATATTTCGGTGCAAACAGGAAGCAGACACCAAGTTCATCCAGCGCACTGCGCGATTTGTCGGCATTCATGTCCAGATTAATACCAAATGCGGCCAGTAGGTCGGATGAACCTGAGCGGCTGGAAACGCTGCGGTTACCGTGTTTAGCGACCTTCAGCCCGCACGCAGCAGCGACAAACGCGCTGGCGGTGGAAATATTGATACTGTTGCTGCCATCGCCGCCAGTGCCGACGATATCCGCAAACGGATAATCCGGTCGCGGGAAGGGCGCGGCATTTTCCAGCAACGCCGTAGCAGCACCGGCAATCTCATTCGGATGCTCGCCGCGGATCTTCATGCTGACCAGTGCTGCGGCCAGTTGTTCCGGCTTCAGCTCACCACGAACCACCGACGAGAAAAGCTGGTGGCTCTCTTGCTGGCTGAGGGTTTGCGCCTGGTAAAGTTTCTCCAGAATTGGTTGCAGTGTGTTGCTTTGCTCCAGCTTCTGCAACGCCCAGGCCAGCGTCTGATCCAGCAGACGTGCGCCCTGCGTGGTGAGGATCGATTCCGGGTGGAACTGGAAGCCACAGACACGATCCGCATCATGACGTACCGCCATCACCATGCCGTTGAAATGCGCATTGATAGTCAACCCGGCGGGGATATTGCTGCCAACCAGCGAATGGTAACGCGCCACCGGCAGCGGATTGCTTAAACCGGCAAACATTGCCTGGCCATCATGTTCAATACTGGAAGCTTTGCCGTGCAGAATTTCACCGGCCTGGCCGACGTAACCGCCGTAGGCTTCGACAATCGCCTGATGCCCAAGACAGATACCAATAATCGGCAACTTACCGCGCAGACGCGTTAACAGTTCCGGCATGCAGCCAGCCTCCGACGGTGCGCCAGGACCAGGTGACAGCATCAGTACCGGGTTTTGCATCGTAGCCAGGCGGTCAATTAAGGTTTGTGCGGGTACATGGTTACGATAAATCACCACATTATGTCCGCTTGCACGCAGCTGATCCGCCAGGTTGTAAGTAAAAGAGTCGATATTATCGAGCAGCAGAATGTCAGCCATCAGAACGTCTCCTGTGCGTGGTGTGCGGTGGCAATGGCGCGCAGAACCGCGCGAGCTTTATTACGGGTTTCATCGGCTTCAGACTGCGGTACAGAATCCAGTACCACTCCGGCTCCGGCCTGAACGGTGGCAATACCGTCTTCAACCCACGCGGAACGAATGACAATACAGGTATCCAGATCGCCGTGAGCGGTGAAGTAACCGACAGCGCCGCCATAGCTGCCGCGTCGCGCGCCTTCGGCATGGGCAATCAGTTGCATGGCGCGGACTTTCGGCGCGCCACTAAGCGTTCCCATATTCATGCAGGCGCGGTAAGCGTGCAGCACATCCAGATCCTGACGCAGTTCGCCAACCACGCGGGAAACCAGGTGCATAACGTAGGAGTAACGATCCACTTTTGTCAGGTCGGCAACATAACGACTGCCCGGCGTACAGATGCGTGCCAGATCGTTACGCGCCAGATCGACCAGCATCAGGTGCTCAGAAAGTTCTTTGTGGTCGGTACGCATGTCAAGTTCGATACGGCTGTCGAGATCGCGATCCAGCGAACCGTCCGGGCGACGACCGCGCGGGCGTGTTCCGGCGATGGGGTAGATCTCAATCTGACGGTTGCTGGCGTCATACTTCAGTGAGCTTTCCGGTGATGCGCCGAACAGGGCGAAATCATCGTCCTGCATGAAAAACATATACGGGCTGGGGTTGCTCTTTTTCAGCACTTCATAAGCGGCCAGCGGCGAGGGGCAGGGCAGCGTAAAGCGGCGCGACGGGACAACCTGGAAAATTTCACCGCTGCGAATCGCTTTCTGCATCTCCCGTACAACGGTGCCGTACTCTTCATCGCTCTGGTTGGTTTCGCAACGCATATGCGCAACGGTTTGTACCGGCAGCGGCTCTGCGGGGAGATCCAGTTGCTGGCGCAGGACATTAATACGCTCAAGCAGGCGTGCTTTTTCGTCGGCATCCTGGCTGAACACGCTCGCCTGGATACGCGTCTGCTGTTTCTGGTGGTCGATCACCAGTAATGTTTCCGCCAGGTAGAAGCAGTAATCCGGGCAGCGACGGTCGTGGGCAAGCTGCGGTAAATCTTCAAAACCAGCGACCAGGTCATAGGCAAACAATCCGCCAAAAAACATCGCTTCGCGTTCGTCAGCCGGGACATCGACCAGTGTTTGCAGCAGGCGGAAAGCGTCAAACACCGAGAGCGAACACAGGCGGGCGTCTTCATCCAGCAGCGTGCTGACCGACGGAAAACGCAATTCGCGGCCATCCATCAGCACGGTGTTTTCAACCCCGGCAGGCAGCGCCGCATCAAGCAGGTTCAACAGGGAAGCGCCATTGGCCGTTAGTGCCTTAATAGTGACAGTGTCACCCAGCGCAGTAATGCGCAGCGCGCTATCAACCAGTAGCAGGCTTTTTAGATCATTCTTACTGTCAATATCGGCGGATTCCAGCAGCAGTGTGGCCGGCCGATCGCCGCATAATTGGTGGAACAGCGCAGTCGGATTGTCACGGTATGCGGCGTTGCTGGTCAGAAGTTCGAGTGCTGGTTTTTGCGTTTGCATAGTCGCTCTCATAAATTTGTTCAAAAAAAAGCCCGCTGAGTGAGCGGGCCGGGTATCGGTATGCTGAATGCGCACGTGATCTCACAGCCCTGTTCAGGGAGTGCGCCACCAGCGAGTAACAGAGAAATGTGCATTCATTGTTGCGATACCTTGTCGTGTGAACTTGCGTACTAGTTAACTGGTTCATGAAAAGAAAGTCAACCCTGATTTCAGAAAAAGTTGGCTAACCGTTATGATAGGGCGCAAACAGATGTCCTGATAAATCTACGGAGCCGCTTTGAGCGACACGAATTACGCCATTATTTATGACCTGCATAGCCACACCATCGCCTCTGACGGCCGGCTTTCCCCGGAACAACTGGTACATCGCGCGGTAGAAATGCGAGTGGGCACGTTGGCTATTACCGATCACGATACCACAGCTGCTATCCCTGCGGCACGTGCTGAAATTGCCAGTGCCGGGCTGGCGCTGGAATTAATTAGCGGTGTGGAAATCTCCACCGTCTGGGAAAATCATGAAATCCATATTGTGGGTCTGAATATTGATATCGACCACCCGGCGATGTGCGAATTTTTGCAACAGCAGTCCACGCGTCGTGCCCTGCGTGCGCAACTTATTGCCGAGCGTCTGGAAAAAGCGCATATCCCCGGCGCGTGGGAGGGCGCACAGCAACTGGCTCAGGGCGCAAGCGTGACGCGTGGTCATTTTGCCCGCTTTCTGGTTGAACAGGGAAAGGCCAGTAACATCGGCGATGTTTTTAAAAAATATCTTGCGCGCGGGAAAACCGGATATGTTCCGCCGCAGTGGTGTACAATAGAACAAGCTATTGAAGTGATTCATCATTCTGGCGGAACGGCGGTGCTGGCCCATCCTGGTCGTTATAACCTTTCCGCTAAATGGCTGAAAAGACTGCTGGCGCATTTTGCTGACAGCGGCGGAGAGGCGATGGAAGTCGCCCAATGCCAGCAGGCTCCCAATGAACGAGCGCAGCTCGCCGTGTATGCCCGCCAGTATGGTTTGCTGGCGTCGCAAGGATCGGATTTCCATCAGCCCTGCCCGTGGATTGAACTGGGGCGCAAACTCTGGCTACCGGCCGGTGTTGAAGGCGTCTGGCTGAAATGGGAGCAGCCGCAGTAAAACGTAAGAGAGGGAAGTATGAGTCAGTTTTTTTATATTCATCCGGAAAACCCACAACCACGATTAATTAATCAGGCGGTGGAGATCGTGCGTAAGGGCGGTGTGATTGTTTATCCCACCGACTCCGGGTATGCGCTGGGGTGTAAAATCGAAGATAAAGGCGCGATGGAACGGATTTGCCGCATCCGTCATCTGCCGGATGGTCACAACTTCACACTGATGTGCCGCGATCTGTCAGAGCTGTCGACTTATTCATTCGTTGATAACGTGGCGTTTCGTCTGATTAAAAATAACACGCCCGGTAATTACACTTTTATCCTGAAAGGGACAAAAGAGGTACCGCGTCGTTTATTGCAGGAAAAACGCAAAACCATCGGGCTACGCGTACCGTCGAATCCGATTGCGCTGGCGCTACTGGAAACGCTCAATGAGCCGATGCTCTCAACGTCATTAATGCTGCCGGGCAGCGATTTTACCGAATCTGACCCTGATGAAATCAAAGATCGCCTGGAAAAAGTCGTTGACCTGATCATCCACGGCGGCTATCTCGGGCAGCAACCAACGACCGTGATAGACTTAACCAATGATACTCCGGTGGTGCTCCGCGAAGGCGTCGGCGACGTTAAGCCTTTCTTATAGTGAACAAGCCGCTATACTACGCGCCCATTTCAGCAGCGGCTTCGCCGGACTGGTGACCCTATTCGACGCCTGTGAAGGCGCACAAGATAAATATTAAATCATTTATAATCAATGATTTAACGTTTTTCGGTTAATGGTTGTTACTAACTTGTGTGACAGCCATTAGCCACATCGCGACTCTCATCATGTATGTACACCTTTCCCTGCTGTTAATGTCTTCCTTGGTGTAGTCCCATATTCGGTATTACCACCAACGGGCTTATTGGCTACTATTCCCTTAATTTAGGTATGGTATCATGTAGAGAAAATCTTAAAAGAAGGGTAGTTTATGGGCTGGTCTTCGTTGGTTAGGATAACCATTGGTGCATTTCTATTGGCTGGGTTGTCATTCTCTGCACACGCTAAGAACTGCAAGAAAGGTATTCCATGCGGTAATTCGTGCATTGCGGTTGGAAAAACGTGCCGGATTGGATCAGGCACATCATCTACGTATAAAAATTATTCATACTCTTACCCGTCATCTTCTCTTCATAGTTCAATCCCTAAATCCTCTCCCCCTTCCTCATCAGCTAAGGTTGACGGAAAAAATACGTCTTCAACTGCTAAAACGTATCTCTGTCAGTATGCTATTGCAGCGATACAGAATGGAAGAATCGGTGCTTTACGTGTGTTGGGTAGTGCCGAGGTAACATTGTATGTCGATAGCTTCAAAGCTAACCGTTTAAACGGTACATACCTGCTCTCGCCAAAGCTGAAAACTAACGGTAAGTTGATGATGGCAGATGATAAAAGCAAAGTGTACGCCTATGATCCGTCGCTGGGAAACTTTGCAATTAGTGACCGCATCGCAAGAAGCACTGAGCAATGGGATCATTGTAAACTGGTTCACAATTAATAAACTCAATTCGTGGGGATGTAATGAAAAAATTACTAATGGCTTTCGTGATTCTAACTTTACCTCTGCTCTCATTCGCCAAGGGCACAGGGTATGGAAATACTACATGGGGCATGAATCCGTCAGAAGTTGTTGCTGCTCAGGGCAATGGTGCACATCTCATCTCACCAGAAAAGTATAAGGATAACTTTGGAAAAGTGCGGATTGATAATGTATCGATTGGTAGCGGTCTGTATACAGTGACATTTTTGTTCGACGGCGCTGATCGGCTTGTTCAAACGAACGTAGCCAGCAATGAAAAGAAAAATGAAGGCATCGCTGCACATCAATTTGGCACATTAAATCAATTACTAACTCAGAAGTATGGAAAGCCTGAGTTTTCTGATCCAAGTAAAGTAACCTGGAAACTTCCTGACACAACGGTTGAGTTAAGTCAGATGGTCATTTCTGGGGTTATGGCACAGACAATCGTTCGGTACATTCCAAACAGTAGGGTGGCAAGCGATACTTCAAACCTTTAGCCAAAGATTCTTTTTTAGCGGATGTGAGATTGTTTCCATATAACCAGCCCAGCCAATACGAGAGCGCTGATAGTTAACTACCCTTGTCCAGGAACAATCTGACCGCTAAGATGGCTTGAAAAACAAACTATTGTCGGTGGATCATGTGTATTAAGGGATTATCTCTGTTCTTCTGTGCCGTTTGCGTTGGTTGTAGTGGATACTCGCAGCGGCAAGTGCACTTAGATGTGCCTACCTACTCGGAGAGCTACGATCAAGCCCTTGGGTGGTTAGTGACTGCTCGTTACCGGGATTCAGAAAATGCAGAAATCGTTATGTCACTGGTTGGAGACTTTTGCAGGAGCAAAGGGAAGGAGGCGACTCTCTATAAGACGACTGCTGGCAACACATCCACTATTCAAGAAGTTTGGGCTTGTCAGACTCCCCCAATGCTAAATGATACTGACATACTTAGCGCGGTTTATTGCCATTTTATTGCTAACGCGCCTCGCTACTCTGTGGATTTTTCAAACCGTCAGAAGGAAGTAGCTGAGCAAAAATTTGTAACGGCTTTCTTGAATAAAAGGATCGAATACCCTGTCGGCGGTTTTTACGATAAGTACCAGAGTAACTTTGCTTCTTGGGCTGTGGCCAGACATGATGAAAGCATCAGCACTGATAAAGTCCGCCAGTGGTTTGACAAGCATTGCCAGTAGGCAAAACGCTGATGCTGTTGCACCACCCATTGTCATATCATCAATGGGCAATAAGGCTTTATTGTCCAAAATCTGTTAGTTGCGCATTTTCTGCACCCTGAATACTCTGCGATTAATCCTAATAACTCAAGGGTGAGTATGGCTATCGGGAACAGACAGATTCAAAATGAATCACCTGAGGAAGAGTTAGAGCGCTTGCTGGAAGAACTTGCACTGACGCATGAGCAACGAGAGTTTATTGAGTCCATGCTACAAGAGGACGGGGATAGTACCAATGGGGAGTAACGCTTGCACCGTCACTGTATTTGATGAATGGCTAATGTTCGTGTATAGACTATTTCGACTTATGATTTTACGATTTAGATAAATCATACAAGGAGGACGGTTTATGAGCGCACAGGCAGAAGAAGGAACATTACGCCGGATGACTTTAGGCGAGATAGCAATGGCTCGTAGGGTGTTCGGTGATTCGATAGTGTATAGCCGTGTCTGGATTCATTGCGACAGCTATTTACCATTCGGACTACAAAAACAGAACTACGCGATGACTCCAAACGGGGAGTTATGGTACAGAAAGTCGATGTACAGGGAAGATTTTTCCGCAAACTCGGTTTTCATCGAAGATAAATATGTTTTCATCCATGAGCTGGGGCATGTCTGGCAACACCAACACGGGCAATGGGTGAGAATGCGGGGAGCTTTTAGCTGGGCTGCTGAATATACCTACAGGCTGGATAAAGAAAAGCTCACTGATTACTCTCTTGAACAGCAAGCCTCTATTTTAGCTGATTACTGGTTACTGCTGGTTTATGGGATCAGTAAGTGGTCATACTATCAGAGACCAGGGCGCATGGGGATGTACAGAGGCGTAGATTTGTTGCAGGATGTCCCTTCGCTTTACCAGAAAATCGTAACAGGGAAGGGGCGTTAAACATGAAAAACAAAATGTTGCTGGGTGTTGTATTCCTCTTAACGGGATGCCCTGGGCCAGGTGATCGAATGGTAGATCGTGAATCTACAACGGCATTGATCAAAGATAATCAAGTTTGTGTGTTGTCACCACTGGAGCCGCAGGAACGGATCACTGCTATTCAAATCAAAAGCGATAATAGCGACTCTCTTCACAAGATTTTCGATGACAAGCCTGTTTATGTACCGAAGGGGGAGTGTCTTCCTGTATTTGGATTTAAGTTTACGTCTGGGGAGCGGTATAACTTCGCGTATGACGTCCAATCTGATAAGTCAGAATCACATTTAGTCACCGCTGAACTTTCTTACCCTTAAGAATAGGGGGCAAACTGCCCCTTTATATTCATTTCAACGCACGTACGTGATCAAGTAAGCGTTAATGCGCGTATATATCTCTTAATGCATATAGTCTATCACGCTTGCTGAAGCCGCTTAACAACCTGATCGAAGGCTCCCGCTTGTAACTGGCAGAATCCTCAAATATCAGTAAGATGGGTCAGAAGGTCTTTAGTCGGTAGAAGGTGGCTTTGCTGATAGCCAGCCTATCTTGAACCATTGCAGGAGAGCAACCTTGAACTAATAACTCTCTCACCTGTTCAGCGGTTGCTTTAATCGGTCTGCCGCAATGTTTTCCTTCAGACTGAGCACGCTTGATACCTGCCGTTCTGCGCTCTGCTATCAGGTCTTTTTCCAGGCTGGCAAGTCCTGCCATCATGGTAAGCATTGCTTTGCCAACTGGTGTTGATAGGTCAAATCCTTCTCGCAAGCTGACAATCTTCACGCCCTTCGTTTGCAACATTTCAACTGTGGAAAGTACATCAATGGTGTTACGTCCCAGGCGGTCTATAGCAATCACAATCAGCGTATCGCCTTCTCGTACATAGCTGAGTAACTCACCGAACCCTGGACGATCTGATGCCTTTACTGCACCACTCACAGCTTCATCACTGAACCAGCGGTTAACACTATATCCAGCTTCGGTTATCTGCTGCTTCTGGTTTTCAACGTTCTGGTCGCTGGTGGAAACTCGCACATATCCGATCACAGTTGTCATGATGTTCTCGAAATCTCAAAAGATAGTATCAAAATGATAGCTGTCTCAAAATAAAAGATCAACCTTTTGAGACAAGGCGAAGCCGCATTCTGTCATTGCGTCGGTGTGGTCTTAAAAGGAGATGGTTATGAGAATGGATAATAGAGGTTTAGGACTCGGGACTGAGAGCAAATGTAAGTGGAAATGATAATCGCGAAGGTGGTGATTGGCTCAAATGCTCGTTGCGGTTTGATTGTTGGGGTCGAGCAAATATATAGGGCGTGATTACTCACGCCTTTGTTTACATCTCAGAGCACAGGCTGAGCGTGTAGACAGCAGTCTGTCCATCATTGTTTGTGGGGCGCATAACGAAAATAGGCTCACTCCCATTGTCGATGTATGTGACGGCAATCCCTCCGTCTGGCGTGGCGTACATCTTCGCAATACTTTTCTCACCCAAGAAACCGAGCCGCCAGGTTTTACCACCCATGCTCACCTTCATACTTTTGTCCTGCACATCAAGGCGAGTTTCGACAGAAGATTTTTGGCTACCAGAATCGATCTGCCCTTCCTGGATCGCCTTACAGCTGAATGTGGTTGCACTTGAGGCGAAGGGGAGAACGATCAGTGACGCGACAATCAATCTTTTCATGGTCTTCCTTTTCTTGTTTGATTTGGTGGCAAGGCGCTGTTAGCGCATTACCTTATCTTACCACTTTCATTAATTAAATCGATCTTATAGATCAGTAAAATCGATCGATATGGGTGATACAATGCTATTGTACAAATACTGAGCACTGTGACATTCGGCGATAACAGTCAACTGGAGTGAGGCTTATGAAGAAATCAATATTGGTGATATCGGGACTACTGATTTCACAGTTGGTGATGGCAGGGCAAATCACAATGACAGATCCGCAGCAGGAAAAAACGGAGAATGGTAAGACGCTTTGCACCTACGAGAACAGCCAGTATGTTTTTACCTACGTCACTAAAGGGCAGTGCCCGTATGCAAAGACTTTCGACACCCAGGATTCAGAATAGAGGCCGTATAAAATAGGAAGTGTTGTTTAAAATCACGTAAAGACAGGTGTGCTTAACACCAGCCTACAACGGTTTGATTATTATTTCTGCTGATAACGGCACAGCGCAAGGCTTTATGCTAAGAGAGTGATAGTTACTATCTCGATGACTATGGCAACTTTCCCCCTGTAACAACGGCATTCATTACCTGCTAATTACCAGCGGATTACGCGCCAGTTTGATGGGAATTAACTCAGGGTTATTGCATGGGGTAGTGTGGAGTGAGCAGGGTGACAGGCTACCGTTGGGTGAAGGGCTGATAGGTAATCGACGCGAAGCGCCGGAACCATACTGTTATGCGCTGGCCTTGGTGCCAGGCTCACGCCGCGCATGAAAGATAGCCATTACAGGAGAGATCATTTTTGACAAGTTACCTTCATCAAAGGTGCTTCTCCTGTATAAATGCTTGTTATGCTCGCTATGCTCCCAAACACAAATCCATTAAACCCAACTAACTTAAGGTTAGTTAATTGGTTTTCTCTCTCTTGGGCTACTACCGCCCAAACTTTGCTTAATGCCATACAGCGACTACCCCGCCATTAACAACACTCCACAATGATCCAATGGCATTCCTGCTTAATGTCATCCACCGATCTTGATTAGCCACCAACCAAACAACCACCCTAAATCCTTTAGGCTGTCTGTTTATCTGGTGCAAGGTAGCTATGACATTACCATACGTGCAAACATCCCAATCCAATCATCACTGATTGTCTCGTGCTGATGCACTTCAGTGCAGAGAGAGAATCTCTCTATTATTATAGCGGATTTGGTAGGTGTCTGTATTTAAAGGGAAAAGTAGAGTGAAAGTCGCCATTTTTCACTTTTTTCCTCAAGAAATGGCGAGATGGTGTTTGTGAATGGGAGGCATGGCTATCTTCTCAGGTGGCAAGCTCTACCACAGATTTTGATTGACAGCAACCATCCATTCCTGGCATAAAGAGCACCAATCGCAAAGCAAAGATGCAACGCGTTGAAAATAATCAAAAATATTTCACGAAATCACCGTTTGGGTATTGACAAACGTTAGTGAGCTATGGTATTCTCAATACTATGAAGGGGAGAAACCTTCTGAAACTTTTCAGCCCTGGGCGGGGTAACTGCCTGGGGCTTTTTGCATCCAAAATCCGAAGGAGGCCATTATTGAAGTATTACAGCAGTGACCAGGTGTTTAATGACCTGGTGAGCGGCGAGGTGAAACGCCATGTTATTTACGCATCAATGCAAGCAGCAAAATCGAGAGGGTATACAGACCGAATGGAAATGTTTCAATCTGCACTTATCCGTTATGACCAATACCGAAAGGAGAACACCAACTAAGGAGGAACATTGATTCAAGCATACGAAGACGGTTATTTTTTCAGAGATACCCCGCAACACGATCACCCGCTTTCAGCATTTTCCAGACCAACCCAACAACTCGTTTCTTTAGATAATGTTCTGTACGTTGTCGAAGTGGAAAGTGGTGAAATTCTTCACTACGACTCGACAGAGTATTTGCTTGATGGTGGCATCGTTCAGGATCTGCATTTGAGCTATTCGACAGCAGACACCGCCAAATCAAAACAGGCTCACCGTGAATACGCTAATAAGTTGGGCGACCTTCCAGGGAATGCAACCTATAACGGGATTAAGGAATACGCAGACGTATTAACCAAGCCAGATTTCACGAAAGTATTTGCATTGTGTAACGAAGTTGACAGGAGAAACTTAGCATTTATAACACGTGCGGATCTGTGCGCAATACTGAACACCACGCCGGATCATCTCAACCGTGTTTTATCGGGTCTTGAGCGTAAAAAGTACATCAAGGTTGATAAAGCTGAACACCAGAAAGGCGTATTAAAGGTATGGGTTAATCCTTCGTTTGTCTGGAAAGGCGATTTAGCAAACCGCTACTTATCTGGTCATATGCAGGGATTTCCGATTCTGGAGCGTAAACGCCCCGTAGAACGCTCTGACGTGCTCGATACGCTCACGGCGGCTGCAATGGTTGCTTATGATGCCTGGTACATTGAACACGGTTATAAGGCCAACCAGCCTCATTCTAATGAATGGTATGCAGAGATCACGCTTTACGACAACGCCCACGGCGAAGGGGTGAGGCTTGCAGCAGAAAATCCGACATTAAGCAGATTGTTGAATCCGGCAAAGTCTGAGAGTGATTTCATTCGTGAGCTATTCACTCCGGCTCAATACCAAGCCTTACTAAGAGAAACCACGAAGAAAACGAGGAGAGTCCATTGATCCAATACGTAGTGAAATACGGCATTGACCATATTCAGATTGCTGACTGCTGGAAGTGGGAAAGAAATGCTCTTGGCAGCGCTTGAACATCCAGCGCACGGGCTAACTCAGAAAAAGGCTGCGGAAGAAATGGCGGTATCTCTGAGGACGGTAGCAACCTACTGGAACCAGGAGCCTCGCGTATGATCACCGCACTTTACTGGTATCTGCTGTTCCTGTTTATCTGGGATGTAATCCGCACTTTTGAAAAACGTAGAAAAACAGAACGCAAAACTGAATCTCAGGATGTTTGAGGTGGTGATTGATAAAGAAAAGGGGCTAATGCCCCTTTTCTCGTTTCTTACTTTGTCGATTGAGCTAATACCGTTGCTGCAAGCTGTTTGGTTTTTTCGTTTGAGTGTGGATTGTCGAGCGCTTTAGCCACAACTGTCTCCATTCTTTTTCGATGGTATAACGGAAAGTATCATGTCGTGTAAGCGGCGAAGGTGTAGTTTTGATGAGTTTTAAAGTTTGTCCGGCAGCAGAAGCGAATCTACTGGGCATTTACCATCGCCACATACCTATCTAACTCTTCCATACTTCCAGACGGCATGCTTACCACTGTTTTTTGGCTGCTTTCTATACAGCTGATGATGTCTTCGCGTGGGCCGCTGCGCCAGTCAGTGCTTGCATAAAAAGCATCAAGGACAACAACCATGCTCTCGTGGCTATCAAAAGCGCGTATCAAATAGTAGCAATCCGGGTTATGCATGGAGTGTCCGAACGAAATAACCTCGATCCCGTGGCGTTGGTGTAGGGGAATGCTGATTTCCCGCATGATATTGTGAAAAGTGACTCCGGTGCCTTTGCGTAATGTGTATTGCAATATTTCGATGATTCGTTCCATTAATGCGATCCCCAAATGAGCGCCATCCCTTCGCTTTCAGGACGGACGGTTTTAAAACCGAATTTTTCATATAGCTCTGGAACATCTGCGATCAAGGTAATGTATGCTCCAACTGGTGCTTGTTGCCCGAGCCAGGACATTAATGCCTCCATGACTTTCCGGCCCAGCCCTTTACCTTGATGTTCTGGATCGACCGCAACATCTACGATTTCGAAGTTGAGTGCTCCATCTCCGACAATCCGCCCCATGCCGACAATAAGATCAGAATATTCAATGTATACGCCATGACAGCTTCTTGGGAGGGCTTGTTTTGCGGCCTCAAGAGGGCGGGGGGTTAAACCGGATATGATGCGCAAGCGGCAAAAATCCTCTGCGGGTGGAACTGCATCAACCAGAGTGTATCGTGATCCCATATTCAGCCTCAGTGCCATGAATGATCTTTTGTTTAGCATTAACAATAGCATCTATGCAATCTTCACGGTCTATTATAAAGACCGCCTCGTCACTGTCGAAAATGTTTGAGGGCTGTGACTGAGTGGGGGACTGTCATCGACTGGGGGATGATATAGAGTACCACTCCGCTATATGTTGTATGGTATTTTGTGAACTATTTACATATATTGTGTTTTTGCTTTGACACCGCTTCGCTTATTACCTACTCTTAAAAAGGTTAAGTTGTTCTTTCCTTCATTCCAGATGAGGTGTTTTCATGCCTAAACAAAAGGTAGTTCGTGATGCGGGTACTGGTCAGTTTGTTAAGCCGGAAGAGGCTAAGAAACGTCCAGGGACAACTGTTACGGAAACTGTAAAAATCCCCCCTAAAAAAGGGAAAAAGTAAAAACATCTCGAAACATTACAGCGATATTGGAAGAAAGGGGCTTACGCCCCTTTTCTCATTTCTGAAAGTCAACGACACATAACAGGTCTTTAAGCGGTGGGCGGTGCGTGTAAATGGACGTTACACCTAAACTTTGAGTTCGAGAGTGTCCAACTACAAACTGCATCAAAGGTAAAGAGACGCCACCAGATGCAAGGCAATGACTTACGAAGGTGTGGCGAAGACTATGTATGCGCCTTTTTAGCCCAAACTCATCATAATCAGGGACACCTGTTTCATTCATCAATTTAGCCCATTCGGCTGTTGCTGTGGTGTAGTTAGGTAAGTCACTGAAAATCAGATCACCATCGTTAAGAGCATCGGCAAGACTGAGTAAACCTGACTCTAAAACCTTATTGAGTGGTATCTGGCGTTGGGCATGCTCGGTTTTCCCGTCTTCTATATAAATGTACCAGCGTGAAGTTTCTTCATCTAAACGGATGTCCCGCTTTCTGATAGAGGCAATCTCGCCACGTCGAGCACCAGTATAAATGAGGGTGAGGAAGTACCATTTGCGCCAATCGTTATCTTCCAGTGAGAACAGCTTGGTTTTAAGCTTACTCAACTCAGCGTTGCTGAAATGACCTCTCCGATTGGGCTTCACCTCATATGTGATTCCATCGGTAGGGGATTTCTCTAACTGGTCTTTGGTGTCAACGAGGTAAGTTTTAAAAAGCGAGCGCCAGATTTTGAGATGTTTTTCAACATGCTGACTACTGATCAGATCTTCCTCTGGTACGTCATAATCAATGCATTCAGGCAAAGATAGGCGCTTGTATGGCAGCTTAGTCCGAGTCGGTAAGTTTTCGGTCACTTTCAGCGCTTCACGAATATCTTGCTTAGTAACCCGATCAATCGGTTTATCACCAATAACGTAAATCAGCACATCAAAGAAACGCTGGTTCTCGTTAGCGATGCTTGCACGCCATTTTTGACCTTTTTCTTCAACATACTGCGTCCATGCTTCGGAAAGTTTGATTGCCTGGCTTGCGGTATCTTTAACTTCCGTTGAAAAAGCCTGGTTTGTTTCAACACTACTTTGGGGTGAAGATTTCAGTTTCTGCTTTTCTAACTGATTTTGCAGTGTTGCAATGAGTTGGCGATATCGCAGCAAATCTTTCGAATAGAATGCTTCATAGGCTTGCGCGACGGTCGCGCGGCTCATATCAAGTGCAGCACCTACTTGATTCGCAAGGGGCAAATCACCCTTGGAAAGTTCAAGTTTCTTCATGTGAAAACTTGCAAGCACTTCGTTTGCTGTCTGATCGCTACCATTAACCATGCGTTGGAAGTGAGCTTCCGAATAGCCTTGTGCGGCTTCAACCGTATCAGAAGCAGATAATGGAGAATCAGGATTTATGTTTCTGTGCCACTGTCCTAACTCCGGCAGACGCTCCACCTCTGCAATATCTCTTTCGAGTGCATGTAGAAGATAGTTGTCAAAGTCCTGTTTAGTGGCGGCTCGGTAGCCTTGCATTTTGCGTTTGAACTCGTCGAGGCTCATCGTTCCATTCTGCACAAGGGGAATGAAAGGGCGGATCTGATTCATGATCACTTCTGCTTGCTTTCGGCTATCAGTACCGAGACTCAGACGCACAAAACTTGTTGAATCATTTAGTCTAAAGTTAGTGTAGTATGTGCGCCCACGAATCATTGTGTGTGACAGCTTGTGTGACACGTTGTTTGCCATGCTGTGTACCATGAAATAGTTACAGATCAGTGAGTTAAGTCGATTTATTAGCTAACTCGTTGTTTTAGAAAGTATACCAGACGCCTGTGAAGGCGACACGTAAGGATGCTCTATGAGCGAAAAACTACAGAAAGTGCTGGCGAGAGCTGGCCACGGCTCCCGCCGTGAGATCGAATCTATTATTGAAGCTGGCCGCGTCAGCGTGGACGGTAAAATCGCGACCCTGGGTGACCGCGTTGAGGTGACGCCGGGGCTGAAAATTCGTATCGATGGTCATCTCATTTCGGTGAAAGAGTCCGTTGAGCAAATTTGTCGTGTGCTGGCGTACTACAAACCAGAAGGTGAGCTCTGTACCCGCAATGATCCGGAAGGCCGTCCGACAGTCTTCGACCGTCTGCCGAAATTGCGTGGTGCACGCTGGATTGCAGTTGGTCGTCTCGACGTCAATACCTGCGGTCTGTTGCTGTTCACCACCGACGGCGAGCTGGCGAACCGCCTGATGCACCCGAGCCGCGAAGTCGAACGCGAATACGCCGTGCGTGTATTTGGTGAAGTAGATGATGCGAAACTGCGCGATCTCGCGCGTGGTGTGCAACTGGAAGACGGCCCGGCGGCGTTTAAAACCATCAAATTCAGCGGTGGTGAAGGTATTAACCAGTGGTACAACGTGACCCTGACCGAAGGACGTAACCGCGAAGTGCGTCGCCTTTGGGAAGCGGTGGGTGTCCAGGTTAGCCGCCTGATCCGCGTACGTTACGGTGATATCCCACTGCCAAAAGGCCTGCCGCGCGGCGGCTGGACGGAACTGGATCTCGCTCAGACCAACTATCTACGTGAGCTGGTTGGCCTGGAAGCTGAAACGCAATCAAAAGTGGCGGTAGAGAAAGATCGTCGCCGCATGAAAGCAAATCAGATCCGTCGTGCCGTGAAGCGCCACAGCCAACCTGGCGGCACTCGCCGTCCCGGCAGTGCGCGTAACAAAAACGATTAACAGAAAGGGGCGAAAGCCCCTTTTTATCGCCTGACCTGGCGTTACTCGTCAACTGGTCTGCATCATCGCCAGGCCAGATTTACCATTAATAATCAATACCGATCTGCGCTTTAATACCTGCTTCGAAAGCATGTTTAACCGGACGTAGTTCGCTGACTGTATCCGCCAGCTCCAGAATATCCCGGTGACAACCGCGTCCCGTAATGATCACAGTTTGCATCGGTGGACGGTTGCGCAGGGCGTTCAGCACCGTTTCCAGCGGCAAATAATCATACGCAACCATATAGGTCAGCTCATCGAGCAGCACCATGTCCAGAGAAGCGTCTGCCAGCATTCTCTCCGCGTGTTGCCACACCGCCAGACAAGCCGCTGTGTCGCTTTCGCGGTTTTGTGTGTCCCAGGTAAAACCGGTCGCCATGACCTGAAATTCCACTCCCAATGGCTCCAGCAGGTTACGTTCGCCATTTGGCCAGGTACCTTTAATAAACTGGATCACACCGACCTTTTTCCCATGTCCGATAGCGCGCGTAGCGGTGCCGAACGCCGCGGTAGTTTTGCCTTTGCCGTTGCCGGTGAAGACAATAATAATTCCACGTTCGTTTTGTGCGGCGGCCACGCGAGCATCAACGCGTTCTTTTACGCGCTGCTGGCGTTGCTGATAACGTTCTTCACTCATTGTGTAATCCCTGGTTTACGACCGGGTTGCGCATCGAAGCTCATCCCGGTTTTGCGTCGGCTGTCATCGCCCATCAGCCACAAATAGAGCGGCATAATATCGGCGGGGGTTTTCAGTTTTTGCGGATCTTCTGTAGGGAAGGCGCTGGCACGCATTTTGGTGCGCGTGCCGCCCGGGTTGATACAGTTGACCCGCAGGCGGTTCTGGTACTCTTCGGCCAGCACCTGCATCATTCCCTCGGTGGCGAATTTTGACGCTGCGTAAGCGCCCCAGTTGGCGCGTCCCTGACGGCCAACGCTGGAAGAGGTGAACACCAGCGAACCGCTATCTGATTTGAGTAATAAAGGAAGAAGCGCCTGCGTAAGGTAGAACGTTGCGTTGACATTGACCCGCATAACGGCATCCCAGGTCGCTGGATCCTGTTCGCTCATCGGGCAGATATCTCCCAGTAAACCGGCGTTGTGCAGCACACCATCAAGGTGTGGCGTGGCGGCTGCGATCGTTGCCGCCAACTGCTGGCACTCTTCTGGCGTACAGGTTGCCATATCCAGAGTAAACCACTGCGCCTGCTGACCTTCATCCTTTATGGCCTGAGCAACCTGGCGTAATTTCGCTTCCTGGCGTCCGAGCAAAATCAGGCTTGCGCCATGGCGAGCGTAAGTCAGAGCGGCTTCTTTACCGATGCCATCACTGGCACCGGTAACAAGAATAATGCGGTCGTTTAGCAGATCGCGTTGCGGCTGATAATGCACACTGCCTCCTCAGGCCGGGCCAGTAATCACTTTATATGTTGGCTTTATGCCTTAAATGACAGGCTATTTCAATCGGCCACACGGAGAGTTGCGCAACCTTTAAGCCAGAGAGTGTTAAAAAATTCAGCAACATGGCACATTTGATGCCAGGCTTGCGCGAGACGCGCCCGGCCGGCTCATGTACACTGCAGTCATTATTATTGGTGTAACCGAGGTGGTACGCGTGGAATTACTGTCTGAATATGGTCTGTTTTTGGCCAAGATCGCGACCGTGGTAGTGGCGATTGCGGTGATAGCGGTGCTTATTGTCAATCTGACGCAGCGCAAGCGTCAGCGGGGCGAGCTGAAAATTACCCGTTTGAGCGAGCAGTATAAAGAGATGCAAGAGGAAATGTCCGCTTCATTGCTGGACGATCATCAGCAGAAACAGTGGCATAAGGCGCAGAAGAAAAAGCTGAAGCAGGAGGCAAAAGAAGCCAAAGCGAAAGCAAAAGCAGGGAAAAGCGGTGACCCAGAAAAATCGCGCGTTTATGTGCTGGATTTCAAAGGCAGTATGGATGCCGGAGAAGTCAGCGGGTTGCGCGAAGAAATTACCGCCGTGCTGACCGTGGCAAAACCGCAGGATCAGGTCATTCTACGACTTGAAAGCCCTGGCGGCGTGGTGCACGGCTACGGTCTTGCGGCTTCCCAATTGCAGCGCCTGCGCGACAGACATATTCCTCTGACCATCGCCGTTGATAAAGTGGCAGCCAGCGGCGGTTATATGATGGCCTGCGTGGCGGACAAAATTGTTGCTGCACCCTTCGCCATTATTGGCTCTATCGGCGTGGTAGCGCAGATCCCTAACTTCAATCGTTTCCTGAAAGGCAAAGAGATCGATATTGAACTGCATACTGCCGGACAGTTCAAACGTACGCTAACGCTATTGGGTGAGAATACCGAAGAAGGGCGACAGAAATTCCGCGAAAGCCTGAATGAAACCCATGACTTGTTTAAAGATTTTGTTCATCAGATGCGCCCGTCGCTGGATATTGAAAGCGTGGCGACCGGAGAGCACTGGTACGGCTCCCAGGCGCTGGAGAAGGGCTTGATTGACCAGATTGGCACCAGCGACGAATTGCTGCTCAGCCTGTATGCGGATCACGAAGTTATCGGTGTCCGATACCAGCAACGCAAGAAAATGATGGCGCGGTTTACTGGCAGTGTGACAGAGAGTATTGACCATTTGCTGATGCGCTGGTGGCAGCGCGGACAAAAACCCCTGATGTAAACAAAACGCGAGGCTCCTGGCCTCGCGTTTTTAGTTAGTCAATAAGATGATACTTTTCAGAAAGTTCATGTGCTAAGTATTTGAACATATTGAACACCGCCGTGCTTTTCGGCGTCGGCAGACCTTGCTCATCCAGGTAGTACTCGCCGCTGAATACCAACACGCCATTGCGCTGGGTAACATCGGTGGCGGCAATACCTGCCAGCGTATCTTCATGGTCACGGATCAGCTTGTTAGCCAGCTCCAGCAATGTCTGGCGATCGATAGGTTGAGATGTACCGGTCATTTTTCTACTCCTCAAAATTTTCTGAAGTTTACCGCTGGCCCGGACAGGGAGCAAATTTTCCCTGTTTTTGCAAAGGGTTTGACCTGCTGTTGTGCTGGCGCGTTTCGTTTTTGCGTGCTAATAAAGTTGCGTAACAAATTTTATCAGGTACAGTGTGACGCTTTCGTCAACCTGGCAACAGAATTGCTTGACATTCGACCATAACACCGTCGTACAACATCACCCTGACGCGAATAAGCTTGTAAACTCAGCCACCTGAATGCTTCGTTTGACGCGCCTGGCCAGATATGGGGTTGATATCCCTGGTTGTTGCCACAATAGTGAAGGTTCGTCGTGGGTGGCGTTAAGAAATGTCGACGTATTCCTGGAAGAATTAAATTAGGTAAAGGTGAATATGGGTAAAGCTCTCGTTATCGTTGAGTCCCCGGCAAAAGCCAAAACGATCAATAAATATCTGGGTAATGACTATGTGGTTAAATCCAGTGTTGGTCATATCCGTGATTTGCCGACCAGCGGCTCAGCACCCAAAAAGAGTGCAGACTCAGCCTCCACCAAAACGGCTAAGAAGCCTAAAAAGGATGAACGCGGCGCTCTTGTCAATCGCATGGGGATCGACCCATGGCACAACTGGGATGCACATTACGAAGTGCTGCCAGGCAAAGAGAAGGTGGTTTCTGAACTGAAATCGCTGGCTGAAAAAGCCGACCACATCTATCTCGCAACCGACCTTGACCGCGAAGGGGAAGCCATTGCATGGCACCTGCGGGAAGTGATCGGCGGTGATGAAAAACGCTACAGCCGGGTGGTGTTTAACGAAATCACTAAGAATGCCATTCGGCAGGCTTTTGAAAAGCCGGGTGAACTGAATATTGACCGTGTGAATGCCCAGCAGGCGCGCCGCTTTATGGATCGCGTGGTGGGTTACATGGTTTCCCCTCTGCTGTGGAAGAAAATTGCCCGTGGCCTTTCTGCTGGCCGCGTACAGTCTGTTGCTGTCCGTCTGGTGGTTGAACGCGAACGCGAAATCAAAGCCTTTGTTCCGGAAGAGTTCTGGGAAATTGATGCTGCTACCGCGACGCCTGGCGGTGACGCATTGCCGCTGCAGGTGACGCATCATGGTGACAAAGCGTTCCGTCCGGTCAACCGCGAACAGACAATGGCCGCCGTTAGCCTGCTGGAGAAAGCGCGTTACACCGTACTGGAGCGGGAAGATAAACCGACCAGCAGCAAGCCTGGCGCGCCGTTTATCACTTCAACATTGCAGCAGGCTGCCAGTACGCGCCTCGGTTTTGGCGTGAAGAAAACCATGATGATGGCGCAGCGTCTGTACGAAGCCGGTTACATCACCTACATGCGTACAGACTCAACCAACCTGAGCCAGGACGCAGTCAGCATGGTTCGCGGCTATATCGCCGACAATTTCGGTAAGAAATACCTGCCGGAGTCTGCTAACCAGTACGCCAGTAAAGAGAACTCCCAGGAAGCGCACGAAGCGATTCGTCCTTCCGATGTTGCGGTGCAGGCTGAGTCGCTGAAGGATATGGAAACCGACGCACAGAAGCTGTATCAGCTTATCTGGCGTCAGTTTGTCGCCTGTCAGATGACGCCTGCGCAGTACGATTCCACAACGCTGACTGTGGGCGCGGGCGATTTCCGCCTTAAAGCACGCGGGCGTATTTTGCGCTTTGATGGCTGGACAAAAGTGATGCCTGCACTGCGCAAAGGCGATGAAGATCGCACTCTGCCGTCGGTGAATAAAGGTGATGTGCTGTCGCTCGTCGAGCTGACCCCGGCACAACACTTTACCAAGCCGCCAGCACGTTTCAGCGAAGCTTCGCTGGTTAAAGAGCTGGAAAAACGCGGCATTGGCCGTCCGTCTACCTATGCGTCGATCATTTCAACCATTCAGGACAGAGGCTATGTGCGCGTGGAAAACCGTCGTTTCTACGCGGAAAAAATGGGTGAAATCGTCACCGATCGCCTGGAAGAGAACTTCCGCGAGCTGATGAATTACGACTTTACCGCGCAGATGGAAGACAGCCTTGACCGCGTTGCAAACCATGAAGCCGAGTGGCGTAAGGTGTTGGACAGCTTCTTTGGCGATTTTTCTCGCCAGCTTGAGCAAGCTGAACAGGATCCGGAAGTTGGCGGGATGCGGCCGAACCAGATGGTTCTGACCAGCATTGACTGCCCGACCTGTGGCCGTAAAATGGGGATCCGTACCGCCAGTACTGGCGTATTTCTCGGTTGTTCCGGCTATGCACTACCGCCAAAAGAGCGCTGCAAAACCACCATTAACCTGGTGCCGGAAAACGAAGTGCTTAATGTGCTGGAAGGCGATGACGCGGAAACCAACGCGCTGCGCGCCAAACGTCGTTGCCAGAAGTGCGGTACGGCGATGGACAGTTACCTCATTGATCCGAAACGCAAATTGCATGTCTGCGGTAATAACCCCACCTGTGATGGCTACGAAATTGAAGAGGGCGAGTTCCGCATCAAAGGGTATGACGGCCCGATCGTCGAATGTGAGAAATGCGGTTCTGAAATGCACCTGAAAATGGGGCGTTTTGGTAAGTACATGGCATGTACCAACGACGATTGCAAAAACACACGTAAAATCCTGCGTAACGGTGAAGTTGCGCCGCCGAAGGAAGATCCGGTACCTTTGCCGGAGCTGCCTTGTGAGAAGTCCGACGCTTATTTCGTTCTGCGTGATGGTGCTGCCGGAGTGTTCCTTGCAGCCAATACCTTTCCGAAATCGCGTGAAACACGTGCGCCGCTGGTGGAGGAATTGTATCGCTTCCGCGAGCGTCTGCCGGAAAAACTGCGTTATCTGGCCGCTGCTCCACAACAGGATCCGGAAGGTAATAAAACGATCGTCCGCTTTAGCCGTAAAACCAAACAGCAGTATGTGGCATCGGAAAAAGAGGGAAAAGCAACCGGGTGGTCGGCTTTCTATATCGAGAATAAATGGACTGAAGCTAAAAAATAAGTAACTTCAGTGAGTTATCTTGAAAGGGCCGCTTTGTCGGCTCTTTTTTATGCCTGTATTATTATTCTTTGTTCGCTGCTATACACAGAAGCTATAAATGATATAGTTGTTATAGCAATACGATTTTTTATTATGAAATCGTCTTAAGCGATTACCCGTTTGCGTACTTGGGATGGTCTGTTATGAAACTACAGCAGCTTCGTTATATCGTCGAGGTGGTTAATCACAACCTCAATGTCTCCTCGACGGCGGAAGGGCTTTATACTTCCCAGCCTGGTATCAGTAAGCAAGTTCGCATGCTGGAAGATGAACTGGGGATCCAAATTTTTGCCCGCAGCGGCAAGCATCTTACCCAGGTAACGCCTGCCGGGCAGGAAATTATTCGTATTGCGCGTGAAGTCCTGTCGAAAGTGGACGCGATTAAATCGGTGGCAGGGGAACACACCTGGCCCGATAAAGGCTCGCTGTATGTCGCCACAACACATACCCAGGCACGTTACGCGTTACCTAATGTCATCAAAGGTTTTATTGAGCGTTACCCGCGTGTCTCGTTACATATGCACCAGGGTTCGCCCACGCAAATTGCTGAAGCGGTGTCGAAAGGCAATGCCGATTTCGCCATTGCCACCGAGGCGTTACATCTGTATGACGATCTGGTGATGTTGCCGTGCTATCACTGGAATCGTTCAATCGTGGTCACGCCTGATCATCCACTGGCTTCAAAGCAGTCCGTTACGATTGACGAGTTGGCGCAGTATCCGCTGGTAACGTACACCTTTGGTTTTACGGGCCGTTCTGAACTGGATACCGCGTTTAATCGTGCAGGGTTAACGCCGCGCATTGTCTTTACCGCCACCGATGCAGACGTTATTAAAACTTATGTGAGGCTTGGTCTGGGAGTAGGTGTTATTGCCAGTATGGCGGTAGATCCGGTCTCCGATCCGGACCTGGTTAAGCTGGATGCACATGAGATTTTCAGCCACAGTACAACCAAAATTGGCTTTCGTCGCAGTACTTTCTTACGTAGCTATATGTATGATTTTATTCAACGATTTGCGCCGCATTTAACTCGTGATGTGGTCGATACTGCCGTGGCATTGCGTTCTAATGAAGATATAGAAGCGATGTTTAAAGATATTAAGTTGCCGCAAAAATAATGTTGGAGGGTATCTTTTTGACTGAAAAGGTGCCCCTAAATCTGCCTAAAGTTAAATCACTATTATCATCATCTGACTTATCCCGAATCTTCCACAGTGATTGAAATCACACCCTCAAAGCGGACACTGTCACTCATTAGCGACAAAAATAGAAACTAAATTGCTGGTCTGCAAATTTATTACTTCAATAATTTATTTGTGGTCAAAAGATTAAATATTTCTTTGAAAATGGTGAGTAAATTAACTGGATTTTCGGCTAAAGTTCTTTTAGGATTTGTCTCATCTCATGATTAATCGTACCTATTGTTGGTGCCGAAAATGATAAGTGATGTCGATTGTGCGAGGTTAGCAATGCCATCAGGAAGTGAAGAGCCAAAAAGGGATCCTGAGCTCAAGCGTAAAGCCTGGGTGGCTGTATTTCTTGGTTCTGCCTTATTTTGGGCGGTTGTTGTGTTATTGATCTGGAAATTCTGGGGTTAAAATGGCTATAGCGGGTCGATTAGAACCAGTTAAGCAAGTATGTCAGCTTCGTGACACACCACAGAACGCGAAAACCAAAACGGTGACCTCTATTCCGACATGCTGGAAACTGACGCCACAGCAGCAAGCTTTTATTGATGCTTTCGCGGAAGACGATACCAAAAAACAATAATTATATCATCAGAATAATTGTGGGGAATTATCCGCGCTATTCATTGATATGTTCTTATGTACTCTTTAATTAATACACAGCATAAATAGATTGAGTAAAGACTCAGTTTTAATGAATAGTTTTTCTGGTAATCAGTTGATGAATAATGATTGTCGAATGAAATACTGGTCGTGGATCACCGTGTTTTCTGTTTCCATCCTCTTTTGGGCTCAGATTGTCTGGATGCTCTGCCGATAATAGTCCGGTAACGTATTGAAAAGCCTCGCAAACTGCGGGGCTTTTTTAATTTCCTCGCCTACAAATTTACCCGTTTGTAGCAATTTGGGTTGTTATCAAATCGTTACGATATGTTTGTGTTATCTTTAATACAGACCCTGAAGACTCTCAGGGTATCGCAATCCCTGTAAGTAAGGAGGAGCACATGTCGTTGACCCTACGCGAAGCCAGTAAGGACACGTTGCAGGCAGAGAATAAAACTTACCACTACTACAGCTTGCCGCTGGCCGCCAGACAACTTGGGGATATTGCGCGTCTACCCAAGTCACTCAAAGTACTACTCGAAAACCTTCTGCGCTGGCAGGATGAAGAATCCGTCACTGAAGAGGATATCCGTGCGCTGGCGGGCTGGCTAAGCACTGCTCACGCCGACAGAGAAATTGCCTATCGCCCGGCCAGGGTTCTGATGCAGGATTTCACTGGCGTTCCCGCAGTCGTTGATCTTGCCGCCATGCGCGAAGCGGTAAAACGTCTCGGTGGTGATACCGCCAAAGTAAACCCGCTGTCATCGGTTGATTTAGTTATCGACCACTCTGTCACCGTTGATCACTTTGGTGATGATGACGCGTTCGAAGAGAACGTACGGCTGGAGATGGAACGTAACCATGAGCGCTACGTCTTCTTGCGCTGGGGACAGCAAGCCTTCAGCCGCTTCAGCGTCGTACCGCCTGGCACCGGTATTTGTCACCAGGTCAACCTTGAATACCTCGGTAAAGCCGTATGGAGCGAATTACAGGACAAAGTGTGGGTTGCCTATCCGGACACGTTGGTTGGTACCGATTCTCACACCACGATGATCAATGGCCTGGGCGTGCTGGGCTGGGGCGTTGGGGGTATTGAAGCGGAAGCCGCCATGCTCGGCCAGCCAGTTTCAATGCTCATTCCTGACGTCGTTGGTTTTAAACTGATCGGTAAACTGCGCGAAGGCATTACCGCCACCGACCTGGTGCTGACGGTGACGCAGATGCTGCGTAAACACGGTGTGGTGGGGAAATTCGTCGAATTCTATGGTGATGGACTCGATTCGCTGCCGCTTGCCGATCGCGCCACTATCGCCAATATGGCGCCGGAGTATGGTGCCACGTGTGGTTTTTTTCCTATTGATGCCGTAACGCTTGAATATATGCGCCTGAGCGGGCGTAGCGAAGAACAGGTCACGCTGGTTGAAGCCTATGTAAAAGCGCAGGGAATGTGGCGTAACCCGGGTGATGAGCCGGTATTTACCAGTACACTTGAACTGAATATGCATGATGTCGAGGCAAGTCTTGCTGGCCCAAAACGTCCACAGGATCGTGTAGCGCTTAGTGATGTGCCTAAAGCCTTTGCCGCTAGCTCTGAACTGGAACTGAATACGGCACAGAAGGATCGCAAACCGGTTGACTATGTGCTCAATGGACATTCATATCAGCTGCCGGATGGTGCGGTGGTCATTGCGGCCATTACTTCCTGTACGAATACCTCAAACCCCAGCGTGCTGATGGCTGCCGGGTTATTGGCGAAGAAAGCTGTCACACTTGGGTTGAAACGTCAGCCGTGGGTAAAAGCTTCACTGGCACCGGGTTCGAAAGTGGTTTCTGATTACCTGGCACAGGCGCGTCTGACGCCTTACCTTGATGAGTTGGGTTTTAACCTGGTCGGTTACGGTTGTACGACCTGTATCGGTAACTCCGGCCCGTTGCCGGAACCGATTGAGCAGGCGATCCGCAAGGGCGATCTGACGGTTGGTGCGGTGCTTTCGGGCAATCGTAACTTTGAGGGCCGCATTCATCCACTGGTGAAAACCAACTGGCTGGCGTCTCCGCCGCTGGTGGTGGCTTACGCGCTAGCAGGGAACATGAATATCAACCTCGCAACCGATCCGCTGGGCTACGATCGGAAAGGCGATCCGGTGTACCTGAAAGATATATGGCCCTCCGGCAACGAAATTGCGCGTGCCGTTGAGCTGGTTTCGACAGAAATGTTCCGCAAAGAGTATGCCGAGGTGTTTGAAGGTACCCCGGAATGGAAAGCCATCCAGGTTGAGCGTTCGGACACTTACGACTGGCAGAACGATTCTACCTATATCCGGTTGTCCCCATTCTTTGATGATATGCCGGTGCAACCGAAGCCGGTGGAGGATATTCACGGTGCGCGGATCCTGGCCATGCTGGGTGATTCTGTCACCACCGACCATATTTCGCCTGCGGGCAGTATCAAAGCGGACAGCCCGGCGGGACGTTATCTGCAAAGTCACGGTGTTGAGCGCCGTGATTTTAACTCGTATGGATCGCGGCGCGGCAACCATGAAGTCATGATGCGTGGCACGTTTGCCAATATTCGTATCCGTAATGAAATGGTGCCAGGCGTGGAAGGGGGAATGACACGCCATTTACCGGGCAGTGAAGTGATCTCCATCTATGATGCCGCGATGCGCTATCAGCAGGAGAAAACGCCATTAGCGGTGATTGCCGGTAAAGAATATGGCTCAGGCTCAAGCCGCGACTGGGCCGCCAAGGGGCCGCGTTTGCTGGGGATTCGCGTGGTGATCGCCGAATCGTTTGAGCGTATTCACCGCTCGAATCTGATTGGTATGGGGATCCTGCCGCTGGAATTCCCGCAAGGCGTTGCGCGCAAAACGCTGGGACTCACCGGCGAGGAAAAACTGGACATTGTGGATCTGGAGCATATCAAACCGGGCGGAACATTAGCGGTAACGCTAACTCGCGCTGATGGTAAGCAGGAAGTGCTGGAATGCCGCTGCCGCATTGATACGTCTACAGAGCTGACTTACTACCGCAATGACGGCATTTTGCACTATGTGATACGCAACATGCTGAACTAAACAAACAGGCCTGCATTTGCAGTAATGCCGATCAGTTAAGGATCAGTTGACCGATCCAGTGGCTGTGTAAGAATCCGGAAACGCTCACTCGTTTCCGGATTTTTTTATGTACATTGGACAGGCCCTTGATTTGGTATCCCGTTACGATTCTCTGCGTAACCCACTGACTTCTCTGGGGGATTACCTCGACCCCGAACTCATCTCTCGTTGCCTTGCCGAATCAGGTACAGTAACGCTACGCAAGCGCCGTCTTCCCCTCGAAATGATGGTCTGGTGTATTGTTGGCATGGCGCTTGAGCGTAAAGAACCTCTTCACCAGATTGTGAATCGCCTGGACATCATGCTGCCGGGCAATCGCCCCTTCGTT
>NZ_FMBC01000006.1 GCF_900094795.1 Kosakonia oryziphila
AACGAAGGGGCGATTGCCCGGCAGCATGATGTCCAGGCGATTCACAATCTGGTGAAGAGGTTCTTTACGCTCAAGCGCCATGCCAACAATACACCAGACCATCATTTCGAGGGGAAGACGGCGCTTGCGTAGCGTTACTGTACCTGATTCGGCAAGGCAACGAGAGATGAGTTCGGGGTCGAGGTAATCCCCCAGAGAAGTCAGTGGGTTACGCAGAGAATCGTAACGGGATACCAAATCAAGGGCCTGTCCAATGTACATAAAAAAATCCGGAAACGAGTGAGCGTTTCCGGATTCTTACACAGCCACTGGATCGGTCAACTGATCCTTAACTGATCGGCATTACTGCGTACAGAGGGTTTTTTCATTACAGGCTGTTCTGCCGGGGAGGGCATCTTTCCAGCAGTTCCACGCTGCCATCTTCATTTTGCTGCTCCAGCAGCACATCAAACCCCCACAGACGATGTACGTGTTTCAGAACTTCGCGGCGGCCTTTATCCAGCGGCGCGCGGTTATGCGGAATGTAACGCAGGGTTAATGAGCGATCACCGCGCAGATCGACATTCCAGACTTGAATGTTGGGCTCCAGATTACTGAGATTGTACTGCGATGACAGGCGGGAGCGGATTTCCCGGTATCCCTCTTCATTATGAATTGCTGCGATCTCCAGGTAGTTATTGCGATCGTCATCCAGTACGGTAAAGAAGCGGAAATCACGCATGATCTTCGGCGACATAAACTGGCTAATGAAGCTTTCATCTTTAAAATCGCGCATGGCGAAATGCAGCGTTTCCAGCCAGTCGGAACCGGCAATATCCGGGAACCAGTAGCGGTCTTCGTCCGTTGGCGACTGGCAAATACGCTTAATATCCTGGAACATGGCAAAGCCAAGCGCATAGGGATTAATTCCGCTGTACCACGGGCTGTTATAAGGAGGCTGGAATACAACGTTAGTGTGGCTGTGCAGGAATTCCAGCATAAAGCGGTCAGTCACTTTCCCTTCATCATAGAGATGATTGAGGATAGTGTAATGCCAGAAAGTCGCCCAGCCTTCATTCATCACCTGCGTCTGTTTTTGCGGGTAGAAATACTGGCTGACTTTACGCACGATGCGCAGGATCTCACGCTGCCATGGCTCCAGCAGTGGCGCGTTCTTCTCCATAAAATAGAGCAGGTTTTCCTGCGGCTCAGACGGATAGCGACGCGTTTCGGCAATGGTTCGCTCCTCTTCGCGTTTTGGCAGCGTACGCCACAGCATATTCACCTGGCTTTGCAGATACTCCTCGCGGCTTTTCTGCCGGGCTTTCTCCTCCTGCAACGAGATTTTTTGCGGACGTTTGTAACGATCCACCCCGTAGTTCATCAGCGCATGGCACGAGTCGAGCAGCTTTTCAACTTCATCGACGCCGTACCGCTCTTCGCAGTCGGTAATATATTTCCGTGCGAAAATAAGGTAATCGATAATTGAACTGGCGTCGGTCCAGCTCCGGAACAGGTAGTTATTTTTGAAGAAAGAGTTGTGCCCGTAGCAGGCATGTGCCATCACCAGCGCTTGCATGGTGATGGTATTTTCTTCCATCAGATAAGCGATACACGGGTTGGAGTTAATGACGATCTCATAAGCCAGCCCTTGTTGTCCGTGTTTATAGAGCCGCTCGGTTTCAATGAATTTCTTACCAAACGACCAGTGAGGGTAGTTGATTGGCATACCGACACTGGAATAGGCATCCATCATCTGTTCTGAAGTAATGACTTCAATTTGGTGCGGATAGGTATCCAGCCGATAAAGTTTTGCCACCCGGTCGATTTCGGCCAGATAGACATCCAGTAGATCAAAAGTCCAGTCGGGTCCGTCGCTCAGACGAATGGAGTCCTTATTCATTGAGTCAATCGTAGCCATTAGCGCGCCCTCATTGTTAGAACACTCTCTGTATGGAGCGTCTCATTTCAAGCATAGAACACGCAATCAATTCTGTACGTCAGGGCACTTTTTGGTTCGCAAATTTTGATCCTGCTATCTGCCTTAATAGTCGATTTTGCAAAATTTTATACTGCGGCGAAATGTCGCGCAGCAGTAGATGCTAAATAATCGCAGGCCTTGTAATACGGTGGGGGTGTGAGGAGTGTCACCATAAAAAAGCCATATGTTGAATAATATTTTCATCTGGGTTATCAATTTGTAATTAGACGATCGTGCTTTACTTACAGGAGAGGGATATGCGAGTTGTTGTATTGGGAAGCGGTGTTGTAGGCGTTGCCAGTGCCTGGTATTTGCGTCAGGCGGGTCATGATGTCACGGTTATTGACCGCCAGCCGGGGCCGGCTCAGGAAACCAGTGCCGGTAATGCCGGGCAGATTTCCCCCGGTTATGCCGCTCCCTGGGCCGCGCCGGGTGTGCCGTTGAAGGCCATCAAATGGATGTTCCAGCGCCATGCGCCGCTTGCTATCAGCCTTGACGGCACGTCATCACAACTAAAATGGATGTGGCAGATGCTGCGCAACTGCGACGCCCGGCACTATGCAGAGAACAAAGGGCGTATGGTGCGGCTGGCAGAGTACAGCCGAGACTGCCTGAAGCTGCTACGTGAAACCACCGGTATTCAGTATGAAGGACGGCAGGGCGGCACCTTGCAGCTATTCCGCACCGCCGCGCAGTATGAAAACGCCACCCGTGACATTGCCGTATTGCAGGACGCAGGCGTTCCTTACCAGTTGCTGGAATCCGCGCGTCTGGCTGAGGTAGAGCCTGCGCTGGCTGAAGTGGCGCACAAATTAACCGGCGGCCTGCGTTTGCCAAATGATGAAACCGGCGACTGCCAGCTTTTTACTCAGCAACTTGCCAGCATGGCAGAGCAGGCCGGGGTGATCTTTCGCTTCAATACCCCGGTGGATCGTCTGCTGTATGAAGGCGAAAACATCTATGGAGTGAAGTGCGGTGAAGAGGTGGTAAAAGCCGATGCCTATGTGATGGCTTTCGGCTCCTGGTCAACCGGGCTGCTGAAAGGCATCGTTGATATTCCTGTATACCCGCTGAAAGGCTACTCGTTGACGATCCCTGTCGCGCAGGAAGACGGCGCGCCGGTTTCTACTATCCTTGATGAAACCTACAAAATCGCTATTACGCGGTTTGATAAGCGCATTCGTGTAGGCGGCATGGCGGAAATTGTTGGTTTCAACACCGAGTTGCTGCAACCTCGTCGTGAAACGCTGGAAATGGTGGTACGCGATCTCTTCCCGCGCGGTGGTCGCGTTGAAGAGGCGACATTCTGGACCGGTCTGCGCCCAATGACGCCGGACGGTACGCCAGTTGTTGGCCGTACGCTGTATAAAAATCTGTGGCTCAACACAGGCCACGGTACGCTGGGTTGGACCATGGCCTGTGGTTCCGGCCAGTTGCTCAGTGATTTAATGTCCGGCAACACACCAGCTATTGCGGCGGACGATCTCTCTGTCGCCCGCTATTTACCCGGCTTTACCCCGGCACGCGCACAGCATCTGCATGGCGTTCACAATTGATAAATATAAGGAAAAGTAATGTCTCGTCCGATTCTGGCCACGCTGGACTTACAGGCGCTGGACAATAATTTACAGGTCGTTCGTCGGGCTGCGCCGACAGCTAAGGTCTGGTCAGTAGTCAAGGCGAATGCATATGGTCACGGTATCGATCGTGTCTGGCGTTCGCTTGCCAGCGCTGATGGTTTTGCGATGCTGAATCTCGAAGAGGCCATTTTGCTGCGCGAACGCGGCTGGAAAGGGCCGATTCTGCTGCTGGAAGGTTTTTTTCACGCCGATGAGTTACCGCTATTCGATAAATACCGGTTGACCACCAGCCTGCACAGCAACTGGCAGATTAAGGCGTTACAAAATGCACAACTGCAAGCGCCGCTGGATATCTATCTGAAGATTAACAGCGGCATGAATCGCCTTGGCTTTATGCCGGATCGCGTGCACACGGTGTGGCAGCAACTGCGGGCGATTAATAACGTAAGCAGCATTACCCTGATGTCGCACTTTGCTGAAGCCGAACGCCCGGACGGGATCGCCGGGCCGATGGCGCGTATTGCGCAGGCGGCGGAGGGGCTGGATGCGCCGCTATCGTTATCTAACTCTGCGGCGACGTTATGGCATCCTGAAGCGCATTTCGACTGGGTGCGTCCGGGCATTGTTCTGTACGGCGCATCGCCCTCTGGTCAGTGGCAGGATGTCGCCAACAGCGGTATCCGGCCGGTGATGACGCTCAGCAGCGAAATTATCGCGGTGCAAACGTTGAAAGCGGGTGAAACGGTCGGTTATGGTTGCCGCTATCGCGCCAGCGGGGAGCAACGTATCGGTGTGGTGGCCTGTGGCTATGCCGATGGTTATCCGCGTATTGCGCCTTCCGGCACGCCGGTACTGGTCGACGGAATTCGCACCGGTACGGTCGGCGCGATTTCAATGGATATGCTTACGGTCGATTTAACGCCTTGCCCGCAGGCTGGTATCGGTACGCCGGTTGAACTGTGGGGTAAGGAGATAAAAATCGATGAAGTCGCTGCGGCGGCAGGCACTGTTGGGTACGAACTGATGTGCGCATTGGCGCAGCGCGTGCCTGTTGTGACAGTGTAACAGACTGCGAGGCGGTTATTCCGCCTCGTCTTCTGCCACTCTGACGCCCACTTTTAACACCGCATTGTCGGCTTTTTCAGCCACTGTCCAGATCATTCCTGCAAACTCGACCTGGTCGCCAACCACCGGTGCCGCTCCCAATAGCTGCTGAACAATATCGCCCAGCGTTTGCTGATTATCTCGGTGCTCAAGGCCTTCATCCAGACCGTAAATAAGTGCCACGTCGGCGAACTTAGCATCGGCTTCAAGGATAAAATCGCCAAAGAAACGCTGATCCAGCGCGACCGGCGGCGACTGGCTAAACAGCTTGCCTAGCGCAGGGAGATCCCGCTCGCGACCAATGACACACAGGACATCGCCTTCCCGCAACCGCGTGCTGCCGGTCGGATGCAACAGACTATTACCGCGAAACAGCGCCGCAATACGCGTCTCTTCCGGCATGTGCAAATCACGAAGCGCCGCACCCACGCACCATTTATCGGCGCTAAGCTGGTAAACGAACTGCTCGAAGGGATTATTCGGGTGGATATCCAGCCCCACGCGAGAAACTGGCCAGCCGACCGGCGGCACCACCACTTTGGCTTTTTTCGCCGCCCAGGAGAGCGAGGTACCCTGGAACAGCAGCGAGATCAGCACCACGAAGAAGGCAACGTTAAAGAACAGCCGCGCATTATCCAGCCCGGCCATCATCGGGAAGGTGGCGAGAATAATCGGCACGGCACCGCGTAGCCCCACCCAGCTGATAAACACGCGCTCACGTAGATTGAAGCCACGAAACGGCAGCAGGCTGGCAAACACCGACAGCGGACGGGCGATAAAAATCATCCATGCGGAGAGGATCAGGGCAGAGACGGCAATCGGCAGCAGATCGGACGGCGTGACCAGCAGGCCCAGCACGAGGAACATGGCGATTTGCGCCATCCAGGCCAGCCCATCGAAGTTTTGCAAAATCCCGTAGCGGTTGCGGATCGGCCGGTTTCCCAGCACAAAACCACATAAATACACGGCCAGGATGCCGCTGCCGTGCAAGGCCGTCGTCAGGGCAAAAACCAGAATACCGCCGCTGAGCGCCAGCAGCGGATAGAGACCCGCCGGCAGGGCGATACGGTTGATCATCTGTTGCAGCAGGTAGCCGCCGGTGCCGCCCAGCAGAATGCCAAGACCAAACTCCTGTACGATATGCACCAGGAACATCACATCGAGATCGGCTTTGTGCTTCTGGATCATCTCAATCAGCGTGATGGTCAGGAAGACCGCCATCGGATCGTTACTGCCCGACTCGATCTCCAGCGTGGAGCCAACGCGCTCGTTCAGCCCTTTGCCTCCCAGTAGCGAGAACACCGCAGCCGCATCGGTGGAACCGACAATCGCGCCAATCAACAGGCCTTCAATCAGGTGGAGCTTGAACAACCACGCGGCCATCATGCCAGTAAGACCGGAGGTGACCAGCACACCCACAGTGGCGAGCGAAAGCGCAGGGCCGAGCGCGACACGAAAGGAGCTGGCGCGGGTTCGCATGCCGCCATCCAGCAAAATGATCGCCAGCGCGAGGTTACTGACTATATAAGCCAGTGGGTAGTTGTCGAACGGGATCCCGCCGATACCGTCAATGCCGGCTAACATACCAATGACCAGGAAAATGACCAAAATAGGTATACCAAGGCGAGAAGAGAAAGAACTCAATAAAATGCTACAGGTTACAAGAACAGAACCCAGAATAAACAGACTAATTATCGCCTCAGCGTCCAATATGGTGCTTCTCCTTAATCCTCACTAGCGGGAATCCCCCGGGCCAGAAAACCGGGGTTAGTAACTTCATTTCATAATAACGGCAGAAACGGTGCGTTAATAACAATATTAAGCACTTTTTTTACTCCTGAATCACTGGATGACCGGTCAGCGTCAAGCGTGTTTTATCAGTATGTTGCAGTTGGGCAAATGCACCTAACGGCAGGGTTACTGTTTGCGATTCGTGCCCGAAAGCCAGCCCGCTAATGACCGGGATCGTCAACTGCGAACGCAGGTAATCCACCATCTTTGTAAGATTGTAACCCGCATCGTAATCGTTAGGTTGTGCGTGGGAGAAACTACCGAGAATGAGCGCGTGTTGCTGCCCAAGAATACCGGCGTGCAGCAATTGCAAAAGCATGCGCTCAACGCGATAAGGATGCTCATTAATATCTTCCACCACCAGAATACCGCCCGGCATTGACGGTAACCACGGCGTGCCGATAAGTGACGTCAGCATCGCCAGATTCCCGCCCCATAGTGTGCCTTCAACATGGCATTGTGGGCCAATGCCGTTCCACTCGATACTGAAGGTCGGGCTGGTCAGTGCGCGCCAGAAGTGCTCCTGCGTGAATGCATCCAGTGTTTCTGCGCCGAAATTACCTGCCAGCATCGGCCCGCTAAAGGTAATTACCTTGCCGGTTGCTAACAGACCAAGCTGGATCACCGAAAAATCACTGTGACCGCATATCAGCAGCGGTTGCTGTTGCTGACGCGTCGCGATGCCCTGCCAGTCAATATCGGCAAGCAAACGGCTGGCGCCATAGCCACCGCGTACCGCCATCACAATCGTATTGTTGCCCGCCAGGGTTGCCAGTGCGTTAATATCGGCCAGACGCTCTTCATCGCTACCAGCAAACCGTTCACTGCGCCGGGTGATGACCGATGGATTGGCAATGTGATGCCCCAGTTGTGTCAGACGTTCAACAGCAAGTGCTGCGGCGTGCTGATTAATACAATAACCGGAAGGGGCGACCAAATGGATGGTGGACATGGCATTTCCTTGCTGACATCTATGGGGAAACAGTTATCATGCCGCTAACCTGTACCGTTGTCATCCGCAGCGATGAGCAGTTCGAAGAAGGATGTATTGGCGTGAAATTAAGATGGTTTGCTTTTTTAGTGGTACTTTTGGCTGGATGTAGTTCAAGACAGGATTACCGACAGCCGGACTGGAATCCGGAGATACCGGTGAAACGGGCGATGCAATGGATGCCGATCTCGCAAAAGGCGGGTGCGGCGTGGGGCGTCAGCCCGCGGTTGTTGACGGCGATGATTGCCGTAGAATCAGGCGGAAACCCGAACCTGGTGAGTAAGTCCAATGCGGTGGGGCTAATGCAACTGAAAGCGTCAACTTCCGGACGTGAAGTTTACCGCTATATGGGCTGGAGCGGGCAACCCTCGAGCAGCGAACTGAAAAATCCCGAGCGCAATATTTCCATGGGCGCGGCATATTTAAGCATTCTCGCACACGGGCCTCTGGCGGGGATCCGTGACCAGCAGGTGATGCAGTACGCGCTGGTGGTCTCCTACGTCAACGGTGCCGGAGCGTTATTGCGGACGTTTTCTTCGGATCGCGGTGAAGCGATTGATGAGATCAATGACTTGAGCGCTGACGCTTTTCTGAAACACGTGGCAGAGAAACACCCCGCACCGCAAGCGCCGCGCTATATCTGGAAAGTACAAAAAGCGATGGATGCGATGTGATCAGCGTACCCGGTTGGCGCGTTCGCGCGCCTCGCGCTCCAGGGCGAAGATAATGCGCTGGAGCTCGCGCTCAACACCGGGGCTGACATTCAAAAAACGAAAGCTCAGGCGTGGCGTAACGATGGTGCTGTTTTTCCCGTCCACCACTTTGCGCTCGCCAATCGCAATCAGTTGTGCGTCAAAATAAAATTGTCCCCAGGACGCCATGTCCAGCTCAACCTGCGAAAAGCGCATGCCCGGTTGCAGTGCTGCGGATAATTCGCCATCCAGCAGGGCACCCATTCCTCCTAATGAGAGGTCAAACAAGCGAAAGCGGATCTCGCTTTTGTCCGGCAATAACGCCTTACAAAAATAAGCCGGATGGAGCGGGGCACTGATGCGGAAATATTCACGGCGCTGAATAAACCACAGCGAATCCGGCAGTGGGGTAATAAATGCCGGCAGTGCCTGGAAATCACCGACTGTAAGCCCTGGCACTGTAAATTCAACTTTGGCACCTTGTGTTTCAGCGGTGATGGTCACTTTCCCGGCACGTTGCACGGCGTTGTTCTCATACTCCTGGCTACCAAAATCCATCACCAGTTCTTCCGGATTGACTTCCAGTATCTTACTGATGAACTGACCACTACCCCAGCTAATGCAGACAGGCACTTGGTATTTTTGCAGATCGCGTAAAACACCCAGCACGGCCAGAGGATTTTGTTTCAGGAACTGCTCACTGTAATTACTCACGCCGAATGGCTCCTTGATGACTGACACACCGTCGTTGGGTTATCGGCAATTTTATACAGAACTTAATACAAATATTGCGAAAAATTTTCCCTGAAGGCGGGATTAAGTCTGTGAGATGAAAAAGTTTTGTCGCCGACAACTATACTGTAGCTAATGCGCCGCCGTTGGGGCGCGTGTGTGTAACCGAAACAAGCAGAGGGAGAGAGTAAAATGGGCATTCTCGCGTGGATCCTTTTTGGATTGATTGCTGGCATTATCGCTAAATTAATCATGCCCGGACGGGATGGCGGCGGATTTATTCTGACTTGTATTCTGGGGATAGTGGGAGCCGTTGTTGGGGGCTGGCTGGCCACAACGTTTGGTTTTGGCGGCGATATTACCGGCTTTAATCTTCACAGTTTCCTTATCGCGGTTGTCGGCGCTATCGTTGTGCTGGCGGTATTCAGGTTGGTGCGCAGAGATTAAAACTTAATGCCAGTAAAAAGGCCGCAATCGCTGCGGCCTTTTTCATATTTACTGTGCGGCTTTTTGTTCGACAGGCGCAGGTTGTTGTGAAGTAGCGGCAGGTTGCGTTTGTGGCACGTTATCGCAGGGTTTCTCTTTCGGGCAAACCAGATCCAGCATTTTCAGCGTGACGCCGTTAGTCCAGCCAAAGCCGTCCTGTAGCGGGTACTCGCCGCCGCCACCGCCCGTACCAGTGGTGCTGACATCATATTTTTCCACCAGTTTTTTCTCGCGGTCGTAGGTGTGCTGCACATTGGTCAGAAAACGCCAGCTCACCTCCTGCGAAAGTTTCTGATGTTGGTAATTTTGCAGCCCCTCGGCGGCAACCCATTGCAGTGGCGCCCAGCCGTTAGGCGCATCCCACTGTTGCCCGCTATTTACGGTGGTGGTGGAGATGCCGCCGGGTTTCAGTAGTCGCGCCTGCGTGGCGGCAGCCACTTTATCTGCACGATCCTTCGCTGCCGCGTTGACAAACAGCGGGAAGAGCGCCGCTGCCGTGAGCTGATTTCTGACCTTATGGGTTTTCAGATCGTAATCCGCATACCAGCCCTCTTTTTCATTCCACAGATTGGCTTCGATGCCTTTCTGCCGCGCGGCGGCAAGGGATTCATACTGGGCGGCCTTTGCGGCATCACCGGAAACCTGATAGCCACGGGCAAGCATTTTTTCCATTTTGAACATCAACGCGTTCAGATCCACGGGCACAATGCTGGTGGTTCGAATGGTACCGAGCTGCTGTGGGTTATCCATCCAGCGCGAGCTGAAATCCCAGCCCGAGGCCGCAGCGGAACGCAAATCGCGATAGATCTCCGTGGCTGGGCGGTTGGGGTTATTTTTCGCCGTAGTGACATCATCAAGCCACGATTCCGGACGCGGCGTGTCGCGGTCGTCCCAGTAACGGTTTAACACGGTTCCGTCATTCAGTTTCACTACGCGCTGGCTGGCCTGGCCCGGTTGCAGGCTATCGGCGCCTTCCATCCAGTAGCGATACTCTTTTTCCATCTGTGGTAGCCAGGTTTTCAGCGTCTCATCGCCATCATGGGTGGCCAACAGTTCAACCATTAAGGCGAAAAACGGCGGCTGTGAACGGCTCAGATAGTAGGTGCGATTGCCATTGGGAATATGTCCCCACGTATCAATTTCATGCGCGAAGTTGGTCACCATATCGTTGATCTTGTCCCAGTGTCCGCTTTCAGCGAGGCCCAGCATCGTAAAGTAGCTATCCCAGTAATAAACTTCGCGGAAACGACCGCCAGGCACAACATAGGGTTTTGGCAGCGGCAGCAAGGAATCCCACTTACCGGCGCTATCGGTTGTGCGTGTCAGGACGGGCCACAGGCCGTCGATATGCTCGCGCAGACTCTGCCCTTCAGGCGGAACATAGGCCTCGCCTTCTTTCGGTAAGGTAAAGTTAACATCGACGAAGTGGCGCAAATCGAAGCTGGTTTGGTTTCGCTGCATACGGTAATCCGCCAGGATCATCAGCGGATCGCCGTTGGGTACGGCATCTGCAAAGGTTTTCTGATCAGGAAAGAGTTTGGCGCTTTGCACATCATTAAACAGCGGGCCGAGCAGGATATCCGGTGATTGCTGCGCATTCGGGGCATCTGCGGACAGCGCCTGGGGAACAACGGCAAGTAATGCTCCACTTAAAACGACGTGCATTGCCAGCAACAGCGAGCGCGGCTGGCGCATAACAGGTTTTATCATCAATCATTCTCCTTGAGCTGGTGCATAACGGCACCGCTGACATCAATCTTGTCCAAACCTTAGACGAATATCAGATAAATCGCGTGCCCGGTTTGGCATTTTGCGCGATTCCAGACTATTTCCCCGTCTGGCTACGACGAAAATGCGTTTTTTTCGCAAAAGTGTGACGGCAGTTGACCAATACCGCAGGGTTATTATTTTTAGCAGATCAAATCAAACCGGGCGTAAAAAATAGACAATATTGCGGCAAATCAATGCGGCTGAAAGGTTTCATTTAATGTGATTTCAAAGCGATTAAGTATCGCTAAATAATTTCATACGAGGAATATTCTCACTCGAAAACAACCTACGATACCCATAAGAAATAGTTTAGTGCGTGACTATGTGCATTCGGTAAAGAGACGCTCATTATCCAATATATTTTTCCAATACTGACAAAAGAATCCGAAACAGGGGGGTAAAAGCACCTAATCCTTGCATTTAATCGGGAATTAAAACTACCAAATATTGTAGTATTTATTCGTATATTTATATTTTTAAGATTACTCTTATCACCTTATTTTTATTATATGCTATGAGGGTGGTAATGAATATTATATATTTAATTTCAGTAAGTTATTGGATTTTGGTTTAATGAGATCACGTGATGTTCTGCTGATTTTCATATTTCCTTCCCCAAGTGAAATTTTTTCTTAAGAATCATCTTATTTTGCAAAAAAATTAAATAATCTTATTTCAACAGGTCGGGGAATGTATTGTATTGAATAACCCGATCTGTAAAATTGTGTCATGATAGTCAATGAAAAGTAATAATATTGCGGCCTTGCCTCGTGCAGGCTCGTGCGGTAGCTATGCCTTTTATTCATTATCACTGCGTTTTGCTGGAATATTTAGAGCGATTTGACTGCTACTTTCCGAAACGCTTCTGGTCAACACAGTAATATATTTGCAATGGAAAAAAATCTATGAACATGCGAATTGTCCTGGCTCTTCTTTTTGTCTTTGGCGTTAGTGGGTGTAAGGCGCCACCGAAACCGGCTCCGGGCGACGACACCATTGTTACCAGTGAAGTGAATGGCGTTACCTTAACTCACCGTTATGCAGTCCTTGCTCCAACAGAATTTACCCCCATTAACCAAAACTATCGTGCGCTCTATCCGGCATCCGTCATGAGCAAACCGGATTTCGGCGGCAAAGTGATCCGCCAGCTTGAAGCCGGTAAAACCTATGTTGTTCTGGGACAGGTAGAGCGTTTCTGGATGGCGCTGGCGGATGAAGGGAAGGAAGAACTTATTGGCTATGTGCCGATGCGCGCCGTGGTGAAAAGCGATCTGTACGACAAAACGCTGCGTGAAGACCGTCGTCGCAGAGTTGCGCCGAAAAAACAGACCTGCGTGACGGTAGATGGCAGCGGCAAAGCCTGCAAAAACGCTAACTCAGGAACCTGGATCATCGATTAATCCAGCCGTGACGAGTGCCAGATATGAATAACAACATGGTTGTGCGCCAGTTCTGTCTGGTGTTTTTCTTTGTGCTGGCCACCCTGGCCAGCGGTTGTGGTTCTTCTTCACACAGCGTACCTACCAGCTACAACCTTCAGTTCAGGGCTCATCCGCAAATCAATGAGTCCGCTCCTCTCAAAGTCAGGGTTCTGCTGTTGAAATCGGACGCCACGTTTATGTCGGCCGATTTCTGGTCGCTGCAAAATAGCGCTGACAGCGTGCTGGGTGCCAATCTGCTCAACAGCGATGAATTTTTCCTGATGCCCGGCCAGTTGTCGAAAACGCTCAGTGGCAAAAGCGCGCCGGAGGCGCGTTACATCGGCGTGATCGCGGAATATCAGGCTCTGGATGGCAAGAAATGGCGTATCTCCCTGCCACTGCCGGTGCAGGGAGAGAGCCACTTCTACGAATTCTGGAAATCCTCTGCGGACGAACTAGAAGCGAATCTTTTCCTCGACATCAATGGAATTCGTGTCATTTCCAAATAGCGCCAGCCTAAACAGGAAAACAGTATGAATAAAGCAGAAAAGGTCATATGGACTGAAGGTATGTTTCTGCGTCCTCATCATTTTCAGCGTGCGGAAAGTTACCTGCAACATCACATTCGCGAGTGGGGGACACTGCAACGCCCGTACCTTTGGGGCTACCTGGATCTTGAACTGGATGACGCGATGTTACGTCAGGGCTGCATCGCTCTGAGCTCAGCCAGTGGTTTACTGCCGGATGGCACTTTTTTCTCTTTCCACGACGCACGGCAGGCGCCAGCACCGCTGGCTATCCCGGATAACACCAACAATGAGCGCGTTGTTCTGGCGTTGCCGGTGCGACGCGGCGGACGAGACGAAGTTATTTTCAGCGAAGAGAAAGATTCGCTGGCGCGTTACGTCACCTGGGAAAGCGAAGTGGATGATGATAACGCGATGTCCATCGGATCGGCTGCCGTGCAGTTTGGTCGTTTGCGACTAAAACTGATGCTGGAAAAAGATCTGAGCGCCGAATGGACGGCCATTGGCGTGGTTCACGTGCTGGAGAAACGTAACGATAATCATATTCGCCTCGATACGCGTTATATCCCACCGGTACTGAACGCCATCAATAATCCGCTACTGTATGGTGTCCTCAACGATCTGCAAAGTTTGCTGGCGCAGCGTAGCCAGCAAATAGGCCAACGTCTGCGTCAACCGGGGCGTTTTAATACCTCGGAAATGGTGGAATTCACATTGCTGGCGCTGATCAATCACCATCTTGGCGAGGTGGCGCATCTGAAAACACTGCCAATGGTCCACCCGGAAGCGCTGTGGCGTAGCTGGCTGCCGTTCGCCACGGAACTGACGACCTGGACCGCAGCGCGTTCACCGGAGGAGGCGCTGCCGGTTTATGACCATGACGATCTCGCGGGCTGCTTCAGCAAGCTGCAATTGATGTTGCGCCAGGGGCTGTCGCTGGTGATGGAAGAGCATGCTATCCAGCTTCCGCTCACCGAACGCACTCACGGCCTGAATGTCGCCACGCTGCCGAATACCAGCATGGCGCGGGAGTTCGGCTTTGTGCTGGCGGTCAAAGCCAGTGTGCCGGGTGAAATCCTGCAAACCCATTTCCCGGCACAGATGAAAGTCGCCCCGGTCACCAAAATCCGCGATCTGGTACAGCTCCAGTTGCCTGGCATGATGCTACGCGCCATGCCGGTCGCGCCGCCGCAGATTCCGTGGCATGCCGGTTACAACTATTTCGAGTTGGAAAAAGGCGGCGAACTCTGGAACGAAATGGAGAAATCGGGGGCTTTCGCACTGCATCTGGCGGGCGAATTCCCGGGTCTTGATATGGAGTTTTGGGCCATCCGTAGCCCGACTGAATAAGAGAGCGAGCGCACAATATGCAGGAACAAAACGCCGCCGGCAGTGATGCCGCTCTGGCAGGAGCCAGTGGTAACAATCCTTTGGTCGCAGCGGCAAACCCGCTACTTAATGCAATACCGCAAATCCGCTTTTCAGTCTCCCATGACGATCAAAGCGGTTTGCGTCAGCGTTTAATTGATGAGATCCGCCGTTTTGAAGTGCGCTGCCAGCAATCCGGGCTAGCCTACGAGGTGATCGTCGGCGCGCGCTATTGCCTCTGTACCGCGCTGGATGAAGCCGCAGCGCTGACGCCGTGGGGCAGCCGTGGCGTCTGGTCCGGCAGCGGCCTGCTGGTGACATTCCACAACGAAACCTGGGGCGGAGAGAAGTTCTTCCAACTGCTGGCGCGGCTGTCGCAAAACCCGCGCGAGCATATCGCATTGCTGGAGCTGATCAACTTCTGCCTGCTGCTTGGCTTTGAAGGCCGATATCGGGTGATGGACAACGGCCGTACGCAACTGGAAACCATCAAACAGCGTCTGTGGCAGATGATCCGTGGCGTGCGTGGTAACTATTCGCCGCCGCTTTCACCGCATCCGGAAGATCAACCGGTGATGCGCAAACTCTGGCGTCCGGTGATCCCATTATGGGCCTGCGTTGGGTTGGCGGGCTTCCTCGCCTGCCTGTTCTATATTGTGCTCAACTGGCGGCTTGGCGACAACACCAGCCCGGTACTGGCGAAAATCTATCAGACGCAGTTGCCGGAAGCCGCCATTGCCCAACCAGCGGCAAGTGCGCCGCCGGTGCTTAATCTGCGTGCCTTCCTGCGCCCGGAAATTCAGCAAGGGCTGGTGGCGGTGCGCGATGAAGCCGATCGCAGCGTGGTGACCTTAAAAGGCGATGGGCTGTTTGCCTCTGGTTCGACGGTGGCGCGCGACAGGTACGAACCGGTGATCGACCGCGTCGCCCAGGCCATGAACAATGTCAGTGGCCGCATTCTGGTGGTCGGCTTTAGCGATAACGTGCCGATCCGCAGCGCGCGATTCGCCTCTAACTACGAGCTCTCTCTGGAGCGTGCGCGCTCGGTGCAGTCGCTGTTGCAAAAGCATCTGTCGCAGCCGGAACGCGTGAAAGCGGAAGGGCGAGGGGAGATGAACCCAATCGCGCCGAACAACACGCCGGAAAACCGCGCCCGCAACCGCCGCGTAGAGATTACTTTGCTGGTGTCGCCGGAGAATACGGCCGCCGAGCTAAACGGACTGCCGCAAGGAAACTAAAGGATGAATATGTTGCTTTCATTGCTGACCAACCGCATTTTGTGGGGTTTCCTTGGCGTGACGGGGCTGGCTGCCGTGATCTGGATGATCGGCCCACAGCTCTCCGTCGTCGACTCCCGTCCGCTTGAGTCAGAGCAAAACCGCATGATCACTATTGCGGTGATGTACCTGATTTGGGTTCACAGCCACATTGTGCCGCGCCTCTATAATGCCTGGCTCAACCGCAAGCTGATGGACAACCTGAAAAGCGAAGAAGCCAAAGATCCGCTCGAGCGCAAACGCCTGAACAGTGAAGATCAGGTGCTCAATGAGCGCTTTGAAGAGGCCGCACAGGTACTGAAAAAAGCCCACTTTAACCAGCCAGGCCTGCGTGGACAGTGGACACAGCGCTTCAGCACCCAGTATCTGTATCAGTTACCGTGGTACGTGATCATTGGCGCGCCGGGTTCCGGGAAAACCACTGCGCTTGTGAACTCCGGCCTGCAATTCCCACTGGCGGATCGCTTTGGTAAAACTGCGCTACGCGGCATCGGCGGAACGCGTAACTGTGACTGGTGGTTCACCAACGAAGCGGTACTGCTGGATACAGCCGGTCGTTACACCACGCAGGAGAGCGAGCAGGTTCAGGACGCCAGCGAATGGGCGAAATTTCTCGGTCTGCTGCAAAAATACCGCCGTCGCCAGCCGATTAACGGCGTGATTGTGACGGTCAGCATCGCCGATCTACTGACACAATCCGCAGAAGCTTCCCGTGAACAGGCGCTCAATTTGCGCCAGCGCCTGACTGAGTTGCATGAGCAGTTGGGCATTCGTTTCCCGGTTTACGTGCTGGTAACCAAAGCCGACTTGCTGAAAGGTTTTCGCGCCTATTTTGCCGGTTTTGATAAAGCACAGCGCGACCAGATCTGGGGATTCACCTTCCCGTGGGAAAAAGCCAGACTGGCGGATTTTGACTTGCAAGGCAGTTTTCTGCAGGAATTTGCCCTGTTACAGCAGCGGCTGGATGCGGCGCTACCGGACACACTCTTGCGGGAAAGCGATGCGCAGGCACGCGCGGAATGTTTCCTGTTTCCGCAGGAGTTCGCCGCACTTCGCCCGCTGCTGTCTGACTACCTGAACACACTGTTTGCCCGCTCTAACTTCGAAACCGAGTTCTCGCCGCGAGGTATTTATTTCGCCAGCGGTACGCAGGAAGGCCTGCCTTTCGACCGCGTGATGGGCGAACTCAGCCGGGCGCTTTCGCTGCCACAGGGTAAAGCCGGGGATAACTGGGATTCGGTAAGTAAAGAGGAGCCGGTACCGGGCGGAAAAGGCCAGAGCTTCTTTATCAAGCATGTGCTGCAAAACGTCATCTTCCAGGAAGCGGGTATTGCCGGACAAAACCGTTGGTGGGAGCTACGCAGCCGGGCGGTGATCTGGTCCGGTTATGCGGCGTTGCTAGCGCTGCTGATTATTGTCAGCGCCTTGTGGCTGACCAGCTACGGCAATAACAAAGATTACCTTGATGAAGTGCAAGCCAAAGTGCCTGCGCTGGAGCAGGAGATCAAAGCCCTGCGTAGCCGCCAGCAGGGCGATCTTTTTGCCATGCTGCCGCTGCTGAACGGGCTTTCCGCGCTGCCGCAGAGCAACGCTTTCGACATCAACAATCCGCCGATCACCCGCCGTATGGGATTGTATCGCGGTAACGATGTGGCCGACGCCTCACAGACGCTGTATCAGAAAGCGCTGCAACAGATGCTATTGCCGGAAGTGGCGATGCGCATTACCACCTGGCTGCGCAACGATAACGGCAGCGATGTGGAGTACAGCTACGAGGCGCTGAAAGCCTATCAAATGCTCTATCAGCCGAAACATTACGACGGCAAATTTCTGCATTCGTGGGTGATGCTTAATCTGGAGCGCAACCTGCCGCAGAACGTCACCCAGGCGCAGATCCGCCAGCTTGAATGGCATCTGACACAACTGCTGGAGCCGCAAATTCAGTCATCGCCGTACGCCAAAGATGATGCGTTAATCAGCCGCGAGCAGGCAATGATTAACCAGCAACCGCTCTCCACACGCGTTTATGGCCGGCTGAAACGTCTGCTGGAACATGATGACAACCTGAAGCCAGTTTCGCTGGCTTCACTTGGCGGGCCGCAAAGCGAGCTGGTTTTTTCGCGTAAAAGCGGCAAACCAGTGAGCGAGGGGCTGCCGGGGTTGTACACGCCGGATGGTTACTGGAATAACTTCAACGCCAGGATCGCACCGGTCACCGCTTCCCTGCATGAAGATGATAGCTGGGTACTGGGTGCGACCACTCAGCCGGAAGACAAACAGCAGACGGATAACGCGGTGCGTCAGCTCTACGCCCGAGACTTTATCACCCTGTGGGACAACTTCTTAAGTGACATTCAGTTGAATAACAGCGCCGATCTGAATCAGCGCATCAATACGGCGCGTTTGCTATCCGGCAACAACTCACCGCTGCGTCGGCTGGTGATCAACCTGAGTCAGCAACTGAAACTGACGCGGGATGAGCCGGAAGACGCTGAAAAAGCGAAACGCGATGGCAGCACTAACCGTGGTACGCAGATGCTGGAAACCCTGTTCAGCAACCACGACGGTGCAGCACAAGCCACCAATGCTGCGGCCAGCCAGACACCGGAACAACAGGTAACCGAGCACTTTGCGCCGATTATTGAACTGGCGCAGCCGCTGGAAAAGGGTGGAAAAACCCTCGTCTTTGATGATTTTCTCAAGCAGGTTGATGAGTTGTACCGCTATCTGACTGCTGTTCAGGATGCTGCCAACAGTGGGATGCCCCCGCCGGGTGGCGAAGCGATCAGCCGTTTACAGGCCAGCGCCGGACGTCTGCCAGGAGGACTGCAAACCATGTTCAGTAACATGGCAGTGGGAGCCAGCAGCGATACACAGCGCCGGGAACTGGAAAATGTTCGCAAGCGTATCAGCGTTGAAGTAGGCAGCTTCTGCCGTCAGGCCATCGCCGGGCGTTATCCGCTGGTACGCTCCGCCAGCAGCGAAGCCACGCCGGACGATCTGGCGCGTATGTTCGCACCGGGCACCGGTCTGATGGACACCTTCTTTCGCGATAATCTCACCAATAAAGTCGATACTACACAGTCCACCTGGCGCTTTATGCCGGGTATTGACGGCAAAACACTACCGGGCAGTGAAGGTTTGTTGGTGCCGTTTCAGCAGGCACAATCTATCCGTGATGCTTTCTTTGCCAATGGCAGCACTACCCCGTCGTTTCGTACCACGGTGCGCACGGTACGTATGGATAACACCATCCTGACCATGACACTGGATGTGGACGGGCAAATCCTGCGTTACAGCCACGGGCCGCAGGCGGTACAAATCGTTAACTGGCCGGGATCGGGCGGAACCAACCAGGTGCGGATGCAACTCGGTCTGGCTAGCGGTACAACCGCGACGCTGGTCACCAACGGCGCTTGGGCACTGAATCGCTTTTTCGATAAAGCCCGCGTCAGCCCCGGCAGTAGTACCCTTAGCCGCCAGGCGACATTCACCGTTGACGGGCATCAGGTAACGCTGGAGTTTGCGCCGAACAGCATCCGTAACCCGTTCCAGCTTCCCCGTTTCGCATGTCCTTGAACTGCAAAGGAACGCCAATGACGATGACTTCAGCAATAAGCTGGTACGGAAAACTGCCGAGTGCCGGTGATTTTTTACAGCGCCGCTTTCCCGATGCGCTGCAACGGCAGTGGTCCCACTGGTTCCAGGTGGGGTTGATGACCTGGCAAAAAGAAGAACAGCGCGCCAGCGATCGCCAGTTTGGCAATGCGCCGGTATGGAATTTTGTTGTCCCGCCTATGCTCGGCGGGCAGCAAGTCCAGATGGGCTGTCTGCTGCCGGGGCGTGACAGCGTTGGGCGGCAGTATCCTATTTGCGCGCTGATGGCGATTAACCCGCTGGAGTGGACGCCGCGCCATCTGGCACAGGCGGGCGACTGGTATCAGCAACTGGGCCGTACGCTGCTGCATGCTATCCGTAACGGCTACTCGCCGGAACAGCTTGACCAGGCGCTACTGTCGATTCCACCCGTGCAACTGGTTGCGCCGGAATCGCGCTCGGAAATTCTTGATGTGATCGGTTATGAAGGCGACGGTGAATCGACCATTGGCTGGAATCAGGCCGCCGAATGTTTTGACCCGCTGCGCCAGATCAGTTTCTGGTGGACCAACCGTAGTGACGGTTATCCGCTCTATACACACGTACACAGCGGCAATTTTACCGGGCAGCTCTTTACGCTGCTGTTTGACCCGGCGGGGGGCGCAAGACCTGGTCGCCACGGTCTTTACCCTCCGATGTTTGAATAAGCAGGTTGCGGATGACGATTGACTCTTTACTGGCTCCGGTCACCCCGGAGCAACCGTGCGGCGAGAATCTGGAATATGACGCCGACTTCCAGGCAATGGAGCAGGCCAGTCTCGGTAAAGCCGAGCAGCAGTTTGGCAGCACGATCATTCCTGCCGAACCCGCCGACTGGAATCGCGTGGAAAAACTGGCCACCTCGCTGCTGGAACGCACGAAAGATATTCGCGTCATGCTGGCGCTGACCCATGCATGGACGCGCCGCCGTGGGCTGGAAGGCTATGCAGATGGTTTGTTGATGCTGGGTCAGGCACTGGCGCTGTACTGGGATCAGCTCTGGCCGTCACTTAACGATGGCGGCGAATTCGATCCCTTCTACCGTATTAATGCGCTGGCTGCGCTGAGCGACAAATCTGCGCTCACCACCACGTTGCGCCAGTCAATACTGTTACGCAGCAATGGTGATGAACTGAACGTGCGCGATGCACAGGCGCTGCTGGATGGCAGCAAAACCGAATGCGCGGGTTACCCGGGCGGCCGGGTGCGTTTGATTGATGAACTGGTACGCGGCGGTCAGTCCGGTATTGAAGCTATCGGGCAGATTGAAGGGCGCCTGCAAACCATCCGTACATGGCTGCTGGAACAACTGGGCGAAAGCGGGGTGCCGGAAATGGAACAATTACTAAAAACGGTCAGCATAATTGCCGGAGCAAGCCGGACTTCCCGTGGCGATGAGCAATCAGCGCCGTCCGCAGGGGAGGAGCAAAAAAGCCCGGCACCGCAGGCGGTAGCCGTACCGCTCGCGGCGCACACCGACTGGCGCACGGTGCAGGTAACGACGCGCGCCGATGCACAGTTGATGCTGGAGAAAGTGAAGCAATACTTTACTCAGCATGAACCGAGCCACCCGGCACCGCTGATGATCGATCGCGTACAGCGATTAATCGAACTCGATTTTATGGAAATTATTCGCGATCTGGCGCCCGACGGCGTAAGCCAGTTGCAAAACATCTTTGGGCGTCAGGAGTGACGCGTATCGTGTTATGACGACAGGCGCGTCGCCAGCCGTCAAACCTTCACCGCGCATATTCGATGGAGAACATCATGCCAATAAGTAACAGTGGTCAAAAATTTATCGCCCGCAACCGCGCGCCGCGCGTACAGATTGAGTACGACGTGGAAGTGTATGGCGCAGAGCGCAAAATCCAGCTTCCGTTTGTGATGGGCGTTATGGCGGATCTGGTCGGGAAACCGGTGGAGAACTTACCGTCTATTGAGGAGCGTAAATTCCTCGACATCGATGTCGACAATTTCGATGAGCGTATGAAAGCGCTGAAACCGCGAGTCGCCTTCAACGTGGATAACACGCTGACGGGAGAAGGCCGATTGAACGTCGATCTTACCTTCGACAGCATGGATGACTTTCTGCCGGATGCCATCGCCCGCAAAGTCGAGCCGCTGAACAAACTACTGGAAGCCCGCACGCAACTTTCCAACCTGCTGACCTATATGGACGGGAAAAACGGCGCTGAAGAGTTAATCGCTAAAGTGTTGCAGGATCCGACACTGCTGAAATCCCTTAGCCAGTTGCCAAACAGCGACGAGAACGCGCAAGGTAAAGAGGAGTAAACCATGAGCAATCCTTCGCAACAACATGAACAGCAGGGCGCCCAGGTTTTCAGCCAGAACGAATTTAGCTCGCTGCTGAACAAAGAGTTTCGCCCGAAAACCGACCAGGCGCGTTCCGCGGTTGAAAGCGCGGTGAAAACGCTGGCGCAGCAGGCGCTGGAAAATACCGTAACCTTCTCCAACGATACCTACCGCACCATTCAGAACCTGATTGCCGGTATCGATGAAAAGCTGTCGCAGCAGATTAACCAGATTATCCACCACGAAGAGTTTCAGAAGCTGGAGAGCGCCTGGCGCGGCCTGAGCCATCTGGTGAATAACACTGAAACAGATGAGATGCTGAAAATCCGCTTTATAAGCATCTCCAGGCAGGAACTGGGCCGTAACCTGAAGCGTTTTAAAGGCGTCGGCTGGGATCAGAGCCCGATCTTCAAAAAAATCTACGAAGAAGAGTACGGTCAGTTCGGCGGCGAACCGTTTGGCTGCCTGGTGGGCGATTACTACTTCGACCACAGCCCGCAGGATGTTGAGCTGCTCGGCGAGATGGCGCGTATCGGCGCGGCGGCGCACTGTCCGTTTATCACCGGCACCGCGCCAAGCGTGATGCAGATGGAGTCCTGGCAGGAGTTGGCGAACCCACGTGATCTGACGAAAATCTTCCAGAACACCGAATACGCCGCCTGGCGTTCACTGCGTGAATCAGAAGATGCCCGTTATCTGGGTCTGGTGATGCCGCGCTTTCTCTCCCGTCTACCGTACGGCATCCGCACTAACCCGGTGGATAGCTTCGATTTTGAAGAAGAGACCGATGGCGCGAACCACAACAACTATACCTGGGCCAACGCCGCTTACGCGATGGCGACCAATATCAACCGCTCCTTTAAAGAGTACGGCTGGTGTACCTCAATTCGTGGCGTCGAATCCGGTGGTGCCGTGGAAAACCTGCCATGTCACACCTTCCCGAGCGACGATGGCGGTGTGGACATGAAGTGCCCGACTGAAATCGCCATCAGTGATCGCCGTGAAGCAGAACTGGCGAAAAACGGTTTTATGCCGCTAATCCATCGCAAAAACTCTGACTTTGCCGCCTTTATCGGCGCACAGTCGCTGCAAAAACCAACCGAATACCACGATGCCGATGCCACCGCCAACGCGCGTCTGGCTTCCCGTCTGCCGTATCTCTTCGCCTGCTGCCGTTTTGCGCACTACCTGAAGTGCATTGTGCGCGACAAAATCGGCTCCTTCCGCGAGCGCGACGAAATGGAACGCTGGCTGAACGACTGGGTGATGAACTACGTCGACGGCGACCCGGCCAACTCCTCACAGGAAACCAAAGCGCGTAAACCGCTGGCAGCAGCCGAAGTTCAGGTGCAGGAGATCGAGGACAACCCAGGCTACTACGCAGCGAAATTCTTCCTGCGTCCGCACTACCAGTTGGAAGGCCTGACCGTGTCGCTGCGTCTGGTATCGAAACTGCCATCGCTGAAAACCAAAGAGGCGTAAGCAGAAGGTGCCGCAGGCAGGGTGCGCCTGCGGCATGAAGGATTTCACGACAGAAGGATATGCGATGAATCTATACAGAATGGCTGTTAGCGGTTTGTTGGTTTTCTCAACTCTGGCTTTAGCAGAAACACAAACTTATCAATACTCTCAGACTCAATCATTGCCGGAAGATGATACCTCAGATTTCCACGCGATCCGTCTCTGTTAACCGGGCACGATGTGAATCTGACTGCCGAACGTTTTTTTAATGCCTGGAACAATAAAGATAACGAGTGCGAACGTATCAAAGCGGATATGTATTTTCTCGGCGTGTTGGATGCAACGAAAGGGAAAGCGTGGTGTGGGTATAAGAAGATACTCCGGGTTCTGCACATGAGTACGTTTTCTTACGTCTGGCAAAGCTGAGCAGTGAACAGCGTAATCAACCAGTTGCCAACTTTATTGTTGAGTCGATGACGGAATTTCTGCCTTGTAAAAAAGGGAGCCAAAGATGAGACCGTTATATGAGCAATTAAAAAAACAGTATTACTCATCAAATGATATCGGCGCAGATCTGGTCTTGGGAATTAAAATAACAGTTAGTCACATACAAGGAGTTGACCCGTGAACTCACCCAAGAACATCGCTGAAGGAATGTTGCAATTATTTGAAGCTCGCAAAAAGAACAATGCGGAAATATTTATGCAGAACGCCGTCAGCGGGTTTATGGATATCCCGGAAGATTTGTGGTCTTTAACCAGAGATTTTTTTGACACTGATAATCGCTGGCGAAATCAGACAGACAGGATCAGACTGTTGACCCTAATAAAAAAAGGTCTGACCTCGGAGGATGTTCGACGCATATTGAATACTGTGGTGCGAAAATATCTCTCTGGCCTCAGTGAAGCGCAATCCGAAAAACTTTTCTTGAAACTCTCGGGCAAACAGCTTGGCGGTATGGCGTTTAAAATGATTTTTGTTAATGAACTGATGTCATTGTTCGTGGCGAAGATCATTCCACGATTTCTGGTCTCGGCGGGTATTACCGGGGTGTTAAGTGTTGGTGCGTCAGTGTCGCGATCGATTTACACGTCCTACGAGTTGCTAAGGCTAAACAAAGAGATCTACTTTGAGCTGCGAGCGAATGGCGATCTGGATTTACTTTATTTTCTGGTAGAGGACAATGTGCGTCCCTTTATTGATGCTATTCAGTATCAGGGTACCGACAATACCAGTGATAAGGAGATATTTAATCACTTCTTAGCCGGAGTCTCCCGTGTCTGAAAAAATCATTAAATATCTTTTGGCCTACGCGCTAATGTTTATTTCGGTCTTGTTGTTTTTTTCCTCATTGGGGTATTACCTGTTTCTGTTTGACTGGCACGGAACGCGTGTAACTGTTTGGATGAATGCGGGTTTTCTGGTAGTTATTGTTGCCGCATCCATCGCTATTTATGCCGTCGCGGAAAAAATAAAATCGCAGATTTAATTTCCCCGGTAAAACTTAATGGAAAAGATAAAAGCAACAATCACGACGAGTAAAAATACCGCTTTGCCGAAGAGGGTTCCTGAGGCAGCAAGAGTAAGAGTTTCATAGCGAGCGACGTTTAACACTGACTCAATAATATCAATAAAAGTGTAGATGCTGACGACCGCGAAAAGGCAGATGAATAACAGCGCAATACCCTTTTTCATTTTCTGACCATCCAGGTTAATAGAAGACAAAGGGGATTTTAGGTAGCGTTGTCAGCGTTGTCTAGTGCTATGCGGACAACAACAATGACGAGTTTTCAATTTCCTGCAATCCGCGGGAAAGTGAAAAACTGTACAGCTCCCGGCTGTACAGCAACGAGGCAGAGGTAAAATATGGACGGTTTTATTCGGCCCCATGCTTACCCGTTTGCCATATAAGCGCTTTTTCGAAAGCAATATTTATCATTAACGAAGAGTAAATATTATGGCTATTGATATGTTTCTGAAGGTCGATGGAGTTACGGGTGAATCTAAAGACTCTAACCACACCGGCTGGACTGATATCAAATCTTTTTCCTGGGGTGCTTCACAACCTGGAAACATGAGCGTTGGCGGTGGCGGCGGTGCTGGTAAAGTCAATTTTAATGACCTGCATGTTAACGCACTCATTGATAAATCCACGACGGCTATCCTGAAACACTGTGCCAGCGGTAAGCACCTGACCAAGGTTGAGCTTTCCGTCTGCAAAGCCGGTGGTCAGCAGGTTGAATACGCACGTATCACGCTGGAAGATGTGCTGGTGACGTCTGTTCAGTACACCGGTGCTGATAACGGCGATACCGTGGGTGTGACCTATGCATTCCAGGCTGCGAAAGTGAAACAGCAGTACTGGGAGCAGTCCTCTTCCGGCGGTAAAGGTGCTGAAACCAGCTCTGGCTGGAACATCAAGGAAAACAAAGAAGCGTAAGGTTGCTGTTTTTTTGACGCGCATTACGGCAGGCACAGGGCAGCGGTTCTGTGCCTGTATCTCAAAGATGTTGTATCTGATGTCAAAAAAGTTATTTCTCGACTCACTCCACGCAGGACGCGTTTATGGCGCCTCACCAGAAATAATGAATGCGTGTAGTAACGGAATAGGATCGAAGAAAGAGTCTGTAACTGGAAACCGTCCAGGTATTCAAACGTAGCCGCTTTATAGAAATGGTCTGTTCGAGCAGTAAATCGTGCGAAAGGTATGAGATAAGGAATACAACAATGAGCGCACAACGTACTATTATTCCCGGCTATACTGTTGTTCAACAACCCGGCACATTAGATTTTCAGGCCCGGCTGCTATATAGCAATCCACAAAGCGAAGCTGCTCGCTATTTTATGCAAATAAATAGGGACACACCGTGGTTAAAACCTGGACAAATGCTCATTATTGCTGACCCGCAATCAGAAAATAAAATGATGCTGAGCCAGTTATGCCTGGCAAAAACAAAAGTGAATAGTGTGCTGAATAGTCTGAGCAATGATGAGGCCGATTTTTTTAATCGTAACTATGCAACTATTGCTGCTCTTACCAACATTATGGATAAATCATTGGGTGTGGCAGGTGATGCAGGCGAGCGCTATTTCAAAGAAATAGAAACTAAATTAAAAGCGATCGAAACGGCGTATCAAAACCAGTTCAGAACGAGCGGGACTTTGATTGGTGAACAATTCGTTGTAGAAAGAAAACGTCTCTTCGGAGAACTTACTCAGCTTCTGAATAAGTTATCCCGATTAGCATTAAAATTAAAACCATACGAAGATTTGCGACATGCACTCGGGCTTTCTAGCCGTTCGATCGTACATGAGTGGACGACTGCGGGAGTCGGTGGCATCAAAGGCTATTCAACCTGGATTGAGAACGCCGCAAAATCGGCTCGTTTCATGAAGATGGGTGGGTGGGTTGCTATCGGTTTCGCTGGTCTGAATTCCACTAATGAGGTTTACCATGCTTGCACCGCTGGTCGTGAAAATGAATGTGTTAAGGTGGCGGTAAAGGAATACAGCAAGTTTGGCGCAAGTGTAGCTGGTGGCATTTATGGTGGTACAATGGGTTCACTGGCTGCTGGTGCTGTTTGTGTTGCACTTGGCGTTATGAGCGGTGGATTGGGCTATCTGGCCTGCTCAATTGTTGGTGCCGCTGCGGGCGGGTATCTGACAGGCGAAGTTGCGGGGACTGTAGCAGGTAAAAGTGCAGAATTTATTGTGGATAAAGTATTATGACAATGCAGTTGATACTGATTATTCTCAATATATTATTTATTTTGTTATTGTTGATCATGACAGTGATAACGTCGCAATATTTCAAAAGGCATGAAGTTTCGTACAATGAATTATTGACTGAATACAGAAGTAACGGATTTGACTTGGATCTGGTTACAAATTACTCATCTTTTTTGGGCTCGTTACTGAATCATCATAAAATTATTTATTTCGTCAGATTGTATAAAGGCGTAAAAATGAAATTCGCACCAGGTCGCAATGTCCAGCCTGAAGCGTATGCCTATATCCAACAATTACCGCAAGAAAAAATGGGTTGGATACTCAGACTTCATCGGTTATATATGATCCAATATGCAATTACAGGGTTCTGGCTTTGTGAAATGTTAATTTTTATTTATCTTTACGGCTGATAATATCTTTGGCGAAAACAATTTTAGAATGCCTAATTTGGCGGTATTCAAACGCAGCCGCTTTATGGAAAACGGCGCCGTTTGAGTGCACATAACTCCAGCAGGAATATGCTATGCGATTCACGATTATTACCAGTAAACCCGGTCATCAGCCGCCGCAAAGCCGCTGCGACTTTTATCCGCCTGGCGGCACTATCGGCCGCGGCACTGATAACAACCTGGTGCTGCCGGATAACGACCGCTCCATTTCTCGCTTGCAGGCGATTGTTCATATCGCCGGTAATGGCGAATGTCGCATCACCAATCGCGGCAATGTGACCCGCGTAGTGCTGAATGATATTCCCCTGGAACGTGGCCGTCAGGTCGAATTGCAGGATGGCGATATTCTGGGCATTGATGAATACCGTATCGAAGTTACCGAACTGATTCAGGATACGCAGCCAATAAGCCGCATGGCGGAGGAGATGTATCCGAAGCATGTTCAGCCGCAAGTGGCCAAACCTGCGCCCGCCCCGGCGTCGAAAAGCGTAGCGGAAAACGCCCCGGCGTCAGTGCCAACGGAAATCTGGGACAGCCTGATGCAGGAGTTCTCCATCTCCGACAGTATCTCCAGCAACCGGGCGAAAACGCCGGAAACGCAAAATCTCAACCCCTTTGCCGCGCCGAAAGAGCCGGAGCGTAACCCGGAAGATCCGCTCTCGCTGTTGAATAACAACGAGCCGCTGGTGACGCCGAAAACCCTCGCTTCCGATCAGCTGTTTAATGATGAACAACTTTTTAAAAATGACAGCATCTTTAACGACGCTACGCCATCCGCGCTGGTGCCTCCGCTTGATCGGGCCGCACAAAAACCTGCTTCGGAAGCGGATGAACTGGATCCGCTAGCGCTATTTGGTGGCAGTAGCACGTCGGTGGCACACAGCGACGATCCGCTTGGGCTGCTAAGCAGTGCAGTGCCGCTGGCGCATGCGGATGAGATAGTTCCGGCGAAACCCGCCGAGTCTGTCATCACCGATCTGCACAGCGCGACGCCGCCGCAACAACCACAGCCGATCATCACCGAACTGCGCGCGGAAGATCTCAGCGCCACGCCGCTGTTCGTCGATGAAGAGCTGGATCCAGTGTCGGAGCCGCAGGATTATGCGGGTATCACCCTGCCGACGCCGCAAGCGGTACAGCGCAGCGCGGCGCAAACGCCGAAAGGACGTCTGCGTATTGATCCACTCCAGAGCAATGAAGCGCGAAGCACACCAGCCGTCAGCAATGGCGACAGCAGTGATGTGCTGAAAGGCGAGCTGCTGGACGCGTTACTGGAAGGCATGGGGCTTGGCGATATGCAGCCGGTACCGCAGTTTGATAAAGAGAACATGCGTCAGCTCGGGCAGATGCTGAGCATGTTTTCCCAGGGGACCGTTGCGCTGTTGTCCTCGCGCTCGATTCTGAAACGCGGCGTTAAAGCCGATATGACGATGGTGCTGGATGATGCCAACAACCCATTCAAGTTGCTGCCATCTGGCAAAACCGTGCTGATGCAGATGTTTGGTACGCGGATGCCTGGTTTTATGCCGCCGAAAAAATCGGTGCGTGATGCGTTGATCGACTTACAGGCGCACCAGCTAGGCATGATTTCCGGGATCCGTGCAATTATCGCCGCGATGTTGCAGTCGTTTAACCCGGAACAACTGGAAGATGACGCCAAACGCGACGGTGCAACTGCGCGTCTCGGCATGCTCTCGAACCGTAAAGCTGCCCTGTGGGATTACTTTGTGCGTACTTATGCGCAAACGGCGGGCGAAATCGACGATGACTTCCATACCCTGTTTGGCGAAGCGTTCCTCCATGCTTATGACATGGAGGTTAACCAGTACAAAGACTCACAAAGCGGATCGGAAGAATGAATATCAGCACGGCCTCCATATCCCGACAGGGCGAACGTGCCAGTAATCAGGACCAGACCGGGGAAAACATCGGCGAACGTGCCGCCTGCTTTGTGGTATGTGATGGTATCGCCGGGTTACCCGGCGGTGATGTAGCGGCCACACTGGCGCGTAACACCATCATCAGCCGCTTTGATGGCGATGAACACCTGAATGCCCAGTACATTCGTCAGTACGTCAACGATGCTAACCGCGCTATCCGCGAAGAGCAGAAAGCGGTGCAGGATTATCACCGTATGGGTACGACCATGGTAAGCCTGTTTATCGACCGGGATTATCAGCTTGCCTACTGGGCTCACGCGGGCGACAGCCGCCTTTATCACTTTCGTCGCGGCTGGCTCTATCATGTCACCACTGACCACAGCCTGGTGCAGCAGATGAAAGATGCCGGACACCAGACCGAAGGCATCAACGGTAACTTGCTCTACTTCGCGCTGGGCCTTGGTAAAGATGAACGCGAGCCAAGCTACAGTGATGTGGTGCCGATTGAAGATGGCGATGCCTTTTTGCTCTGTACCGATGGCTTCTGGCACGGCGTTAGTGAAGAGCAGATGCAACAGTCGCTGCATATGGTGAATACGCCGGACGAGTGGCTGACGCTAATGAATCAAATCCTGCTGAAAAACAGTGTCGGGGCGCAGACCCGGCAGGACAACTATAGCGCCGTAGCGGTGTGGATGGGCACACCTCAGGAGACGACGCTACTGCATACGCTCTCTGAAGCCGCCCAGTTTTTCCCTCTTCGTGATTGATACAGCTTACAAGGACTTTTATGAAACTTTGGCTACCGGGTTTGGCTCTGCTGGCGGTGTGTGGCAGCGTACAGGCAGAAAACTACCGCATCGTGCAGTCACCTTCGCAAAAACTGGATGTCTGGATCGATAACATTGCGGATAACACGCCGAAAAGCTGGTGCAGCAAAACCTTACCGCTGCGTATTGTCGCCAGCGGCGATAAAAAACCTGCCGTACTGAATAACTTTTTACCACGCCTTGGCGCGCTGCTGGCAAACCAGTGCGGCACGCTGACGCAGGTGCACTGGAAATTGACTGACCCGCAGGGCGCGACGCTGGCTGAAGGGACTGCCGATAAAGCGAAAGAGTGGGCACCGGTCGTCACCTCGACGGGCGCAACCGAAGCCGCTTCCCCTTCCGCTTCCACTTCTTCATCCTCGTCCTCGTCCTCGTCCGCAGCCCTGACGCCGCCGACAGAGCGTGCTGAAGATCTCTCTCCGGCCGCTAACCGTACGCCGTGGCAGGAATTTACCCTGCAGGACGGCTGTCATCTGCGCACCTTCTGGCAGGGCGATGCCAGCGCACCAGCGCTGTTTATTCCGGCGAAAGAGGATGGCAAATGTGAGAAGGGCGGTTGGCTGAACGGACGCAGCGAAGTGACGCAGATCAGCAACGGCGCAGAGAAAAAGATCACCATGACCTTTGTTCACGGTTTCCCGGTGATCGGCCTGAGCGACAGCGTTGACGCCGATCGTCTGCTGATCACCACCGTTAACAACGAACGCATGGTCGTCAGCGAAGGCAGCCTGGCGCAGAGCTGGATGATCCTGCCCTACGTCAACAGTCTCAACGGCTGGCAGGCGAACGGCACGGTGGCGGTGGAAATCTCCCGCGATGTCGCCAGCGATGCCACTCGTTTGCAGGCGCGCCTTGATGAAGTGCGTAAAGCCTGGACGCCGTGGCTCGAACCGGGTACGCGGCTTAATATTCTGCTGATCGATTCGTTGCACCCGCAGTTGCGCGATCCGGCGGTCGGGACTTACAAGACCCTGAACTAAGGAGCGGCGATGAACACCCTGTTGCAACAACTGGCGGGCGAATCCCTGCAAGAGAGCCTGGCCCGGCTGGAAAGCCGCATTCGTACCCAGCCCGGCGATGCCGATCTGCGTGCAGCTTTTGTCCAGCTTCTTTGCCTCGACGGCAACTGGCCGCGCGCGCTGGCGCAGTTGAAAAGCTGGCTGGCGCTGAAACCGCAGGCACAACCGACGGTGACACTGCTGGAGCAGGCCATCAACGGTGAACGCCAGCGTGCCGACGTGATGGCTGGTCGCGCTCGTCCGCTAACGCCAGATCGGCAGTGGCCGTGGCTGGCGGCAATGGTCAGCGCACTGGACCCGGAATCCACCGAGCCTGGCGCACACCGCGAAGCCGCACTGGAGAGCGCCGAGGCGAATCCCGGCCAGTTAACAACTCAGGCTGGCGAAACGCACACTTTCGACTGGCTGATGGATGGCGACAGCCGCTTTGGCCCGGTCTGTGAAGCGATCGTCAACGGTCGTTATTTCTGGCTGCCGTTCAGCGCAATTGCCGCCATGCAGTTTCAGCCGCCAGCCAGCGTCACCGACCTGGTGTGGCGTCATACGCTGGTGCGTTTGCTGGATGGCAGCGAACAGGTGTGCCAGATCCCGGCACGTTATCCGCTGGATAGCGAAGCCGAAGAGCGCTTTAAACTCGCCCGCGTCACCGAGTGGCAGGCGCTACCGGGTGATGCACCGCACTTCCTGGCCCACGGGCAAAAAGCCTGGCTCAACGACAACGCCGAGTACTCGCTGCTCGATCTGGCCACGCTGAGTTTCGACACGGCTATTGCAGATGAGTAATTCCGCCCACGATGAAGAGAGTGATCTGCTGCGCAGCGGCTGGCGCTCGCGACGCGGCAAAGAGACCGTCGGCGCACGCGACAAAATGCAGCCGTCGCTGCTCGATCGCCTTACCGATGACGCGCCGGATAAAGTTCAGGAGCCGCTGAACAGTAACCTGGTCTCCCATGCCATGCTGCGACGCCACGTACTGCGTGATTTGCAGTGGTTGTTCAATACCATCAACAACGAAGCGCAGCAGGATCTGAGCGCCTTTGACGAAGTGCGCCGCTCAGTGGTTAATTTTGGTGTGTCGCCGCTGGCAGGGAAGCGGATGTCGGACATCGAATGGCAGGATATCCAGCGCAAGCTGACCAACGCGATTTTGCATTTTGAACCGCGCATTTTGCCGCAGGGGTTGCAGGTTCGCTGCATTTCCGATACCCAGTCGCTGGATCTGCACAATGTGTTGTCGATTGAAATCAAAGGGCGCTTGTGGTGCGTACCGTATCCGCTGGAGTTTCTGTTCCGCACAGATGTGGATCTGGAAAACGGGCATTTCGAGCTAAAAGAGGCGGGGTAATCATGGACAGCAAATTACTTGAGTACTACAACCGCGAACTGGCCTGGCTGCGCGAAATGGGCCAGGAGTTTGCCGGGCGCTATCCGAAAGTGGCCGGACGCCTCGGCATGCGTGGCATGGACGTTGCCGATCCGTATGTTGAACGCCTGATGGAGGGTTTTGCCTTCCTGACCTCCCGCGTACAACTGAAGATGGACGCTGAATTTCCCCGCTTCTCCCAGCGTCTGCTGGAGATGGTGGCGCCTAACTATCTCGCGCCGACGCCGTCGATGGCGATTGCGGAACTGACGCCGGACAGTGCGAAAGGGGATCTGAGCAACGGCTTTGTGGTGCCGCGCGGTACCATGATGGACAGCCAGGTAATGAAGAAGAGCGGCGTCACCTGTAGCTATACCACCGCGCATGATGTCACGTTGTTACCGCTGAAAATCAGTCAGGTGGAACTGGGCGGCGTACCTGCCGATCTGCCGCTGGCGAAAGTCGGCCTGAGCCAACGCGGGGCGCAAAGCGCGCTGCGCATTCGTGTAAGCTGTGATGGCCCGGTTAACCTCGGACATCTCGATTTCGATCGCCTGGAACTGTTCCTCAGTGGCCCGGATATACAGGCGTTGAAACTGCTGGAACTGCTGATGGGGCACCAGGTGGGCATTGTTTGTCAGGCCAACAGCGACAGTGCACCGTTGCAGGTGCTGGCCGATGACGCATTGCAGCAGGAAGGCTTTGCCGCCCGCCAGTCTCTATTGCCGGACGATCTGCGCAACTTCGACGGCTACCGTCTGTTGCAGGAGTATTTCGCCTTCCCCCAGCGTTTCCTGTTTATCAGCCTTCAGGGGCTGCGTTCGCTGGTGGCACAAAGCGGCGATGCCAGCTCGTTCGATATCATCATTCTGCTGGATAAAGCCGATGAGCAACTGGAGCGGGTAGTGGATAAAAACCACCTTGCGCTGCACTGTACGCCGGTGATTAATCTGTTCCCGAAAGTGGCCGAAAGGCAAAAGCTGAACGATAACCAGCACGAATACCATCTGGTGGTGGATAACATTCGCCCGCTCGATTACGAAATCTATGCGGTACGCAAAATCCACGCCAGCGTCGATGGTCAGCGCGATGAGCAGACGTTTCGCCCGTTCTGGAGTAGCTGGAGCCAGGATGAAGGCAACTACGGTGCTTACTTCTCCGTGCGCCGTGAGCAACGCACTTTATCGGAACATGCGCAGCGCTACGGCACCCGTACCGGCTATATCGGTTCCGAAGTGTTTGCCTCGCTGGTCGATGAGCAGCATGCGCCGTGGCGCGAAGATCTACGCTATATCACCGCTGACGTGCTGTGCACCAGCCGCGACTTACCGCTGATGTTGCAGCAGGATATGGGGCAGTTCGTGATGCCTGATTCGCTACCGGTGAAATCCCTGCACCTGCGCAAAGGCCCGACACCGCCGCGACCGGCGTTGGCGGAGGGGTTAAGTACATGGCGGCTGATCAGCCAGTTGCAGATGAACTATCTCAGTCTGATGGACGGTGAGGATGGTGAAGGTGCAGCCGCGTTGCGCCAGCTTCTGGGCCTGTACACGCGGCTGGCGGAAGCGCCGGTGGCGCGCCAGATAGACGGCGTGCGCCACTGCGTGCTGGAGCCTGTGCATCGCCGCGTGCCGGAGCCGGGGCCGATCGTATTTGCACGCGGTATTGGCATTACGCTGACGGTTGATGAACAGGCATTTTCTGGTTTTAGCCCGTGGCTGTTTGGCAGCCTGCTGGAGCGCGTTTTCGCGCGGCTGGTGGGAATGAACAGCTTTACCGAGTTCACCCTGAAAAGCCAGCAGCGCGGTGAAATCGGTTACTGGCCGCCGCGCATGGGCAAGAGGGCGCTAATATGAGCGAAGCCCTGACCAGCGCGCCGCAGATTGTTCGCGCCAGTTCGCTACCGGAGGCATTCTGGCAGAACGTGATGGCCACGCCGTGGCGCTACGATCTGTTCAGCCTGTTGCGACGTATTGATGCCCGCGGCGGGGAACGTTATCCGCTCGGGCGCGCGCCGCTACCGCGTTTCGAATCGGTGCGCATCGGGCAAAAACCATCGCTGGGCTTTGCGCCGTCGACGCTTGCCGAAGTCCGTAAGCGCGACGGTTCGCCGCTGTACGATATCTCTATTCTCAGCTTCGGGTTGTTCGGCCCGAACGGCCCGCTGCCGATCCATCTGACAGAATATGCCCGCGAACGCATCGATCATCACCAGGACGATAGCCTCAGTGCCTTTGCCGATCTGTTTCATCACCGGCTGTCGCTGCTGTTTTATCGCGCATGGGCGGACGCACAGCCCACGGTGTCGCTCGACCGGGACGACAATAAACGTTTTGAACACTACATCGCCTCGTTAATAGGCATGGGGCAACCAGGTCAACTGGAAAAAGGCAGTCTCAGCCCGCATACGCGTTTTGCGCTGGCCGGACATCTGACGCGCAATGGACGCGATCCGGAAGGGCTGGAGAAGATCCTGCGCTGCTATTTTAATGTGCCGGTGTCGATCGTCGAAAACGTGCCGCAGTGGATGCCGTTAAGCGAACGCGAACGCGCGCGTTTGCAGGGCGGTCGACATGCGCCACGCCTTGGGCAGTCGGCCTTTCTTGGTAAAGCCGTGCGCGACGTGAGCCATAAGTTTCGCATCGAAATTGGCCCGCTGTCCGCCGGGACTTACCGGCGTTTCTTGCCCGGTGAAAAAGCCGTGACCGAGATGCGTGACTGGGTGCGCCAGTATCTGGGCATCGAATATGAGTGGGCGCTGCGCGTGATCCTGCGCCATGAAGATGTTGCCGGCGCAACGCTTGGTGGCACCGGTCGTCTTGGCTACAGCGCCTGGCTTGGCGCTCAGCCACAGCCGCATCCGCGCGGAGATTTGGTATTCAGCCCGGAAGGATAACCTTTCGTCTTATTCATCTGACGTGACAACTAACGGAATTTACAATGTCGGAAATTAGCCGCGCCGTCCTGTTCGGCAAACTCGATACGCTGTTATTTACCTCGCTGGAAAGCGCCACTGCGTTTTGCAAACTGCGTGGCAACCCCTACGTCGAGCTGGTTCACTGGCTGCACCAGTTGATGCAACAGTCAGAGGGCGACCTGCAACAGGTGATCCGCCATTTTTCGCTAAATGAAGAGGCGCTGACGCGGGATATCGTCGCCGCGCTTGATAAACTGCCGCGCGGCGCAAGCTCGGTCTCCGATCTCTCGGAACATATTGATACCGCCGTTGAGCGGGCGTGGGTTTACGGCTCGCTGAAGTTTGGCGTCACGCGCATTCGCGGCGGCCATCTGTTGGCGGGGATCCTGAAAACCTGGAGCCTGGCGACCGTGTTGAAAGGCATTTCGTCGCAGTTTGAACGAGTGAGCGCCGATGCGCTGCTCGACAATTTCGAGGCGATTTTTGCCAATAGTAAAGAGACGCAGCAGACGGCAACCGCCGTTGGCGATACCGCCGCCGTGCCGCAGCAACAGGGCACGCTGGCGCAATATGGTCAGGATCTAACAGCCAGGGCCCGCGATGGCAAAATCGATCCGGTGGTGGGCCGCGACGAAGAGATCCGCCAGATGGTCGATATTTTGATGCGTCGCCGCCAGAACAACCCGCTGTTAACCGGCGAAGCCGGGGTCGGAAAAACGGCGGTAGTGGAAGGGTTAGCGCTGCGAATTGCCGCAGGCGATGTGCCGGAACCGCTGGCGAACGTGCAACTGTGGCTGCTGGATATCGGCATGTTGCAGGCGGGAGCGGGAATGAAAGGCGAGTTTGAAGCGCGGCTGCAAGCGTTGATCAACGAAGTGCAATCCAGCCCGACACCAATCATTCTGTTTATCGACGAAATTCACACTCTGATTGGCGCAGGTGGTCAGCAGGGTACTGGCGATGCCGCCAACCTGCTGAAACCGGCGCTGGCACGCGGACAGTTGCGTACCATCGGCGCGACCACCTGGGCGGAATATAAGAAATACATAGAAAAAGATCCGGCATTAACCCGTCGCTTCCAGACCGTGCAGGTTGCCGAGCCGGATGAAGAGAAAGCGGTATTAATGTTGCGCAGCACGGTTTCTGCACTGGAAAAACACCATCGCGTGTTGCTGCTTGATGAAGCGGTCGTCGCTGCCGTGAAGCTCTCTCACCGCTACATTCCGGCGCGTCAGTTGCCGGATAAAGCCGTGGCGTTGCTCGATACAGCCTGCGCCCGCGTCGCCGTCAGCCTGAGCGCGCCGCCGCCGCAACTGGAAGATTGCCTGCACCGCATTGCCGCGCTGGAGGTGGAGATCGAGATTGCCAACCGCGAAGCGAAAATGGCGGCTGGCGACAGCGTGCGGGTAGAGAAATTAACTGTCGCGCGTCAACAGCAGGAACAGTTACGCGATGAACTGACGCAGCGCTGGCAGCAGGAGCAGGCGCTGGTTGATGCCATCATCGCGCTGCGCGCGCAATTGCACACTGGGGAGGAAGAGGAGCTGGCCGTTCTCCGTGACTCGCTGGCGCAGCAGCAACAGGCGCTTAAAACATTGCAGGGCGACGCACCGCTGCTGTTCACCTCAGTCGATGCCAACGTGGTGGCGGCGGTAGTCTCCGACTGGACCGGCATTCCGCTGGGACGGATGGTGAAAAATGAAATTGATGCGGTGCTGAAACTGGCGGATACACTGAATGAGCGCGTGATCGGTCAGCGTCACGGACTGGAGTTGATCGCCAAACGCGTGCGAACCTCGCGTGCCCGCCTCGACGATCCGAACAAGCCAGTTGGCGTGTTTATGCTCTGCGGTCCTTCCGGCGTCGGCAAAACCGAAACGGCGCTGGCGCTGGCGGAATCGCTGTATGGCGGCGAGCAGAATGTTATCACCATCAATATGAGTGAGTTCCAGGAAGCGCACACCGTCTCCACGCTAAAAGGCGCACCTCCGGGCTATGTCGGTTATGGGGAAGGTGGCGTGTTAACCGAAGCTGTGCGCCGTCGCCCGTACAGCGTGGTGCTGCTGGATGAGATCGAAAAAGCGCATCCTGACGTGCATGAAATCTTCTTCCAGGTGTTTGATAAAGGCTGGATGGAAGATGGTGAAGGCCGCCATATCGATTTTCGCAATACCATCATCATTCTGACCTCTAATGTCGGCACTGAGTTGATTACCGGCATGTGTGCCGATCCGGATCTGATGCCGGAACCAGACGCGCTGCGCGATGCATTACGTCCGCCGCTGTTGCAGGTTTTCCCTCCTGCATTGCTTGGGCGATTGCTGGTGGTGCCGTATTTTCCGCTCAGCGACGAGATGCTGGCGCAGATTGTGCGTTTGCAGCTTAAGCGCATTCAGCGCCGTCTGGAGGAAAACCACGGCATTATCTCGGAAATCGATGACAGCGTGGTCGGGCAGATTGTGGCGCGCTGTACCGAAGTTGAATCAGGCGGCCGTATGGTGGACGCCATCCTTACGAACACTCTGCTGCCAATGATGAGCCAGCTATTACTCGACGCCAGCGCGCGGGACGAGCAATATAAGCGCTTACGTGTCACGCTTGAGCAGGGTGAGTTTCACTGTCAGTTTGCGGCGTAAAGCCATTATCAAGAGAGTTTTCCACTATGACGGATCACGATAACAACCGGAGTGTACCGAATGCACTGCCGCCTGGATATCGCTTCAACGAGTTCGAAATTAAAGAAGTGATTGGCGGCGGTGGTTTTGGCATCGTCTATCGCGCCTGGGATCATCAGCTTGAACGCACTATCGCGATTAAAGAGTTTATGCCCTCTTCACTGGCTGTACGCAATGACGACATGACGCTGGTACTGCGCAGCGAGCGTTTTAGCAAAGCTTTTACCGCCGGGCTTAACAGTTTTATTCACGAAGCGCGTCTGCTGGCGCGTTTTAACCACCCGAACCTGCTGCACGTGCTGCGGTTTTGGGTGCAGAATGATACCGCTTACATGGGGACAGTGTTCTATAGCGGCACCACGCTTTCCCGCCTGCGCGAGAAAAACCCAACGCTGATTAACGAAGCCTGGATCCGCCGCATGCTGCCGATGCTACTGGGCGCGATCAAAAGCATCCATGATGAAGGGTATCTGCATCGCGATATCTCGCTGGATAACATCCAGATCCAGGATAACGGCTTGCCGGTGCTGCTTGACTTCGGCTCCGCGCGCCGCAGTATCGGTTCTGTCTCGGATGAAACGGAAACCATGCTGCGTCCGGGCTATGCCCCTATCGAACAATACACCGACGACAACGAAAGCGAGCAAGGGCCGTGGACCGATATCTACGCTCTTGGCGCGGTGCTGCATACATTGATTATCGGTTCGCCGCCGCCAGTTAGTGTGGTGCGTAGCATTCAGGACACCTATATGCCGCTGGCGCAGCGCAATCTGCCGGGGTACACCCCTTCGCTGTTGCAGGCGGTGGATCGTGCGTTGGCGTTGAAGATGGAAGATCGTCCGCAGACCGTAGATGAGTTCGCTGCGCTGATCGAGATGCCAGTTGCCGGGCTTGGTGATGTGTTGAGCGTTAAACAGCCCGGCACCATGCTGGTACCGGTCGAAGAGGCAGAAGGAAAACCGGCTGCGCCGGGATGGCAACGCTACAAATTGCCGGGCCTGGTGGCTGCCGGTGTGATTGTCGGCATCATCGCCGGAGCAATGTTATTCGGCGGCAGTTCAGCGCGGGAAGAGGCGGCGCAGACCGCCAGCGTTACGCCTAAAGAACCACCCGCACCGCCGGTACAGCAACCTGTGCGGGAAGCGCCTGCCGCACAGACAGCACCTGCGCAGACCGCTACGCAAAGCACCACGCCGGTGGTCAGCCAGACGCCTGTCGCGCAACTTTTTGTGCGCATGAAAGAGGGTGAAAAACTGAGTCTCAATGGTGAAGCGCAGTCCGTTTCTCCAGTGACGAATGGTTTTGCTTCACTGAAACTGCAACCAGGTCGTTACGACGTGCTCCTGCAGGGGAACGGTCAGAGCCGTAGTCAGACCATTACTATTGCTAAACCGGGCACCTGGTTAATTAATCCTCAACCTTAATCAGCACTATCTCGTCGGGTAATATTGTGCCCGGCAAAATGCGGGGAGAATTACCTCCCCCTCACTTCTCTCGCATTACACATAATGTGATGTCGTCCTGTTTCGATCGGTACGGTTGTATTGCCCGACATATTAAAAAAGACAGAGCCATGAACTTATTAACACACAGCAACAACGGTGACAGTGAATTTACGTTTGTCGTGTCTCGAGCCAGTGTTCAACCCGATGATAAAGTTCATACCGTCGCCGCAAAAAAAATACGTGAGCTGGAAATAACCCTCACAGATTTTCATCTCGAATCCTCAGAAATGCTGGAGGTGGACGGTTATCCCGCTGTCGAACTCTTTTATCAATTCAAAAATGATAACTGCATTATTTATCAACGACAGACACTAATTATACTGGATGATGCAATATCCGGGAAAAAAATGGTCAGCTATGTAGGCACTTTTCCCGGTGAATTCAGTGAAAATCATCAAAGACAATACCAGGAAATAATCCAGAGCATTAAATTTCATCGTGCAAAATAAAACATATCAGTGATGCGCTGGCATTGCTGAGATAAACTTATAGCCTGGCCTATTAGGCTATTTTATTTGCCATTTTGGTCCTGGGCAGTGCTCACACAAAATGTTATGGCATTTTGAACGCCGCTTGCGGCGGCCCTTTAGGGCGAGCGAAGCGAGTCATCCTCACGTACTGCGTGTATGCTCCGGTTGTTGCTCGCTGTCCGTGTCCAAACTGGCTGCAACAATATACGCCTACTGGGCCAGGCTCTTAATTACGGATGCAATGTTATGGTGAACAGAATATCGGTCAGGCTGCCCGTTGAGGGGCTGCTTTTCTGGAAACTCTCCGGGCGTGAGGCGCTGTCGGAGCCGTTTACACTGGCACTGACGGTACTGGGGACGGACGCGCGTATCGACCGCAGCAAACTGCTGGGCCAGCCGGTGACGGTGACCATCCCGACGCAGACGGGCTCGCGTTATTTCAACGGGAAAGTGACCCGTGTGGCGGTGAGCGCGACGGAGTTGTCGGGCACGCGCTATGCGGTGTATCAGTTGACGGCCGAGCCGGATGTGTGGCCGATGAAGCGCGACCGTAACCTGCGCATTTTCCAGGGGCAGACGGTACCGCAGATTGTGAAAACGTTGCTCGGTGAATACCAGGTCAATCTTGAAGACCGGCTGACCGGCAGCTACCGCGTCTGGGATTACTGCGTGCAGTATCAGGAGAGCAGCTTCGACTTTATCAACCGGCTGATGGAGCTTGAAGGGATTGCTTACCACTTCAGGCATGAAGCCGACAGGCACACGCTGGTGCTGACTGACGCTGCGTCCGAATTCAAACCCTTCCCCGGTTACGAAACCATTCCTTATCACCAGACGCCATCCGGCGGCAGCACGGATGAAGAGGGTATCAGCCAGTGGGCACTGGAAGACAGCGTCACGCCCGGCATTTACAGCCTTGACGACTATGATTTCCGCAAGCCGAATGCGTGGCTGTTCCAGGCGCGGCAGAACCCGGCATCGCCGCAGCCGGGCAGCATTGACGTGTATGACTGGCCGGGGCGCTTTGTCGAGCACGGTCACGGCGAATTTTATGCCCGTATCCGCCAGGAGCGCTGGCAGGTGGAGCACCAGCAGATTCAGGCCACGGCCACGGCGGTTGGTGTGGCGCCGGGCAGCCCCTTCACGCTGTATAACGCGCCCTTTTTCAGCGATAACGGCGACTATCTGACCACCGCAGCGACCTATTTTTTTGAAGAGAACCGCTACGCCAGCGGCAGTGACGGGGAAACGGAGCACCGCATCGACTTTACGGTTATTCCGTCGTCGGTGGTGTACCGTCCGGCGGCGGTGACGGCATGGCCGCGCACCTACGGCCCGCAGACGGCGAAAGTGGTTGGCCCGCAGGGGGAGAGCATCTGGACGGACAAATATGGCCGTGTGAAAGTGAAGTTCCACTGGGACCGGCAGGCGAAGGGCGATGACACCAGTTCCTGCTGGGTGCGTGTTTCCAGCGCCTGGGCGGGCCAGGGCTTTGGCGGGGTACAAATTCCGCGTGTCGGCGACGAAGTGGTGATTGACTTTATCAACGGCGACCCGGACAGGCCAATCATCACCGGACGTGTCTACAACGAAGCCAGTATGCCGCCGTGGTCATTGCCGGATGACTCCACCCGCATGGGTTTTATGACCCGCAGTAAAGACGGCAATAAAGATAACGCCAGTTACTTATTCTTTGAAGATCGTCCCGGCAGCGAATCCGTTGAACTCCATTCTGAAAAAGATATGAAAGTGTCAGTCGAGAATGATAAGACGGTGAATGTCGATGGCAACCGCACCACTACGATCCTGAAAGAGCAGAAAGATGATGTCACCGGTGACGGCACGTTTTACTACCGCGCAAAACGGACTACCACGGTAGACGATGCAGAAACCACAACATTCAATAATGGGCAGACAGAAACCATTAAGAATGGCCGCACGCTGGATATCACCAGCGGTGGTGATACCGTAACGATAAAAGGTGGGCGCACGACCAATATTGAAGGGACTGAGTTACACCATGTCACCGACAAGCTAACAGAAAAATATGATAGCGGTCAGGAGACAACCATTGCTGCGGGGGGAAGGAAAGAGACCATTGATGGTGGTGTAACGATTGACGTAAATAGCGGTAACTGGACACAAAATGTGAATGCGGGAACCATTACAATTAGTAGTCCTAACTTAATCAAAATCAGTAGTAAACAACAGATAGTTATGGAAGCCCCTGAGGCTATTTTCAAACCGAAACTCCATAACCTTTCAGTTACGGGATTTAGTGAAAGCTTTGTTGGAACCTCGGTATCAGGTACTATTGCATCACTTGCTGCCGTAGGAGTCACAAATTCTATTAATGGATTGTCAAATTCTTTCAAACTCAAGGAGTTCTCTAAGACTGTATTCAAAAAAGAATCAAATGGTGTTGTAATAAACTTTGAAATAACTAATATAAGCAATAGAACAGTTAATGTTACTAATAATTCATTATTTATAATTACCTGAGATTGAGGTTAGTTAATGGCTCTTGAAGATTATTCGAAATACTTTATGTATGGCGGAATTGTTTTATTAGTCGCTGTAACTGCATTTTTTTATTATCTGGAGAAACAAGACAAAACTGATGTAGCAGGGATTAAAAGCTATTTATCAAAAGATCGTTGGCAAGGCGAGGTAGTGAATTCGGAGATAGAATCCTGGCAACAACTGAATGCCAGATATGGTAATGATTATTTTTATGAAATTACTTTTTATCTACCTGGTGATCCAAACATACATACATCGAAAGCGCTTGTGGCTCCTGGGCAGATGCACCTAATAAAAAAAGGGCTCAACATACAAGTAAAAGTAGGCAAGAAGGGAAAAATGGCAATTATAGGAATAGATTTCAATGCCTAATTTTAAATAAAGAGTGGTTATGCATAAATATCATTCTTAAAATAGATATTATCTCAATATATAACGCAGCTCAATTAAGAGGTAGGTAACACTACGTTCTCCATATACACTGAGGTGTTAATTACTAAAGTCGCGCCTGATATTCCTGCGCAAAACGGCATTATCAATTTCACGAATTTAAAAATGAAGATGGCTAGCTCTGTGCGCGAAAGAAGGCGTGATGGCCGCAAAACCGTATCAGTGACGCAGTACCACACGGGGCAAGGTTTCGGTGATGCATCTGCGTAAAGAAGAGGGAAGATCCTGAAGTGATGTTTATGGCACGCGTTTATCATTCGAAACCTTCGTAACTTACCTGCTGTCTTAACGATTTCTCATATTAATGAGTATGGAAATGAATTCTGTTTTTATTATAGCAATGGTCGTTATTGCACTTGTCTTTGGTGTCTTTCCCATCGCGAGATTTCTTTACACCACGCTTTATCCCTATCTCAAAGACGGCTTTTCGCAGGATGCCGTATTAAAAAATGGGATTGCCGTTAATGCTGATATTATTTATACCGAGCAAACAAGCAGCTGGGATGGTAATAAACCGGTGTATAAATTAACACTCAGATTTAAGACAACAGAACATCAGATAGTTGAAGCGACAACAATGAAGGCCTTGACCTTTAAAGAAATTGAGCAGTTCAAAGAAGGTAATGGTACGACGATAAAATATGATCCGCAGGATCCGAAGAAAATCGCTATTTATGACAAGCCGCTAGTGCGTGGTCAATGAATGAAGATGCCAGTATGAATTGGGAACCGGTTGATAATAGCTCAATTCACTCTGGCATTTTTGCTGTATAGCACCGCCAGCAACGTGCATGAGCCCCGATGGCGCAAATTAAATAGGGACAGGCAACATGGCGGCCCCATTCAGCTCCAATCCTCCAGATGTACTGAAATAAAAACATTTACCGCTCCAACACCATGCTTAATCTTCCAAAGGATGTTTTATGAAGATTATTAAACCGCTGCGACTAAGCGTATTAAATCGCCCATTTCGCTTGCACGGACAAAACCACTTGGGTGTTTCTGTGATGGCACTCACCGATATGAGTGCCTCGCCACAATTGCGGCCTGAAGTTGAATTGTGGCAACTGGCCGCCAGCGAGTTACAAACCAGCGGCGGAGTGCTGGATATGGCCATTCCGAAGGCGCGTGCTGAATTCCTCGCCACGGGCTATGCCTACACACAACATCATCAGGACAAAACGACCTGCGCGGTACGTATCGAGGTCGATAAGATGATTAAAACGCTGGCTGTCACGGGTGATCGCTACTGGGCGGGTTCGCGGCCGACAGCGCCGCAGCCGTTTGAACAGATGCGCCTCGACTGGAGCCGGGCTTTTGGCGGCGCAGGGTATGACGAAAACCCGCACGGCGTCGGGGCTGTGACGGAGACTCACAATGGCACGCAGTATCGCCGGCTACCCAATATTGAAGCGTTGCAACAGCGCATGGTTTCACCCCGTGAAAAGCCTGAACCAGCGAGCTTTGGCCCGCTGGATTTGCTGTGGCCGCGCCGTTTTCGCCGGATGGGTAAAAACTATGATGCTCGCTGGCTGCAACATGATTTCCCCGGATTTGCTCCCGATATCGACTGGCGCGTGTTTAACGCCGCCAGCCCCGATCAGTGGTGGGACGATCGCGATTCGTTACCGCCGCAGGCCAGCTGGCGCATCTGGAATATGCATCCGCAAAAACCTGTACAGGACGGCACATTACCGCCCTGGCTGGCGCGCTGCTTTATCCAGCGTCAGCGGAGTGACGAAATCCTGTTTGAAGAAATTGCCCTGCGCGCTACCACCGTATGGTTTTTCCCGCACCTGGAGCAGATGGTGCTCATCTGGCAAGGCAACCAGCGAATAAACGAAGACGATGCCGCTGACGTGCTGCATCTGATGCCCGCGCTGGAAAAAAACGGCGCAACACGCTCAGTTAACCACTACCGCAAAGTGCTCAATCAGCGCCTCGACAAAGAAAAAGGCGCACTGTTTGCCTTTCGCGAGAAAGATCTGCTGCCAGAAGATGTCATCGGCGCCTGGATCGATAACGAGGTGCAGGAAAACCACAGCCCGATGCGAGAAAACCAGAGCGCCCGAGCACTACAGTTGCGCGAGCAGCACCGTGCGAGGCTGGAAGCGCAGGGCAGTGATGTCAGTGACATCCTGAAAGAGAGTGACGAGCCCGCGCTGCCAACGCTCGATGAACTGCCCGAGTTTATTGAAGAGATGGAGCGGAAGGCTGCCAGCATGCAGCAGCAGGCCGAAGCGCGTAAAGCTGAGATGGAAGCGCGATACGCAGATACGGCAGGCGGCGATAGTGGCGTCCGCGGACCGGAATCAATGCATCGTATGCAGGATCTGCTGGCACGTAACGCCTCACAACTGAGTGAGAAGAAGTTGACGCAAAGTCGGGAAGCACTGCACCAGATGTATTTGATGTCCGCTGCGCAGCAACCGCCAGCTATCAAACTAACGGGCGATATTGCGATGATTATCCGCCAGCGTGCGGAACGTACCATGGCGCAGGGTGGCGATTTTAGCGGTCTCGATCTCACCGGGGCGGATTTTTCCGGCATGGATCTACGCGGCGCAAATTTCCACAAGACGTTACTCGAGTGCGCCAATCTCAGCGGTTGCCAGCTTGATGGCGCGAACCTGACTCAGGCGATGCTGGCGCGTGCTGATTTGCAAAACGCATCCCTGCGTGAATGCCAACTGGGTAATGCCAGTCTCGCGCTGGCGCAGTGCAGAGAGACGAATTTTCACGGGGCGCAATTTACTGAGACGGAAATGACCGGCGCACTGTTCGATGCCTGCGATTTCAGCCATGCCAGCATCAGCAATGTGCTGCTGCGAGAGACGGGATTTAGCCAGTGCCTGTTTCAGCATGCAACGCTGGATAACTGTGTCTTTATGGAACTTGTGCTGCCACAGCCCGATTTCAGCTACGCAACGATGACAAAAACCAGCTTTATCAAGTGCGAACTTCTCAGGTCTACCTTTGCTCATGCGCGGCTTGATAGCTGCTCCTGGGTGGAGAGCCAGCTTGAACACGCTCACTTTGCCCATGCCGTGCTGATTACCTGCGCCGTCGCGTCGGGCGGCACGCTGGCGGGGGCGGATTTCAGCGGTGCGCATCTGAAACAGAGCAACTTCCGCCAGGCATTACTGATGCGGGCTCATTTTCGGCGGGCAACACTGGATAACAGCGATTTCAGCGAAGCACAGTGCGAAAATGCCGATTTCAGCGGTGCGACGCTCACTGGTAGCTTGTTTATGCGCACCGATTTTCGCCAGGCGCACTTTAACGAGGCCAATCTGATGGGGGCCATGTTGCAAAAGAGTCGCCTTGAAGGTGCCGATCTTAGCTTTGCGAATCTGTTTCGTGCTGATTTATCCCAATCCATTACCAGTGAAGCAACACAATTTCACGGCGCTTATACCAAACGGGTAAAAACGCTGCCAAAGCGTGATGGAGAGGTGATATGAGCACGTTAACTGCGGCGCAATTACAGCAGAAAGTGAAGGGCGGCGAGGCCATCATTGAACTTAGCCTCGATGGTATAGACCTGCGAGGATGCGATCTCTCCGGCGGTATTTTTCAGGAGGTTTCGCTACAGGGTGTGAATCTGCAAGGGGCAAACCTGAAGGAGAGCATCTTTACCGAGTGTCTATTTCTCGATGCAAACATTGCCGGGGCGCAACTGGTTGAGACCGTCTTTAACCAGTGCGACATGCCGCGTATTAACGCCAGCGGCACGACCTTAACGCACTGTGTGTTTAATGAGTGCAACCTTGCCAACAGCAATTTTTCACGCTCGACCAGTGACGCCAGCCAATTTATGCGCTGCTCCCTGATAAACAGCCTGTTCACTGGCTCGACGCTGGAACGCTGCACGTTTTATGAAAGCCCGCTTGAAGGTGCAGCACTGGCGAATTGCCACAACCTGATGACGACCTGGTTTTGCATCGATCTCCGCGAGACAGATATGCAGGGGAGCCAGTTTGAGCGGTCGGTTTTTTTTAACTGTGACCAGCGCGGGAAACGCTATGCACAGCAGCAGTTTATCGGTTGTCAGTTTACCGATAATCAACTGGATGGTGTGGATTTTACCGGCGCGCAACTCACGCAATGTAACTTTAAAGGCGCATCGCTAAAACAGGCGCAACTGTGTAATGTCAACGCGACTCAGGCGCTGTTTATGGACGCAGATCTGAGCGGTGCGAACGCCCAAAGCAGCGTGTTTGATCAGGCTATTTTTGTCGGCGCGACACTTAATCAGGCAAGTTTTAAACAGAGCCGCTTTTTCCAGAGCATTCTGCAACAGATTGAAGCACAGCGGACAGAATTTACCTTGTGCGATTTTACCTACGCTGATCTTTCTTCTGCCAATGTGCGTGAAGCTGATTTTCGCGGTGCGGCTTTCTCACGTACGCGCTTCCATCGTGCCCGGCAGGACAATTCACGCTTTGCCGATCGCAAAGGCATCCTCGAATACGACGAAGAGTTACTGGCGGCGGAAGCCTGGAGCGCCGAACGCCACAGCAAAATCTACGGAGACCTCCTATGAACAATATCAACCATCAACTGCTTACGGCGGCGATCCCGACCGGGCAATTTGCGGCGCTTGTGACCCACTGCTTCGATGACGGCAGCCTGATGGTCGAAAGTGAAGGGCGCGGCTGGCACTGCCGTCGGGCAGTAAGCTGTGTCATTGCACCGCAAGCAGGCGATACCGTACTGATTAGCGCGGTCGAAAACCAGATGTGGTTGCTTGCTGTACTGGAGCGGCTCAACCCGAATAGTGCTGAACTCAGCGTGCCGGGTGATTTGCATATCGCAAGCCAGGGCGCGTTAAGCCTGAGCAGCGAAGCATTGAATATCAATGCGGTACAAGGCGATTGCCATATCAGCGAGATGAATTACAGCGGCGAAAAAATCTCGGCATGGGTATCGCTCTCGCGCATTGTGGGTAAACGTGCGGAGTCGGTCTGGCAGACCGTCACACAGCTAAGCCAGCAGTTTTTTCGCCATACGCGTCAGACTGAGCATGTCCGGGCCGGGCAACTTGATATGAAAGCGGAAGATTATCTGCGCCTGCATGCGCAAAATACCGTGATCACCTCGAAAGCGATCACCAAAGTCGATTCTGAACAGATCCATATGGGGTAAGGAGGGAATATGTTTGCAAATTGCCAGTTGATGGGTGTCGATCTTGCGTTCCCGGATGTCTGCCTTACTCCGATGCCTGCGCCGACGCCGATTCCCTATCCGGATATCGCGCTGGGACCGACGGCTATTCCGAATGCTCTTAATATTCTGTTTATGGGGATGCCTGCGCACAATATGGCGACGGTAACGCCGCTGACGAATGGCGATAATCCCGGTGTGGCAACCGGCGTCGCTTCCGGCACGGTAATGGGGCCATCGCGCCATCTTACCGGCGCATTCACCGTGCTGCTCAAAGGCACGCCAGCGACACGCTTAACCAGCGTGAGTCTGCAAAACTCGACCAATGCCATTGGTATGCGAATCGTTCCCAGCCAGTTCAAGGTGCTGATGTTGGCTCCGTAACGCACATTGCACGACACGCCATATTTCCAACTTAAAAAAACGAACGCACAGCAAGTGCGATGTAAGGTATCACCCTTTTTACGGACTCATTGTTTATGGTGAACAGAATATCAGTCAGGCTGCCCGTTGAGGGGCTGCTTTTCTGGAAACTCTCCGGGCGTGAGGCGCTGTCGGAGCCGTTTACACTGGCACTGACGGTACTGGGGACGGACGCGCGTATCGACCGCAGCAAACTGCTGGGCCAGCCGGTGACGGTGACCATCCCGACGCAGACGGGTTCGCGTTATTTCAACGGGAAAGTGACCCGCGTGGCGGTGAGCGCGATGAGCATAGCGGTAGCCCACAGCGAGTTGCTGAAGGTTCTATAAAGGTATACATCAACAACTATCCTGCTGCGCGTCTCGGCGATCGTTTGACCTGTAGTGCGGAGATATTCCAGGGCTCAGTTAACGTTTTTATCGGCGGCGCAAAAGTACAAACGGATGATATCAATCCCGAAATTCCGGCGTGGGTGAACTGGGTGATGTTAGGGGTTGGAGCTGGTGCACTAGCGGTAGTTGCCGGACCGGTAATTGCATTGTTAAGTACCGCAGGGGGAATGGCGGGAGGAACGCTCGGCAACTATATCGGGGGTAAAATCTTTGGCGAGGGCAGTGACGGCCAGAAATGGAGCATGCTATTATCATAGTTACAACGATATTATCTGTTTTTATAAGAGTAAAGTTGGTTTATATTCCGAGTTTTCATGCATGGCTGTAAGTCTGCTTTCGCAGGCGGGCGATACTCACCGATTTTTGATATGAGGAGCTAAGCCTTGGGCCGCGTTCCTAAAATAACACCCGGCGGGTTTCCCCGCCGGGTGTTTTCACATCTTAACGCTGGCTACAGCCTGCGCACTGTTTGTTCTGGATCTGCTGGAAGAAGTCGTTACCTTTGTCATCCACCAGAATAAACGCCGGGAAGTTCTCCACTTCAATCTTCCAGATCGCTTCCATACCCAGTTCCGGGTAAGCCACGCATTCGAGGCTCTTAATGCTCTGCTGCGCCAGCACCGCAGCCGGGCCGCCAATACTTCCCAGATAGAAACCACCGTGTTTGGCACAGGCATCGGTCACTTGCTGGCTGCGGTTGCCTTTCGCCAGCATGATCATGCTCGCGCCGTGAGATTGCAGCAGATCAACGTAGGAATCCATACGCCCTGCGGTAGTTGGGCCGAGTGAACCAGAAGCATAGCCTTCAGGCGTTTTCGCCGGGCCTGCATAATAGATCGGGTGATCTTTCACGTATTGCGGCAGTTCTTTGCCGTTGTCGATCAGCTCTTTCAATTTTGCATGGGCAATATCACGCGCCACGATGATGGTGCCGTTTAGCGACAGACGGGTAGAAACCGGAAACGCGGAAAGCTGCGCCAGAATATCTTTCATCGGCTGGTTCAGATTGATTTTCGCTACATCGCCTTCGCCCTGCTGGCGCAGCGCTTCCGGGATGTACTGCCCCGGATTATGCTCCATTTTCTCAATCCAGATACCTTCGCGGTTGATTTTCGCTTTGATATTACGGTCGGCAGAGCAGGAGACACCCATGCCGATCGGGCATGATGCACCATGACGCGGCAAACGGATCACGCGGATATCGTGGGCAAAGTATTTGCCGCCAAACTGTGCGCCGAGACCAAGGTTCTGCGCTTCCTGCATCAGTTCCTGCTCCAGTTGCACATCGCGGAACGCCTGGCCGTGCTCGTTACCCTCGGTCGGCAGACCATCGTAGTAACGGGTCGATGCCAGCTTCACGGTTTTCAGCGTGGATTCAGCGGAAGTGCCGCCAATAACAAACGCAATATGGTACGGCGGGCAGGCTGCTGTGCCGAGAGAACGCATCTTCTCAACCAGGTAGTTTTTCAGTTTCGCCGGGGTGATCAGCGCCTTAGTTTCCTGGTAGAGATAGGTTTTGTTCGCTGAACCGCCACCTTTGGCGATACACAGGAATTTATACTCGTCGCCATCCACGCTGTAGAGATCGATCTGCGCCGGCAGGTTGGTGCCGGTATTCACTTCTTTGTACATATCCAGCGGAGCGTTCTGTGAATAGCGCAGGTTATCTTCGGTGTAAGTGTTATAGACACCGCGAGCCAGCGCCGCTTCATCGCCGCCACCGGTCCATACGCGCTGGCCTTTTTTACCCATAATGATTGCTGTGCCGGTATCCTGGCAGGTTGGCAGCACGCCTTTGGCAGCGATTTCAGAGTTACGCAGGAACTGCAACGCCACGTATTTATCGTTTTCACTCGCTTCCGGGTCAGTCAGAATGGCAGCAACTTGTTTCTGGTGGGAAGTGCGCAGCAGGAAAGAAGCGTCGTGGAAAGCCTGTTGTGCCAGCAGCGTCAGCGCTTCGGGTTCTACTTTTAATACTTGCTGGCCGTCAAAGTCGGCGACAGAAATGTGTTCACGACTCAGCAGATAATATTCCGTATTGTCTTTCGCCAGCGGGAACGGATCCTGATATACAAAAGGTTTGTTCGACATAGCTCATTACTCCATAAAAATAAACCGCCGGGAAAGCCCGGCGGTTGTGAATCAGAACATCATGGTAATCCACGGATAACCAATCAACAGGAGAGCGGCGAGGAAGATGGCACCGAAGATGGTGCCCAGACGCCAGTAGTCTTTGGTCGGCAGGTAGCCACTACCATAGTAAATCGGGCTCGGGCCAGTACCGTATGGAGTGATGATGCCCATCACACCCAGAGAGGTACACAGAACCAGTACAACCACTTCCATATTGATGCCCGGGATGGTGGCAGCAATGGTCAGCATCGCCGGCAGCAGGGCAGTGGTGTGCGCAGTGGTGCTGGCAAACAGGTAGTGCAGCAGGTAGAACGTCAGCAGCAGGGCGATAGTTGCCATCCCCGGAGAAATGCCATTCATCAGCACGCCGCCTTCTTTACCCAGCCAGGCAATGAAACCGGTGGAGGAGAGGCCATCGGCCAGCGCAACCAGAGTGGCGAACCATACGAAAGTATTCCATGCCGGTTTGTTACTGGTAATGTCGTTCCAGGTCAGTACGCCGGTCCACAGCATCAGTACGACGACCAACAGCGCAGCCAGAGCCGGTTCAATAAAATCAGCGGCGAAGATCCACATCAGCAGGGCGCAGCAGACAAACACCAGCAGCAGGATTTCATTACGGGACATTTTGCCCAATTTTTCCAGCTCGCGGCTCGCCCACAGCGGCACTTCATCATTGATTTTCACTTCCGGTGGATAGAACCAGTAAGCCAGCAGCGGCATGGTCAGAATCAGCAGCACGCCGAGCGGCAGGAAGGCGATAAACCAATTTCCCCAGGAGATGCTGATGCCAACGGTGCTTTTCACCAGCGCCAGCGCCAGCAGGTTCGGCGCCAGAGCGGAGAGGAACATAGAACTGGTGATACACGTGGCGGTAATGGCAACCCACATCAGATAGGAACCAATGCGGCGAGCGCTCGGATCGTTCGGTTTAGAACCGTACAGCGGCGGCAGGTTGGCAATAATCGGGTAGATTGTACCCCCGCTGCGCGCGGTGTTAGACGGTGTGAACGGCGCCAGCAGCAGATCGGCGAAGGTGATAGCGTAACCGAGCGTCAGGCTGCGACGGCCAAGATATTTCACCAGAATCAGCGCCAGTCGGCGACCAAACTGCGTTTTATCGTAACCGGCGGCGAACATAAAGGCGCCGAAGATCAGCCAGACGGTCGAGTTGCCGAAACCGCTCACCGCCCATTTAAAGGACTGGCCTGCGAGCTTGAATTTCGGGTCGGCTAACTGCTCAGGGCTAAACAGCAGCCACTGACTGCACAGCGCGATGACCACCACGCCGGTCAAACCGATAACAGCACCCGGCAGCGGTTCGAAGATCAAACCTACGATCACACCAACAAAGATAGCGAAGTAGTGCCATGCGAATGGCGGTAAGCCTTCTGGCACCGGAACAAACAGCAGGAGCACTGCGACGATAATCGGCAGCGCCATCATAATCAGGCGGTTTTTATTTCCACCATTCGCACTGGCTGCACTGGCAGACGGCGGTATTGTCGTTTTCTCTTTCATAGTGAGCATCTACAAGTAGTTAAAAATTCGGTGTCGGTAGCAGAGTGCAAAGTCACTTTATTTACTTACATAAGTTACTTTGGTTTTCTATTGTGACTTCGCATATTCCGCCGGTTTTTTTTCTAATGCCTCTCTATCTGCATTAAATTAAGAAAATTTCTGTTTTTATATATTGCGCTTCCACTCGGTAATACTCTTGATTGAGATCAAAAAAACGCAAGCGGTGGAGATTTTTTTTATATTTTTTAATACCCATATAGCAGTATGTGGGTATTTTGTGAGAAACATCGCAATTGTTAAAAATTGGTGATGATAATAAATCTCATTCATCTGCTTTTGTTTGTTAAATCATTGATAATATGGTTTTTAGTTGACTTTTTGAAAACCGTTGCTTTACGGGCCAGGTAATCGCAATGTTACCGGTAATTAATATGATGTGAATATATTATTTAAAATTTATAATACGGTAGAGGTAGGGCTGTTATTAAGGTGGTTAAATAGTTTTTTAACTAACGTAATTAATTTTGTAAATAGAATTAGAGGTATATTAAATACACGACAAATGGATTTTCAAACGAAAATAAAAAATAAATCCGTCACCGAATTCAAAGTTTATAAATTTAGATTTGGAGTTAAATATGACCAGCAACGAGCGCATCCTCAGCCCCTTTACATTACCAAATGGCGTAGAACTGAAAAACCGTTTGTTAATGGCGCCGATGACCACCTGCACCGGTTACTTCGATGGTACTGTCACCAGTGAACTGGTTGAATATTATCGTGTACGTGCCGGTAGCATTGGGACAATTATCGTAGAGTGTTGTTTTGTTGACGATCTGGGCCTCGCATTTCCGGGCGCAATTGGTATTGATAACGACGAAAAAATTGTCGGTCTGGCAAAAATCGCCGAAGCCATCAAAGCTGAAGGCTCTAAAGCGATCCTGCAAATTTACCACGGCGGCCGCATGGTTGAGCCGAAACTGATTGGTGGTCGTACGCCGATTGCGCCAAGCGCGATTGCCGCTCCGCGTGACGGTGCAGCCACGCCAGTAGCAATGACCACGGCGGAAGTTGAAGCGATGGTGGTTAAATTTGGTGAAGCAGTACGCCGCGCTATTCAGGCCGGTTTTGACGGCGTGGAAATTCACGGTGCCAACACCTATCTGATCCAGCAATTCTTCTCGCCGAACTCAAACCAGCGTGACGACGAGTGGGGTGGCAGCCGCGATAACCGTGCGAAATTCCCACTGGCGGTGCTGGATATCACCCACAAAATGGCGCGTCAGTATGCGGATGATGCCTTTATTATTGGTTACCGTTTCTCGCCGGAAGAACTGGAAGTCCCCGGAATTCGCTTTGATGACACCATGTATCTGCTGGAAAAACTGGCGGCGCGTGGTGTTGATTACCTGCACTTTTCTGTTGGCGCGGCGCTGCGTCCTTCTATTAATGACACCAGCGATCCGACGCCGTTGATTGATAAATATTGTGCGATGCGCTCTGAGGTACTGGCACAAGTTCCGGTGATGGGTGTGGGCGGCGTGGTTAACGTGGCTGAGGCAGAGCAGGGTCTGGATCACGGTTACGATCTGATCGCCGTGGGGCGTGCCTGCATCGCTTATCCGGACTGGGCCGCACGCATCGCCAATGGTGAAAATCTCGAGTTGTTTATCGACAGTACCCAGCGTGAAGCGCTGAATATTCCGGAACCACTATGGCGATTCTCGCTGGTGGAAGCGATGATTCGCGACATGAGCATGGGCGAAGCGAAATTTAAACCGGGTATGTTCGTTGAAACGGTGCAGGACGACACCAGCGAAATGGTGATTAACGTTAGCCTGGAAACCGACCGTATTGCCGGTATCGAACTGGCCTCTGCGCCACAAAACGTGGAGTTCACCAGCAGTTTTGAAGAAATTCGTGATCGCATTCTGGATGCCAATTCGCCGCATGTTGATGCTATCTCCGGTGCGACCAGCCAGAGCGAAGCAGTGAAAAAAGCGGTGTCGAAAGCGATGCTGAAATCCAGCAAAGCACGCGTGGCCGAAGAGGGTGGCGATGTCCTGTCCGTGAAAAATTACGATGTGGTCGTCGTGGGCAGCGGCGGCGCAGGCCTGGCGGCTGCCATCCAGGCGCACGACGAAGGCGCTAGCGTGCTGATCGTTGAGAAAATGCCGACCATCGGCGGTAACACTATTAAAGCGTCTGCCGGGATGAACGCGGCAGAAACCCGTTTCCAGCGTGTAAAAGGTATTCAGGACAGCAAAGAGCTGTTCTTCGCTGAAACGCTGAAAGGTGGCGGTCACAAAAACAACCCGGAACTGATGAGCCGCTTTGTGGAAAATGCGCCGGAAGCGATCGAATGGTTGGCGCGCCGCGGCATCATGCTGAACGATATCACCACGACGGGCGGGATGAGCATTGACCGTACGCACCGTCCACGTGATGGATCGGCCGTCGGCGGTTATCTGATTAGCGGCCTGGTGCGTAACGTCACTAAACGTGGTATCGATGTGATGCTGGATACTTCCGTCGAAGAGATCCTGTTCACTGAAGGGGAAGTACGCGGTGTGCGTCTGTTGAATGACGAGCAGGAAACCCTGACAGTGCAGGCGAAAAGCGTGATTGTGGCAACCGGCGGTTTCAGCGCCAATAGTGCGATGGTTGTGAAATACCGTCCGGATCTGGAAGGTTTTGTCACCACCAATCATAAAGGCGCAACCGGTGGCGGTATTGCACTGCTGGAACGTCTGGGCGCCGGAACCGTGGATATGGGCGAAATCCAGATCCACCCGACCGTTGAACAGAAAACCTCCTATCTGGTTTCTGAGTCCATTCGCGGCGGTGGTGCGATTCTGGTCAGCCAGCAGGGCAAACGCTTCTACAATGAGATGTCGACCCGCGATAAAGTCTCAGCAGCAATTATCGCGCTGCCGGAACATTACGCTTATATCGTGTTTGATGAGCATGTCAGAGCGAAAAACAAAGCGGCCGACGAGTACATTGCGAAAGGCCTGGTGACCAGCGCCAGCTCTCCACGTCAACTGGCGGACAAACTGGGCATTGATTATCATGCGTTCCTTGCCACGCTTGAACGTTACAATGGCTTTGTGGAAAAACAGCACGATGAAGAGTTCGGTCGTACTACTGCGCTGCGTGCTCCGATTAACGAAGGGCCGTTCCACGCTATTCAGATTGCGCCAGGCGTACACCACACCATGGGTGGTGTGACTATCAACACTGAAACGGAAGTGCTGAATACCGCACATCAGGTTATTCCGGGCGCGTATGCGGCGGGTGAAGTGGTTGGCGGTATCCATGGTACTAACCGTATTGGCGGTAATGCGGTCGCTGATATCATCATCTTCGGTTCACTGGCGGGGCATCAGGCAGCGCTTCGCGCCAAACAGTAACACCTTGTCGGATGGTGTCTGCGTCTTATCCGGTCCGGGTCTCCCTGGCCGGATAAGACGTCCCCGGACAATCAACAGGAGTATGCCATGTCCGAACATTCAGTCTGGAGCTACTCTGCGGTGTTGATGGGTTCGCCCATCTTGTTGAAACTTTTCTCCCACGATGAAGCGCTCGCGTCGCGCGTTTTTTCGCTTATCAAACAGTACGAAGACCTCTTTACCGTTAACCGTGCCAATTCGCAGGTAATGGATATCAACCATGCCGCCGGGCGTCATCCGGTCATTGTCAGCCGCCCGGTGTATGAACTGATCAAATGCGCTAAAGCCGCCAGCCAATTGCCTGGCAGCGCGTTTAATCTGGCGATTGGCCCGTTGGTGAAACTGTGGCGCATCGGTTTTAAGGGCGATTCTGTTCCGGACGCGGATGAGATTGCCGCACGACTGTGCATCACGCGCCCGCAGGATGTTATTCTTGATGATGCTGCCACCAGTGTGTTTCTGGCGCAGCCTGGTATGGAGATCGATCTGGGTGCAATTGCAAAAGGGTTTATCGCTGACCGGGTGCGCGACTACCTGCATCAGCAGGGCATCAGCGACGGCCTGATTAACCTCGGCGGCAACGTACAAACGTTGGGATCGCCGCAGGGCGGCTGGATCATTGGCGTGAAAAAACCCTTCGCTGCTGGCGATGCGCTGGTGGGCTCGATTGAAGTCGTGAACAAATCGGTGGTGACATCCGGTACCTACGAGCGCTATTTCGAGCAGGATGGCAAGCTATGGCATCATATCCTCGATCCGCGCAGCGGCTATCCGTTGAATAACGAACTCGACAGCGTGACCGTAATTTCCACCGACTCTCTCGATGGCGATATCTGGACCACGCTGCTGTTTGGGCTGGGTGTTGAAAAGGGTTGCGCATTGTTGCGCCAGCGGCAGGATATTGAAGCGATTTTTGTCAGCAAAAACCGCGAAATTACTCTCTCATCCCGGCGTCAATTCCATTTCACGCCGCTCGATGCCAGCTACCGGCTTACTGACTGTACTGCTTAAGCAGGCTGTACTGTTCAGCAATCAACTGATAGCGATAGACCGGTCGCCCGGTGGCACCATAATGAATGGTGGTGTAGAGAATATTAATCTGCGCCAGCCAAATCAGATATTTACGGCAGGATACGCGGGAAATATTGACTGCGTTTGCCAGTTCATCGGTTGAAAATTCGATACCTGGATGGGCGTCAATCCACTGACAAATGGTACGCAGAGTTTGTGCAGTCAGCCCTTTTGGCAGACGACGAGTGTCAGCTACTTCCGGTGCGCCGCCGTGCAGCAGGCGATCCACATCCGATTGTTCATAGTAAGGGCGCGCATCCATCAGCTTGCGCTTTTCGCGCCAGGTGGTGAGCGCCTCTTCGAAACGCGGGAACTGGAACGGTTTAATTAAATAATCAACCACACCGTAATGCAGCGAGGTTTGAATGGTGGCGGCATCGGCAGACGAGGTAATCATAATGACGTCGATAGCGCGCCCGCTGGCGCGAATCACCGGCAGCAGATCCAGCCCGCTATCCTGTTGCATATACACGTCCAGCAGCACCAGATCGATATCGCGCAGCGGATCTTTGATCATCTCCTCAGCTTGATGCAGCGACGATGCAGTCCCACAGCACTGAAAGCCGGCAATTTGCGTCACATACATGCGGTTCAGTTCTGCCACCATGGCATCATCGTCAACAATTAATACATTAATCACGCTGCCTTCCTTTCACTATCCCAGGGGAGATGGACAAAAAATTGGGTAAATACGCCGGGCTCGGACTCAACAGTCAGAGTTCCACCCAGTTCGGTAAGTTGCTGGCTGGCAAGAAATAGCCCAACGCCACGTTTATCGCCTTTGGTCGAAAACCCTTTACGGAAAATCGCATCAATGTTGTCTGGCGCAATGCCCGGACCGTCGTCGCTGACCTCGCCGACAAGCCAGCCATCCTGATAATGCAGCAACAGACTGACTTCGCCCTCCGCTTGCTGGCTTAACGCATCGAGCGCGTTTTCAATCAGGTTACCGAGCACCGTTACCAGCACGGTAACTTGTTTTTCGTTCGGATTATCAGGAACCAGGCTTTCATCGGCCAGCCTCAGGGTCACGCCGCGCTCTTTCGCCCGGTTGAGTTTACCTAACAGAAAACCGGCGACCACTGGCGATTTAATTCGATGCTGAATGGAACCAATATCGGTCTGATAATTCTGCGCCGTTTGCAGCACATAATCCTCCAACTTGTCATAACGCTTCATATTCAGCAGGCCGAGGATCACGTGCAATTTGTTCATAAATTCATGGGAGGCGGTGTGCAGGGCGTCAACATAGTTCACCATCCCGTCCAGCCGTTGCAACAATTGGCTGACTTCTGTTTTATCACGGAACGTGCTGATAGCACCGATAATCGTGTTCTGGCTGCGCACTGGCACAGTATTGCACAGCAACAGCAGGCCATTACAGCCCAGTTCACGATCCTGAATCGACACCCCGGTTTTCAATACCTCCAGCAGATCGGCCAGCAGCGGGGCGTGGCCGACAGCGCCATCGGCGGCATTGGTCAGCAGCATCTGTCGCGCGGCGTGATTAAGCAACGTAATGCGACCATCTTCATCCACCGCAATCACCCCTTCTTTAAGCGACTGTAACATCGCCTGGCGTTGCTTAAACTGTGCAGAGATTTCGTACGGTTCCAGCCCGAGCAGAATACGTTTCAGTGCCCGCACCAGTTGCCAGATGCCGAGCGAGACAACCAGCGCGCTGAACAGTAGCATCCACATCACCGCCCAACGGCTGCGGTTTACCTGATCCTGCACTTTACTGAGCGAAATGCCGACCACCACTACGCCAATTTGCTGATAGCGGTTGTCATAAACCGGCGTAAATACGCGCAGCGCCAGTCCCAACGTACCGCGATTCACCGCCACATTCTCTTTGCCACGTAGCGCGGGTTGCAGGTCATCGCCGATAAAAGTCTGCCCGATGATCGCGGCATTCGGATGTGAATAACGAACCCCTTGCATATTGGTGACGATGGCGTAAAGCAGATCATTGCGCGCGGTCACCGCCGAAGCAAGCGGTTGAATCACATTGCTGCCTGGTGGCAACAGCAGACCGCGTTTGATCTCCGGTGCATCAGCCAGCGTGCGTGCTACTGCCAGCGCCGTCTCTTTCACCCCATCGCGCGTGGTGTTGCTGATTTGCCAAAACCACAGGGCAAACGCCAGCAGCAGCACGGATCCCGTGACGCTACATACCATCAATGTCACCGTGGTGCCGAGCTTCATAGGACGTTTGCGCGGTTTTATCGCCGGAGGCGCTAAGTCGTTCATGCCAGACCTGATTCTCTCTAAATAAGAAACGTATTATCACCGATGGCGATGATTTCATAAAGCCGTGTGAAAAAAGGAAAAGTGTCCAATCCGGGGCGGGAAGCGTGACCCCATTCGCAGGTATAACAAATAAATAACCTTATAGTGTGTATGGAGCCATTCAGAAGGAGCAGGGTATGAGCAATAAGCCAAACGGTTCAGTAATGGAACGCCGTCACACAGAGACCGCTGATATCGATCGGCTGGCAACGCAGGATATGCTGGCGCTCATCAACCGCGAAGACCAGGCGGTCGCCAGCGCGACAGGGGCCTGTTTACCGGAGATCGCCCGGCTGGTGGATAACGCCAGCGCCACGTTAAATCGCGGCGGTCGGGTGGTGATTGTGGGAGCGGGGGCATCCGGGCGCGCCGCGCTACAGATGGTTGCGGATTTCGCGCCGGAAGCGCACCCGCAACTCATCGGTCTGATGGCGGGTGGCGCGGGAGCAAAAAGGCAGGATCAGGAAAAAGCGGCGGCGAACTACGCGCTGGGTGTTGCCGATCTCCAGGCGATCCGATTTGGTCATCAGGATATGCTGGTGGCGCTGTCGGTCAGCGGGAAAACACCGTGGATGTGGGGCGCACTGCGCCATGCCTGGTCGGTTGGCGCGTGCATTGCGCTGCTCAGTCACTCCCGGGAGAGTGAGGCCGCACAGATGGCGGATATCGTGATTGCGCCGGAAACGGGCGCTGAGGTGATAGCCGGTTTTAACGAACCGAAAGCGCACCTGGCGCAGCAGCAGATCCTCAATATGCTGGCGAGCGGGCTGGCAATTCGCACCGGGCGAGTCTACAGCAATTTGCGCGTTGACCTTAAGCCCGATAATACGCACTGGATCGAGCGGCAAATCGCGCTGGTGATGGCAGCGACGCAGTGCAACCGCGAGCAGGCGAAAAACGCACTGGCCTCCAGCGATAATGACTGCCGTACGGCGATTCTGATGCAACTGACTGGCCTGAACAACGCGAAGGCGCAGGATTTGCTGGCGGAAAATCACCAGAGCCTGCGTATTGCCCTACAGGAGGCGAAACCGCAACTGGTGGAAGCCTGATATTTCTGCCCGCCAGACGCTGATCTGGCGGGTTTTTCCGCACTCATTTCTCACTATATAATTTATTATCTGGCGAAAATCGGCTTGATATTTCTCTGCTTTAAAATAAATCTTTGTGATATTAATTCCACACACTTTACGTCATTGCTTTTTTTAATTTAAAAAAGTAGTTAGCTATTGGTGCGGGTATTTAACAAGGTTGTGAATGATATTTTAAAATAACGTAAAGATGCGTTAATATCAGTTTTCACAAATCACACTTGCTATGTAACCTAATCAATATGCCTGCAATTAAAAAGACAATTATATCGCTGAGCGCCGTTGCGCTGCTCGTCAGTTCCGTGACCAGTGCCTGGGCGGAAGAAAATCAGAAAACTGACTTCCTGCTGATTGGCGGCGGCATCATGAGTGCTTCTCTGGGAACCTGGCTGCAGGAATTACAGCCGGAGTGGAAACAGGTGATGGTCGAGAAACTCGACGCTGTTGCACTGGAGTCCTCGAACGGCTGGAATAATGCCGGTACCGGGCATTCTGCCAATATGGAACTGAACTATACGCCGCAGCGTGCGGACGGTTCTATTGATGTCAGCAAAGCGCTGGAAATTAACGAGCAGTTTATGATTTCCCGCCAGTTCTGGTCATCGCAGGTTAAACGCGGCGTATTAAATAACCCGCACAACTTTATTAATTCCACCCCGCACATGAGTTTTGTCTGGGGCGATAATGTTGATTATCTGGCAAAACGTTATGCGGCTTTGCAACAAACCACGTTATTCCAGGGAATGAAATTCTCCACTGACCATCAGCAAATTAAACAGTGGGCGCCGCTGGTGATGGAAGGGCGCGATCCGAATCAGAAAGTGGCCGCCACCTGGACGCCAGTGGGTACGGATGTGAACTACGGTGAAATTACCCGCCAGTTGGTAGGCAGCCTGAAAAAGAGCAGCAATTTCTCCCTGCAAACCTCCTCTGAGGTTACCGATTTTAAACGTAATGCCGACAACTCCTGGCATGTCACCATCAAAGATGTGAACAGCGGCAACGAGCACACCATCGATGCGAAATATGTCTTTATTGGTGCTGGTGGCGGTGCGCTAAAACTGTTGCAAAAAACCGGTATTCCGGAAGCGGATAACTATGCGGGCTTCCCGGTTGGTGGTTCCTTCCTGATGACCGAAAACCCGGCGATTACCAGCCAGCATTTGCAAAAAGTGTACGGCCAGGCTTCTGTGGGTGCGCCGCCGATGTCGGTACCGCATATTGATGCCCGCTTTATCGATGGCAAACGTGTGGTACTGTTCGGGCCATTCGCAACTTTCTCCACCAAATTCCTGAAAAATGGTTCGTTCTTCGACCTGCTGAGCACCACCACCACCAGCAATTTTATGCCGATGACCCACGTAGGCCTCGACAATTTTGACCTGGTGAAGTATCTGGTCGGTCAGGTAATGCTGAGCGATGACGATCGTTTTGCGGCGCTGAAAGAGTACTATCCACAGGCGCGTAAAGAGGACTGGAAACTGATTCAGGCCGGTCAGCGTGTACAGATCATCAAGAAAGATGAAGAGAAAGGCGGCGTGCTGAAGCTGGGCACCGAAGTGGTGGTCGATCAGCAAAAAACCATTTCTGCGCTACTGGGTGCGTCACCGGGCGCTTCTACCGCTGCGCCGATTACGCTGAACGTTATCAAGAAAATGTTCCCGCAGCAGTTCAGCTCAGCGGAATGGCAGAGCAAAATCCGTGAAATCGTTCCGAGCTACGGCCAGCAGATGAATGGCAACGTGGCGCTGACACAGAAAGTATGGGATGACACCGCCGCAACGCTGCAACTGGCGAAACCTCCGGTGATTCAGATGCAAGAGAGTGCAACGCCGGAAGCTAAACCGGTAGCGCCAAACATGGAAAATACGCCGCAACACGACATGGCGCTGTGATTAATCTTTATATAGATTGACATTTTTCTGCCGGTCAAACGCCTGATGTATATCATCAGGCGTTTTGTATTTCAGGGGCTAATGGGGCCGCACGTGGTGATCAATTGCATGGGGCCTTTTACCATTTTCCGGGCTTGTGCCAGATCGGCCGGGCGTGACAGTGAAAACGCATTCGGCCGGTCATTCTATTTTGCCAGCCGTCGATACAACGTGCTGCGCGCAATGCCGAGTTTTTTCGCCGCAAGACTCATATTCCCTTGTGCTTGTGCAATGGCGCTCTGTTCGTCGCTGGACCCTTGCGGCGCTGGCGCAACGCGGATTTCGCCGGGCAGGTCGGCGAGCTTGATCTGATCGCCATCTTCTGCCAGCGCCATTAATACCCGTAGCTGGCTTAACAACTGACGCACATTGCCTGGCCATGGCCGATGCGCTAGCGTGCTCACTACCTCATTGCTTAACGTTAAACCACGGCTGGCAGCGCCCAGTTCGTGCCATAATTTCTGGATAAACCCCTCTTTATGCTGCCATTCACGCAGGGGCGGAATGCGCAGGTGAAACTCCTGAATGCGGTACAGCAGATCCTCGCGGAACGTGCCAGCCTGCACCCGTGCGGCCAGATCCTGATGCGTTGCACAGATCAAAGCAAAATGTACATCCCAACTGGTATTGGCACCCAGAGGCGTCACTTTTTTCTCCTGCAACACGCGCAACAGGCGGGTTTGCAGCGCCAGCGGCATATCACCGATTTCATCAAGAAACAGCACACCGCCATCCGCTTCGCGGCATTTGCCGATATACCCTTTCGGGCTGGCGCCGGTAAAGGCGCCGGGAACATAGCCGAACAGCTCTGATTCAATCAGATGTTCGGGTAACGCGGCACAGTTGATGGCGACGAAATTTCCCGTATGCCACTGGCTGCGGCTGTACAGTTCGCGCGCCAGATACTCTTTGCCACAGCCGGTTTCACCGGTAATACATAACGCAATCCCGGCATTCACAATGCGCAGCGCTTTCTCTTTTTCGATACCGTGATGATCTGTCTGCTGCACATTGGAGCGTCCGCTAAAACGGCGGGCTGGCAGCGTCTGGCGAGCATAGAAACGCTGATGATTACCGGTTTCCAGCACCGTTTCACCGGCGCGCAGCTCAAGGCCGGGAAACAACGCATCCAGCTCAAGTGCGCCAAAATGACCGCTGGTCAGAGCGAAAGCATCCATCGCCAGCTTATTGGCGCCGAGCAGTGTGCGATCGTCAAAAATCAGCAGCAATTCCTGCGCGGTGCCGAGGATTTTTTCATCATGGTGCAGGCTTAATAGCCAGCGATTAGCGCCCAGAGCGCTGGTGGCCCAGGCGTGCTCTATCTGGCATATCGTGCGGCGGATCAATGTGGCTGCATCGTGGCGCGGCGCCAGGGCCGGGGTGGAAAGATCAAGCACCCCGGCAACCTGGCCGTCAGGACGAAATACCGGCGCGGCTGAGCAGAACAACCCGGCGTTACGGCTCAGATAGTGTTCGCCGCCTGCCACTTCACAATGCTGCTGGAGCGCCAGCGCGGTACCGATAGCATTAGTGCCGCGCGCATGTTCGCCCCACAGATTGCCGGGCGAAAGCGCATAACGCTGCGCTTTATGCAGAAAATCGCTGTTGCCATGCGTCTCCAGCACCAGGCCGCTCGCGTCTGACATCACCATAATCGACGGGTGTTTGTTCAGTTCAGGTCGCAGCCGCGTCAGCAGAGGTGCCACCAGGTGTTTCACCCAGCCATTTTCCGCACGCGCATCTTTCAGCATCGCGTTAGCCACCCACGGCTGGGCGTCATCATCCCGTGTCAACCCATAGTTGAGGCTACGTTGCCACGAATCCTGCAACTGGCAAGGCAGACCGGAACGGGTTGTTGGCAAAGCGTCTACGCGCGTTGGCATGTTACTCTCCGGCAATTGCAATGTTACATTTATGTAGCATAAGAGTGTCTCGTGTGTAGCGATGTGCGACACAATTCCTGCATTCGCTGCACCTCATTTTTTGCCGTTTTGTACGTCAGATCGTTAAACTTTCCTGTTACTCATTGTTTTTAAAAAATAAAACCTGTTTATCCTTATGATGCCAGCAATCTGGCATAAGAAGTGCTTATGTTCCTCTGTCCGCTTTGGCGCGAGACGCCTCACCTGTACCGATAATAAAAGAGGAACATCTGATGAAATATGCTCACCCTGGCCTTGATGGCGCAAAAGTCTCTTTTAAACAGCGTTATGGCAATTATATCGACGGAAAATTTGTAGACCCGGTAGAGGGCGGCTGGTTTACCAATACCTCGCCGGTAACCGGACAGGTGATTGCCGAATTCCCGCGTTCGGGCGCGGTGGATATAGAGAGGGCTCTGGATGCAGCGCATGCTGCTGCCGACGCCTGGGGAAAAACCAGCGCGCAGGAACGTTCGAATGTGCTGCTGGCGATTGCAGACTGCATTGAAGCCAATCTGGAAGTTCTGGCGTTAACAGAAACATGGGATAACGGGAAACCCATTCGCGAAACGATGGGGGCGGATATTCCGCTGGCGGTCGATCATTTTCGTTACTTTGCCGGTTGCATTCGGGCGCAGGAGGGGACAGCCGCTGAAATCGACAGTAATACGGTGGCTTATCATATCTATGAACCGCTCGGCGTGGTCGGGCAGATCATTCCGTGGAACTTCCCGTTGTTGATGGCGGCCTGGAAACTGGCACCTGCGCTGGCTGCGGGTAACTGCGTGGTGCTGAAACCTGCGGAGCAAACGCCGCTTGGCATTTGCGTGCTGATGGAGTTGATTGGCGATCTGCTGCCAAAAGGCGTGCTCAACGTGGTTCATGGCTTTGGTTCGGAAGCGGGCGAACCGCTGGCTCGTAGCAAACGCATTGAGAAAATTGCGTTTACCGGCTCGACACCGATTGGCCGTCACATCCTCTCCTGCGCGGCGGAAAACATTATCCCCAGCACCGTCGAACTGGGCGGTAAATCACCCAATATTTACTTTGAAGATGTGCTCAATGGCGATGCTGAATTTATCGATAAAGCCGTCGAAGGCGTCGTGCTTGGCTTCTTTAACCAGGGCGAAGTCTGTACCTGTCCGTCACGCGTGCTGGTGCAGGAGTCCATCTATCCGCAGTTCGTGGAAAAAGTGCTCGCGCGCATGGAAAACATCCGCAAAGGCGACCCCTTTGATACCGAGACGATGATTGGTGCTCAGGCTTCGCAGGAGCAGTACGACAAAATCCTTTCCTATATCAACATTGCCCGCGAAGAGGGGGGCGAAATCATCACCGGCGGCGAGCTTATCAGGCACGGTGATGCGCTGCAAAACGGCTTCTATATTCAGCCGACATTGATTAAAGGCCACAACGGCATGCGCTGTTTCCAGGAGGAAATTTTTGGGCCGGTGCTCGGGATCACCACTTTCAAAGATGAGGCTGAAGCGCTGCGTATTGCTAACGATACCGAATTCGGCCTTGGCGCCGGGCTGTGGACGCTGGATATCAACCGCGCATGGCGCATGGGGCGCGGCATCAAAGCCGGGCGCGTGTGGACCAACTGCTACCACCTCTATCCGGCACATGCTGCTTTCGGTGGCTACAAAAATTCGGGCGTTGGGCGAGAAACGCACAAGCTGGCGCTGAGTCATTATCAGCAGATTAAAAACCTGCTGGTCAGCTACAGCGGAACGCCGCTGGGTCTGTATTAATCAATCTCATCAGGATGAGGCAATGCTATGCAACTGAAAACGATGAAAGCGGCAGTGGTTAAAGCATTCGGGCAACCGCTGGTGATTGAAGAAGTCATGGTACCTGCGGTGGCAGCGGGCAAAATTCTGGTTAAGATCGCGGCGACCGGCATTTGCCATACCGATTTGCATGCCGCAGAAGGCGACTGGCCGGTGAAACCGAATCCACCGTTCATTCCCGGTCACGAAGGTGTTGGTCATGTGGTCGCGGTGGGGCCGGGCGTGACACATGTAAAAGAGGGCGATCGGGTTGGCGTGCCGTGGCTTTATTCTGCCTGCGGGCACTGCGAACACTGCCTGAGCGGTTGGGAGACATTGTGCCATGGGCAACAGAATTCCGGTTATTCGGTAAACGGTACTTTTGCTGAGTATTGTCTGGCGGACGCTAACTATGTCGGTCTTCTGCCGGATAACGTCGATTTCCATGCGATTGCGCCAATCCTCTGCGCCGGGGTAACGGTTTACAAAGGGCTGAAGATGACGGAAGCCCGCGCCGGTGAATGGGTGGTGATCTCCGGTATCGGCGGTCTTGGTCATCTGGCGATCCAGTATGCCGTAGCGATGGGGATGAATGTGGCGGCGGTAGACATTGACGATGACAAGCTCGAATTTGCCCGTCGGCTTGGCGCATCGGTGGTGGTCAATGGGCGGGAAGAGGATCCCGGCAAGCGCTTCCACGCTGAGTTTGGCGGCGCGCACGGCGTGCTGGTCACGGCGGTGTCACCAAAAGCGTTTGAGCAGGCAACCACTATGATGCGCCGTGGCGGAACGATGGTGCTGAACGGGCTGCCGCCGGGCAAATTCGACCTCTCGATCTTTGATATGGTGCTGGATGGCATCACCGTGCGCGGCTCAATTGTTGGGACGCGCAAAGATCTGCAAGAGGCGCTGGATTTTGCCGGTCGCAATAAAGTGCATGCGGAAATTGCCGTTGAACCGCTGGAGAATATCAACGGCATCTTTGATCGGATGCGCGCCGGGAAAATAACCGGCCGTATTGTGGTGGATATGTCGTTGTGATTGCGTGGTGATAAAAAACGGGGCTCCGGGCTAATGCTGGTCACTTAAGGTGACCAGCAACCTTTTTATCCGGATACTTTTTGCATTTTGCTCTCACCTCTCGCGGGTAACTTCGCTCCCGTCTCATGGGCAACAATTGCAGCGTAGACGCCTCGGTCGCATTGAAGCGCAAATCGCCACTCTTGAGCAGCGCCGCGCACAGTTGCTCGCCGCCTTGAGTCACAGCGACGAGCAATAACAAACCACGCCGTAACGTGGTTTGTTGGGGGCGATGTATTATAAACCGCGCTGCGCCATCAGTTTCGTGAGATCCACCAGCCGGTTGGAGAAGCCCCACTCGTTATCGTACCAGGCGAGGATTTTCACCAGGTTGCCGCCAATCACCAGCGTCGACAGGCCGTCGATGATGGAAGATCGCGGATCGCCCTGATAATCACTGGAAACCAGCGGCTCATCGCTATAGCCAAGAATGCCTTTTAACGGCCCGTTTGCGGCGGCTTTGCGGAAAGCGTCATTCACTTCTTCTACAGTCACATCGCGTTTCAGCGTTACCGTCAAGTCGACGATCGACACCACCGGTACCGGTACGCGTAGTGAATAACCGGTCAGTCGGCCGTCCAGTTCCGGGATCACTTTGCCGAGCGCTTTCGCCGCGCCGCTGGAGTAAGGCACGATGGAAAGCGCTGCGGCACGCGCGCCGCGTAGATCTTTTTCCGGCTGGTCGTGCAGCGCCTGGCTGTTGGTGTAAGCGTGGGTGGTGTTCATCAACCCGTGTTCAATACCAAAGTTCTGGTGCAGTACCTGTGCGGCAGGCGCAAGACCGTTGGTGGTACAACTGCCGTTGCTGACCACGAAGTGACGTGTCGGATCGTACTGCGTATCGTTAACGCCGAGCACGATAGTCAGGTCATCATTTTTCCCCGGCGCGGAGATAATCACCCGTTTTGCGCCGCCGTGGCTAATATGCACCGCCGCTTTTTCGCGATCGGTAAAGAATCCGGTGGCTTCAATCACAATTTCCACACCGACATCGCGCCACGGAATGTTCGCCGGATCGCGTTCACTGAAGACGCGTACCGCGTTGCCATCGACAAACAACTGGCCTTCACCTGCTTCAACCGGAACCGGCAATGTGCCGAGCAGCGAATCGTGTTTCAGCAGATGGGCGAGGGTTTTGCTGTCCGTTAGATCATTGATGGCGACGATTTGAACCTCTGTGTTACCGAGCGCGGCGCGCAGTACGTTGCGCCCGATCCTGCCAAAACCGTTAATGCCGACCTTAACCATGATTGACTCCTTCTTTTTCGTGTCTGAAGTCACTTTAGGTCGGCAGCGTTTTGGCGTAAAGGACGAATAAGGATCACTTTACGCCATTTTGCGGCAATGGAAACGCTGGCGATACTCTCCGGGGGTAAGGTGCAACTGACGCTCAAAGATGCGGCGTAAGTTGATGCTGTTGCCGAAACCCGTAGCGGCTGCCACACTCTCCAGTGTTTCGCGGGTTTGTTCCAGGCGATGTCGTGCAGCGGCAAGCCGCGCTTCGGCAACATAACGCGCCGGAGGAACGCCGGTTTCTCGGGTAAAGACGCGGGTGAAATTGCGCGGGCTCATCGCCACACGTTCGGCAAGTTTTTCGACTGAGAGATCGGCAGTCAGGTTTTTCAGGATCCAGCTTTGTAACTCACTGACAGGCCCGATACTCTCCGCCTGTTGCAGATGATAGCGGCTAAACTGCAACTGGCCGCCGGGACGACGCAAGTACATCACCAGATCCTGCGCGACGTCGCGGGCGAGGGTGAAACCATAATCCTCTTCGACCAGCGCCAGCGTCAGATCAAACCCGGAACTGACGCCGCCGGAAGTCCATATCGGCCCATCCTGAATATAGAGAGGGCCACTTTCTACCTGGACCATGGGGAAGCGTGACTGCATGATCTCGAGCAGCCGCCAGTGGGTAGTGGCACGCCGACCGTCAAGCAACCCGGTTTCCGCCAGCAGCATCGCGCCGCCGCAGATAGAAGCCACTCTGTCGGCATGGGGAGCGGCGAGACGCAGCCAGTCAACGACAGCGGTGCCTTCCTCTTCATTAGTTCCGCGCCCGGTGATCATAATGGTATCCCACGGCTCACGCGGGTCCAGTTCCGGTAGACGGAAATCGGCCAGCAGATTCAGGCCAGACTGGCCGTGGATCACCTGGTGTGGCTGCGTGGTAGCAATGCTCACCCGGTAACGCGGCTGTTGGGTTTCATCCACATGCAGGCGATTGGCCTGCATCAGAATGTCGGCAATACCGGCAGCTTCGAACAACATGCTGCCATCGGGAACGATAATCAGGAATCTCTTCATGTCCTGAAAAGTACGCTTGCCACATTATATGTCAAGATGCGGATAGGATTTTAAGCGTAAGAGCTGGCTTTGATCCAAATCTGAAAGACTGTAAATGAGAAGCAAACGAATTTCCAAATCGCTACTATAACTACAGTACAGGATTTTTATCGGTCGCATATCACGCGAGGATTCATCCATGACAATAGCAAAGGCGTATAACTTAAAGCAGGCTTATCAAATGATTACCTCTGGCAAGCAGACGGAGGTGGAGTTGGCATTTGATGTCGATGCCGATGACTTTTTCATGCTTTCTGCGAATTATGGCGACAGCGGTGCAAAAATAACCCGCCATAATAATCATTTTGTGCTCACGATCGATCAAGAAGAAACGTCAGCATCTGACTGACTTTTAATCATATTTTTTTTGGTGGCTATTTTGGGCGACGGGCATAACGGTGCCGCCCTGGTACTTATTTTTCCTGAAATCCTGCCGTCATCTCTGCGTTATATTCCTGCCGTTTAATGGCGTAAGCGTGCCCCGAAGCGTACTTCTCGCAGTGTCTGGCATCATCGGTTGTTACTCTTTGATCGTGGAGCGCGGTCAGCAAAACTCGTTATCAACTGTTTCCCCCGGTATTTCCGCCGGGATTTTTTTACTCCAGGATGAAAGTGACGCTGTCACAAAATAAAGCGGCAGGCATAAAAAACCTGCGGGTTTGATCCCGCAGGTGTGTTATTTGCCGCAGCACGGTTTATTGCAGGTCGAAACGGTCCAGATTCATCACTTTCGTCCAGGCGGCAACGAAATCGATGACAAATTTCTGTTTCGCATCGCTGCTGGCGTAGACTTCCGCCAGAGCGCGCAGTACCGAGTTGGAACCGAAGACCAGATCGGCGCGCGTCGCCGTGTAGCGCACTTCGCCGCTCTGACGATCGCGGGCTTCAAACAGTTCCGCTTTTTCGTCGGTCGTTTTCCACGCGGTACGCATATCCAGCAGGTTGACGAAGAAGTCGGTGCTCAGCACGCCGACGCGATCAGTAAAGACGCCGTGTTTGCTGCTATCGTAGTTGGCACCCAGAACACGCAGCCCGCCGACCAGTACTGTCAGTTCCGGTGCGGTCAGTGTCAGTTGCTGGGCTTTATCAATCAGCAGGGTTTCAGTGCTCACCCCATCCCAGACGCGGCGATAGTTACGGAAACCATCAGCCAGTGGTTCCATCAGATTAAAGGAGTCGACATCCGTTTGATCCTGACGCGCATCAACACGTCCCGGTGTAAACGGCACATTCACCTGTACACCGGCCGACGCCGCCGCCTGCTCAACGCCAACCACACCGGCCAGCACAATGATATCGGCCAGTGAGGCTTTTGCTGACGCCTGCTGAATGCGTTGCAGCACCGGTAAAGCTTTCACTGCATGGGCGTTTACTTCCCAACCATTTTGCGGGGTGAGCGCAAGACGTGCGCCATTGGCACCGCCGCGTTTATCACCGCCCCGGAAGGTGGAAGCGGAAGCCCAGGCTACCGAAACCAGATCGCTTACCGACAAGCCTGATGCGGCGATATCCGCTTTCAGGTTGGCGATATCTGTACCGTCAGGGTGATAAGTGGCAGCCGGTAACGGATCCTGCCAAATCAGATCTTCATGCGGAACTTCAGGCCCGATATAGCGGGATTTCGGCCCCATATCACGGTGTGTCAGTTTGAACCATGCGCGGGCAAAGGCTTCGTTAAATGCCTGCGGATCGTTCAGGAAGCGACGAGATATTTTCTCGAATTCCGGGTCAAAACGCAGCGTCAGGTCGGTAACCAGCATCGTGGGTTTACGTTTTTTCGCCGGATCAAACGGGTCCGGGATGATTTCCGGCGCATCGACGGCTTCAAACTGGATAGCGCCAGCCGGGCTACGGGTCTGGACCCACTCATATTTGAACAGGTTCTCAAAGAAGTAGTTGCTCCACTGGGTTGGCGTTTGTGTCCACGCCACTTCCAGCCCGGAGGTGATAGCATCAGCGCCTGCGCCGCTGCCATAGCTGCTCATCCAACCAAGGCCCTGTGCTTCCAGCGGTGCGGCTTCCGGTTCTGGACCAACATGGCCATCCGGTGTGGCTGCGCCGTGGGTTTTACCCAGTGTATGACCGCCGGCGATCAGCGCGACGGTCTCTTCATCGTTCATCCCCATATTGCCGAAGGTGGCGCGAATTGCCGAGGCGGCGGAAACGGGCTCACCACTAGCGTTCGGGCCTTCCGGGTTAACGTAAATCAGCCCCATCTCAGTGGCGCCAATTGCTGCCTGTGCCAGACTTTCCGGATGACGATGGCTCAGCCACTCTTTCTCATTACCCCAGTCCACGTCGAAATCCGGTTCCCAGACATCTTCACGGCCCGCGCCAAAACCGAAGGTGCGGAAACCGGCATTTTCCAGCGCCACATTCCCCGCCAGAATGATCAAGTCGGCCCAGGAGATTTTCTGGCCATATTTTTGTTTTACCGGCCACAGCAAACGGCGCGCTTTATCAAGGCTGACGTTATCCGGCCAGGAGTTCAGCGGCGCAAAGCGCTGCTGACCGCGTCCAGAGCCGCCACGGCCATCAACGGTGCGATATGTCCCGGCGCTGTGCCAGGCCATACGTATAAACAACCCGATATAGCTGCCCCAATCGGCAGGCCACCACGATTGCGAATCAGTCAGTACGCTACGGATGTCGGCTTTCAGTGCGGAATAGTCGAGTTTTTTAAACTCTTCGCGGTAGTTAAAAGACTCACCCAGCGGATTGGAGCGGTTAGAATGCTGGTTCAGCAGATCGACACGCAGTTGGTTTGGCCACCAGTCCCGGTTACTGGTGGCTCTGGGCGTGCTGGGCTTGCTGGCTTTATCATGGAAAGGGCATTTCTCGACGGCTGAAGAGAGGGGTTTTTCGTCTGACGTGCTCATATCTGGCTCCATTTGCTTGTGTAATGCCGTTACGATATACACTGCTTCCTGTTAAAGGTACTTGAATAAATCTACAGATTTGATAGTTAATACCTTTCTTTTGATGCGTAAAAAATAGACAAGCATCACATAAATTCATCATTGCCCCAAACCTTAGCAATCGCGCTACGCTTGATCCGTTTTTTTTGTGTCTTGTTTGATCGAACCCATAAAAGGGCGGCAGAAGCGCAGATTACCGTCAGTGCACAAGAGACTGAGGCAGAAAGAAAAGATCGCAGAGACTCCGCCATAAACCAGCATAAAGGCGGGATAAAGGCTTTTACTATGAAAAGGCAGTTATCAGGCGAACAGCCTTAAAAATCGAAGAGTGATATCGTTTTTGACACTGGCGGAAAATGTACTGCGGCATTCACCACGAATAATCGGGTGGGTGAAACTGGAGAGTATTTTAGCCCAACTCACCAGCACCTACCGAAGCATGGTGCTGGTTTATTAGCGGTGATTTTGTGGGGATCCCTCAGCCCGAAGGGGTAAGGCTCAGGGATGAGCCGAATAAAAAAGCCAACACACCTGCGACTTGAAGGATGACGGGTAATTCTCTTGCCATGGGACGTCAGAGGCATTCGCCTGAAAACCTCTATGCAGCATGCTGTCCGCTGCTGACAGACATGACAAAATGTGCGCTTATCTTGACAATCCATTGACAGATAATTGCCTGGTCAGTAGTTTCATTTGCAATTACTGACCAGGCAAACATCATGACAGACACGACAGATACCCCCATTCCCAAACTGCATCTTGGTTTACTGATTCATCTGGCGAACCAGTTTAAAGACCAGCTCATCAGCCAGTATTTTTCGTCGACGGACATCACTGCCGCCCAGTTCAAAGTGCTGATCAGTATCTACAAAGGCTTTAACAGCCCGATAGAAGTGAGCAAAAACTTGCTGATGGATGCGGGGGCAATGAGCCGCATGCTGGAACGGATGGCGAAACGCGATCTGATCGTGCGCAACACCAATCCGCAGGATAAACGCCAGGTTATCCTGGCACTGACCGAAAAAGGGCAGCAGATTTGCGAACGTTTCCAGAATGAGGCGCTGGCCTCGATTCTCAGTTCGCTGACCTGCCGCCTGACACATGACGAGTCCCGATTGCTGGTCGATTTATTGATAAAAATGTTGCCGGAAGAGGCAACCCGCCCACATCGCTAAGCTGTCCAATAAGGTATTCACGATGCAAACTTCATCTGCACAAGCCGAACGCGCGCCGGGCAAACGTAAGCGCAACTTCGCTATTCTGTTCCTCATCTTGCTGGCGATCGCCGCAGGATGTCTGGCCTGGTACTTTTTGTATGCCCGCTATTACGAAACGACCGATGACGCCTACGTCAATGCCAACCTGGTAACGCTGACCCCGCAAATTGCCGGTACTGTCACGCAGGTTGCGGTTGATGAAGGCGATTACGTAGAAAAAGGGCAGCCACTGGTGCTACTCGATCCGAGCGATACGGAAATCGCCCTGCAACAGGCGGAAGCCAACCTTGCCAGCACTGTGCGCCAGGTGCGCGGGCTTTACAGCACCGCCGATAACTATCGCGCGCAGGTTGAAGCGAAACAGGTGGCGCTGCAAACCGCGCAAAATGATTATGCGCGTCGGCAAAAGATCTTCGCCAGCGGAGCGATTGCTGCTGAAGATCTGGCGCATTACCGCGATGCGGTGACTACTGCGAAAAGCGATTTGGCGGCGGCGCAACAGGCGTTAACCACCAATCTGGCGATGGTCGATGACACGGTTATCGACAGCCACCCGGAAATCAAAAGCGCGGTCGCCACCCTGCGCCAGCGCTATCTCGACAATGCCCGTAGTACCATTGTTGCGCCGGTGAGCGGCTTTGTTGCCAAACGCGCGGTGCAGCTTGGCATGCGGGTTGATTCCGGCACGACGTTGATGTCGATTGTGCCGCTGGATCAGGTCTGGGTGGATGCCAACTTTAAAGAGAGCCAGATGGAGACGATGCGACTGGGGCAGAAAGTGACGCTGACCGCCGATCTCTATGGCGATAACGTCGAATACCACGGGGTGATTGAGAGCCTTGGCATTGGTACCGGCAGCGCCTTCTCGTTGCTACCCGCGCAGAATGCCAGTGGTAACTGGATCAAAATTGTCCAGCGTCTGCCGGTGCGCATCACGCTCGATCCGCACGATATACAGAAACATCCGCTGCGCGTGGGGCTGTCAATGTTTGCCCGCGTGGATATCCATGATACGGATGGTCACCTGCTGCCACAGCAAACTGTTGCCGCACCGCGCTTTACCACCGATGTGTACCAGAACGCGCTGCAAAATGCCGATCAACTGGTGGCGAAAATTCTTCATGACAACAGCCAGGCGGTAGCGTCCAGCGCCCGTTAAGAGAGACGTTATGCAAGATAAGTCGGCGTTTACGCCTCCCAGCCTGCTGCTGGCGACGATTGCGTTGTCGCTGGCAACATTTATGCAGGTGCTGGATACCACTATCGCCAACGTGGCGCTGCCGACCATCGCCGGTAATCTCGGCGTTAGCTCGGATCAGGGCACCTGGGTGATCACCTCGTTTGCGGTGTGTAACGCCATTGCGCTGCCACTAACTGGCTGGTTCACCCGCCGCTTCGGTCAGCTTAAGCTGTTTGTCGGTTCGGTGGCGCTCTTTACCCTGACCTCGTTCCTCTGCGGCTTCGCCCACAGCATGACCGAGTTGATTATTTTCCGCGCCCTGCAAGGCTTTTTCGCCGGGCCGATGTTCCCAATGTGCCAGACGCTATTACTGGTCATTTTCCCGACCAGCAAACGCAGCATGGCGCTGGCCCTGCTGTCGATGGTGACCGTTGTGGCGCCGATTGTCGGCCCGATCACTGGCGGCTGGATCACTGATAACTACTCGTGGCCGTGGATCTTTTATATCAACGTGCCGATCGGGATTTTCGCCGCCATTACCGTCTGGAGCCAGCTTCGCGCCAGGGAAGAGACTACCACCACTGCGCCGATTGATTATATTGGCATTGTGTTGCTGGTTCTCGGCGTTGGGCTGTTGCAGGTGGTGCTCGACAAAGGCAACGATCTTGACTGGTTCAACGCGCCGGAAATCATCGTCATGTCTGTTATTTCCGCGATTGCGCTGGTCTCGTTTGTGATTTGGGAACTGGGGGAAAACCACCCGATTGTGAACCTGCGGCTGTTTAAGGATCGTAACTTCGCGATCGGTACGGCAACGCTGACGCTCGGCTATGCGGCGTTTTTTGCCATCAACATTATTCTGCCGCAGTGGCTGCAAACCCAGATGGGCTACACCGCCATCTGGGCCGGGCTGGCCGCTGCGCCGATGGGTTTTTTGCCACTGTTGCTGACGCCGTTTATCGGCCGCTATGCGCACAAAGTGGATCTGCGATTCCTCGCCACGCTGTCGTTTCTGACGATGGGCATATCGTGTTTACTTCGTGCTCAGTTCAATACCAGCGTCGATTTTCGCACTATTGCCGAAGTGCAGATGTTTATGGGCATCGGTGTGGCCTTCTTCTTTATGCCGATCACCACCATTGTGCTATCGAATTTGAATGGTGTTGAAGTGGCGGAAGGCTCCGGGCTGGCGACCTTTTTCCGCGTGCTCGGCGGTTCTTTCGCCTCGTCGCTCACCACCTGGATTTGGTCGCGGCGTGAGGTTTACCACCATGCTAACCTCACCGAGAGCGTTACTACTTATAACCCTGCGGCAATGAACTACCTGCATAAGATGGGTGGTGTAACGCAGCAGCACCTTGCAGCAGTGGATAAAACCATCGAGCAACAGGCCTATATGATGTCGACCATCGACTATTTCTGGCTGCTGGGCTGGGGTTTTATGGGGCTAATGGTGTTGATTTGGTTTGCCCGTCCGCCGTTTGTGCGTTCCGGTGTGTCTGGTGCGCCGCCCGCAGCAGGACATTAATACAGATACCCAAAATAATTCGAGTTGCAGGACAAAACGCGTTTCCGTTTTGAGCAGTGCTTGCGCAGGGCCAGAGGTCCGAGTCTGAATAAAAAGCCAGCACGTGTAACCTGAAGTATGACGGGAATAAGATGAGATACGCTATGGCACCCGTGTTATCCGGCAGTGATGGTCGTTTATTGCAGCACCGTTCTTTTGTCGCGTTCTGGCTGTCGCGAACCAGTTCCAGCTTTGGTTTTCAGATGTTATCCATCATTGTCGGCTGGCAGATCTATTCCCGGACGCAAAGCGCCTTCTGGCTGGGGATGATTGGTCTGGTGCAGTTTGTTCCTTCGGTCACGCTGGCACTGCCTGCCGGGCATATCGCTGACCAGTTTGATCGGCGCCGCGTGGTGCTGATAGGACAAATTTGCGAATGGCTGGCGATTGCGGTGCTGGCCTGGCTGACGTGGCAAGGCGATGCCAGCGTCTGGGTGATCCTGCTGCTGATTTTTATTATCGCCTGCGCCAAAACTGTTGAATCACCGTCGATGATTTCGATGCTGCCAGCTCTGGTTCCGGCCTCGATTTTACCCCGCGCCACCGCTGCCAATGCGGTTTCCGGCCAGGCTGCGCAGATTGTCGGCCCGGCGTTGGGCGGTTTTCTCTATGCGGCGGGCGCGGAGGTGGTGTATACCGCCACGGCGGGGTTGTATCTGATGTCGTTGTTGCTGGTCGCCACATTGCGCTATGAACAGGCGCAGCCGAGACGCACACCCGCCACGCTTTCATCACTGTTCGCCGGGGTGAATTTCATCCGCAAACGCCCGGATGTGCTGGGGGTGATCTCTCTCGATCTGTTTGCCGTGTTATTGGGTGGGGCGACGGCGCTGCTGCCTATTTTCGCTCATGATGTGTTGCATACCGGGCCGCTGGGATTGGGTTTGCGCAGCGCGCCTGCGGTTGGGGCGCTGCTGGTGGGCTTCTGGCTCAGCCACCGTTCACTTACGCGCAACGTCGGAATGATCATGTTTATCAGCGTGACCGGGTTTGGCGTGGCGACGCTGATCTTTGCGTTTTCAAACCTGATGTGGCTGTCACTGCTGGCGCTGTTCGCCCTCGGTGGCTGCGATATGGTGAGCATGGTGATCCGCGGTTCGCTGGTGCAACTGGATACGCCGGATGAGATGCGCGGGCGGGTCAATGCGGTTAACTCGATCTTTATCAACACCTCAAATCAGCTTGGCGAATTTGAATCCGGGATGCTCGCCGCGTGGCTCGGAGCTGTGCCCGCTGCGGCGCTGGGTGGTATTGGCACGCTGCTGGTGGTGGCGCTGTGGATGAAGATGTTCCCCGGACTTAGGCATCGTCAGCGGCTGGAGAGCAGTACAGCTTAACCGCTGGTGCGGGGGGAAGACCGGAAAGCGCCCGGCGGCGAAGCTGATTAATTTTGACGGGATTGGCCACGCGCCGCAGAGAGAAGAAGGGGGGCGTTTTGATCATGCGGGAGTCCCTTCGTGAATAGTCAGTGTAACAGTTGTTGTTTACGTGCCTGAATGCGCCCCTTCACCTGCAACTTTTCATATAACTGTTTCAGATGCCATTTGACGGTTTCCACAGAGCTCCCCAGTGCGCTGGCGATTTGTTTGTTGGAATGGCCATCGGCAATTAAGCGCAATGTTTGCTGTTCGCGCTCCGTTAACCGCAGGCTTGCAGTTGCGGGAGCGGGCAGCATCGCGCCCAATTGGCTAAGTAGCGTACGGATGACCATATTCTGCGTGGGCTGCTTATTCAGGTGAGCCAGCCACAAGGCAAGATCCGGGCCGAGGTCTTGTAAACTGCGTCGAAGATTTTTCGCCACCGCGCTTTGCAGTGCTGGTAAGCCCCGCCTTAATCCTGCTCCCGCTTGCGGCGCAACGTCAGCAATGGCGTGACCGAGATGCCGTGGATCAGCACGCTGAAAGTCACTATCGTAATAGCGATATTCGCCAGTTCGCTGGCGCGGACGCTGTCTAACCCGTGCATATACGCATACGCAATATAATTCAGGCTACCGATGCCGCGGATCCCCAGCCATCCGAGGCTCAGACGATGCAACAGCGACTCTTCCGAATGCCAGGTCAGCAACAGCACCGACAGCGGTCGAATAATGACAAACAGCATGAAAGCCAACAGCAGGGCGGGCATATCCCAGTGTTGCGCCAGCGTGATGCCCAGAATAATCACCAGCGCCGCCGCAAAGATCCGCTCAACCGTATCGCCAAAGGAGAGCGCATCGCCAATCACCAACCCCACCGATTTGATCGGGTTATGTTCTTCCAGTCCGTGGCGCGCGTGGGGGTTCACCTGCATTTCCGCCGGTAAGTCGTGGTCAACTTCTTTCTGGTCCGGATGCCTTTTCTGCACGCTGACTTCGGCGCTACGCAGCCCAACGCCGGCGGCAAACGCAGCAAGAAAACCGGACGCGCTGACGGCCATGGCAAAGGAAAAACTGAGACAGATCAGCGACAGCGCGACAAAATCGCTGGGCGCGACTTCGCCCTGAGCATGTCGGGAGCGGGTGGCGATAAGCCCAATGCTGCGCCCCAGCAAAAAACCGATAGCCAGCCCGCCTACCAGCGCCCAGACCAGATCGATGCTCAGCCAGCTAAGCCACTCATCGGCGCTGATGCTGCCGCCCGCCCGATGCCAGATCAGCGCCAGCATCAGAAAAGGCAGAGCGGTGCCATCATTCAGCCCGGCTTCGCTGGAGAGGGCGATTCGGAGTTGGTCGCCATCCCTGGCATCGTTGATGGAGACCAGGCTTGCCAGTACCGGATCGGTTGGTGCGAGGATCGCGGCAAGCGCCAGCGACAGCGGCCAGGAAAGATCGGCCATGAAATGGGCGGCCAGCATCATTCCCCCGATGGTGAGCAACATGCCAGGCAGCGCCAGTTTGATACCCATCTTCCAGTAAGGCGAGGTGAGTGGCAGGCGAATTTTTAACCCGGTAATAAAGAGCGAAGCCGCCATAGCGATTTCTGTAACCCGGCTAGTCAACATGGCGTGTGCCGCAATATCAATATTGAGGATATTAAATACCCAGGGGCCGCAGGCAATACCCACCAGCAGATAAAGGCCAAAAACCGACACTGGCGCACGGTTTATCCAGCCATAAGAGAGTGACATTAATAATAATAAACAGCCAGTTGCTGCCGTCCACGCCCAATATCCCATATCTCTCCACTGTGTCATTTAGCTATTTAAAAGGGTGTAGCCGCTGAAGAGACTATATTCAAGGATATTGCAAAGCGAGGCGGTAAATTAGGTGTTGTGAACGATAAAATATTATTTTCAGCTTCGTTATTTTCATTCATCGCTATTTTTGTTCTACCCTTTACGTTCGTGGTAATTAAACATTGAGAGGTAAGTGAATGGATAGCATAAATAACCCGAAGCACACCACAAATCAGACTAATACCGAAAACTACCCGGTTCCGCCATTTCCACATCAAAAACAGCCGTTCCCCGGCCTTGCCGGGAAAATGGAGCCGCGTCCCGATCACGGTGAAAAAAGCTACCAGGGCAGCGGTCGGCTGAATGGCCGTAAGGCGCTGATAACTGGTGGTGATTCCGGTATCGGCCGCGCTGTTGCGATTGCCTTTGCCCGCGAAGGTGCCGATGTGGCCATCAACTACCTGCCAGCGGAAGAGGAGGATGCGCGGGAAGTGATTGCCCTGATCAAAGAAGCCGGACGCAAGGCGGTGGCGATCCCCGGCGATATCCGCGATGAAACGTTCTGCCAGCAATTAGTGGAACAGGCCAGTGAAGCGTTAGGTGGGCTGGATCTGCTGGTGAATAACGCCGGGCGTCAGCAGTTCTGTGAATCGATAGAAGATCTGACCACCGAAGCGTTTGATGCCACGTTCAAAACTAATGTCTACGCCATGTTCTGGATCACCAAAGCCGCGCTGAAGAAGATGTCCCGCGGGGCGGCGATTATTAATACCACCTCCGTTCAGGCGTACGAACCGAGCGAAATACTGCTCGATTATGCCCAGACCAAGGCAGCCATCGCGACGTTTACCAAATCCCTTGCCAAACAATTGGGGCCGAAAGGCATCCGTGTGAACGCCGTTGCGCCTGGCCCGTACTGGACGGTGCTGCAATGCTGCGGCGGGCAGCCGCAGGAAAAAATCGAGCAGTTTGGCGCCTCCGCGCCGCTCGGCCGTCCCGGCCAGCCGGCAGAGATTGCGCCGCTGTATGTCACCCTGGCTTCGTCTGAAAACAGCTATGCATCAGGCCAGGTCTGGTGTTCTGACGGTGGTACGGGAACCGTGTAACGCGCAGCCCTCTTTTATCAACGTCAGGAGAATCGCCTGTGAAAGCATTAACGTATCATGGACCTCATAGCGTCAAAGTTGAGAACGTCGCCGATCCGGGGTTAATCGCGCCGGACGACATCATTCTGCGCGTGACCGCGACGGCGATTTGTGGCTCCGATTTGCATCTGTATCGCGGCAAAATTCCGGGTACGCATCATGGCGATATCTTCGGCCATGAGTTTATGGGCGAAGTTGTCGAAGCCGGGCCGGAAGTGAAAAACGTCAGCAAAGGCGATCGCGTGGTGATCCCGTTTGTGATCGCCTGCGGCGACTGTTTTTTCTGCCAGTTGCAGCAATATTCGGCCTGTGAAAACACCAACAGCGGACAGGGCGCAGCGCTAAATCGCAAGAGCATTACGCCGCCCGCCGCGCTGTTTGGCTACAGTAGCCTGTACGGCGGTGTTCCGGGCGGGCAGGCGGAGTATGTCCGTGTGCCGAAAGCCAACACCGGGCCCTTTAAAGTCCCGGACATTCTGCCGGATGAGAAGGTGCTGTTCCTCTCCGATATTCTGCCGACGGCCTGGCAGGCTATGCTGAATGCCGAAGTGAAACCGGGCTCGCGGGTGGCCATTTACGGTGCCGGGCCGGTGGGGTTGCTGACGGCGGCCTGCGCGCGCTTTAAAGGCGCTGAGCAGATTTTTATCATCGATCACAACGATTACCGGCTGGAGTTCGCCCGGCAACGCTATGGCGCTATCCCGATTAATTTCGATAAAAACGACGATCCCGCTGCGTGGATTATCGAAAATACGCCGGGCAACCGGGGCGTTGATGCGGTGATAGATGCCGTGGGTTTTGAAGCGAAAGGCAGCATTACGGAAACCGTGCTGAGCACACTCAAAATTGAAGGCAGCAGCGGGAAAGCGCTGCGGCAATGTATCGCTGCGGTGCGGCGTGGCGGCATCGTCAGCGTGCCTGGCGTTTACGCCGGGTTTATCCACGGCTTTATGTTCGGCGATGCCTTCGATAAAGGGCTGACCTTCAAAATGGGGCAGACGCATGTTCATGCCTGGCTGCCGGAATTGCTGGCGCTTGTCGAACAGGGACACCTGACGCCGGAGGAGATTATTACCCATCATTTGCCGCTGGAAGAGGCGGCGCGCGGGTATGAAATCTTCGAAAAACGCCAGCAAGAGTGCCGCAAAGTGATCCTCGTACCCGGCATGAATGCGGAAAAAGCTACCGTCTGATTCTGTGTCAGACACAGGCGCTGCGGTGTCTGTGCCTTTACTCTGGAGAGCGATTTGATGACTACACCTTCGTTATCTATTGCCAATGAACTGGGGCGGTTGTTAACGGAAAAGAAGCTGCAACTGGCGACGGCGGAGTCCTGCACCGGCGGGATAATCGCCTCATCGTTGTGTGCGGCGGAAGATACCCCGTCATTCTATGGCAGCGGGTTTGTAACCTTTACCGACGAAGCCAAGATGATCATGCTTGGTGTCAGTCGTGAAACCCTTACCGCACACACGGCGGTAAGCGAACAGACGGTTATTGAGATGGCGGCGGGCGCAGTGCGCCAGTCGCAGGCGCATATCGGTGTTGCGGTCAGCGGCTATGCCGGGCCGGACGGCGGCGAAGATGGCACGCCTGCGGGCACGATCTGGTTTGCCTGGCAACTAGCCGACAACAGCGTGCATACCCGGGTGAAACAGTTTACCGGCGACAGCGAAGCGAATATTAAAGAGGCGACCAATTATGCCCTCGGCAGATTAATTCGCTTATTAGCCGAATCTGACCAAATGCGGAAATGAGCGCGCTGAAATAAAACAAGCGTAACGAGGAAATAATCTTCCTTGTGCCGTTTGGTTGTTTTTTGCTTTACCGGGCTATAGTGAAAAGTCTGCGTAAATAATGAGGAGGTAACCATGTTACAGGTTGAAAAAGACGATCCCCATGAAGCACCGGAATCCGGCGATAAAAAACCCGTTCCGCCCAAAAAATAACCGTGAACAGGCCACACGCGTGGCCTTTTTTAACGACATAAGAAAATACCTAAATATCTCTGGCTAAGGCAACAATCGCCTGACAATTTGGCCGCTATGTTGTAGCGGCTATTTTTAAACATCATCGATACGTCATGTAAAAACACTCACCGCGTACAGACGCGGAAGGTGATCTGTTTCCCCGCAGAAGGGAACGGACGTAGAGGATGGGTCTGAGGAAGCAAAATGAGCCTGCAAAAATGTACCGTAATTTACGACGGCCAGGCCCTTGTTGGCCCGGCGGATATCCCATTGATTGATTTTCTGGATGCCTGCAACAAGACCTTGCCCCATGTCTGCTATCACCCGGCGCTGGAGCCGCTGCAAACCTGCGATGTCTGTTGGGTGGAACAGGCGGGTAAATTGGTGCGTGGCTGCACGCTGCGCAGCCATGAAGGCCTGGAGATCAACAGCGCCAACCCGCATGCCAGCGCCGCCCGCGAAGAGGGAATGGATCGCCTGCTGGCGAAACATGAGCTCTACTGCACGGTCTGCGAACATAACACCGGCGACTGCACGTTGCACAACACTATGGTGGACATGCATCTGCCGATTCAGCGCTATGCGTGGCAGCGTAAACCTTACGTGAAGGACGAATCCAACCCGTTTTACACCTACGATCCTGATCAGTGCATCCTGTGCGGGCGCTGCGTGGAAGCCTGCCAGAATGTGGAAGTGAACGAAACGCTGAGCATTGATTACACCCAACAACATCCCCGTGTTTTGTGGGATGGCGGCACGCGGATTGCGGGTTCCAGTTGCGTCAGTTGCGGCCATTGCGTCACGGTTTGCCCCTGTAACGCGCTGCTGGAAAAAACCATGCAGCCCGATGCCGGGCCGTTTACCTCCATGCCCCAGTCGCTGAAACGCCCGCTAATCGACGTGGTGAAGGCGCTGGAAAATACCATCGGCGCAGAGATCGTTTCCGGGGTGTCTGTCATCGATACGCAACTGCGCCAGCAGGAGATTAAACGCACCAAAACGGTCTGTACTTACTGCGGCGTGGGATGCAGCTTTGAGATGTGGACCCGCGACCGTCATCTGCTGAAAGTCCAGCCCGTCACCGACGCGCCCGCCAACGGCATTTCCACCTGCGTGAAGGGGAAATTCGCGTGGGATTTTATTAACAGCCCGCAGCGGCTGACCACGCCGCTTATCCGCGAAAATGACCGCTTCCGGCCCGCCTCCTGGGAGGAGGCGCTGGATCTGGTCGCTAAACGGTTGCTGGCGATCCGCGATGAAACGGGGCCGGACAGTATCGGTTTTATTGGTTCCAGCAAAGGCAGTAATGAAGAAGCCTATCTGACGCAAAAAATCGCCCGGCTGATTATCGGCACTAATAGCGTCGATAACTCCTCACGTTACTGCCAGAACCCGGCCACTGAAGGGCTGTTTCGCACCGTGGGTTATGGCGGCGATGCGGGTACTATTGCGGATTTGGCACAGGCGGAGCTGGTGGTGATCGTCGGCAGTAATACCGCAGAAAACCATCCGGTAATTGCCTCACGGCTGAAGGCCGCGAAAAAACAGCGCGGTCAGCAGTGGCTGGTGGTCGATCCGCGACGCCACGAAATGGCCGAACGCGCCGATCAGCACCTGCGCATTCACCCTGGCACCGATCTGGTCTGGGCTTCGGCGATGTCCCGCTACATGTTTGACCACGGTTACGCCGACGAGGCGTTTCTCACTCAGCGCGTTAACAATGTCGAGGCGTACCGCCGCTCGCTTGAACCCTTCACCCTCGATTATGCCGCGCAAATTACCGGCATTCAGGAAGCGGATCTGCGCGCGGCGGCGGAGCGGATTGGCCGCGCGGGCAGCGTCTGCATTATGTGGGCGATGGGGATCACCCAGCACAGCCACGGCGCAGATACCAGCACGGCGCTCTCCAACCTGCTACTGGTGACCGGCAACTACGGTCGGCCGGGAACCGGCGGTTATCCGATGCGTGGGCATAACAATGTGCAGGGTGCCAGCGATTTCGGTTGCCTGAAAAATTTCTATCCTGGATATGAATCGGTCAGCGATCCGCAGGTGCGCGATAAGTGGGCGCGCGCCTGGGGTGTGGACCCGCAGCGGCTCTCGCTGGAGATAGGCGAAGACAATTTTATGATGGTCAAACTCGCCAGCAGCGACCAGCTTCGTGCGATGTATGTGATTGGCGAAGAGACGGCTTTTTCCGATGCCGATACCACCAATGTGCATCAGGGGTTTAGCGAACTGGATTTTCTGGTGGTACAGGATCTGTTTCTCAGCCGTACCGCGCAGTTCGCTGACGTGGTGCTGCCAGGTTGCCCAAGCGTGGAAAAAGAGGGCTCGTTTGTCAACACTGAGCGGCGCATTCAGCGTTTCTACCCGGTGATGCCACCGCTCGGCGACAGCCGTCCGGACTGGCTGATCCTGACTCAGCTTGCTGCGCGGATGGGCTTCGACTGGGGATATACCCATCCGGGGCAAATCATGGCCGAGGTGGCAGGCATCGCCGGGAGTTTTGCAGGCGTTAGTTATGAGCGGCTGGAGGGCTGGAAATCGCAACTCTGGCCGGTGAAGGCGGATGGCAGCAGCACGCCGTTGCTTTATACCGACCAATTCAAAAGCGCGGATGGCCGCGCCACGCTCTATCCGGTGAGCTGGCAGCCTCCGGCGGAAGAGGCAGATGCCGACTACGATCTGCTGCTGAATAATGGCCGCATGCTGGAGCATTTTCAGTCCACGAATCAGAGCGGCAGAGGCGGGCGCACCACCAGCTTATCCCCCGAATGGTATGTCGAAATCAGCCCTGAACTGGCGGCTGGCCGTAACCTGAACACTGGCGACTGGGTCAGGCTGAGTTCCCGCCGTGGCGCACTGGAGATCCCGGTGCTGGTCACTGATCGGGTGCAGGGCAAGGTGCTGTTTATCTCGATTCATCAGGGTAAAGAGGGCATCAATCAGTTGACCGGCGAACATCACGATCCGGCGGTGAATACGCCAGCCTATAAAGAGATCGCCATCCGCCTCGACGCGCTTGACAGAACGCCCCATCCCAATCCTTTACCGGAACATAACTTCCGCCACGGTAAGCGTACTCCCATCTCCAGGGTGCCGGTGGAAGAGAAATGGCGTCGTGACGATTACCGCGAGCCGCCGGAACATGAACCTCATCCGGAGAAATTTTAATGGCGAAATCGATTGAGTATCAGCCGGAACCGGCAAAAATCGGGCCGGACGCCCGAGAAGAACTGGATCGCCTGCTGGAAACCCTGCACCAGCACGGTGTGCTGCGGTTGCTGAACGATCTGGTCGCGGCGAACAACGAAGTGGCGCAGATCCTCGTCAACGGCTTGCAGCGGCAGGGCACGCTGAACGCCATTCAGAATATCTCCCTGATGCTGATGGCGCTCTCTTCATTGCCGCCGGATCGCGTCTATAAACTGGCCTTTGGCCTGCGCGATCTGGCAGAGGCAATAAGCCAGCCAAAAGCCGATGACGAGGAAAAAGCGCCCGGCGTACATGGAGCGTGGAAGATGTTGCAGGATGACGATCTCTGGCGCGCACTGCGTCCGCTGATCCATGGGCTGGCGGCGTTTTCCCGGCGTATGGAGGAGCCGGTAGACAAGCCGATCTCCGCTTTTACCGGTAAGCCCAGCGATGCCTGATATCAGTCCGGAAACGGCTCTGCTGCTGGCGCGTACGCAATTCGCTTTCACCATCGGCTTCCATATTGTGCTGGCGGCATTCACTATTGGCCTCGCGCAGTTTCTGATGCTGCTGGAAGGGATGTGGCTTTGGCGCAGGCAGCAGGTCTGGCTCAGCCTGTGGCGCTACTGGAGCAAAATCTTCGCTCTCAATGTTGCCGTCGGCGTGGTGACTGGCGTGGTGATGGAGTTTGCTTTCGGTACCAACTGGAGCGGGCTGGCGAGCCGGACGGGCGCAGTGCTCGGGCCGATGCTCTATATGGAAGTGCTGGTGGCGTTCTTCCTTGAAACCGGTTTTATGGGCGTGATGCTGTTCGGCATGGGCAAGGTGCGGCCGTGGGTCCATCTTATGGCGACCTGCATTGTGGCGCTGGGATCGTTTTTCAGCGCCTTCTGGATCCTCGCGGCGAACTCGTGGATGCAAACACCAGACGGTTTTGCCATCGGCGCGGATGGCCGTTTTCGCCCCGTGGACTGGTGGGCGGTAATTTTTAACCCGTCGTTTCCGTGGCGGATGGCGCACATGGTAGCGGCCGCGCTGCTCGGCACCGCCTGTCTGGTCGCAGCCAGTGGCGCATGGCATTTGCTGCGCGATGTGCGTCATCCTGCGGCACGTAAAATGTTCTCTCTCGGTATGTGGATGCTGGTAGTGATGGCACCGCTGCAAATCGTGCTTGGCGATCTGCATGGCGAAAACACCCGCGATCACCAGCCGGTAAAACTGGCGGCGATGGAAGGGAGCTGGAATCCGCCGCCGCCGGGTGAAGGCGAGCCGATGCGGCTGTTTGCGCTGCCGGATATGGCCGAACAGCGCAACCATTATGAAGTCGCCATCCCCGATATCGGTTCACTCTACCTGCGCCATAACCTGAGTGGCACCATTCATAGCCTCAACCAATACCCCACCAACGAACTACCGTGGGTGCCGTTGGTGTTCTGGTCTTTTCGCCTGATGGTCGGCCTTGGCCTGTTGATGGCCACGGCGGGTATCGCCGGGCTGGTGGTGCGCCTGCGCGGTCGTCTGTGGCGCGCGCGTTGGTTGCATAAGCTGATGGTGCTGATGGCTCCAGCCGGGTTTATCGCCATGCTGGCGGGGTGGGTGGTAACGGAGGCCGGACGCCAGCCGTGGACGGTATATGGCCTGCTGCGCACCGATGAAAGTGCATCGCCGATAGCCCCGGGTTTACTGTTGGGTTCACTGGCGGCTACCGTCACCGTTTATCTGCTGCTGTTCAGCCTCGGGCTGTGGTTTTTGCTGCGTTTGCTCGCGCACCCGCCGCAGTCGGACGAAGAGAGCGCAATGCCGGAAGTGGCGCAACGTACGGGAAGAGGAGCCGATGAATGAGTGACGTGTTGGGGTTACCCTGGCTGCAAACACTGTCGGCGGCGGCGCTGGTGCTGAGCGTGTGGATCTACGTGCTGCTTGATGGCACCGATCTCGGCACCGGTATGCTGTGTGGATTGCAGCGAGATGCCGCTTCCCGCAAGAGGATTAATCTCTCATTGCTGCCGGTGTGGGACGGTAACGAAACCTGGCTGGTGCTGGCGGCAGGAGGGCTGCTCGGGCTGTTTCCGCTGGCATATGCCATTATTCTCAGCGCGCTGTATGTCCCGGTTTTTGCCATGCTGCTGGCGCTGGTTGTGCGTGGGATGGCAATTGAGTATCGCCACCACGCCCCGCGCCTGTTCGATACGATGCTGGTGGGCGGCTCGTTACTGGCGAGCCTCGCGCAGGGCACTATTGTCGGCTGTCTGATCGAGGGCATTCCGAATGACGGCCAGCAGTTTAACGGCACCGGCGGCGAGTGGTTCAGCCCGTTTCCTCTGTATTGTGCACTGGCACTGGTGGTTGGTTACTGCCTGATGGGCGCCGGCTGGCTGAACTGGCGCTGCACTGGAGCATTGCAACAGTGGGGCAGACGCGCGATCCCGCCGCTTGTCGCGCTCGCCGCGTTACTGGTGGCGGGATTACTCTTCTGGACGGGGCAATTACAGGAAACCTGGCGTCGCCATCTGCTGAACCCGTGGCTGTGGCTGCCGCTACTCAGCGTGGCGGTAATCGCCGCCGCCGGGTTAGGGTTCAGCCTTACGCGGCGCTACGCGTTTATGCCGCTGGCGGCGATCCTCATGCTGGTGAGCTGCGCGTTGGGCGCGCTGGTGTTTACCCTGTTTCCGTTTATCGTTCCGGTTAATGTGATGATCCACCAGGCGGCCGCGCCGCCAGAAACGCAAAAATTTCTGCTGATCAGTTTTGCGTTACTGGTGCCCATCACGCTGCTCTATAACAGCTGGGGATTTCGCGTTTTCAGCGGCAAGATTGAGTAAACCTTCCCGCGTTGCCTTACGCGCGTAGCCCGGCCATTGACATCAGCAGCCTGAGCACAGAGCTGACGAGAAACAGGGCCAGCACGCTGGCAAACCACAGGCCAACAAACCACATGATTTTCGGTGCGATACGTTTAAATGACATCAGTGATACCCCGCACCATGCTGAATTTTCCCGCGAAACACATAGTAGCTCCAGAAGGTATAACCCAGGATCACCGGAATAATCAGCAGTGCGCCAACCAGCATAAAGCCCTGGCTTTGCGGCGGCGCGGCGGCCTGCCACAGCGTGATATCCGGTGGAATAATATGCGGCCAGATGCTGATGCCCAGCCCGCTAAAGCCGAGGAAAACCAGCCCCAGCGTCAAAACGAACGGCAAAATATGGTATTGCACGTTGCTCAGCGTATGCCATAACCAGACGCTGAAGAGGATCACCAGCAGCGGAACCGGGACAAAGAACCAGATATTTGGCCGACTGAACCAGCGTTCGGCGATCGCCGCATGGGAAAGCGGCGTCCACAGGCTGATCGCGGCCATCGCCACCAGCAGCGCCAGCAACAGCGTTCTGGCGACAACACGCATTTTCTGTTGCAGGTTTCCTTCACTTTTCATCACCAACCAACTGGCGCCCAGCAGGGCATAAGTGATAACCAGCCCAATACCGCAGAACAGGTTAAAGGGTGTCAGCCAGTCGAGCGAACCGCCGCTGAAGGTACGGCCAGTGACGGCAAAACCGTTGATCACCGCGCCGACCACCATGCCCTGCATAAAGGTCGCCAGCAGCGATCCGGCGAGAAAGGACTTATCCCAGAATGGTTTGTGATTCGGCGTGGCTTTAAAACGAAACTCAAACGCCACACCGCGAAAAATAAGACCGATCAACATTAATGTCAGCGGGATGGCCAGCGCATCCGCGATCACCGCATAAGCGAGAGGAAACGCGCCGAAAAGCCCGGCTCCGCCGAGCACCAACCAGGTTTCGTTGCCATCCCATACCGGCGCGACGCTGTTCACCATAATGTCTCGTTCGCCGCCATCCTGAATTGCCGGGAAGAGAATACCGATGCCCAGATCGAAGCCGTCCATCACGATATACATCAATGTGGCAAAGACGATAATGACAAACCAGATAAGCGATAAATCGATGCCCATTATTTTTTCTCCTCCGCCTGCAAACGTTCACCCGCCGCGGAGAGCGGGCGCGTCGGTCTGCCGTCTGTTGCGTGTTCATCCCAGGGCTGCGGCCCTCTCTTAATCAACCGCACCATATAGCTGTAACCGACGCCGAAGACCGAGGTGTACACCACGATAAAGGCCAGCAGACTCAGGCTCATCTGTAAGGTGCTGTGCAAGGAAACCGCATCTGCCGTGCGCAGCAGCCCGTAGACAACCCAGGGTTGTCGCCCGACTTCGGTGGTCACCCAACCGGCAAGAATGGCAATCAACCCCACCGGGCCCATCCACAGTGCGAAGTACAGGAAGGGACGCGATTCATACAGCCGGTGGCGAAAACGCAACCACAAAGCGGCAACACCGAGCGCAATCATCAATAGCCCCATACCTACCATCAGACGGAATGACCAAAAGACAATGGTGGAGTTGGGCCGATCCGCTTTCGGAAAATCTTTCAGCGCTGGCACTTGTTCGTGCAGCGAGTGGGTGAGGATCAGACTACCAAGCGAAGGGATTTCCACTGCGTATCGGGTGCGTTCTTGTTCCATATCCGGCAAGCCAAACAGCAACAACGGCGTGGCTTCGCCGGGCGGATTTTCCCAGTGCCCTTCAATGGCGGCGATCTTCGCTGGCTGATGTTTCAGGGTGTTCAGGCCATGCATATCGCCAATAAACGCCTGGAGCGGCGCGACGGCCAGCGCCATCCACATCGCCATTGACAACATTTTGCGGATTGCGGGTGTGTCATTGCGGTGCAGCAAGTGCCAGGCGGCGGAAGCGCCGACGAAGAGGGCGGTGCTGAGGAAAGCGGCAATGGTCATATGCAGTAAACGGTATGGGAACGAAGGGTTAAAAATGACCGCAAACCAGTCGACAGGGATCACCTGACCATTTTCAATGGCGAACCCTTGCGGCGTATGCATCCAGCTATTGGAGGCAAGGATCCAGAAAGTGGACATCAGCGTGCCCAGCGCCACCATGCAGGTAGCGAAAAAGTGCAGACCCGGCCCCACCTTATTCCAGCCAAACAACATCACGCCGAGAAAACCCGCCTCAAGGAAGAAAGCGGTCAGCACCTCGTAGGTGAGTAATGGCCCGGTAATACTGCCAGCAAACTGGGAGAAGCCGCTCCAGTTCGTACCGAACTGATAAGCCATCACCAGCCCGGAAACCACACCCATGCCGAAGTTGACGGCAAAGATCTTCAGCCAGAAGTGATACATCGCGCGCCAGTCGGGATTTTTGGTTTTCAGCCATAACCCTTCAAGCACCACCAGATAGCTGGCAAGCCCGATAGTGATGGCGGGAAAAATAATGTGAAACGAGACCGTAAAGGCGAACTGAAGCCTTGCCAGATGGAATGCATCGAACTCAAACATGCCCGGTTACCCCACAAAAAAACACCCCTAAACTAAGAGCCTATCCCATTAGGCTATTTTATTTGCCATTTTGGTCCTGGGCAGTGCTCACACAAAATGTTATAGCATTTTGAACGCCGCTTGCGGCGGCCCTTTAGGGCGAGCGAAGCGAGTAATCCTCACGTACTGAGTGTACGCTCCGGTTGTTGCGCGCTGTCCGTGCCCAAACTGGCTGCAACAATATACGCCTACTGGGATAGGCTCTAAGGGGTGAATACGACAGGTTATCAGTAAGTATTATTTCTCTTGCGGTTCTCCGCTACCCAGTTCAGCACCGGTCAGCGGATCAACACGGGGATCGGATTGCGTACGTTCCGCCATCGCTTTCACCAGCGCGCGCTGTTTATCGTTGAGTTGTACCGTGGCGAGGCCATCGCCGCCATCCACGGCAGGCTGCGGATCGGCCACGTAGTCGAAGTTTTCGTCGCTGTTCCAGCTTCCGCGCGGATCGTCGCCCTCGGACATGTTGTAGTACACATTGCTGTACTGTTCGATGGGCGGCAATTTACCTGGCGGAAAGTTATTACGAATGGAATAGAGCGCTTTCTCGAAGGAGAGTTGATGCGCCGCTTCTCGCGTCATCAGAAAACCCAGCGCATCTTTAACGCCCGGATCGTCCGTGACATTAATCAGCCGTTCGTAAATAATTTTCGCGCGTGCTTCTGCCGCAATATTGGAGCGCATATCCGCCGTGACTTCGCCAATGGTATCAATATAAGCCGCCGTCCACGGCACGCCGCCGGAATTCGTCAGGGCCGGGCCGCCGCCATATAACAGTGAAGTAATGTGGCTGTCATTGCCATTGGCGGTTAATGAGCGATAAAGTTCCGCTTCATTTTCTGTACCTTCGGCCAGTTCGCCTTTTGCGCCTTTATTCAGCATGCCGACCAGAGTTCCGATAATTTCCAGATGGCTTAATTCTTCGGTGGCAATATCCATCAACATCTCTTTGCGGCCACTGTCGTCATCGCCCAGGCCCTGGGTGAAATAACGGCAGGCTGCCGCCAGCTCGCCTTGCGGGCCGCCGAACTGTTCCAGTAATAGGTTCGCCAGCCCTGGGTTTGGCTCGCTGACGCGTACGGTGTACTGTAGTTGTTTTACGTGTCGAAACATAAATTCTCCTGATGCTTTAGTTTATTTTTTAGCTTCTACACCGGCAGCGGCATCACGAAGTAAAAATTGTTCGGTAACGTCGGGTAAATGATTAAACGCCCATTCAGCCATCGCTTTCTCTTCGGCAAGAATTTGTTTGAAAATATCGATGCTGGCAATATCATCGACTTTTTCTGCCGCAGAAATTAACGACGTATAACAGGCAATTTCAAATTGCTCGAATACGTAACTGCTGATTGAGCCTTTGACAACTTCATCAGAAGAAAACATGCCTCCAACGGCCTGGCCCATAGCACTCATTTTACTGGTGGCATCTTTCATTAATGATCGATTAATATTGTTGCGGTCGAGAACCTCTTCCAGAAGTTTAATTTGCCCTTGCGTTTCCGTTAAGTGTTGTTCAATTCTTGCACGCAGATCGGGATAATTATCGATGCGGCTACTCATTGCATTGAGCATCGATTCCGCTTGTTTTTCCATGGCGTGCGCGTCGCGTAACCAGTCATGATAATTTTCTTGCGGCGTCATAGTACATTCCTCTATTTTGGGGCTGTATTATTGACCCTGAAGAATAATATTATCAGGGATGACATTTGCTGGTTTACTGGCGGTTATTAGCCTTCGGCTTTCTGGTTAATACTTGAAGTCGCTATTTTGGTAAGTAATGTATCGGTGGTTTTTTCTTCTTCTAACGTTTCGGCAAGTAATTGCTGCGCCTTTTTCAGACCTAACTGACTGGCGAGGGTACAAAGCGTACCGTAGGAGGCAATTTCGTAATGTTCGACTTTTTGCGCGGCCGCAATCAGTCCGGCATCGCGTACGCTGCCTTTCTCCGTGGCTTCAATGGCTTCATTGGCTTCATCAATCAATCCTTCCATCGCGTGACATTTCATGCGCTTAAGTTTGATATTGGGCTCGGCTTCTACTAACTGGTCAAGTCGCTCAATCTGCCCCTGGGTTTCTTCATAGTGCTTTTTGAAAGCCTCAGACAGCTCGCTGCTTGAAGATTCTCGCGCCAGTTTGGAGAGCGCGCGGGTCAGTTGCTTCTCTGCGCTGTAAATATCAGAGAGAGAATGAATAAATAGATCTGTCAGGGAATTAATCTGCATAGAGAATTACCTTTCATGCAAGAGAAAATAATGGCGAGCCATGTAGGCTCGCCGTAAAGTGCTAATTACTAAGATGCTTGAAGCGAGGTGGTAATGAATCATTCACCTGATTTGCGGCCACCGCCATGGCTATTTTGGCCGCCTTTTTTTCCGGCTTCAGATGCACGCTGCGGATCATTTTTGAAATTACCGCCGCTGTGTTGACCACCTTTACGACCTGCTTCGGATGCTTTTTCACGATCTTCTGCGAAATTACCAGAACCGCCACGATGTTCAGTCATGTTATTTCTCCAGTTTCGTTGTTTAAAATAAACGACATGTTTTGCATCTCAATGTCGTCGGTGCTCGTGATTAAAGTTAGTTGCTATCGAAAATTAGTCAAACCGAAGCGGTAAAAATTGATGTGATGAAAAATTAGTCACTTGGTATATATTCTAAAGCCGTTGTGTAAGTTATATATCTTTGCAGATAAAGAGCTTATGGTCATTTTTATAGATATTGAATAATAACTATGGTTACTAAATGGCTAAAATGACGGAGAAATAGCCGAAATAGTGACTTTTGTTTACTCGTTTGCATTGCCCTGAAAAGGATTTACATAAATTTTGTTAATTGTTTTAAGACAAATCTTAGAGGAAAGAGAGGCATAGCTGTGATGTGTCGTGCACCTAACATCTTTTTTATGCAGAAAGGAAGAGTCGAAACGTTAGCAGCAATAAAAAGACCTTCAGGAACAGGAAATCCGGACCGATCCTGAAGGCATGCAAATGCATATTCGCTACCGGAATTAGTCTGCTAACAATTAAGAAAAACGCTCTCAGAATAGTCCTGGTTAAGATGCGTTAGCACTGAATGTTACTGTTTCTCAGTATGGGTAATCACCCAGGGTGTTGTTTAATATATTAATTTTAAACGAATTTAATTGATTTTTGTTGTCTGGTATTTCTGATAAAAGTATTTCCGCCAGGGATGAACGCCATTTTATTGTGCAGATAAATTAATAATTCGCGTAAATGCAACCTTCGTTCACACTTAATACCTCCGATGACAAAAGGAGGAATTTATGCAAACCGAACATAAAACCTGTAGCGATGCCTGTTACCAATGCGCCATTGCCTGCGAGCATTGCGCGGCGAGTTGTCTGAATGAAGAGGATATGGCAATGATGCGCAACTGCATCAAGCTGGATCTTCAGTGCGCGGCGCTCTGTCGGCTGGTGGGGCAGTTTATGGCGCTGGAGAATGAATATCTGCAACCGCTGTGCCGGGTATGTGTGGATATTTGTAAATCCTGCGCTGAAGAGTGTAGCAGGCACCAGCATGAACACTGCCAGCAGTGCGCGCAGGCGTGTCGAACCTGCGCGCAAGCCTGCCTGCAACTGGCCGCCTGATGCGGTAATAAGCGCGGTGGCGCTGACCCGGTATTCCTATTCCGGCGCAGCGTCGCTGCCTTGCTGTGACGGCCATTTCCAGTTCTGCACTTCCGGCAGATCTTCACCGTATTCGCGGACGTAACGATGGTGGGCTGCGATTTTCTCCTGCAACAGATCAAGGATCTCGTCCGCTTTACCTTGCAGCGACGGCACGCGTAATATCGCTTCCTGCGCCAGATGAAAGCGATCCAGTTCGTTCAGTACCGTCATATCAAACGGCGTGGTTGTAGTGCCTTCCTCCATAAAACCGCGTACGTGAAAGTTGCGGTGGTTGTTGCGCAGGTAGGTCAAACGGTGGATCAAACTGGGGTAGCCGTGGAAGGCGAAAACGACCGGCTTATCGGCGGTGAAAAGGGCGTCAAACGCCTCTTCGCTCAGGCCGTGCGGGTGTTGATCGCTGGTCTGTAAAGCCATTAAATCAACCACGTTCACTACCTGAATACGTAACGCTGGCAGGAATTCACGCAGCAGATCGACCGCCGCGAGTGTCTCCATGGTGGGTACGTCACCGGCACAGGCCATCACCACATCCGGCGTTTCACCTTCCTCAACCGTGCCAGCCCAGTACCAAATCCCCATTCCGTCCGCACAGTGCTTAGCTGCGCCATCAAGCGTTAGCCATTGTGGCTCAGGCTGTTTCCCGGCGACGATCACATTGATGCGATCCCAGGTTTTCAGGCAGTGATCCGCCACGCAAAGCAGCGTGTTGGCATCTGGCGGCAGATAAATGCGCACAATATCGGCTTTCTTGTTGGCAACGTGATCGATAAAGCCAGGATCCTGATGGCTATAGCCGTTGTGATCCTGGCGCCAGACATGGGACGAGAGCAGGTAATTCAGCGAGGAGATGGGCGCCCGCCACGGCAATTTTCGGGACACTTTCAGCCACTTGGCATGCTGGTTAAACATCGAATCGACAATATGAATAAAAGCTTCATAGCAATTAAACAGGCCGTGCCGCCCGGTGAGCAGATACCCTTCCAGCCAGCCCTGACATTGATGTTCGCTGAGAATCTCCATCACCCGACCATCGGGCGCGAGCTGTTCATCCCACGGTTTTTGCGCCGCCTGCCACGTGCGGCTGGTCACATCAAACACTTTACTCAGACGATTAGATGCCGTTTCATCGGGGCCAAAAAGGCGGAAGTTATCTGCATTTTCCCGGAAAATGCCTGCCAGATATGCGCCAAGTGCCGCAGTGGATTCCGCCTGGGATTCACCGGGAGATGTCACCTCCACGGCGTAAGGTTGCAGTGCCGGTGTTATCAGTTCGCGGCGTAAACGGCCGCCGTTCGCCCATGGCGAAGCGCCCATGCGTTTATCACCGTTGGGTGCCAGCGCGCGCAATTCCGCCTTTAACTGACCGTTTTCATCAAAGAGATCCTCCGGCTGGTAGCTTTGCATCCAATGTTGCAGGATCTGGCGATGTTCGTCGTTTTCCCGGCATGAAGAAACCGGCACCTGGTGTGCGCGCCAGAAATCTTCCACCTTTTTGCCGTCCACCGTTTGCGGGCCAGTCCAGCCTTTGGGGCTGCGTAACAAAATGATCGGTCAACGCGGTAAACGCTCTGCTGTCTGATGGTTGCGCGCCTGCTGCTGAAAATTCGCAATGTGGTCAAGGGCGTTATCCAGCGCCTGTGCCATATCGCGATGCATTTGTTCCGGCTCATGGCCGCTAACCAGCAGGGGTTCATACCCGTAGCCGCGAAACAGTTGAAACAGATCGTCATCGCTGGCGCGCCCAAGGATGGTCGGGTTAGCAATCTTGTAACCATTAAGATGCAAAATCGGTAGTACTGCGCCGTCGCGCACGGCATTGAGGAATTTAATCCCATGCCAGCTTGAGGCCAGCGGGCCGGTTTCCGCTTCACCATCGCCAATCACGCAGGCGGCAATCAGCGACGGGTTATCAAATACTGCGCCGAACGCATGTGCCAGCGAGTAACCCAGTTCGCCGCCTTCATTAATGGAACCGGGCGTTTCCGGCGCGGCGTGGCTGGGGATCCCGCCGGGAAAAGAGAACTGACGGAACAATTTTTTCATCCCCTGAGCATCCTGGCTCACCTGCGGATAAATGTCGCTGTAGGAGCCTTCAAGCCAGGTATTCGCCACCATGCCTGGACCGCCATGCCCTGGGCCGCAGATATAGATCATATCGAGATCGCGCTGGCGTATAACGCGGTTGAGATGGGCATAAATAAAGTTAAGACCCGGCGTGGTCCCCCAATGTCCCAGCAGGCGCGGCTTGATGTGCTCCGGCTTGAGGGGTTCGCGCAGTAAAGGGTTATCCATCAGGTAAATTTGTCCAACGGAGAGGTAATTAGCGGCCCGCCAGTAGCGATCGATCAATTTAATGTCATGGTCAGAAAGGGAAGATGCCGTCATGTGTTCTCCTTTTGTGTTGTTGCGGTGAGGTCAGAAGAGGTAACTCCTGTCAACGTTGATTCTCCTTAAGCCTGGCATAGATGTTAAGGAGAGGCGTCGGGACGCGGTTTCTGGCCTATGTTGTAAGCTTGATAAATGTTCATCTGGTGGAGAAGGTCAATGGCGAAAACAGTGATGCAGGAATATCTGGTTCTGGGCGGCGAGCACCATGGCGAAGTCTGGCGCGGCGTTTACCCGGCGCTCTGGTTAACGCTGCCGGATAACGATAAACGCGGCTGGCAGTTTCATATGCGCGACAGCGGAGAGAAAGTCGAGTTACGCCCGGATGCGCAACTTTTTATTACCGAATGGAAATCACCGCAAGGTTCGATTTGGCTATTGATTGCCGAAGAAAATTTAACCGAATTTGATGTTGCTGATGAAATTGCCCGTATCTTTCCGCCGCTGCGCCCTCTGGATGGGCCGTCCGAAGATTTCGCCTGAATCTGATACCGAAAGCGAGCCAGCCTGCCAGGCTTCTGGATGGTGTTCTTCATCTCTGGAGATCGAAACGGCAAGGGGCGGAATAATGAAACACGATGAGACGTTGCCCGGCGTGTCTGAAAGCGCCCGGGCGCTGAATTTCGAAGCCGGGTTTCGGCGGCCCTGGCAGCGATAACTTGCAGAAAGAGAGTGCGGAACGCGCTCCTTAAGCGCAGCGTTTCGCTGCCACGACTCCAGCATTAAGGCTATTCAGCACACCACATCGTGTGTATCGTCTTTCGGGGTAGTCGGATCATTAACAGCCACCTTCACTTTGGGTTTTGACAGCAAAATTTTGATCAGATCCTGAAAGTTGACCGGCTTATAGAAGTAGTAACCTTGCAGGAAAGTGATGTTATTTTGATTCAGGTAATCAAGTTGTTCTTTCGTTTCGACGCCTTCAGCGACGATGCTTAAAGAGAGTTTGCGTGCCAGATCCAGTACGCAATCTAAAATCCGCGTCGAGTCCTGTTCGGCATTCACTCTGGCAACGAAACTCTGGTCGATTTTAATGTAATCGATATGCAGATCCTGCAAGTAAGACAGCCCTGAGTAGCCAGTGCCGAAATCGTCCAGGGCAATAACAAACCCATTTTCATGCAGGGTATTTAGCCGCTGTACAAGATCTTCATCCACGTCTAAGGGCTCACGTTCGGTGACTTCAATCACCAGATTGAGCGCAGGATGGTTGAAACTGTGTTTGAATTTCAGACACTCCGCGACAAAATCGGGTGAAGCAATATGGGCTGCGCTGACGTTAATACCGATGTGAAAACCTTCTGGTAACCTGTGGGCAATGACATTCATATGGGTCACCACCTGCCTCATCAGGCTTTGCGTTAGCGGTATGATCAGATCTGATTTTTCGGCTAAAGGGATAAATAATGCGGGCGGGATATAACCGGATCGCGGGTGTTTCCAGCGCGCCAGTACCTCGACGCCGCACAGGGTTCCTTCTCTGCCATTCACCACAGGCTGGTAAAAAGGCACGATCTCGCCGTTGGTGATGGCCCGGCGCAGCGTCTCTGCCGGCGTGGCATTTTTATTCAGGTATTTAACCAGTGCGAAGGCCGTTGCGCAGGAGATGAACAGGATGAAAATCAGGATGCCAGGCCCCTGCGAGACGAGCCGGAGCAGGCTAAATAGCGGCGGTTGAGTGTAAATGATGCTGAAGGGATACGTTTTCGAATCGACCTGTCCGGAAGGGAGAGTGTTTATGTTAAGCGCTGTGATATCCCCCGACAGGCCAATCACATTATTCCCGACGCGCAATCTGTAGATAATGCCCTCTAACGGCGCATTCAGCGCCTCGCGAATATGCTGATCGCTGATGGTGACCAGCACGCGGCTTGCGGCAAATCGCGTCTGATAGACCATAAAAGGCTGTTCATTTGCTGCGTCCTCTGCTGGCGCGAGAAACAGACGCGAAGCCGACATTTTGGGAATCCGCGCCAGCAGCCCGCGATTCCCCGGTAGCGATGAGCACCAGATCTCCCCATCTTTAACAATCAGGATTGTGCGCAGGTGGGGTTGCAGGGCGGCCTCAGTACCGAGCTGAAATTGTCCTTCCGTATCGCATCCTTTAACCGCAATGCCAACGGCGAGACGGGTGGCATGGGAAGCCTCATCAAGAATGTTGTTGATGCTGTTTACCGCGTAACGGGCTCCCTCCAGGCGGTCTGTCCGGGCGGAGTACCAGAGTTGCAAATTAAGAATAAAAACGCCGGTAATAAAAAGAAGCACTGCCGCGATGAGAGGAATAAGGGCATTGCGCATCGTTTGTCCTGGGCGAATTGGTTGATTTCTCGTATCAAAATGTAAGTACAAAAAGCACGGTTGAGAGAAGCTGAAATCGCCAGCGCACGGTGTGTATCGTTATGGCTGAAATGGCGTTGCTGTACATTATTACGTTAGTGCGAACGCCAGCCGCCCGTTTACGTCTCTTTTTTTTTGCTGACAGCACGACAACGTCGACAATGCATTTTGACTGTGAATAATAGTCTTAACAATTAATATCGGCACATGAAAAATTGCCCGCCAGATCCTGCGTAAATGATAGGATAGAATTAATGGTAACGCAGATAAGATAATTTCTGAAACATTATAAACGAGCATGATAGCTATTATCATTTCGGGAGTGAGCGTTCATGGAAATGAAAACCAGCAGATGCTGGGTTTCATTCATTTCTTCTTAATCTGGCGTTAAGACTGGCATAATAAACTATCAATACGATTTTTTTTCATATCGGCAATGCCAGGCAGATTCATTCACTGATAAAAGGCAAACATAAGCATGCATCTGGAACTACACAGCATCGGAAGAGTCGGGTGGCTCCGGGCAGCAGTGCTGGGAGCCAATGATGGTATCGTGTCGACGGCCAGCCTTGTTCTCGGGGTTGCGTCTGCGGGAAGTTCTTCCTCCGGGGTGTTGCTGGCGGGTGTTGCCGGGCTGGTCGCAGGCGCTATGTCTATGGCGACCGGAGAATATGTCTCCGTCTCATCGCAAGCCGATACAGAAAAGGCTGCGATTGCCCAGGAGAAAAGGGAGCTGGCGACGGATTATGATGGAGAGGTACAGGAACTGGCTTCACTGTATATGCAACGGGGGCTGGCGCCTTCGCTTGCCCGCGAGGTCGCGGTACAGTTGATGGCAAAGGACGCGCTCGATGCTCATGCCCGTGAAGAACTGGGCCTGACGGAGACAAATTCAGCACAGCCGCTACAGGCCGCGATTTTTTCAGCCATCAGCTTTTCTGCCGGTGCGGTGTTGCCGGTTCTGGTGGCGTGGTTAACTCCGGCACCGCTAGTTTTGCTGTTCATCATCCTTTCCACACTTTTTTCACTGGCGCTGCTCGGCTATATCTCCTCGGTCGCAGGCAAAGCGCCACCGGTGAAAGCCATTATTAGAATCACCTTCTGGAGCGCCATGGCGATGGCTTTGTCGATGGGGGCGGGTTCGCTCGCCGGACAGGCGCTGGCTTAAATAATCGTTTTATTCTCAGGATAGAAAACTCAGGACAGAAAAATGAAGAAATACTCAGGTGGGCAGATAGCATTACACTGGCTGGTTTTATTGCTGATCGTTGTCACGTACGCCGCGATGGAATTCAAGGGCATTTTCCCCAAAGATTCTGTCGGTCGTTACTGGATGGCAATAACACATTACACTTGTGGTGTCAGTGTGTTTATTCTGATGCTGATCAGAATGGTATTTAGATTTATTTTCCCGGAACCACCGGTTGTTCCCGCTCTGCCACAATGGCAAAAACTCAGCGCCACTGTTGTGCATTTTATTTTATATGCACTGTTTATTTTTCTTCCACTTTTGGGAGTGGTGTCGCTCTATTATGGCCAGAAAGAGTGGAGTTTTCTGTTTATTAACATGCCGGTTGCGGCGGAAAAAAATAGCGTACTGCAACATAGCCTGAAAGAGGTTCATGAATTACTGGCTAATGCAGGCTATTTTCTCATCGGCTTGCATGCTGCGGCGGCGCTGCTGCACCACTATATACTGCGGGATAATACATTACTGAGAATGATGCCAGGCAAACGCCAGGATTAAGCAGGTTTTCCCGGAACGAGAAAAGAAGCGACACTCTGTCGCTTCTTACTCATCACCGGCCAGCGCGTGGTGCCGAAAAAGTTGCCTGAAGGTGGAGTACTGCTCAGACCTTGAGCATTTTTACCGTCGCATCAATATCAATTTCATCTTCCGAGAAAATAGAGGTCGTTCCCTGGAAGGTGGTGATCGCCAGTTTTTTCACTGAGCGCATTTCACCCGGCCTGGCGGCGGTTTTCGGCCTGATATTTCCCATCAGTAGACCCACAGACAACACGGCATTTTCTTTATCAATGCGGCTATCAGCAGGGATTTCTTCGCTGTACACCAGATACGTTTTTATCGAAGCAAGCTTGAAACGTTCGCCTGCGATATAGATGTATTTGCTGTCAGGGATGACTTTCACCGCGTACGCCGATAACCCCTTGTTATTGGTGGTGGGTTCAAAAGTCACTGCGGCATCTTTTTTAATTAGCTCAGGGTTAGCGACTTTAATCACATGAAAATAACGGTTATCGCCGTTTTCATCTTTGATAAAGCCAAAACCTTTATCTTTAAACCATGTTGTGATCGTTCCGTTCATCGCTGTACCGCCTGGTTAATCGTTTATCTACTCAGTTTTTTGCAGCGCGCAGTGTAAAGCACAATGCCTGCTATTGTATAGCTAACTACACTACACTCGGAATGTCATAGTTTGAACAAAATCATACCATACGGTTATCTACGCGTCTCTCATCATGCTTTCGGTCGCTGGTTTATGTCAGCTACTGGCAGGCACTGCTGCGATCGGATGGGCCGTTTTGGGTACGGATGTTTTTCGGGTTAAGCACTTACCCAATAAGCTCGTGAATAATTATACCGTGCCAGTACTGATTATCGGGCTTGCCATCGCAGCAAGTGCAGCCAGTTCCTCAAGTGATGAAGTGAGAGCACAAAAACTTGGTTTTAAAGACGGTAAAGAGTTTTCCCACGCCCGTGAAAATAACATTACCAATACTGCCGATTACGCAAAATACCTGGCGGAGCAGAAAGCTAAAGCTAAAGCTGAAGCAAAAGCCGCTCAGGATGCAGCTCTTGCCGCAGCGAAGGAACAAAAGGCAAAAGAGGAAGAGATTGAATGTATGCGTGGTAATAATCCTGAACGCTATATATTGAAACATGAACGAGAGGATTATGTCTGTGAAAAAGCTGTCGAAGATTCTACAAAATACGATTTTAAATGGACTGATGGAGTTGCTGAGGCAAATCTGCTGTAATACTTGGTATGAGCAAAGCTCCTGTAAAATTTTCTACGTGGGTGATTGAAGGCGGGGCTTTCAGCCCGCAGTCTTAAAATGACAGAAACTGCTGCGAAGCACATGCAGAACCCCGGTCGCTATGTCCCTTTACAAATTCAGGAAAAAGCTATCCGTTATGGCAGACGAATGCCTGATCCAAAGAAAAAACCAGAGCTTTTTCGCTATGAGACTGAAATATATAGACTTGTTGAGAACAAACAGGCTAAAGGAACATATTATTATAAAAAGTATACTCTCGAAGTCCTTGTTCGTGAGAAAGACTGGACAATCAGTCATTTCCAGTATTTTTAGAGGTAATTATGATTGATATTGAAGTTGGGATACTGAAATTTCAACTGTCACCTTATGAAAGAGAATATGCCGAAGATGACCTATCAGACGACTCGATAAAGACGTTTGTTGAATATAAGTTGCCAGTATTAACGACACAGTACAGCACTGCATTTACGGTTCCTGAACTTATTGATTTAAAGAAAGAACTTCAATCTTTCTATGGAGGTCTGATTAAACAGGAACCTCGCCCTGATATTTTTTTTGACAGTTTAGAACGTCATTTTAGTTTACAGTTCAGGCAAGTTGGTCATCATGATACTGCAGAAGTAAATATTATGATGAAACCAGAAGATAATGCAGACAGCATCAAAGTCACCGACACATTTTATCTTGACCAGAGCTACTTTCCGGCGTTGCTGTCCGGCCTTGACGAGATGATTAACTGGCAAAACTGACAGGTGAAGAACTGGCCATTCTCCAGAGGGCCGCGACATATGGTGGTCGGCTGACGCCGGGTACTGAACGGGCACCGCGACTGATGCTGCACGCCAGCGAGTTGCATTTTGTTCATCCCATCAGCAACAGGCGGATCACCGCCCGTAATGACAGCCCATTCTGAAACGTTAATTACCACATCAAATCATCGGGCACTTTGAAGTCTGCATACGGATCGTCTTCATTCTGTGCTTCCTGAGTTAGTGTGCTGTGCAGCACAATACTGTTTGCATCGCGCTGGGCAATTTTATCGGCAACAGCCGCCGGGATGATGGCGTACTGGCTATCACCGCTGTTGTCGGACACCAGACGAGCAATGGCGAGACGGCCATTCATTAGCTGCGCCTGAGTCAGTTTATTGACCTCAATTTTTTTAATCACACTATTGTCGGTGAAGTTAAAGCCAATATCGCCTTTCGCTATTGTGATGCGGTTCATCTCAATAAGCTGCTTGATCTGCGCTTTATACTCTTTCGATAATGCAGCCTGCTTTTGTTGTTCACTGAGCTGCTTATCACGCTCAAGTTGCGCTTTCTTATTTTCTTCTACCGCTTCTCTGGCCTCACGCGCCTGAACGCGGGACTTTTTCGCCGTTCTCTGGACTTTGGCCATTTTCTTGCTGGTGACTAATCCAGCTTTTAACATCTGCTCTTGCAAGGTAAGTTTTGTCATCGTCGCCGTTAAACCCGTTGGTGTGTTAGCGGGATTATAACAGGCAAATAGGGGAAGTCAGTCAAACAACCTGCGTCGTAGGATCCCACTATCAATCGAAGCAACATGGGTCTTGCCGCAAAAAGCCATCGACAAATCGAATTCATTACGAATGATATTTAGCGCCATTGTGACACCTTCTTCACCCATTGCCCCTAATCCATACAGCATACTGCGCCCGATATAGGTTCCCTTAGCCCCCAGCGCAATTGCCTTCAGCACATCCTGTCCGGAACGTATCCCGCCGTCGAAATGGACTTCAATATCATTGCCCACTGCGGCGGCAATCTCTGGCAATAATGCACTCGATGACGACACCCCATCTAGCTGACGGCCGCCGTGATTAGAGACAATGAGCGCATCCGCTCCTGCTGCCACTGCCTGGCGCGCATCCTCCACGTCCATAATGCCCTTCACGATCAGCTTGCCGCCCCAGCGCAGTTTAATCCACTCAATATCCTGCCAGGAGAGACGCGGATCGAACTGCTGCGCAGTCCACTCCACCATCGCATCAATGTTATTTACGCCACTGGCGTGACCGATAATATTGCCAAAGTTACGGTTGTGTGTGGCGAGCATTTTGCGACACCAGCGTGGTTTGCTGGCAATATTAAGCAGATTGCGCAGCGTCATCTTAGGTGGGGTCGAGAGGCCATTTTTGATGTCTTTATGGCGCTGTCCAAACACCTGAAGATCCATGGTGACGACCAGCGCGCCGCAGTTGGCGGCTTTCGCGCGATCGATAAGATTCGCGACAAACTGGCGATCGCGCATGACGTAGAGCTGGAACCAGAATGGGTGATAATCGGTGGCCTGTGCCACGGTTTCAATGGAACAAATGCTCATGGTCGAAAGCGTAAAGGGGATGCCAAACGTTTTCGCTGCACGCGCCGCAAGAATTTCACCGTCGGGATGGATCATGCCGGTTAACCCCGTGGGGGCAATGGCCACGGGCATTGTAACGGCTTGTCCGAGCATTACGCTGGCCGTGCTGCGGGCGGCAATATCGACTGCCACTCGCTGACGAAACTCAAGCCGACGTAAATCAGCTTCATTGGCTCGATAGCTATATTCGCTCCAGGAGCCGGCATCCACATAGTCATAAAACATTTTTGGCACCCGCTTACGCGCCAGTTGCCGTAGATCTTCAATGCAGGTGATGATCATGTTGGTTATCCAATACTATGTGGCTAAATAACGATGATTTAGAGCCTGGCCCATTAGGCTATTTTATTTGCCATTTTGGCCCAGGGCAGTGCTCACACAAAATGTTATGGCATTTTGAACGCCGCTTGCGGCGGCCCTTTAGGGCGAGCGAAGCGAGTCATCCTCACGTACTGCGTGTACGCTCCGGTTGTTGCGCGCTGTCTGTGCCCAAACTGGCTGCAACAATATACGCCTACTGGGCCAGGCTCTTAGCCACCGGTGACGATCAGAATACGTAGACTGGAAATTATGATTTAACGTAGTCGGTATAAGCATTCTGCAAAACAATATGATCGGCAATGTATTTAGCGTCGTGCCATACGCCATAAATAAACGATGATGCACGGTTTACTAAATTGGGCAGGCCGAGAAAATAAATACCGCGTTCGGCGGAAATGCCGCGTTTATGGAATGGCAGACCTTTTTCGTCAAAGGCATCCACTTGCAGCCAATTGAAATCAAATTTAAAACCCGTCGCCCAGATAATTGTGGTAATTCCCGCAGCGGCAATATCTAATTGCGCCAGCGGATTGCGCAGACATTCCGGATCCGGCAGGAGTTCCCAGGCTTGCGGCTCCGGCGGCAGGTTCAGCCCGTTGCGTTCGATCCAGGCATCTGCATCACGCAGCACATCAAAGTAGGCGTTATCGCCCGCCGCGATATTCTCGGCCAGACCTTCGGCAAAGCTCAGGACACCGTTATTCCAGCCTTTGGTGATCCCCACAAGCGTAATACCCATATGCGCCAGGCGACGGAAATCCACGGTTTTACCGCCTTCATAGCCGCTTACCGCAAAGGCAACGTGCTCTTTCTTCGGCTTTATTTTCACTTCATCCCACAGACCAAGCGCGCCGAGCCACCAGCAGTAATCACGGTCGCGGTAGGAGCGCGGCGGGCGATAATGTTCGCCGACTGACAGATAAACATCCCGGCCTGAGTTACGCAGCTCTTCGGCAATTTGCGTACCGGAAGCGCCTGCACCGACCACCAGCACGCCGCCTGCGGGCAGTTGCTGCGGATTTTTATAGACGGAAGAGTGAATCTGGTGCACTCCTGCGCTTTCTGGCACGATCTGCGGGAATGAGGGTTTCTGAAACGGGCCAGTGGCGGCCACCACATTGTTGGCTTCAAATTCACCGGCAGAGGTCACCACTTTGAATCCGCTGCGTCCTGCCAGGCGCACAACCTGATGTACATCAACGCCGGTGCGAACCGGGGCGTTAATCATCCTGGCATAGTCTTCAAAATATTGCGCCATGCGCTCTTTAGGCGGAAAAGCTTCCTGGGAAATATTGTCGAATTTCAGCGACGGGAAGCGATCATGCCACGCTGGGCCATTCGCCACCAGCGAATCCCAACGTTCCGAGCGCCAACGTTCAGCGATACGGCTGCGCTCCAGTACGACATGGGGCACACCCATTAATGCCAGATGTTCGCTCATGGCAATACCAGCCTGACCTGCACCGACGATTACGGTATTAATTTTTTCTACTGACATGTTGCATCCCTAAATATAGGCGACCCTCGATAGTTTTATCGCTAAGCGTAATCGAGTGTCGTATTAATGATAATCAGGTTTCTTAAGGCAGCGCATGGGAAAATCCAGCGCGCCTTCATTCACGCATTCACGCTTTATTAATGTCTGGTCTCAACATTTAATATTTTCCCCAGGCCCAAAAACTTATTGGTGATAATTAACAAGGTAGCGGTGACGGTAATATAAATGACCGACAGGGCTGCCAGTGTCGGGTCAGCAAATTCACGCACATAGTTGTACATCGCCACCGGTAAGGTCTGTGTTGCCTGGGTAGTAATAAACAACGACGCGGTAAATTCGTTGAAGGAGAGGATCGCGGCAAACAACCAGCCGCCAAACAGGCCTGGTAAAATTAATGGCACGGTGATAGTCCATACCACGCGCAACGGCGATGCACCAAGGCTTGCCGCCGCCAGTTCAATGCGCTGCTCAAGGTTTTTTAACGACACATAAACGCTGCGCAACACAAACGGCAGTATTAGCACGATGTGGCAGAAAATCACCAACGGATAACCGCGCCCCAGGTTGAGTTGCGACACCAGCATCAACAGCCCCAGGCCAATGGTGAAGTGGGGGATAAACAGCGGTGACAGCAGAATCCCTTCCAGCACCTGTTTGCACGGAAACGCATAGCGTTCGATAGCTATCGCCAGCGTGGTGCCGATGATTACCGCCAGTGAAGACGCCCATGCGGTGACAATCAGCCCGGAGTAGAAGCCGTGACGGAAATCATCATAATTCACCGCGCGCTCGAACCAGCGCAGCGACCAGCCTTTCGGCGGGAAAAACAGCACGGCGGTGCTGCTGAACGAGGAGATAAATACCACGATAGTCGGCAGCATCACAAAGAGCAGAATAGCGGCGACCAGCAGCCGGCCCGCCAGTACAGTCAGTTTGTCTTTGAGCGAACGGGTCATATCAATGCTCTCCCATCGTGTGCAGGAATCGGGTCATGCGTTTGAGCGCCATCAGCAACAGAATGGTCAGGATTAAACCGGCGATGCTCAGCGCGGCGGCAAACGGGAAGTTCATCGATGAGAAACCCAGTTGATAGACCATGGTCGCCACGGTGCTGACGCGTCCGCCGCCAATAAGTTGCGGTGTGGCAAAGGCGCTAAAGGTCCAGGCAAACGCAGTAGTGAGGCTGGAGATAATGCCGGGGATAGACAAGGGGATCGTCACGGTCAGCAAGGTGCGGATCGGCCCTGCGCCCAGGCTGGCGGCGGCTTTCTCGTAATCCGGGTTGATGTGCGACAACGCAGTCGCCAGCATCAACACCATAATTGGCATGGTAACGTGTACCAGTGCCAGAACCACGCCGGTTTGCGTAAACATAAACTGAATCGGCGTTGAGATGACGCCTAACGCCAGCAGCAAACTATTAAGGAAGCCGCTGTTACCCAGAACGATAATCCATGAATAGGTGCGCACCACTTCGCCGAGAAACATCGGCGTAATCGCAATAATCAAAATCGCGGATTTGATCCACATGGTGCGAGTGCGCACCAGTGCATACGCCAGCGGATAACTCATCAACAGGCCAAAAATAGCGGTTTTCGCGCTCAGTATGACGGTGTTAATAAAAGCATCGGCATAGATACTTTTGAACAGGCCTTTGAAGTTCGCCAGCGTAAATCCGCCCACGTCGAGCGAGCCGGGAATATAAGCGCGCACGCTGAACTGCATCACCGCGAACATCGCGACAACCAGCCCGACTGCGGCCAGCGTCGCGGGAATAATGAACCAGGGGAAAAATGTCGGTTTTCTCGTCATAGACCTTGCTGCCTGATTAATGTGCTGCTGGTAGAACCCGGGCGACCCGCAAGCCGCCCGATAAATCAATGAGACATGATGTTTTCAGAGAACCATTGACGCCACTCTGCGGTTTTCTCAGCACGCAGTTGCGGATCGGTATTGATGGTGGCATTCCACTGCTCAGGCGTGGTAAGCATGCCTGGCAGTTTCGCCAGTTCAGGATCGATATGCGCGTTGGTTACCGTTGGACTGCCGTGGTAAATTTTTGCCACTTGCTGCTGAATTTCGGGTTTCAGAGCAATATTCATAAACTTATATGCGAGATCGCTATGTTTGGTGCCTTTGTTGATACCAATGGTATCGACGCCTAAAATCGCTCCCTCTTTGGGTATCGCCAGTTTGACGTCCACCCCTTCAGCCATCATGTTGTAGGCGTTCATCGACAGCATCACTTGTACCGGGGTTTCGCCGGTGGAGATCAGTTGCTGACTGTTGGCATCGTCGGTATAGAAAGATTTGATATTTGGGATCAGCGCTTTCAGCTTCGCCTGGCCTTGCTGCCAGTGCGCCGCATCGGCGCCGGAGAGTTTTGCTGCCACCGCAATGATATGGCTCGGATCCCAGTCCGGCAGCGCCAGTGTGCCTTTCAGTTCAGGCTTCCACAGATCGTTCCAACTGGTAAAGGTTTCGCCTTTGGGTACCAGGTCCGGACGATAGCCGATGGTGTAAACGTAGCCCCATACGCCGAGGTGATAAGGGCTGACTTTCGCCTGTTGCACGAGGTTTGCGGCGTTCGGGATTTTACTCATATCGAGTTTTTCAAACAGGCCAGAGTTAGCGTACAGATAACCCACATGCGCGGTGGTAAAGGTCACATCAGTTTCTGGTGAACCGCCCGCCAGCTTAGCTTTGTTGAGACGATCAATGGTACCGCCGGTGACAAACTGCACTTCTACGCCGGTTTCTTTGGTGAACTCTTTGGCAATGGTTTCATCGATCAAATCTTTAAAACCGCCGCCCCAGGTGCTGACAATCAGCTTGTCAGCGGCCATCGCATTTCCGGCGCTGAGTACACTGGTGGACAACAACGTTAAGGCACAAATCTTACGCAACATATTCTTATCCCCATCGATGAAATGGCTGTGGTAGCAATCTGAAACCCGGCGCGCCAGAACGGTGCAAACGGTGTTCCCTGGTGTGAAATCGATAATGCCGTGGCGAACAGATTGCGTAAAACAGCCTTTTCCTCGCCGTTGCATCAGAATTTCTGAGGCTAAAAAGGGTGCTGCTTTGCAACGGATTTTCTTAACCAGTGATAAGGCAGAAGGGAAGAAGATCACAACAAAAGCAGGGGATTATGCTGTTAATTTTCATTTGGCATGATAAATGCATAAAAATTAACACTATTAGAATGACTGGCGCGACATGATCGCGTCGGCGATCTTAGGAGAACCTGCATGCTCAGTCGCATTACCCAGCGTCAGCTGGAATATTTTGTCGCCTCCGGAGAGGCTGGCAGTATCATTGGCGCCTCAGAACGTATCCACGTTTCATCACCGTCGATCTCCGCTGCTATCACTCATATCGAATCCGAACTGGGCGTACAGCTTTTTGTTCGCCATCACGCGCAGGGCGTTTCGCTTACTGCTATTGGGCATCAGGTTCTGAAAGAGGCGAAGCTCATTCTGGAGCAGATGTTGAATCTTTATACTATCGCCTCGGAATCCATGAACAATGTGCGTGGCCCGCTGCGCGTGGGCTGTCTGGATACGCTGGCGCCGATGCTGACCCCTGAACTGGTGTTCGGTTTTGGTCGTGCGTTTCCCGGCGTGCGCATTACGCTTGTCGAAGGCAACCATGAACAGTTGCTGAAACAGCTACGCACCGCCGATATCGATATCGCCCTGACCTACGATTTAGTCCCCGCCAGCGATATCGCATTTACCTCACTGGCACAGTTGCCACCCTATGTGATGGTGGGTGAACATCACCCGCTTGCGACACAATCGGCGGTGACCATTCAGGATCTGGCGACGATGCCAATGGTGTTGCTGGATATGCCATGGAGCCGTGAATATTTCCTTGGCCTGTTTAGCGAGGCGGGCGTGACGCCGAATGTGGTAATGCGCTCCAGCAATATGGAAGTGGTGCGCTCGATGGTGGCAAACGGCGTGGGGTTTGGTATCGCCAACGTGCGGCCGAAAGCGCATCTCTCCCAGGATGGTAAACGCCTGATTCGCGTACGGCTTGCAGGAACGAACAGGGCGATGCAACTCGGTTACGCGACTGCCGCTCACACTCAGCACTCCATGGTGGTTAACGCCTTTGCTGAGCGCTGCCGCGTTTTTATCTCCGACCAGTATATTCCTGGCATGGCGGCGCCAAGCTATTTCGATCCGCAGGTGGTGCGGGTGGCGTGACGCCGGGCGTGGCGACAGCTTAGTAGCCACGCTCCGGGAATACCTGATTGGTCACCGATTCACCGCGTGCGGCGCGCTGAATGTTTTCTGCCACCTGAAGTGCGGCGCTGGCAGGGATGGCAACCGATGCCAGATGTGGCGTGATCAGCACGTTGTCCATGCGCCATAATGGATCATCTGGTGGCAGTGGTTCGCGGTCAAACACGTCCAGCGTGGCTTCAGCAATCTGCCCTGATTGCAGCGCCGCTGTCAGCGCTGCCTGATCGACAATCGCACCGCGCGAAACATTGATAAACGCCGCGCCAAAGGGGAGGTGGGACAGCCGTTCTGCACTGAGCAACCCAGCCGTGTGCGGTGTGAGCGGCAGCATGACCACCAGAATGTCACTCTGGCTGAGGAAATCATTCAGCGACGCCAGCCCACTGCTGCACCTTATGCCGGTCATCACTTTTGGCGAACGCGACCAGCCGCGCACGTCGAATCCTTGTCGTACCAGTTCCTGCGCCGTATACGCGCCGAGTTCTCCCAATCCCAGTACACCGACACGGATGTCGGAGGGCTTACGTGGATGCAGATAATGCCAGCGTTGTTCACGCTGCGCGTGCTCAAATGCCGGGATATCTCGCGCGTAGCGCAGCACGGCAAACAGTACATATCCGGCCATCATGCGCGCCATATCAGGGTCGGAGAGCCGAATTATCGGAATATCCGGCAGATCGTCGCGTCCCACCAGTGAGTCGACGCCCGCCCCGAGATTCACCAACAGTTTGAGATTGCGGTATGGCGCAAAGAAGCCATGTGGTGGCTTCCATGTCAGCGCATAGTGCACCTCAGCGGGGTTTTGCACCGTTTCGGCGCGGCAAATTGTCACGCCGGGCAAATGTGGGGCAAGTAACGCTGACCACTCTTCGAAGCTGTCGAATTCGCTGTAAAACACTAATGTACTCATACAGCGCGCGTTCCCAACAGGTTGACTACCGCATCAATCGCCAGCTCGTAACCGGCTGCGCCCAGCCCGGCAATGACACCGGTTGCCGCTTTCGACACCAATGAGTGATGGCGGAACGGCTCGCGTTTCCAGATATTGCTCATATGCGTTTCAATGATCGGGCCATCAAACATCAGTAACGCATCAAGAATGGGCACCGAACTGTAGGTCAAACCCGCAGCATTGATAATTAATCCCATGGCGTTTTGGCGCGCTTCCTGAATCCAGCCAACCAGTACACCTTCATGGTTGCTCTGGCGGAAATGCAATATTACCCCGTGTGACGCGGCGCGGCGCTGACAGCGCTCTCCGATGCTGACAAAACTTTCGCTGCCGTAGGTGCCATTTTTATCCAGCCCATACAAGTTGGCGTTCGGCCCATTGAGAAAATAGATCTGCTGTGACATGCACACTCCTGATTAATACGGACGCGTCGCGGCCATCGCCGGATGCGCATCGAAGACGGCGAACCATGCGGCGGTAAGCGGGTGATCGGCACGCCAGTTGAGTTCGGCAAAGCGGAAGTCGAGATAACCGAGTGCACAGCCAATGGCAATCAGCCCGATATCGTTGGGATTTTCGCTGAAATCACTGACCTGGCCTTCGATCTCTGACAGTGCAGCGGCGACTTTTTTTAGCTGCGCGTCAGCCCATTTTTGCCACTGCTTCTCCGGTGGTCGCGCACTGAATTCGTAGCGCGCCAGTAATGCGGCATCTATCATCCCGTCACCCAGCGCCTGGCGTGCCAGGCTTCTCCAGCGCGCCTCACCCTGTTCCGGGTATAAATTGCCCTTGGCCCGCGCGTTGAGGTATTCACAAATTACCCGGCTGTCATAGAGACAGAGTCCGTTCTCGGTGCGCAGCGCTGGCACTTTTGCCAGCGGATTAAACACGGCGATACGTTCGTCGCGTTCGATCGGATGGGCGGCAGAGTCCAGCCGTTCCATTTCATCAGCAAGACCCAGTACGGTTGCGCACACCATCACTTTGCGTACATACGCGGACGTGGTGGCAAAAAAGAGTTGCATCATTAGGCCACCTGTAGCAGCACTTTGCCGATGTTGGCGTTGGCTTCCAGGATACGATGGGCGTCTGCGGCTTGCGCTAACGGTAAGGTTTGATACAGCGTCGGTGCGATTTTGCCTGCGGCGATCAGCGGCAGCAGATGTTTGCTGATGCACTGCGCCAGCCGCATTTTCTCGGCCGCGCTTTTGGGGCGCAGGGTCGAAGAGGTCAGGCTCAGTCCCTTACGCATCACCAGTTGCAGATCAAGTTCAATCTTCGCGCCCTGCATAAATGAAAGACTGACATGACGTCCGCCTGGCGCTAACACACTCAGGTTGCGCGCCACATAATCGCCACCGACATTATCCAGCACCACATCGACACCGCGTCCTTCGGTTGCAGCAAGCACGGCGGTAACGAAATCTTCGCTGTGGCGATCGATAGCGCGCCATACGCCGAACTGTTGCAGCGCCGATATCTTTTCACCACCGCCAGCCGTCGCAATCACGCGCGCTCCGCAGGCCTGTGCGCATTGAATAGCAAACGTGCCAACACCGCTGGCCGCACCGTGAATCAGTACGGTTTCACCCGGCTGCAAACGCCCCAGTTCAAACAGGTTATGCCATACGGTAAATGCCGCTTCCGGCACGCCTGCTGCCTGCGTGAGTGGCAGCGTTTCCGGCACGGATAAACAGAGTTCAGCACGCGCCACGCAGTAGTCCGCATAACCGCCACCATTGAGCAGCGCCATAACCGGCGAACCCACAGCGGGGGATTCAACTCCCGCACCCAGCGCCACCACGGTGCCGGAGACTTCTAACCCCAACACATCTGTTACTCCTGGCGGCAACGGCATACCGTTGCGTTGCAGGATATCGGGGCGATTGACCCCCGCACTGACAATACGAATCAGCACTTCACCCGCGCCAGGCTGCGGTACAGGACGCTGTACGCGTTCTAACACCTCAGGGCCGCCCGGGCGGCACGCAATCACGGCATTCATCATTTCAGGTATCATCGGTGTTTATCCCTCGCTTGCCGTGCTAAACGCACACACGCCTTCGTCATCTACATTTACGCCAACCAGGCTACCGACGGGCCAGTGCGTCAGCGAATTCAGGCCGGACTGGCGTGCAAACAGCGCTGCGCTGCCCAGTGCGGGCACATCAAGATGTACATCGACATGATCGCCCTGAAAGACATGGGCAATAACCGTGGCGCTAAACAGTGAATGCGGGCCAAGCGCTGCCAGTTGAATATTTTCCGGACGGACGTAGACATCAAGGCGTTCGCCAATCGTGGCATGTACACGCTCTGCTGGCAGACGTAGCACATTACCGCCCAGATTGAGCATCGCAGCGCCATCGCGACCGGCATAGCGCCCCGGCAGAATATTCACATCACCGACAAAGCCTGCGACAAAGGGATCCTGCGGACGACGATAAATTTCATCCGGCGTACCAATCTGACGTACATGACCTGCCGACATGACCACCACGCGATCGCTCATGCTCAGCGCTTCACCCTGATCGTGCGTCACGAAGACGGTGGTGACGCCAAGCTTGCGCTGAATCGCTTTCAACTCAACCTGCATTGACAGGCGCAGGTTTTTGTCCAGCGCGGAGAAAGGTTCATCCAGCAGCAGCACCTTGGGACGAATGACCAGCGCGCGTGCCAGTGCCACACGCTGCTGTTGGCCGCCAGAGAGTTCACGTGGCTTGCGGTGGCCGTAACCGGCAAGCTTCACCAGCGCCAGCGCCTGCTCAACGCGTTCAGCAATCTCGGCTTTGGGCACACCGCGCATACGCAGGCCGTAGCCTACGTTCTTCTCTACCGTCATATGCGGGAACAGTGCGTAGTTCTGGAAGACAATGCCAATTTCACGCTGCCAGGGTGGTATATCGGTAACCAGATCGCCATCAATAAAGATCTCGCCGCCATCCGCTTCGGCGAAACCCGCCATCAGATTCAGCAGCGTGGTTTTACCGCAGCCTGAAGGGCCGAGCAGCGTAACAAATTCCCCTTCCTCAATCATCAGGGATATTTTGTGTAAGGCGATGGCGTCGCCAAAGCGTTTTAGTACGCCATCAAGCCGTACGGCAACGTTAGCTTTGTGTGTGATGGGGAGCAGCGTGTCGGGCTGCGGGAATGTGGTGACTTCTGCACTGACCATGGAATCTCCAGAAACGGGCTATCGAATACTGACCACCAGCATACGGCGTAAGCGCGCATCACGCGGTTAGTGCTTCCTGAAGCTGGCATTTGGAAAAGTTAAAGCAGTGAAAGGGCTGGGTGGATAAATGAAGGGCGGCCAGGACGCGCCCTGCATTTACGGTGAAAATTTGTTGGTTTCAGTGTCGCGGCAGCGTCATGCTTTTTGGCACATCCACGTAGCAAGACGACGTAGCAGGGCATCGCAGGCGTCCAGTTGCTCGACAGTGATAAACTCATCTGGTTTATGGCCCTGCGCCATACTGCCCGGCCCACAGACTACGCTGGGGATGCCCGCCTGATGAAACAACCCGCCTTCCGTACCGAATGCGACGGTACTGAACGCTTCAGAACCGGTTAGATGGGCAAGCAGCCGCGCAGCGGCGCTTTGCGCGGTGGTGTACAAACCGGGATAACTGCTGATGGGATAAAAGCGGATCGCCGCTTCGCTATTTATGGCGCGCATTTGTGGCAGGAGTTCGCGCTGCGCATAACATTCCAGTTCCTGGGCCACGTCCTGCGCGTCATCCTGCGGCAACGTGCGTACCTCGAAGTCAAACGTACATTCGGCAGGCACAATATTTAGCGCCCGGCCTCCCCGGATGATGCCGGTTTGCACGGTGGTAAAGGGCGGATCAAAACGCGCATCCTGATGTTCCGGCGCGGCCAGTCGCTTGCCTATCACCGTAAGGTGGTGGATAAGCTTTGCGGCATATTCGATGGCATTTACCCCCTGAGGTGCGTAGGCCGAATGACAGGCGGCGCCTTGTACTTCACAGCGCACGCCGAGCTTGCCTTTGTGGCCGAGCACAGGTTGCAGTGCGGTGGGTTCGCCAATCAGGCAGATATCGGGCTTTTCCGGGCGACGGGAGAGTTCGTCCAGCAGGGTTCGCACGCCAAGGCATCCCACTTCCTCATCATAGGAGATTGCCAGATGTAGTGGTTGCACCAGCGGCTGCCTAAGAAAATAGGGTACGGCTGCCAGCATACAGGCGATAAAGCCTTTCATGTCCGCCGTGCCGCGACCGTACAATTTGCCTTCTCGCTCCGTCAGAGCAAAGGGGGGAACGCTCCAGCTCTGCCCGTCAACGGGCACTACGTCACTGTGACCCGAAAGCATTATGCCGCCGCTACCCGGCGGGCCAAGCCGGGCATACAGATTCGCTTTGCTGTGCTCGGCGTTGTGAATCAGTTCGCACTCAACGCCCAGGCCGGTTAAGTAGCGGCGAACAAAATCGATCAACGCCAGATTGGATTCGCGGCTGGTGGTGTTAAACGCCACCAGTTGTTCCAGCAGTTTGCGACTGCCCATCATCGGATCTCCTCGCGGTTACTCGTCACCCGGTACACCGTAACCCGGCGCACTGCGGGGATCGATCGCGCGGGTTAAATAGTCCTGTATCTGTGGTTTATAGGCGTGCCAGAGCTTGTTAAGTTCCATAATCGGATCGGCGTCGGTCCAGTCGACGCGTAAATCAACAATCGGCCAGACTGGCGAATCCACAATCGACAGCGCCGCCGAATGTAGCGGGCCGGCTTCCCCGCCAGCTAGCAGGCCCGCTTGCATCGCGGCAATAAGCCTGTCAGCAAGATGCCCGGATTGTTGCTCGAAGGCACTGACCATCGCGGTAATAACATCCGCATTTGCCAGCAGATTACCCGCCGCCACACAGTTCTTCCCGCACAGCGCGTTGTTGACGCCCAGCGTTTTTTCGCCGCTGTAGAACGCGCTTTCACCGCTGGCGGTCAGCACGGTAACCTGCCGGTACATAAAGTAGTCATCCGTGCCAAGCCCGAACTGTAGCGCGGTTTCGGCAGCATCGCCGTGCTGTAACCGATCAAGAATACGCGGCCCCAGCGCTGGTAAGGTGATGTTTTGTGTTGATACCGCGCCCACCTTGCTGCGTAGCCAGGGGCAGCGCGCGCCGACTGCGATGCTGGAAGAGCTGATAGCAATGCCGATCTGGCCGGTTTGTGCGCAGCGTCCGATAATCGATAACGTCATGTTTTTATGCTCCTGATTGCGGCGACCATTCGTCCGGGATAACTGCGATAACATCAATTTCCATCAGCCATTGCGGCTGACCAAGCGCAGAAATGACCAGCCCGGTTGAGATCGGAAATACCCCTTTCAACCATTTGCCAACCACTTGATAAACCGGCTCGCGGTAGCGGGGGTCGATGATATAAGTGGTTGTCTTAACGATGTGGGACAGATCGCTGCCCGCTTCTTCCAGCAGTTGTTTAACGTTCTTCATCGCTTGCTCGGCCTGCGCCGCCGGATCGCCAAGCCCCACCAGGTTGCCTTCGAAATCAGTCCCAATCTGACCGCGAACGTACACGGTATTGCCTGCGCGCACGGCCTGGCAAAGATCGTTATCAAGTGACTGATTTGGGTAAGTGTCTTTCGTGTTGAATTTGCGAATGCGAGTATGTGTGCTCATGTCTGCCTGCCTGGAAATGGATTCCCGGCAAGGTATACATTTTCAGGCACAACAAACAAAACAGAATAATCCGAGGCGTTAGTTTAGAAAATGCGAACACCCCTCCAGACCCGCGCCGCTTTGTGATCATAAAACGGTGAATCGTCCCAGCGCGAAAGGCCCGGTAACGTTCTCCCCACATTTCAATCGCAATCTCGTACAGGCTTGCAGACTTCTGATGAATCTACATGGATATCAGCGTGTTACATTTCCTTACCTAAAGCCGCTTTGATGAAATAATAACGTAATTAAATTAATGAAAAGTGAATGAAGTGTTCAGGCATCTGGTTTGCTGTTTATTCCCGCAGACGCCTTTGTTCAGCTAGTGTTAATTACGCAATTGTGTATCCGAAAAGAGAGCTTGTTAGCTGCCAGCGCTGGATCCCTAAGCTCTGCGAAGTAACAAGCGGTACGAAAAACTGGCCTTGCTTATAACAAAGCCCTTACATCCAGAAACTAAATAGTAACATCTGGTTATATTTGCGCAGGTAAATTAAATGTCTCACCTTTCTTTGAGGATTGGTTATGAAGAACTTCGCATCAACTTTACTCATGTCCGGAAGCGTTTTTGCGGGAGCACCTGCTGTCATTTGTCTTAATGCCCTTTCGTTAATCTTGACCGAACGAATGCAGATAATGAGAGATGTTGCAGCCTACAAGGCGAAGTATCGTTTACCCGTGGAGGATTTAGCGCGGGAACAAAAAGTGCTGTCGGCGGCACGGAATACTGCACAAGAGGCCGGGCTGGAACCGCAGTCAGTGGAGCCATTCATCAGCGCGTTGATGACTGCGGGGAAAGCGATACAGCATCGCTATCTGGCCGACGGATTTACACAACCAGATTTATCTGCCACTCACCGGGATCTTGACGGAATCAGACAGCGTATCAATGAACTGGACAAGCATCTGCTCATGACTATCAGCCAGCGGCTTCGCACAGGTGAACTGTCTTATTCAGAGCGGGCCTGGCTGGCTGAGAAAACCGCATCCCCGAATCTGACTGAAGCAGAGAAGGACAATCTACTGGACACCATGCGCTTTATTCAGCGTGCCGGGTAAGTAGCAGTTGCTGCGCTGCCAGGCGAGTCAGCATCTGTGCTGGTAAGCCTTTTTGAGCCACTGATAATTCAGGCCGATTCGATTAACGCTTTGGATACCTGAGCGGTACGGAAGAAATATTCTATCACGGTTATGCAATCCGACAGGGTCGTCTGGCGGCGATATCAAACCCGATAGTTTAAGCGCTGAAAATTAACGGATTCATCCTTATCTGATTCCCGTTACAGCGCCTCGGTGTTCTCACATGCAAAAAGAATCGATACGACTTCGTCATATTTTGGTTAACAACCATCTTCAGACTCATATGATATTTTCTTTTTATGTCACTGAAGTCATTTATTAATATACCGTTAACGATATTTAAAGACGTCATTGCAGTAAAGTTTACTTTTATAGAGTTAAATTATATCTAATAAAAATGAGAACATCGGCAGGTAACTCCCGGCTGTGTTTTTACAGATATTGCAATTCTGTTTACTTTTGTATGTCGCCGGCTAAAAACATCAATGATACCCGGTGATAGTGAAGGCATTAATGACTATTTACGGAGTGAACATGGAATCTGAACCGCGTAATTTTATTAACTCTATCGTTAAAAACTTTAAAGAAGCCATTGGGTTGATTAATGTGTTGATGCTGGAACCTGAAGAGCCTGATACCTTGCGTTTGCTGCACGTTAAACTGGATGTTATCAAGGCCGGGATTGAACAGGATATTCGCCTGTTAACCAGAGCTAATCTGGACAGTAACGCTATGCTTTGCCTTTACCCGATACACAATGCAATGAACGCGCTGAATTATTGTCTTGGGATCCTGCGACATATGCCGTTAAATAATCAGTTTTATCATGATTTCGAAGAGGTTAAACATGCCGTCAATGCCCTTGATGCGATATCAGGTCGGGTCTTTACTAAACCAGGAAACGATGAATAAACACAAACAGATCTCCTTTTATATGAAAAAAGGAAAGCACAATGAAAAGCCGTACAGTTTGCTAAAGCCAGCGCGATTTAATTTATGTCATGTTCACTGACTGTTGTAAAAATGAAGAGGCGGAAAATTATATCTTTTTTTTCTCAACAAACATAAACGCTACTTAAACTGAATATGTATTTGCCACATTTTTTATCGCGACGACGCTAAAGTATTTCAACCATTCTGATATCAGGATCATTATGTTTATTCTTCATTGTAATTTGAAAGTAATAATCTCTGGCATGTTAGCCGTCCTGGTATCAGGGTTCAGCGCGACGCTGTTGGCCCAGGATAGCCCTGATTTTCCTGAGCCTGCGCTGCCCACCCATATCTGCGCAAGACTGGTTCCCCACCAGGTTTATTCATCAGGAGACGATACCCAACGACTTCAGTCGGCTATTGATAACTGCCCACGGGGTGAAGCTTTACAACTCCTTGCTGGTCGTTTCTTCAGTGGGCCTTTGACAATGAAATCTGGCGTTACACTCTGGATTTCGCATGGGGCAATGTTGGCAGCAAATCCTGACCCACGTGTTTACGACAAAAATGGGCGTTGTGGAACCCTCGATCATAAGGGGAATGGTTGTCGGCCCTTTATCCTTTTTAGGAACACCGACGGTGGAGGCATTATCGGGGAGGGGATTATTGATGGGCAGGGCGGTGAGCTGATGAAAGGAGAGAATGAATCATGGTGGCAGTTGGCTCGCCGCGCGCAGACGGAAGGCAGGGCGCAGAACGTGCCTCGCTTGGTTGAAATAGACGATGGTTCACATATTCTTTTTCACGGTATTACGCTGCGAAATTCCCCAGGATTCCATGTCACCCTGAAAAATGTCCAGGGCGCAATTTTCTGGGGCGTACGTATTGATACGCCTGCAAATGCCCGTAATACCGATGGCATTGATCCTATTTCGTCGCAGAATATCCTGATAGCTCACAGCTTCATCAGAACCGGTGATGACAATGTTGCGATTAAAGCGGGCGCTGGTGGGCCCACGCGTCATGTGCTGTTAGTGGACAACCATTTTTATTGGGGACACGGAATGTCCATTGGTAGTGAGACGGTGGGCGGTATCAGCGATATTCGTGTGCGTGATTTGACGCTTGATGGTACGACCTCAGGGCTGCGCATCAAAAGTGACAACAGCCGGGGTGGACTTGTCAGCGATATTCGTTACGAAAATGTTTGTCTGCGGGGTAATCGTCGGCCGCTCGACTTTGATACGCGATATGATGTGCATGCGAGCGGTAGCAACATTCCTGTTTACCGTGATATCTCCCTGAGTCATATTTCCGGCGAAACCGGCCAGTTGGTGTTACGCGGTTATGACGCCGTTCATTCTTTGCATTTTGTCCTGGACGGCGTCTATTTCAGCAATGCGGCTCGCTGGTTAATCGAATCGGCGCAGCTCCGCATAGGCCCTGGCGGCGTCTCGCCTGTTCCGCCGGGAGAAGCACCGCTACAGCAATCGGTTGTTGCTGCTGATTGCGCAAAAAACTGGAGCCCCTTTCCCGTAACGGATATGCCATCGGTAAAATGAATAGCGGAGAAGGCGGCCATTTTAATGGCGCGTCAAACCGGACACGCCAGGCCGACGATTTCATCCTGAACGGATCACGGAGAAAACCACTCCGCACTATGTTGATTGCTGGCGCACATGCGTACGCTTAGGGTAACCGATACTGCGGCGCCACGCGCCCGGTGCCTGGCCATACTGACGCTTGAAGCTGCGGTTGAAGGACTGCTGGGAGTCAAAGCCCAACGCCATTGCCACGTTCAAAATCGGCTCGTCGCTGTGGGCTAAGCGCTCGACCGATTTTTGCAGCTTTTGCGCGCGAATATATTCGGCGAGACGATAACCGGTATGTTCTTTAAATATCCGCTGGAGGTGCCATTTCGAATAACCGGCGCGCCTGGAAACAGTGTCAATGTCCAGACGGCTTTCAAGGTTGTTGTCGATCCAGTCGAGTAAGTCGTGAATAAAGGCGCCAGTGTTCATCATGTTTCCCCACGCAGGCTTATTAAAAAGCATCTTGATCTGTTGCATTTAAAGGTGGCTCGCTTTTGCATTAATTGCAAGTTTTATTGTTGCATTTAAATCCCTGTCCGGAACGGGTGATTTACCTCTGACTCAAATAGCACATAAAGTGCAACAATTATTCTTGCACTTAATTTAGCGCCTCCCTACAATCGCCGCGATAGTGTATTCGGAACTGTTACAGTTTTGTGGCGATGAACGACACAAATGGCCTTAAGCCAGCCCGGACAAAGGAAGTGGCGCAGCATCTCCTGCTGCGTCTTGCCCGGCGGCTACAATTAGTGGAATAAAAATAATGAGCCTGCAAAAACCTTGGGTTAATTTTCATTTGAATGCGCTGGGAGCAATATTCCTCTCCATACTGCTCGTCGGGTGCGATAACAGTGTCGCGCAAAACGCCGCGCCACAAGCTCCCTCCGTCAGCGCTGCTAATGTGGTAGTGAAATCCATTAGTCAGTGGGATAGCTTTAATGGTCGGATTGAAGCGGTGGAAAGTGTTCAGCTTCGCCCCCGCGTCTCCGGCTATATTGATAAAGTGAATTACACCGATGGCCAGGAGGTGAAAAAGGGCGAGGTGCTGTTCACCATTGATGACAGAACCTATCGCGCTGCGCTGGAACAGGCGCAAGCGACGTTGGCGAGAGCCAAAACGCAGGCCAGCCTGGCGCAAAGTGAGGCTAACCGTACCGATAAATTAATCAATACCAACCTGGTATCCCGAGAAGAGTGGGAGCAGCGCCGTTCGGCCGCCGCCCAGGCACAGGCCGACATTCGCGCCGCGCAGGCGGCAGTTGACGCCGCGCAACTTAACCTGGATTTCACCAAAGTCACCGCACCTATCGATGGCCGCGCCAGCCGCGCGTTGATCACCAGCGGTAACCTGGTCACTGCTGGTGACAGTGCCAGCGTGCTCACCACGCTGGTTTCGCAGAAGACGGTTTATGTCTACTTCGACGTGGATGAGTCGACCTACCTCCACTATCAAAATCTCGCCCGCAGTGGGCAAGGGGCGTCCAGTAATCACCTGGCGCTACCGGTTGAGATTGGTCTTGTTGGCGAGCAGGGCTACCCCCATCAGGGCAAAGTGGATTTTCTTGATAATCAGCTAACGCCGAGTACCGGTACGATCCGTATGCGCGCGCTGTTGGATAACACGCAGCGTCAGTTCACGCCGGGACTGTTTGCCCGTGTACGTCTACCGGGCAGCGCTGAATTCAAAGCCACGCTTATCGACGACAAAGCGGTGCTGACCGATCAGGATCGAAAATATGTTTATATCGTTGATAAAGATGGTAAAGCGCAGCGTCGCGATATTACTCAGGGGCGTCTGGCAGACGGTTTACGCATTGTGCAGCAAGGGTTGAACCCAGGCGATAGAGTCATCGTCGATGGTTTACAAAAAGTGTTTATGCCGGGTATGCCGGTTAACGCGAAAACTGTTGCCATGACCGCCAGCACCGCCCTCAACTGATCCCTTATCTGAGAATCCGACACATGGACTTTTCCCGCTTTTTTATCGACAGGCCGATTTTCGCCGCAGTGCTGTCGATTCTGATTTTTACTACAGGATTAATTGCTATCCCTCTGTTGCCGATCAGCGAATATCCTGACGTCGTGCCGCCAAGTGTACAGGTGCGAGCGGAGTACCCAGGGGCCAACCCGAAAGTGATTGCAGAGACCGTGGCGACGCCGCTGGAAGAAGCGATCAACGGTGTTGAGAACATGATGTACATGAAATCTGTCGCAGGCTCCGACGGTGTACTGGTGACCACTGTAACTTTCCGCCCGGGTACCGATCCCGATCAGGCGCAGGTTCAGGTGCAAAACCGGGTATCGCAGGCCGAGGCGCGTCTGCCGGAAGATGTGCGGCGTTTGGGTATCACCACCCAGAAACAGTCGCCGACACTCACGTTGGTGGTGCATCTGTTTTCGCCCGGCGGTAAATACGACTCACTGTATATGCGTAACTACGCCACGCTAAAAGTGAAGGATGAACTGGCGCGTCTGCCAGGCGTTGGCCAAATTCAGATTTTTGGCTCAGGCGAATACGCTATGCGCATCTGGCTGGATCCCAATAAAGTGGCAGCGCGCGGTCTGACGGCCTCGGATGTGGTGACGGCGATGCAGGAGCAAAACGTACAGGTTTCCGCCGGGCAGCTTGGCGCCGAGCCGCTGCCGAAAGAGAGCGATTTCCTGATCTCAATTAACGCCCAGGGCCGTCTGCACACGGAAGAGGAGTTTGGCAATATTATTTTGAAAACGGCACAAGACGGCTCGCTAGTTCGCTTGCGCGACGTGGCGCGTATAGAAATGGGTTCCGGCAGTTATGCGCTGCGCTCCCAGCTTAACAATAAAGACGCGGTAGGGATCGGTATCTTCCAGTCGCCGGGGGCGAACGCCATCGATTTGTCTAACGCGGTGCGCGCTAAAATGGACGAACTGTCAAAGCGTTTCCCGGAAGATATGAAATGGGCGGCACCTTACGATCCGACGGTTTTTGTTCGCGATTCCATTCGCGCGGTCGTGCAAACGCTGCTGGAAGCGGTAGTGCTGGTTGTACTGGTGGTGATCCTGTTTCTGCAAACCTGGCGCGCGTCGATTATTCCGCTGATCGCGGTGCCGGTATCGGTTGTGGGAACGTTCAGCATTCTCTACCTGCTTGGCTTTTCGCTTAATACCCTCAGTTTGTTCGGGCTGGTGCTGGCTATCGGTATCGTTGTGGACGACGCCATCGTGGTGGTGGAAAACGTTGAGCGAAATATCGAAGAGGGGCTGTCTCCGCTTGCGGCGGCGCATCAAGCGATGCGTGAAGTGTCCGGGCCGATTATTGCGATTGCACTGGTACTGTGCGCGGTATTTGTACCGATGGCGTTTCTCTCGGGAGTAACCGGTCAGTTCTACAAACAGTTTGCGGTGACGATCGCGATTTCAACGGTGATCTCCGCCATCAACTCGCTGACGCTCTCTCCGGCTCTGGCTGCCTTGCTGTTAAAGCCGCACGGCGCGCCGAAAGATTTTCCTACCAGACTTATCGATCGTCTGTTCGGTTGGCTTTTCCGTCCGTTTAACCGCTTTTTCCATCGCAGCTCGGACGGCTATCAGGGGCTGGTAGGCAAAACGCTCGGACGACGTGGCGCGGTGTTTGTTGTTTATGTGCTGCTGCTCTGTGCCGCTGGCGTCATGTTTAAAGCCGTACCCGGCGGATTTATTCCGACCCAGGATAAGCTCTATTTGATTGGCGGCGTGAAAATGCCGGAAGGTTCTTCACTGGCACGCACCGATGCAGTGATCCGCAAAATGAGCGAAATCGGTATGAATACCGAAGGCGTGGATTATGCGGTCGCTTTTCCTGGGCTTAATGCGCTGCAATTCACCAATACGCCGAATACCGGGACGGTCTTTTTTGGCCTGAAACCGTTCGACCAGCGTAAACATACTGCGGCGCAAATTAACGCTGAGATCAACGCTAAGATCGCGCAAATCCAGGAGGGCTTTGGTTTCTCCATTTTACCACCGCCGATTTTAGGGCTGGGTCAGGGTTCAGGCTATTCGTTGTACATACAGGATCGTGCCGGTCTTGGCTATGGCGCGCTGCAAAATGCGGTGAACACAATGTCCGGCGCGATTATGCAGACGCCGGGGATGCATTTCCCTATCTCAACCTACCAGGCTAACGTTCCACAGTTGGATGTACAGGTCGATCGTGATAAGGCGAAAGCGCAGGGCGTGTCGCTGACCGATCTTTTCGGTACGCTGCAAACCTATCTGGGATCGTCTTATGTGAACGATTTTAACCAGTTTGGACGTACCTGGCGCGTAATGGCGCAGGCCGACGGACCGTTCCGCGACAGCGTGGAAAATATTGCTAATTTGCGCACCCGTAATAATCAGGGTGAAATGGTGCCGATTGGCAGTATGGTGAAGATCACTACCACGTACGGGCCAGATCCGGTGATTCGCTACAATGGTTACCCGGCGGCGGATCTCATTGGCGATGCCGATCCTCGCATACTCTCTTCTGCGCAGGCGATGGCGCAACTGGACGGGATGTCTAAACAGATATTGCCGAATGGGATGAATATTGAATGGACGGATCTGAGTTACCAGCAGGCCACTCAGGGCAATACGGCGCTGATCGTCTTCCCGGTCGCGGTTCTGCTGGCTTTCCTGGTGCTGGCAGCGCTGTATGAAAGCTGGACGCTGCCGCTGGCGGTGATCCTTATCGTTCCGATGACGATGCTGTCTGCGCTGTTTGGCGTCTGGCTGACCGGTGGCGATAACAACGTGTTCGTGCAGGTTGGTCTGGTTGTACTGATGGGGCTGGCCTGTAAAAACGCGATTCTGATCGTTGAGTTTGCCCGCGAGCTGGAAATTCAGGGGAAAGGTATCATGGAAGCGGCGCTGGAGGCTTGCCGCCTGCGTTTACGCCCAATTGTGATGACCTCCATCGCCTTTATTGCCGGGACGGTTCCGCTGATCCTCGGCCACGGCGCGGGTGCAGAAGTGCGTGGCGTCACCGGGATCACGGTATTCTCCGGTATGCTGGGCGTGACACTGTTTGGTCTGTTCCTGACGCCGGTGTTTTACGTTACGCTGCGTAAATTGGTGACGCGCGACAAACCGGTAAGCGACGTTTTACCCGCATAAGTTAGTTGTTGCGGATAACAAAAAACCGCCTTCATAGTGAAGGCGGTTTCAGACTGCTGACGAACCCCATGTTTTTGCATGGGGTTCTTCTTTTGTAGCGACCGCAGGTCGCGATCGCGATATTTTCCCGCTTTAACCTGTCATCACTTTCTCTGGCTTCACAGGACGAAGGCATCCCCCTGACAGACCTTCCTGCACCATAAAAAACAGATAAAAAAGCGCCAGCAGCGCCATCTTCTTCATATTCTGCGCCGTCGCCGCAAGCAGGCACTGCATCTGTACCTTCATCAGACCACGGAACCGCGCATACCGGTGCCCGTGATGTTGTTTCGCATCCGCGAAGCTCCGCTCCACTGTCTCCTTACGCCGCGCATACACCTTTTTGCCCCATTTC
>NZ_FMBC01000106.1 GCF_900094795.1 Kosakonia oryziphila
GGGGTTCTACGCCGGAACCGCCGAAATTTCCGGCGCGATATTTTAGTGATCTTTCGGCACTTCAATGACTCCATCGGCAATGCCTTGTGCCAGCCTTTCCATCCATTTTGCAAAGCGAAAATATCCAGGGTATTGCAGGCAAATGTAGTCCATCTGGACTTTCGACGTGCTGTTCATTACCCGCTTAAAAGCATCCATATAGTCATAACAGCCCTGCAATAACTGAGCATCGCCATTTTCTGTCAGAGGGAATCGGCAGGCATAATCATGAACTATTTTCGCCAGCTGTCGCTGTTCTGCGGTTAAGTCGATCATTTTATCTCCTCGTTAGAGCAAAAGGAGGCAATTGCCTCCTTTGGTATCCCTCGTAATCAGGCACAACAACGATCGTTCCATGAATCACGATAGATAATATTACCCTCCGTATACTTCCAGGTAATTGCTTCATAACGCAATTCAAGCGTTTCCAGGTGAGTACTACTCATACCGTTAGGAGACAGGAATGGTGCGACCGTTGTGAATTTGACGTTTTCCAGAATGATATTGAAATACTCGGCCTCGATGCCCGATTCCAGAATACGGTACATCTTGATTGTCGCTTTCTTCATGGTCCGACCTTCACAGACAGCGCGATACAGAAGGGGGGTTGTCTGATCAAATTCTTTCACTATCGTTATAGGGCGGTGAACGCGCGTACCTGTAAGTTTTCCCCAGCTCGGGTCAACTGGAATAGTGACACCGTGAGAGAATGATTTTAACTCGATAGAACCCAGGCGGAGTGGCATCATGCAACTACCGACTATCGGAGATCCGTTCTCATCTTCAAGCCATAAATGTGCGGGTGTAGACATACTATTTCCTTATAAATAAATTTACGATGGTGCTAACGTTTGAACTTTACAATCTCACATATTGATAAAACAACCATCACAAATACAAAAAATACGGGGATAAGCCAGATTGGGCTGTCAGGAAAAAACAAACCCTGAACTATAGCGAAAATTATTGTCAGCGCTGCCGGACCATAATACGAAATCAATGACCTGAATACCCGTCTGAAAAACCTTTTAATAAGATTCATCATAATTATCGAATCATCCTGGTGATGATATCTGCAATACCATCATCCGATACCCATTGTGCTTTAAACGCCTCAGCCCGCTCAAACAATGGCTCTATCAGGAAGTACATCATTTCTAGTTGTTGCATGTAGAGTGCAGAGTAATAGGCCGGGTATTGGACGTGTAGGCGATGGGCGCTATCAGCCGCTTTTTGTACCACGCCGTATATGCCAATAGCCCCTACAACCCCGCCTGCTCTTCGCCCTGCCAGTGCACTGAGTTCAAGACTTAGATTCATGCCTGCTGCAACAAATGATGCTGTTGCCAGAGCAAAACCAGCGTTTGTGAGTGAACTGGCAGCAATATGGATATTAACAGCCATAAGCATTTGTTTGATGCGCTCCAGTTGATCGGAGGTTTTATATTTAAATATTTCTTCGAAATATATTTTGAGCATGTCATACGCAACATTGCCATGTTGCAAAATATAAATAACGCCGTTTTTGAATCGAATGTCTTCGGTCTTTTGTTTCTGGCAGACATCCTGATATTCATCGGTAAAACAGGATGTGTAATATAGTGCTCGCGTTGCACCGGCACCTATCGTTTCAATCTGACTGGATACAGCCTTTCCTACGCCCGTTAATGCATGGTCGAGTTTTAACGCAAGAATTTTATTAGCCTGCAAATAACTTATAACTTCATTGTTGTTGTACATAACCGCTCCATGCTAATTTTCATTAAATCCCATTTTCCATTATTTTCCACGAGAAAGCGTCCGATAGACCGTAGGGCGGGAGACGGAGAATAATTCAGCCAGATCGCTGATAGAGTACTCGCCGCTTCCGTGCATCCTGCAAAGCTCCTTTTGCTGCTTATCAGACAACTTTGGTTGTTTTCCCCGCAGTTTCCCTTTTGCCCTGGCGATGGCCATACCTTCGCGGGTACGCAGCCGTATCAGGTCACCTTCAAACTCAGCAAACGTCGCCAGCACGTTAAAGAACATCTTACCCATCGGATCCGCAGGGTCGTAGAGGCTGTTTCCCAGCGCCAGCTTCACGCCACGGGCCTGAAGGGCATCAGCAATTTCTCTTGCATCCGGAACTGAACGGGCCAGCCTGTCCAGTTTAGGTACGACCAGCGTGTCTCCCTGGCGAACAGCCGCCAGAGCCTGATCCAGACCGGGACGCTGGCGATTTGAACCGGTCAGCCCCTTATCGGTATAAATCCGGTCCGGGGAAACGCCCAGACCGACGAGGGCTTCTTGCTGTGCAGCCAGATCCTGGCGGTCAGTTGAACATCGGGCATAGCCAATGCGTATTTCTGTCATAAATATGTACGTATAAGGGGCCGTGAAAGAGATTGATATCGTACCAGTGATATGAGACAACGTCAGCAGTGATTTTCTCTGAAGCGTAAATTAAAATTTTTACTGTCCGCAGAACGATCCTCTTACGGACATGATTAATCGGGGTCAGGATGACTACTCGTGGCAAAGCGACAGGCAAAAGTGAACGACTGGCTGTTTTAAATAATGCCGAGCAGGAAGCGCTGTATGGCCTCCCTGATTTCGATGATGCACAGCGACTGGAATATCTAGCTCTGGATGAATCTGAGCTGGCACTGGCCTGTAGTCGTCAGGGGCTTCACGCTCAGATTTATTGCATCCTCCAGATC
>NZ_FMBC01000092.1 GCF_900094795.1 Kosakonia oryziphila
GTATAGGTAAAGAACAGCTCTTTTGTTGTGTAGTCGAATTGTGCACTGGTAATAGTGAACGCAGCAAAACTGGATGTTGTGGCCATCAGGCAGAGAATGGCAATTAGTGATTTCATTCGGTTCACAATGTTGTACTTTGTGTCATGTTTCAGTTTCAGGAAAGGAGTGGTTAAGACACGATTGGTTATTGGTTCGTATGCAGATACCATGTGGCAGCCAGCTGGTTTTGCACCAACGCACTAATCAGTGTACCTTCGTCAGTACATTCAGAGGCCGTGGAGGTGGTCCTGAACAGGCTAATTATCCCGGACACTCGCCCCCGAAATTGTCATTAATAATCTCATCTTTATTTCCCGCAAAATTACGGCTGCGGACCGGAAGAGTCTGAATTATCCGTGGCAATTCAAAAACCATATTAACACATATACATATAAACATATGTAAGGCTAATCTTATAACCTTACAGGGGTTGACCTGCCCCTTATTCCCTTCAGCTCAACTCTTCCGGACTGAGACTTTTTTATCTGACGTCATCAGAATCGCCAGGTTATGCCGATCGCCGGACCGCTAAGCAGGGTGTCATAAACGTGGCCATGATGGTCATAATCCACCTTCAGGGCCTTGTAGCCGATCGAGGCCGACTGGTTATCCGTAAAGGTGTAATTGATGCTGGCCAGCACCGACCAGGTGTAGGGGGCTAACGCGCAGTCGAACGAAAACTCACGTTAAGCGATAAAGCTGGTCAACGGCTTCCGCACCGGACATGCCCATTCGGTTCAGCCGCCGCTCTGCCCGGCTTTTCAGTTGTGCATCAAGCGGCACAGACAGCAGGGCCATTTTCGTTTTTTTCTTCCGTTCCGGAATTCCGGTCATGCCTCCTCCCTTCAGCACAATCAGTATCCTTCAGGCAACCAGTCACAAAATGTGGCAGCAGAAAAGCCTGTGCTGAAACGTGGCTGCTGTGTTGTTTATATCACAACAGGGACTGACAGATGAACTGTCTTACCGATGCCGCGACACGGCGCAGCGAAATCTCCGGGTTGAGAATACCGGGCTGCGCGCAGGTATTCCTGGAATGCGCCAAAGGCGCATAGAGGCGCCCTCAGAAGTTAACCAGAGAACAGTGGTTAATGGCGCCGTAGCCCGGCGCAGCCGGTTACGCTGTTGACAGGTTCCACCAATCCATCCCTTCGCCCTGCCAGACCATAACCCGCTGACAGCCATGATGTGGTTTCATTAAGCCCTTTTAACTCCGGTGAGCGGGCTGTACGGCGCTTGCGACGTACAGGGCGTGATTTCCGGAGCCGTGGTGCCGGCGAAGCCGGTGCCCGGGGGCTGTACAGAGGAACCTGCCGCGATGTTACTGGCAGCGACCCGGATTTTTAGTTACAACATCCGGTATTAAAAGCGATGTTGTTCCGGCCCTCCGGGCCGGGGCGGCCTCGCTTTTCAGTGCCGGGGAGGGGCTGGATGGTTCAGATGTGCACGGTTTGTGTCTTTGTGCGAATATTTTGGATGTTGTAACTATTAGCCCCTAACTGATGCCCGCCGCGAAGTGGCGGGAGGTACATTTGTTGTTTCCGAACCGGCGCGGACGTAGTCCGCTGCAAGGGCGAACATTATCCCCGTTTTCCACAGGAAAGCGGGACTGAATAAGATCCGTTTTTTAATTGAATGTTTAAAAAGGGCAAAGGCGCGTAAGCGTTCGTTGGTGAGAAACAGCCCAGGGCTACGAGAAGGTTAAGAAGAAATTGCGGGTAATACTTCCAGTCATTGCGGGTAAAAAGTCCTCTATATTTGCGGATATTTGTGCATAACTACTGGGACATGACTAGTTTGCTTCATCAGGGGGTTTTTAGCCGGTAATGCGTGTAGTAACGGCAGGTTTTATTGATGGTTTTTCAGCCAGTTTTTAAACGCGGGGAAGCACAAAAACCGCCAGCGGCGGTAGAGGAAAAACGTGGAATGAAAGTTAAGTTAGCCTGGTGGCTCAGCGTCAAAATTGAGCTTGATCTGACGCAGGTAATGATAGACCAGCAACTCGAAATCATCCGGAGTCATGCCTGAGACTTCCGGCCGCGTGTTGATCAGCCAGGCTGCAATCTGGAACTGCCGGTCATCGAGCTGGGTAGAACGCGCAATTCTGGAAAGGCGCTTCTGTTCTATCGCTCGCTCGCGGCGAACCTTCAGGGCCTGCGCCACTTTCTCGTCAAAGAAGCGCTGTCGGGCCGCTTTTACGGACATCACTTCGCCTGGGGCAAGAATCCCCTCAGCCAGCGCGCGCAGACGTTCTTCACGCTCTTTGAACAGCAGATCGAGATTGACCTGGAGGAGCTTGAAAAACTGCTCTGTTAACGTGACATGACGCGGGAGGTATGTTTTTGTGTACGGGTCCAGGCGACGCATGTACGGCTCGATAATGCCGTAATTTTCAAACAGATCGAGTGCGCGGCAAATGCGGGAAGGCGTGACCTCTTCACCAGGTATTACCTCACCCCGGGAATCTTTTGGACTTAATGCCTTGCATATCTGTGAACTATTGAGGGCGACGTTAAACGTGGCAATGTCGCAGCCGCTGACCAGCAGAACGGCCAGTGCATCGAGGAGATGCTGGCGTTCCTGTCGGAAATCGCGCTCACGGCCAGCATTTGTGCGCATATGCACGAAATACGGATGCCGAGAGAAACGGCGTTTCTGGGCACGATGATACCCGTCCCGAAGTACTTTCGGGAGCTCGCTAAAGTTCGCAGGTCGAAGATATTTAGGATCAGCACACTTACACGCCGTCGAGTGTGTTCCGCGACGACGGCGAGTACGCTTCGGAGAAACAACAGCAGAATCGCGTGCTTCACGCAGATTCGCTAAGTCGTATTCCGACCAGTCGAAATAGGTAGAATCGGAAAATGTTCCGCTATTCAAACCCGCCCGCACTTATGTTGCACGGAAGGAGCAAATGGCGCAGAAACAGGTGTTGAACTTTTCTGAGCATAAAACTATACTCCCTGCATAGAGCAACAGCTTCTATACAGTTTAAGTAGGCCCCGTTAATCTTCTCCTCGTCGCCAAACTAGATGAAGATTATCGGGGTTTTTGCTTTTCTGGTCCCAGGTTGATACCTCTCAGAACCAGTTCCCTGCCACCTTACGGCGTGGCCAGCCATCAAAATTCTTTATACGAACAGGAATTTAGCATTCAAAGACAGTTCGATCAAGGAATGTGACTACTCACCTAACAATTCTCGTTTTATGAGCAGCTCTATCGCTTCTGCCTGAGTTAACCCATTCTCCTGACAAAATGCGTCCAGTTTATCTTTGTGAGAATTCTGGATGAACACATTTACAGGTTTATGAGTCTCCCTTTTACGGGATACCGAACGCATTTTCCTCTCACTTACACTAAGAGGCGTACCCTTTCGGTAAGCTCGTTTCGATGAGGAAGTTACTGCATTATCGATCTGCGACATCTCTGCCTCCTCAAGGATCAAACTTGGATCGTTTGCAGAGAATACTACAGATTCCTGAAATCAGCGACTTACTTTATGTAACGTAACCTGTGTTGGCGCACGGTTTACGTTTCAGGATCGTTTCTTGGGATGTCAGTACGTCTGTTTCCAGTCCGTTCCCTGCGCCCAACGGGATGTCCAGTGGTTCAGGTAGCTGCGGGCTAAGACTGGGTCATCTCAGACGACAAGCACGTTCTCCGAATTCGAACGGTCTGCAGCCCGGCTGAAGTTAAATGAGCCGACCTGGGTGTTGCGGCCATCAACGACGATCACTTTGTCGTGGAGAATTTTGTAAGCACTGACTGTACGAACCGGGATGCCGGCACCAACCAGAAGTTTCATTGCTGCTTTACTGGCGTTGTTGTTCCCGGCGTTAACTTTCCAGTCCAGAACCACGCCCACATCGCCCCCCCTGTGTTTTGCCCTGACAAGCGCCCCAACCACCTCCGGAGAGGTGAAGGAATAGCCCATCAGCCGGATTTCCTGTTGTGCGGTCTCAATTGTCTTAAGAACCAGCTGCAGAGCCGTACCTTCCGGAGAAAAACCTGTCTCAATGGTGGTGGCGTAAGTGATGGGTACTGGCGCACACAGAGCCATGCCGGGCAGAAGCCATCGGCGCACATGAACCGCCCCGGGAATCCTGGAGACTAAACTCCTTGAGAGAGAGGTAAACAGGATGACTAAAAACACGCGTTTTTCCCCGGAGGTCCGTCAGCGGGCCATCCGTATGGTTCTGGAGAGTCAGTACGAATACGACTCACAGTGGGCAGCTCTCAGTTCCATTGCCCCGAAGATTGGCTGCACGCCGGAGACACTCCGCACCTGGCTTCGTCAGTATGAACGGGATACCGGTGGCGGTGATGGCGGACTGAACACCGCTGAACGTCAGCGTCTGAAAGAGCTGGAGCGTGAAAACCGCGAGCTGCGCCGCAGCAACGATATCCTGCGCCAGGCTTCCGCTTATTTTGCGAAGGCGGAGTTCGACCGCCTGTGGAAAAAATAGCGCCCCTGGTGGATACCCTGCGTGATGAGCACGGGGTCGGACCGGTATGCCACGAGCTGGATATCGCCCCGTCAACGTATTACCGGCATCAGCAACTGTGCCGGTATCCGGAAAAGCGCAGCCAGCGGGTACGGCGTGATGACCTGCTGAAGCAGGAGATACAACGCGTGTACGATGAAAATCACAGTGTGTACGGTGTGCGCAAGGTCTGGCGGCAGTTGCTCCGGGAGGGCATCACTGTGGCCAGATGCACAGTGGCACGTCTGATAGCCGTCATGGGGCTTGTTGGTGTGCGCCGGGGTAGAAAGGTCCGCACTACCGTCAGCCGGAAAGAAACTGCAGCGGTCGACCGGGTGAACCGTCGGTTCGTGGCGGAGCGTCCCGACCAGCTGTGGGTGGCAGATTTTACCTATGTGAGCACCTGGCAGGGCTTCGCATACGTGGCGTTCATCATCGATGTGTTCGCCGGAGTCATTGTGGGCTGGCGGGTCTCATCGTCGATGGAGACGACGTTCGTGCTGGACGCACTGGAGCAGGCGCTGTGGGCCCGTCGCCCGTCAGGCACCATCCATCATAGCGATAAGGGCTCGCAGTACGTCTCGCTGGCGTACACGCAGCGGCTTAAGGATGCAGAACTGCTGGCATCAACAGGCAGCACAGGAGACTCATACGACAACGCGATGGCAGAGAGCATCAACGGGCTTTACAAAGCGGAGGTGATACACCGACAGAGC
>NZ_FMBC01000037.1 GCF_900094795.1 Kosakonia oryziphila
AGGCTGGTTTTAAAGCTTTTTTTCGATAACGTCTTTCAGTGCCCGGTTCTCAAGGCTCAGGTCGGCAAACATCTGTTTGAGACGCCGGTTCTCGTCCTCAAGATCCTTGATCTTTTTAATATCAGAAGCCTCCATGCCGCCGTATCTGGACTTCCAGTTGTAGTAGGTGGCTTCAGATATACCGGACTCCCGGCAGACATCTTTAACGGTTCGTCCGGCTTCAACCGACTTAATCACAGCGATGATCTGATGCTCAGTAAAACGGGCTTTACGCATAGCGATCTCCTTCGTTGGAAGATTGATTATGCCGGATGCTCTCTAAATATGAATGGCACGATTATGCGGGATACTTACAGAATGACGCTGGAGAACCCGTCATCAGAGTTGCTGGCTGTACTGCTTCGCGGGCTGACCGGGAGAAGTCAATGATATCCCTCCCGTCAGGCACCCGTATCTGGCTGGTTGCCGGCGTCACTGACATGCGTAAATCGTTCAATGGCCTGGGCGAACTGGTACAGCACGCTCTCGATGAGAACCCGTTCTCCGGCCATCTGTTCATCTTCCGTGGCCGCAAGGGGGATACCATAAAAATCCTCTGGGCCGATGCTGATGGACTGTGCCTTTTACGGTGACAGCCGTTATGACCCCACTTTGTAATAATGCCCTGCCAGCCAGGAAAATGCGAAAAACACCGGCTGCAAGTAACGCAATATCAAGTGGATCAATTAGCGGCGATTCTAGTGGAGCTTCCTCAAGTCTGACAAAAGTGCCATCAGTATCATAAATTCGCCAAAGACCGGGAGCCTGTGAAACGGAATAACCAATATCTATAGTAAGAACAAGCTGGCCGTTCCCCATAACAACAGGCATCACCTTCAGAGATACGCCAACATCATGACGCTCTATCGTCTGAAACGGATTATTTATCCCGGCAGATTTCCCTGTAACCTTACCTGTGATAAAGGGTACATTTTTACCAACAGAAATATATCCGGTCTGTCCTGACTGGGTAAGAATGCGGGGCGTTGAAATTGGACTGGACTGCCCCTACTTGTTGGGTATCCAACTTTCGGGGTTCACTTCAGTCTGGCGGGTTTTTGGTCACTTAAGGTGTATGATAAGGGCAAGTGAACATATGAATGAGGAACGCGTTATGGATCTCAAATGCCCGACCTGTCACAACCCGCTGGAACTGGTGGGAACGCATGCACATTGCTACAACTGCGACAAAGATATCGAAGTACGGGCAAACTGTCCGGAGTGTCATCAGCCTCTGGAAGTGTTAAAAGCCTGCGGCGCGGTGGACTTTTTCTGTCAGCACGGCCACGGATTGATCTCTAAAAAACGCGTCGAGTTTACCCAGCGCTAAGGCTTGCAAATGCAGGCTTCGCCATCGCGCCATAGTTCCACCAGTGACGGTGGCGCTTTACTTTCCGGGATCAGCAACAGCACATCACTTTGCTGTGTGGTCCAGGTTATCTGCAAACGGTAAAAGCGCTGATCGCCGCGCCCAGGCGAATCCGGCTGCCCGGGCGGTTGCCCGAGCGGCAGAGTCTGATGCAGGATACTGACCAGTCGCTGGCGCTGTTCCGCGTTAAGCTGAGCAATCACGATTTTTCGCGTGCCGCTCAGCTTCGGGATATAAGCCAGCCCGCCTTCGCGGGCGACTTCGACCACCGCATCATCGGTCAATTCAGGTTCGTTCATTACAACACTCCAACCTCTTTCCAGGCTTTCTCAATCGCGTCTGCAACCTGCTGGCCCGAACGTTTTTCGCCATGCTGAATGGTCAGTTTCGCAAAGGTGGCGAAATCGGCATTTTGCGCCAGCGCCTTATCGCAGACGGTATCGTACCAGGCGTAACCGGCTTTCTCCCAGGCATAGCCGCCAATCGCCGTCGCAGCAAGATAAAACGCGCGGTTGGGGATACCAGAATTCAGATGCACGCCGCCGTTATCTTCACGGGTTTTCACAAAATCTTTCATGTGTGCAGGCTGCGGATCTTTACCCAGCAGCGGATCATCATAGGCGGTACCGGGGTGAGACATCGAACGCAGGCCTCTGCCATTAATTCCTTTTGCCAGCAACCCTTCGCCGATGATCCAGTCGGCCTGATCCGCGGTTTGCTGCTTGTGATACTGCTTCACCAGCGAGCCGAAAACATCAGATAACGACTCATTCAGCGCGCCAGATTGTTCAAAATAGATCAGCGCGGCTTCCGTTTCTGTGACGCCGTGACTGAGTTCATGCGCTACCACATCAATCGCGATGGTAAAGCGATTGAAAATTTCACCGTCGCCATCGCCAAACACCATCTGCTGACCATTCCAGAAAGCATTCTGATATTGCTGGCCATAATGCACGCTGCCGCTCAGTACCATTCCTTTATTATCGAGGGAGTTACGTTGTAAAACCTGCCAGAAAAAATCGTGGGTAACGCCGAGATAGTCGTAAGCTTCATCTACGGCAACATCACCATTCGACGGCTGGCCTTCGTAGCGCACCTGCTTACCGGGCAGACTCTCTTTCTGCTGCGCATCATAGATATCGCGTACCAGTTCGCCGGGCGAAGTGACCAGTGGCGCGCTGGGCTTGCCGTGCCTATGCGCCATCAACGTCTGCACATGGGTCAATGTTTGTTGCGCACAGCGCTGCTGTACTTCTGATCCGTGGTCGATAATGCGGCGAAGAATATAGGGCGGGATAACGCAGCTATTCGGGCGTGTTTTCATGTCGCTCTCCTTGATGAAAAAGAACAACAAAAAGTATAGGGGCCGGTTGTAGGTTAATCGTACAGATTAAGATGATTTACGCTGGCGCGGTTTTTTTACGGGCGTCACATTGCTGACTTCACTCTCCACCCAGCCATCATTCAGGCGAGTAGTGAGCTTATCGCCAACTTTCACCTGGCGGGTTTTTTTCAGAACTTCGCCAGCCGGAGAGGTGGTCACGCTGTAACCACGGGCCAGCGTCGCCAGCGGGCTGACGGCTTCCAGATGCGTAATAGCCGTACCAAACCGTTCGCGCGTGGCGCTTAAACGGTCGCGAATGTTCTGGCTCAGACGATATTCCAGTTGCTGCACACGGCTTTGCGCGCGATGAATACGCGGCTGCGGGTTTTGTTGATTCAGACGTTGCATCACACGCTGCTGACGGGCAGAAGCGCGTTTTAACTGTGTATCCAGCGCGTTTTGCATGCGCTGTTGCAGACGCTCCAGCACTGTTTGCTGACGCGCCAGCCGTAACTGTGGGTGCTGCTGTTGCAGTCGATGGTTCAGCAGGGCAAAGCGGCGGTTGCGGCCCGCCAGGTAGTAATCCATCGACATTTCTAAGCGCTGCTGCATCGCCTGTATCTGGCGCAACAGTTCAAGCTGGTTGCGGCTGACAATTTCCGCTGCGGCCGAAGGCGTTGGCGCGCGCAGATCGGCAACAAAATCGGCAATCGTGACATCGGTTTCATGGCCGACGGCGCTGACCACCGGAATGCGGCTTGCGAAAATAGCGCGGGCGACGCGTTCGTCGTTAAAGCTCCAGAGATCTTCCAGAGAGCCGCCGCCGCGACCAACGATCAGCACATCACACTCCTGACGTACGTTCGCCAGTTCAACGGCACGCACGATTTGCCCCGGCGCGTCTTCGCCCTGCACCGCAGTCGGGTAGATGATTACCGGCAGAGACGGATCGCGGCGTTTCAGCACGTGCAGAATATCGTGCAGCGCCGCGCCGGTTTTCGACGTGATCACGCCGACGCAGTGTGCAGGTGAGGGCAACGGCTGTTTAAATTGCTGATCAAACAACCCTTCGGCAGTGAGTTTGGCTTTTAACTGTTCGTACTTTTGCTGCAACAAGCCTTCACCAGCCGGTTGCATGCTTTCGACGATAATCTGGTATTCCCCGCGTGGTTCATACAGCGTGATGTTGGCGCGAACCAGCACTTGCTGGCCATGCTGCGGGCGAAACGTAACGCGGCGGTTGCTGTTGCGGAACATTGCGCAGCGTACCTGAGCGGTATCGTCTTTTAAGGTGAAGTACCAATGGCCGGAAGCGGGCTGGGTAAAATTGGAGATTTCTCCGCTGATCCACACCTGACCGAGTTCGCGTTCCAGCAGTAAGCGCACCGACTGGTTCAGGCGGCTGACAGTATAAATTGAGGGGGATTGGAACGACGACATGTGAGCCAGATCAAATTCTAAATCAGCAGGTTATTCAGTCGATAGTAACCCGATACAAGGAGATGGCAAGTTTTTTATCAAAAAAGTGTGGATGCAATCGGTTACGCTCTGTATAATGCCACGGCAATATTTAACCCCCCAGGTCAGAGATATTGCCCATGCTACGTATTGCTAAAGAAGCACTGACGTTTGACGACGTCCTCCTCGTTCCCGCTCATTCCACTGTTCTGCCGAATACTGCCGACTTAAGCACGCAACTCACCAAAACCATTCGCCTGAACATTCCTATGCTCTCTGCGGCGATGGATACCGTGACTGAAGCGCGCCTCGCGATTGCGCTGGCACAGGAAGGCGGCATTGGCTTTATTCACAAAAACATGTCTATTGAGCGCCAGGCGGAAGAAGTTCGCCGCGTGAAGAAACATGAATCCGGTGTGGTTAAAGATCCACAGACTGTTCTGCCGACCACCACCCTGCGCGAAGTGAAAGAACTGACCGAACGTAACGGCTTTGCCGGTTATCCGGTCGTTAACGGCGACAACGAACTGGTGGGTATCATCACCGGGCGTGATGTGCGTTTCGTTACCGATCTGAACCAGCCGGTTAGCGTGTATATGACGCCGAAAGAGCGTCTGGTGACCGTTCGCGAAGGGGAATCCCGCGAAGTGGTATTTGCCAAAATGCACGAAAAACGCGTTGAAAAAGCGCTGGTTGTGGATGACAGTTTCCACCTGCGCGGCATGATCACTGTGAAAGACTTCCAGAAAGCAGAACGTAAACCGAACGCCTGTAAAGATGAGCAAGGCCAACTGCGTGTTGGTGCGGCAGTCGGTGCTGGCGCCGGTAACGAAGAGCGCGTTGACGCGCTGGTTGCCGCAGGTGTTGACGTACTGCTGATCGACTCCTCTCACGGCCACTCCGAAGGCGTATTGCAGCGCATTCGCGAAACCCGTGCTAAATACCCGGATCTGCAAATCATCGGCGGTAACGTCGCTACTGGCGCAGGTGCTCGTGCCCTGGCGGAAGCGGGCGTGAGTGCCGTGAAAGTTGGTATCGGCCCTGGCTCCATCTGTACTACCCGTATCGTGACCGGCGTAGGTGTTCCGCAGATCACTGCCGTTTCTGACGCGGTTGAAGCGCTGGAAGGTACTGGTATTCCGGTTATCGCTGACGGCGGTATCCGTTTCTCCGGCGACATCGCCAAAGCCATCGCCGCAGGCGCTGCCGCAGTCATGGTTGGCTCTATGCTGGCGGGTACTGAAGAATCCCCGGGCGAAATCGAACTCTACCAGGGCCGTTCTTACAAATCTTACCGTGGTATGGGTTCTCTGGGCGCGATGTCCAAAGGCTCTTCCGACCGTTACTTCCAGAGCGATAACGCTGCCGACAAACTGGTGCCGGAAGGTATCGAAGGCCGCGTTGCCTATAAAGGACGCCTGAAAGAGATCATTCACCAGCAGATGGGCGGCCTGCGCTCCTGTATGGGTCTGACTGGCTGTGGTACCATCGACGACCTGCGTACCAAAGCGGAATTTGTACGCATCAGCGGTGCCGGTATCCAAGAAAGCCACGTTCACGACGTGACTATCACCAAGGAATCCCCGAACTACCGCATGGGTTCTTAATGATTTTCGCGCCCGGTGCTTGCACCGGGCGCTGACTTTCATACTCTCTGTTCAGGTTTCAGCCTGCAAGACGACGAGTATATTCATTGCCACTTGCCTCGGAAGTAACGTCAATGACGGACAATATTCATAAACATCGTATTCTCATCCTCGACTTCGGTTCCCAGTACACGCAACTGGTTGCGCGCCGCGTGCGTGAGCTGGGCGTTTACTGCGAACTGTGGGCGTGGGATGTCACCGAAGCGCAGATCCGCGACTTTAACCCAAGCGGTATCATTCTTTCCGGCGGCCCGGAAAGCACCACCGAAGAGAACAGCCCGCGCGCACCGCAATATGTGTTCGACGCTGGCGTTCCGGTGCTCGGCGTGTGCTACGGCATGCAGACCATGGCGATGCAGCTCGGCGGCCATGTTGAAGGTTCCAGCGAACGTGAATTCGGTTACGCGCAGGTTGAAGTGCAGACCGACAGCGCGCTGGTTCGCGGCATTGAAGATTCTTTGACCGCTGAAGGCAAAGTGCTGCTGGATGTGTGGATGAGCCACGGCGACAAAGTAACGGCCATTCCGTCTGATTTCGTGACCGTTGCCAGCACCGAAAGCTGCCCGTTCGCCATCATGGCAAATGAAGAAAAACGCTTCTATGGCGTGCAGTTCCACCCGGAAGTGACCCACACCCGCCAGGGCTTGCGTATACTGGAGCGCTTCGTGCGTGATATCTGCCAGTGTGAAGCGCTGTGGACGCCAGCAAAAATCATCGACGACGCGGTTGAACGCATTCGTAAGCAGGTTGGCGATGATAAAGTGATCCTCGGCCTTTCCGGCGGTGTGGACTCCTCCGTCACTGCGATGCTGCTGCACCGCGCCATCGGCAAAAACCTGACCTGCGTATTCGTTGATAATGGCCTGCTGCGCCTGAACGAAGCCGCTCAGGTGATGGACATGTTCGGCGACCACTTCGGTCTGAACATCGTTCACGTTCCGGCAGAAGATCGCTTCCTTTCAGCATTGGCTGGCGAGGACGATCCGGAAGCAAAACGTAAAATCATTGGCCGCGTATTCGTGGAAGTATTCGACGAAGAAGCACTGAAGCTGGAAGACGTGAAATGGCTGGCGCAGGGCACCATCTACCCGGACGTGATCGAATCTGCCGCATCGGCAACCGGTAAAGCGCACGTTATTAAGTCTCACCACAACGTGGGTGGCCTGCCGAAAGAGATGAAGATGGGCCTGGTTGAGCCGCTGAAAGAGCTGTTCAAAGACGAAGTGCGTAAAATTGGTCTGGAACTCGGCCTGCCGTACGACATGCTCTACCGTCACCCGTTCCCGGGTCCGGGCCTCGGCGTTCGTGTGCTGGGCGAAGTGAAGAAAGAGTACTGCGACCTGCTGCGTCGCGCCGATGCGATCTTTATTGAAGAGCTGCATAAAGCCGACCTCTACAACAAAGTAAGTCAGGCCTTCACTGTGTTCCTGCCAGTCCGTTCCGTTGGCGTGATGGGCGACGGTCGTAAATACGACTGGGTTGTCTCTCTGCGAGCAGTAGAAACCATCGACTTTATGACCGCACACTGGGCGCACCTGCCGTACGATTTCCTCGGCCGCGTTTCTAACCGCATCATCAATGAAGTCAACGGTATCTCCCGCGTGGTGTATGACATCAGCGGCAAACCGCCAGCTACCATTGAGTGGGAATAATGCTCCTTTAAGCAAAGTCTGGCATTAACAAACACTAAATGATATCTAAGTCCGCGTAATTGCGGACTTTTTTGTTCTCACCCTTAAACCATCTCATGGGGAGGTGGTGATTGATCCTGCAAGGCTATAGCCTGAAGAATGCCCATGCCGGAATATCTCTGCTTACCCACCACAAGTAAAAGGAGACAAACCGTGGCCAGCTTTTGTTGACCACTTCAGCTAAAGTCGTGGCGATTCACGAGTGAGTCAACCATTCTGTTAGTATCCTGGCCAAACGAGATTGTTTAATATTAATACCGAGAGAGCTGCCATTCTTGACCGTATCTCGAATGAGATACATACTCAGGGAGAACTGACACCAGGAGGAATACGATGGCTGCTCAAACATCCATGCTACACATCCGTGTAGACGACAAGCTGAAGGCCGATGCGACCGAAAAGCTCGCTAACGTTGGTCTATCCGTCTCGGATGCCGTGCGAATTTTCCTGACTCGCGTCACTAAAGAAGGCGGTTTGCCTGCGGGACTGACAACTGACCCGGAAGCCCATGACAAATGGTTCCGCGCTAAGGTGCTTGAAGCTTTGACGGACAGCCAGCCAGGAGTGCCACATCAGCAGGTAATGGACGAGGCGCAAGCCCTTATCGACAGGAAGCGCCGTTCCCGAGGTTGAATGGTCGCAATCGGCCCGAGCTGACCTATTGGCAATCGTCGATTATATCTCAGATGACAATCCTGATGCCGCTCAATGGCTGAAAGATGATATCGAGGCCAGGGTAGCTAAGCTCCCGGAACATCCGAAGCTCTATCGAGGAGGTCGGATAGAGGGCACGCGGGAAATGGTCGTCCGGGCAAACCACATTGTTGTGTACACGGAAGATTCTTTTGCTGTGCGTATCCTGCGTGTGCTGCACGCAGCGCAACAGTGGCCGCCAGCTCAGGAGTGAGAGGCATGATCATGTTGATCTCATTAGCAAAAGTGCTCAGCCGGGTTCATTAAATATGAACAATGAGGTGAGTTCGATATGCAGGGCGGTGGCGAGGGTATAAAGCACTTCCAGTGTTGGGTTGCGGGTGCCACGTTCGATGCCGCTGATATAAGTGCGATCAAGCCCGCATTTCTCGGCAAAACTTTCCTGCGAAAGCCCTGCCTCCATGCGCAGCGTTCTAACACGTTGTCCCAGCAGACCTTTGATATCTCCGGTATTTTTCATACCTATAGCATTGTTTTTTGATGACTATAAGTCCACGGACTATTAGTCACATTTCTAAAATGTTGTGCTGCCATGTGACTTATAGTCAACATAAAAAGGAGAATCACCATGGAAAATCAGGACTGGCATAAAGCAGATATCATTGCGGGTTTAAGGAAGAAAGGAACATCGTTGGCGGCGCTTCCTCGCGAGCCTGGGCTAGCTTCATCTACGCTCGCCAATGCCTTAACAACTGTTCCGGGCTGAGACCACCACCGGCATCACGTTCATACTGACGCAGCCAGATATGCAGGGTCTCCGGCGTGCAGCCGATTTTAGGGGCGATGGAGCTCAGAGCTGCCCACTGTGAGTCATTCCCGTCCTGGCATTCCAGAACCATGCGAACGGCCCGCTGCCGTATCCCGGGGGTAAAACATGTATTTTTAGTCATCCTGTTTACCTCTCTCTCAAAGAGTTTAGTCTCCAGGATTCCCGGGGCGGTTCAAAGAGCATCAATGCTACAGGATTGGGCTGATATGTTCCCCTACGGCTTTTACGACCTCCATTTTCCGCAGGCTAACAAGCAGCTGATCCAGATAGTGGATATAACGATTTTATTTCATAATAGGTCACAATCAATGCCTACATCATGCAAGGGCTGGTTTCAATGAGTCGAAAAATTCCGAAAAAGTACCTTCGTACAGTCCTGTTTGGGATTGTCTTTGTGCTTGCTGTAAGCTTCGCAGGAATCATCTGGGTGCTGCCTTCATCCGTTGCAGCTGTTTGTCCAGCGTGCTATGGCTTTCAGGAGACGCAGCCCGATATCTATGTTCAGGAGAATGTCAGTGAAGAGCAACGGGCTGCCATAGTAAGTGTGATCGAGGACGCTCGCCAGAAACTGGCAATCTTCTGGGGGCCGCTCAAAGCAAAGCCTCGGATCCTTATTTGTTCGGACGACGACTGTTTTCGTCGCCTCGGCGGTGGCGGGAGGCGAGGAATGTCTTTGTTTGACAAAGTTGCCGTACTATCTCCACGCGGCAGCAACGTCACCATTGCTGCTCACGAGCTCTCGATGAATGAAATGCATCACCGTATCGGTTTATGGGCATTCTCGACAGGACGAATACCTATCTGGTTTGACGAGGGGATTGCAATGTACTCATCAAATGATCTTCGCTATCTGTCGCCAGTAGGTCAGGCGAACCGCTGTCTGGTTGCCACTCCCACCGAAATGCCAACTGGCATGCTTGAGTGGAACAGAACGGCGCTGATTGACCGTCAGCTCTACGCAAAGGCAGCATGCCGAACGAGCCAGTGGATTGCAACCCACGGTGGTGCGCCGGCAGTGATAAGCGTCGTAGAAAAGATCGCCACTGGTGAGTCATTTGAGGAAGCGTCGCGTTAGTTCATTGCCGACCCTCTGACAGCACAATTCCGGAAATATCAGGTTATGTCCTGTGTAAAGACACGGGCATAACCGATCAGCATGGATAAATCTCGAGCTCAAATAGTCTCAAAGGAATATTCGAATGAAGCCGATGCTGGTTCGCCATGACCCGCAACATAACTGCCTTTGCCGCGAAGACAATAACCACCGATTTGCTGGCGATTTTTAAAGGACGTGCAAAAACCACGCGTTTGAGCGTGTTTAAAAACGGGTTAAATCTTAGCGTTGCGCGGTGGGATCGATAGTCTGGCTGATTGGTTGCGACTGGACTTTACCCTGATGATGATACCAGGCGCCAATGGTGGAATAGACGAAACGACCGAAGAAAAAGACAAAGCTGATGAGAAGTATGATACGGGTCATGCGACTGTTAAATCGATGTCGTTTTCGCATACTGGTTGCCTGACTCACTGTGGTTCCTTTAGGAATACCCGATTAACGGGCGACGAGGCTATTAAGACACAGTCTCCGGAGAAGGTCAAATAAGCCTGAGCCTCGTTAAAACATTATCTGAAATTATATAAGGGAAATTAAATATTTACGCTGAGAATATAAAAACAAAAAATGCAGATAAATCACATGGAAATAAAATTCGCTGATGTGTTTTTTTGATTTATATCAATTTTTACTTATCGTGCGGAACTAAAATTTCTCCCTGTTACTAAACGGGCGCTTCCCCCTAAGTTATTTATTGATCCGCATCATTCGCCACCCACGCTACGCACGTTCATGGTTTTCCCAAATGTGCATGGAATTTGATCCTAAAGTGACCTGGCTGGAACTGTGTTTTTGGTTCTGCCTGGTGCTGGGGTTGCAGTACCAACTGTTAATGCCTTCCTCCACATGTAACGTTATCTTTAACACCAACTATATGCTCTCGCTGCTGCTGCCAGTGATGCTGTGGGGATCGATGCGCTACGGCTTCCGGTTTATGTCGTTTGTCTGGTCGCCGCTGCTGATTTTGACAATCCACTATTTTTATCGCAGTTTGTCCTGTGTTACTTCCAGAGATGTGCAGATCGCTATCATCTCTTCCCGCTACCTGATATTTACCTTCATGATCCTCGCACTGGCGGGGATCGCGAGCCGGCGTCGAACGGTACTTAGCCTAACCCGTCGGTTGGCGTCTGTTGATCCGATGACTCATCTGCCGAATCTGGGGGCGCTAAGTTGCGAGCTGGCGAATACTCCGTGGTCGGTGCTCTGTTTTCTGCACATACCGGAGTTTGAACTTTTAGGACGCAGCTATGGCGTGATGTTTCGCATCCAGTTTAAACAGCGCCTGGCTAACTGGTTAAAACCGTTATTACAGAAAGGGGAGGCTGTTCACCAGCTTTCGGGTCACGATCTGGTGATTCGCCTGAATCCCCACGACTGGCAGACGCGTATTGATGAACTGGATGCGCGCATCAAACTGTTTCGTTTCATCTGGGACTAGATGCAGGTGCAGCTACGCCCGCTCCGCTGGATACGCTGGTCGAAGCGTAAGCGGAGGGCGGCTCAGGCCGCCACTTCCGGTGCCTGTTCTTCTTCGATTTTTAACCGCCAGCCAGTAACCGCTTCCCAGTATTCCTGTTCTTTTTCCAGATCCAGCAGTACCAGCGCATTCTGGCTGAACCAGTCATGCGGGAAGCGCAGCGTCCAGTGATTCTCATCGGTTTTCAGAAACAGCGTCGGCGGGGTAGTCGTCGCCTGGCGCTGATTATTCAGCAGCACGCCGAGGCGCAGTAACTGAACCAGCGGCAAAAATTGCTTCTTCTTAAATAGCGTAAAGCGCGGTAACTCGTCGAGTTTGATCGCTTTACGATGACAGCGCACCAGAGTCGCCATCATCAGTTGCTGCTCCTGGTTGAAACCGGGCAGGTTGCTGTTTTGCAGAATGTAGGCCGAATGGCGATGCAGGCCGCTGTGGTTGATGTTCAGTCCCACTTCATGCAGCATCGCTGCCCACTTCAGCAGTGCCGCCAGTTGCGGGTTGTCGAGCTTGGGATTTTGCGCCTGCCACTGCTCGTACATCTGCGTGGTGGTTTCCAGCACGCGACGAGCCTGCTCGCGGTCAATATTGTACTGGCTGGCGAGGCTCTGCGCCGTACGACTGCGAATGTCTTGATGACGGAAGCGGCCTTCCATCTCATACAACACGCCTTCACGCAGTGCGCCGTCGGAGAGACGCAGCTCGCGGATCGCCAGCGCATCGAATACGCCGCACAGAATGGAGAGGCCTGGCACGAACACCGCTTTACGTTCCTCAGAAAGCCCTGGCAGGCTCAGTTCGCTGAAGTTTTTATACTTCAGTACTTCATCGACCAGTTTTTCCAGACGCTCCGGAGTAATAAACCCGTCCTTCTCGCCTGAGGCGATCAGTACTTCATGCACCGCTTTAATACTGCCGGACGCGCCCAGCGCCACATTCCAGCTCTGGATGCGGAACTGCCAGGCCAGCGACTCCAGCTTTTGCGTGGCGGAAATACGCGCCCGACGGAAGTTTTCACCATTGATGGTGCCACCGGGAAAGTACATCTGTGCAAAGCTGACGCAGCCCATGCGACGGCTTTCGACCAGCTTCGGTTCGAAATCTTCGCCGATAACCAGCTCCGTCGAACCGCCACCGATATCGATCACCAGCTTGCGGCCTTTATCCGGTTGCGTATGCTCCACACCCATAAAAATCAGTCGCGCTTCTTCGTTACCTGCAATGATTTCAATAGGGTAGGGGATCACTTTTTCGGCGCGTTTGAGAAACTCCGGAGCATTCAGTGCCTGGCGTAACGTGTGCGTGCCTACGATGCGGACGCTGGAGGGATCGAACCCTTGCAGGCGCTCGGCAAACAGCGACAGGCAGGCCAGCCCGCGCTCCATTGCCTCTTCACTCAGCATGTTATTGCTGTCCAGACCATCCGCCAGATGCACGCGTTGTTTCAGGCGGCCGATGATTTGCATCGCCCCATCCACCACGCGTGCAATCACCATATGGAAACTGTTGGAACCCAGGTCGACCGCGGCGAACTCCTCCGGGCGGGGCATCTTTTCTTGTATCGGCATAGATTAATCGGGCTGCTCGAGTGATTTGATGTAATCGTAAATCGCCAACTGTGCGCGTACTTTGCGACGATTGCCGCGCGGCACGTAGCGATTGCTCAGTTCTTTATCAATGTACCGGGCTTTTACCGTATCACTGAACAAAATGTCAATGATATCCAGAACGCGCTGTTTTAGCCGGGGATCGAGCAGCGGTGCCGCCACTTCGATACGGTAATCGATATTACGGGTCATCCAGTCGGCGGAAGAGAGCCAGACTCGCTTATCACCGCCGTTCTCAAAAATATAGATGCGATCGTGCTCAAGATAACGGTCAACGATGCTAATCACGCGAATATTTTCGCTGATGCCTGCAAGCTCAGGGATCAACGAACACATACCGCGCACCAGCAGATTCACCGGCACGCCGGAACTGGAAGCAGCATAGAGGCGATCCACCAGCCCTTTGTCCACCAGGTTGTTCAGCTTCAGCGTTATACCGGAAGGCTGCCCATTCTGCGCGTTGGCGATCTCGGCATCGATCATGTCATACAACAGGCGGCGCGAGTTTTGCGGCGACACCAGCAGGTAATCGAAATTCACCGGGCGATACGGGTTTTCGATAAAGTTAAACACCCGACGCACTTCATTGGTAATGCGCGCATCGGCCGTAATCAGTGAGTAGTCGGTATACAGCCGCGCGGTTTTCTCGTTAAAGTTGCCGGTACCGATATGCGCGTAGCGCACCACTTCCTCACCTTCCATACGGGAGATGAGGAACAGCTTGGCGTGAATTTTTAAACCCGGTGCCGAGAAGATCACCTGCACGCCCGCTTCCGTCAACCGTTTCGCCCAGTGGATGTTGGCTTCTTCATCGAAACGCGCCTGTAACTCCACCACCACGGTCACTTTTTTGCCGTTGTGCGCCGCATGGATCATCGAATCAATAATGCGCGAATCTTTCGCTACACGATAAATATTGATTTTAATCGCCAGCACGCTCGGGTCGAACGACGCCTGACGCAGCAGTTCCAGTACGTGCTCGAAGGTGTGATAGGGGTAATAGAGCAGCACATCACGTTCGCGAACGGCATCGAAACCGTTGCGGAATTTGTCAAACCAGATATGGCGCAGACGCGGCAGCGGTTTGTTGACGAGATTGGCTTTGCCGACGTTCGGGAAGCTAATAAAGTCTTTAAAGTTGTGGTAACGCCCGCCGGGGATAATTGAGTCATAACGGGAAATATTCAGCTTTTCGCGCAGCGTTTCCACCATTGCATCGGGCATATCGCGCTGGTAAACAAAGCGCACCGGTTCAGCAGTCAGACGCTGTTTCAGGCTCGACGACATTAACTCCATCAGGCTCGATTCCATCTCGTGAACCAGATCGTATTCGGCATCACGGGTCATCTTCATCGAATAGGCATTCAGCGAATCGTAATCGAAGAAGCCTTTAAAGATGTCATCCAGGCAGTAGCGCAGGATGTTATCCAGCAAGATCATTGGTTTACGGCGACGCGGCGCTTCCGGCGGTAGATTCACGAAACGCGGGACTTTGTCCGATGGGATCTCCAGCAGAGCGTAGCGGATATCTTCGCCACGAATGATCTCGACCGCCAGATAGGTGTAATCGTCTTTTAAGAACCGCACCAGGTTGGTTTCGCGGTTTATCAACGTCGGCGTAATGTGCTGGCGCAGATACTGCTTGAAATAGTTGCGCAGCCAGCTTTGCTGGTTTTGCGACAGTTGCCGCTCGTTGATTAGAAAGATTTGATTGCGCGCCATCTCCAGCAGCAGGTCGTTATACAGGCTGTCGAACTCCTGGTCGGCCTTCAGCACGCGGGCCTGAATTTTGCCCAGAAGATAGCGGGAGTTAGTGGTGGTGCCTTGCTCTTCGCTGATGATCAGTCGGCGTTTCAGTTCGGCAAAACGCACTTTATAAAATTCATCGAGGTTATTGGAATAGATCCCCAAAAAACGCATGCGCTCGATTAGCGGGTTACTTTTGTCTGCCGCTTCCTGGAGAACACGTTCGTTGAAGCACAACCAGCTTAGTTCTTTTTCGAGATATAACTTTTCCTGACCCATTCCTGTTTACACTCCGGTTCTTACTCGGGACACAGCAATGCCTTCTCGCTTTTACTATGTCCGCGCCTGACAGGTGAACGTTGCTGGCGTTCCATCGAATAACGCAACTTATTATGGCGAGCTTAGCCCTAAGATGTCCAACTGTGCCAAAAAAGTATGACAGTAATCTTTTTTCTGACTTAAGGTGATGAAAATACAGCGGGGATAAGAATACATTGGCGTATTTGACGCCGGATAAGCATCGCGCCATCCGGCAACAGAACAACAAATGGGGATAACTATTCGTCAGCCGCATAGCCCTCGGGCGGTAAACAAACACCATCCAACCACGCGCTGTTATCTTTCATGCTCAGGCGGCCATCGACAAACCAACTCACCACCAGCGGATAAATCGCGTGTTCCTGCGTTTGTACGCGCTCAGCGATCTCTTCTTCCGTGTCGCCGTCAAACACCGGGACTTTGGCCTGCAAAATGACCGGGCCGCCATCCAGCTCTTCCGTCACAAAATGTACGCTGGTGCCGTGTACTTCATCGCCATTTTCCAGCACCTGGCGATGCGTATTCAGACCTGGGTATTTCGGCAGCAGAGAAGGGTGAATATTCAGCAGATGTCCGGCGTAATGAGCAACAAACGCCGGGCTGAGGATGCGCATGTAACCTGCCAGCACCACTACATCCGGCGCGTAGGCATCAATTTCATGCATCAGTTCACGATCGAAGGCATCACGGCTGGCAAACTGCGAGGCAAGAAGGGTATGCGCAGGAATTGTGGCTTCCCGCGCACGTTCAAGGCCGAATGCGTCGGCCTTGTTACTGAATACTGCCCGCAGGGTGCCGTTGATCTTCTTCTGTTTGCAGGCATCAATAATCGCCTGCAAATTGCTTCCGTTACCGGAAATCAGCACCACAATGTTTTTCATTCAATGACCACACGCTCACTGGAATCGGATGCCTTGATAATACCGATTTTCCACGCGTTTTCACCTTTAGCGTTGAGCAGGGTGATGGCTTTATCCGCTTGTGCGGCAGGCAGCGCAATAACCATACCAACGCCACAGTTGAAGGTGCGGTACATTTCATGACGGCTAACGTTGCCAGAGCTTTGCAGCCAGTTGAAGACTGCCGGCCACTGCCAGGAGGATTCATCGATAACTGCCTGTGTGTTATCCGGCAGCACGCGCGGGATATTTTCCCAGAAACCGCCGCCCGTCAGGTGAGCGATAGCGTGTACATCAACGTTTTCAATCAGCTCCAGCACCGATTTCACGTAAATACGCGTCGGTTCCAGCAGGTGATCGGCCAGCGGTTTGCCTTCCAGTTGGGTGGTCAGCGGATCGCAGCCGCTCACTTCGATCACTTTACGCACCAGTGAGTAACCGTTGGAGTGCGGACCGCTAGAAGCCAGCGCCACCAGTACGTCGCCGTCGGCCACTTTGGAGCCGTCGATAATTTCTGCTTTCTCTACCACGCCTACGCAGAAACCGGCCACGTCGTAATCTTCACCGTGATACATGCCCGGCATCTCTGCGGTTTCGCCGCCAACCAGCGCACAACCGGATTGCAGGCAGCCTTCGGCGATGCCATTGATCACGCTGGCGGCGGTATCCACATCCAGCTTGCCGGTGGCATAATAATCGAGGAAGAACAGCGGCTCAGCGCCCTGTACCACCAGGTCATTTACACACATGGCGACCAGGTCGATACCGATGGTGTCATGACGTTTCAGATCCATTGCCAGACGCAGCTTGGTGCCAACGCCATCAGTGCCGGAAACCAGTACCGGTTCACGATATTTTTGCGGCAGAGCGCACAGCGCGCCGAAGCCGCCCAGACCGCCCATGACTTCAGGACGGCGGGTTTTCTTCACCACGCCTTTGATTCGGTCAACCAGAGCATTGCCTGCATCAATATCAACACCGGCATCTTTATAGCTGAGAGAGGTTTTATCGGTCACTGCTTCAGTCCCCACGCGTTTTCTTGCGGTAGAAATAAAATTCGGCGCAATTCTAGCAGCCCAGGCAAACGTTTGCGAGCCTATTATTGCCGGGCGTACCTTCTAAGTTCCGATATACTATTTTCCAGCCTGATTGATCGCGATCAAGCGGCTATCTGTAGCGCAACGGAAAAAAAGCGGTATAATCCGGCGATTTTTTTTGTGGCTGCCACCTGTCAGGGGAAAGGAGAAGAGTATGAAGGTCGTGGAAGTTAAACACCCACTCGTCAAACACAAGCTTGGTTTGATGCGTGAAAACGATATCAGCACCAAACGCTTTCGTGAACTCGCCTCAGAAGTGGGCAGCCTGCTGACCTATGAAGCGACGGCTGACCTCGAAACCGAAAAAGTGACTATCGAAGGCTGGAACGGCCCGGTACAGGTTGAGCAGATCAAAGGTAAAAAAATTACTGTGGTGCCTATTCTGCGCGCCGGGCTGGGCATGATGGACGGCGTGCTGGAGCACGTGCCGAGTGCGCGCATCAGCGTGGTGGGTATCTACCGTGATGAAAAAACGCTGGAGCCGGTGCCGTACTTCCAGAAACTGGTGTCCAACATCGACGAGCGCATGGCGCTGGTGGTTGACCCGATGCTGGCGACCGGTGGTTCAATGATCGCCACTATCGATCTGCTGAAAAAAGCGGGCTGCCACAGCATCAAAGTTCTGGTGCTGGTTGCCGCGCCGGAAGGTCTGGCGGCGCTGGAGAAAGCCCATCCGGACGTCGAACTCTATACCGCGGCGATCGATAAGGGCCTCAACGAACACGGCTACATTATTCCTGGCCTCGGCGATGCTGGCGACAAAATCTTTGGTACGAAATAACGCATGACAAATTGAAAGCCGACTTTGATAGTCGGCTTTTTTTTGGATGCATAAACTGCCCGCCACAAAGGACGGGGAGATAAACAACAACACTCAGAGGAAAAACATTATGACGCGCCGTGCTATCGGGGTGAGTGAAAGACCGCCGCTTTTGCAGACGATCCCGCTTAGTTTGCAGCACCTGTTCGCCATGTTTGGCGCGACCGTGCTGGTGCCAATCCTGTTTCACATTAACCCGGCCACCGTGCTGCTGTTCAATGGTATCGGGACGCTGCTTTATCTCTTCATCTGTAAGGGGAAAATTCCGGCTTACCTCGGTTCCAGCTTTGCGTTTATCTCGCCGGTGTTGCTGCTGTTGCCGCTCGGTTATGAAGTGGCGCTGGGCGGTTTCATTATGTGCGGCGTGTTGTTCTGCATCGTCTCCTTTATTGTTAAGAAAGCCGGTACTGGCTGGCTGGATGTGATGTTCCCGCCTGCGGCAATGGGCGCTATCGTGGCGGTTATCGGTCTGGAACTGGCGGGTGTGGCGGCGAATATGGCGGGTCTGCTGCCAGCCGATGGCCAGAACGCGGATAGCAAAACGGTGATCATTTCGATGGTCACGCTGGGCGTAACGGTGTTTGGTTCGGTGCTGTTCCGCGGTTTTATGGCGATTATCCCGATCCTCATCGGTGTGCTGGCGGGCTATGCGCTCTCCTTCGTCATGGGCGTTGTCGATACCACGCCGATCGCGCAGGCACATTGGTTTGCACTGCCGACTTTCTATACTCCGCGTTTCGAATGGTTTGCGATTTTCACCATTCTGCCTGCGGCGCTGGTGGTTATTGCCGAGCATGTGGGACATCTGGTGGTGACGGCGAATATCATCAAAAAAGATCTGATCCGCGATCCGGGCCTACATCGTTCGATGTTTGCTAACGGTTTCTCGACGATTATTTCCGGCTTCTTTGGTTCCACGCCGAACACCACGTACGGTGAAAACATCGGTGTAATGGCCATTACTCGCGTTTACAGCACCTGGGTTATCGGCGGCGCGGCGATCTTCGCGATCCTGCTCTCCTGCGTCGGCAAACTGGCGGCGGCGATCCAGATAATCCCGGTTCCGGTCATGGGCGGCGTATCGTTGCTGCTGTACGGCGTAATTGGCGCATCCGGTATTCGCGTATTGATTGAATCGAAAGTCGATTACAGCAAAGCGCAAAATCTGATCCTCACTTCCGTCATCCTGATCATCGGCGTCAGTGGCGCGAAAGTGCACATCGGCGCGGCGGAACTGAAAGGTATGGCGCTGGCGACCATCGTTGGCGTCTGTCTGAGCCTGATCTTCAAACTGATTAGCGTACTGCGCCCGGAAGAAGTGGTGCTGGACGCGCAAGACGACGACGCGGCGAAAGGTTAATGGCTGCCATTTGAACCGGGTTTCTTGCCCGGTTCAAACCTTGCCATATTTTATGGTAAACTCGCTGCGTTTTTTGTAAGCCCTGTTGAGGTACCTCTGAACACACCGGCACAGCTCTCTTTGCCATTATATTTACCCGATGACGAAACCTTCGCGAGTTTCTGGCCGGGTGATAACCCCTCTTTACTGGCGGCGTTGCAAAACGTTCTGCGCCAGGCTCACAGCGGATACATCTATTTCTGGTCGCGTGAAGGCGCCGGGCGCAGCCATTTGCTGCATGCCGCCTGCGCGGAGCTCTCCAGGCGCGGTGATGCCGTTGGCTATGTGCCTCTGGATAAGCGCACCTGGTTCGTGCCGGAAGTACTGGAGGGCATGGATCAACTCTCGCTGGTGTGTATCGATAATATCGAATGCATTGCCGGTGACGAGCCGTGGGAGATGGCGATCTTCAACCTCTATAACCGTATTCTCGAACAGGGTAAAACCCGTCTGCTGATCACTGGCGATCGTCCGCCGCGCCAGTTAAATCTTGGGTTGCCGGATCTGGCTTCGCGGCTGGACTGGGGGCAGATCTACAAGCTGCAACCGCTCTCCGATGAAGACAAGTTACAGGCGCTGCAACTGCGCGCGCGCCTTCGTGGTTTTGAGTTGCCGGAAGATGTGGGCCGTTTTCTGCTCAAACGGCTGGACAGAGAAATGCGTACGCTGTTCGATACTCTCGATGTGCTGGATCACGCTTCCATTACCGCCCAGCGCAAGCTGACCATCCCGTTTGTGAAAGATATTCTCAAGTTATAAATCATGGCCGGATGGCGGTTACGTCTTATCCGGCCTGTGCGGTTTTGCTGGCCCGGTAAACGTAGCGCCACCGGGCAATCAAATTTAACCTGTAATTTCTAAAACCTGCTCGGGCGGACGGCCGATACGCGCCTGGCCATTGGCCACCACAATCGGGCGCTCAATCAACTTCGGGTTATCCACCAGCGCCTGCACCAGTTTCTGTTCGGATAATGTGTTATCAGCGAGGTTCAGGGACTTATACAGATCCTCTTTCGTGCGCATCAGTTCCCGCGCGCTGGACATGCCGAGCATCTGCAACAGTTGTTTGATGGTTGCCGCATCCGGCGGCGTCTCCAGATAGAGCACCACCTGCGGCTCAATGCCGTTCTCTTTCAGCAGATTCAGGGTTTCACGGCTCTTTGAGCAGCGAGGGTTATGGTAGATTTTCACCGCGTCTGACATCTCTTCTCCTTGTTACATCTTCTGATACGGTTTGAAGATCTGCTGCAATTGGCGCAGCTGATCAATACGCGCATCATAACGTGCCTGTTGCAGGCTGCCGAGTTTCACCTGCGAGCTGGCGCTGCTCAGCAGAGTGATGGCTTGATCCAATTTGCCCACCAGTGCCAGGCTTTCTGCGCGTGCGGCCAGTTCCTGGTCGCGATTGCCGAGCTTACCTTCCGCCTGCGCCAGCAGATCCCAGCCATTAACATCATCTTTATAGGTAAAGGTGTAGCGGTTGAGGATCCGCTCAGTTTCTGCTGGCTGACCGCTTTCCAGGTAGGCGTTCGCCAGGTTGAGCTGCAACACCGGATTGGTTTTTAGTTCTCTGGCGGCGTTCAGACGCTTAATCGCATCGGCGCTTTTGTTCTGCCCCAAATCGATATCAGTCGCCAGGTCGAGATACCAGGCGTTATTCGGATCGGCGCTCAGCAACGGTTGCAATGCTTTCGCCGCTTCAGGGAATTTTTTCGCTTCCATTGCCTGCAAGGCGCGGCCATATTGCGCAGCACGCTGTTCTCGCACATTGCCTTTCGACCAGCCATCCAGCAGGTCATCTGTCAGTTGGTTACGCCCGGAGTTATACATGCCGAGTGCTCTGACTTTCGCCATATAGAACGCTTCTGAGGACTGAACCACCACCGGACGCATCTGGTTAGCGCGGTTACGTGCATCGGCAAGGCGGCTTTCCGGTAACGGGTGCGTCAGCAGAATTTCTGGCGGACGTGTCGAATAGCGCGACTGATCGAGCAGCTTTTCGAGGAATGTCGGCATCGCTTGCGGGTCGAAACCTGAACGTTGCAGAACCTGAATACCGATACGATCCGCTTCCTGCTCATTCTGCTGGGTAAAGCTAATCAGACCCTGTTGCGTACCTGCCAGCGTCCCGGTAAGCGCCGCCATCCCCGCCTGCGGGCTGGCCATTGCTAACAGGATGGAACCCAGGGCGCCGGCCCAGGTGAGCGGAGCACTGCGTTTTTGATCTTCCATTGCACGCGCCAGGTGGCGTTGCGTGACGTGGGAAATTTCGTGCGCCATCACCGAGGCGAGTTGGCTCTCGTTATCCGTGTAACGAAAAAGCGCAGAGTGCAACACGACATTGCCGCCGAAAAAGGCGAAGGCGTTGATTTCGTCGTTATTGATGAGATAGAAGTGAAACGGAGTTTTTACGGAGTCAGCATGCGCTACTAACCGCATGCCCAGCGCATTAATGTACTGCACCAGCAGTGGATCGTTAATCAGCGGAGCGCTGCCGCGCAACTGGCGCACATAGTAGTCGCCCATCTGCATCTCCTGACCAATGGAGAGCGTACTGCCAGCAGACGTGCCCATGTCTGGCAGGTTGTCTGCCGAATCGGCCCATGCCGGAATAACCGTACCTGCCGCCAGAGTAGCGATAAGGGTTGCGACCAGCGTTCGTTTCAACTGCCTGAACATAACCTCACCTGTATATTTGGAAACATCAGTATGACCGGATTTTTTCTTGCTTCATTCCGGTAAACGTCTGGCAAGTTTAGCGGTCTTCGCCGCGAAAAAACATCCCAAACGGCCGCATGTTATGTTTCTCGTAAAGCGTACGAAAAGCGAAGTCTTTTTTGTGACATTTCGATACAATTCCACTTCTTCCCCCTCAGCCCACAAGGCACATGAAGGAATGTTATGCTTGAAATGTTGATGCAGTGGTATCGCCGTCGCTTCAGCGACCCGGAGGCGATTGCGCTGCTGGTCATTCTGCTTGCCGGATTCTGTATCCTCTTCTTTTTTAGCGGCCTGCTTGCGCCGCTGCTGGTGGCGCTGGTTATCGCTTACCTGCTCGAGTGGCCAACCGCTCGCCTGGAAAGAATCGGCTGTTCGCGCAGTTGGGCGTCGTCGATTGTGCTGGTGCTGTTTGTCGGCATTCTGCTGGTGATGGCCTTTGTGGTGATGCCAGTAGCCTGGCAGCAGGGAATTTACCTGATACGCGACATGCCCGGCATGCTGAGCAAACTCTCTGATTTCGCCGCCACGCTGCCACGCCGCTATCCGGCGCTAATGGATGCGGGCATCATTGATGCGATGGCGGAAAATATGCGCTCGCGCATGCTGACAATGGGCGACTCGGTGGTGAAATATTCCCTCGCTTCGCTGGTTGGGCTGTTGACGCTGGCGGTCTATCTGGTGCTGGTGCCGCTGATGGTCTTTTTCCTCGTCAAAGACAAAGAGCAGATGCTTAACGCCGTGCGCCGCGTATTGCCGCGCAATCGCGGGCTGGCGGGGCAGGTGTGGAAAGAGATGAACCAGCAGATCACCAATTATATTCGCGGCAAAGTGCTGGAGATGATTGTCGTCGGCGTCGCTACCTGGGTTGGTTTCATTCTGTTTGGCCTTAACTATTCGCTGTTGCTGGCGGTGCTGGTCGGTTTCTCGGTGCTGATCCCTTACATTGGCGCTTTTGTTGTTACCATTCCGGTGGTCGGCGTGGCGCTGTTCCAGTTTGGCCTCGGCACTGAATTCTGGAGCTGCTTTGCGGTGTATCTGATTATTCAGGCGCTGGATGGCAACTTGCTGGTGCCGGTGCTGTTCTCCGAGGCGGTAAACCTGCATCCTCTGGTGATCATTCTGTCGGTGATCATTTTCGGCGGGCTCTGGGGTTTTTGGGGCGTTTTCTTTGCCATCCCGCTCGCCACACTGATTAAGGCGGTGATTCACGCCTGGCCGGATTCGCCTGCTATCGAAGAGTAGCACCACCGGGCGGCGCACATGCTGTCGCCCGGAAACTTGCCGGTATCTATTTCGTTCACAGAAATGATCACAGCACTTCGCGTACCGCAATACCAAGGCGCTGCATGCGCGATAACAGCGTGGTGCGCTTCATGCCAAGCCGCGCGGCCGCGCCGCGAGGGCCGGCAACGATGCCGTTGGTTTCGCGCAGTACCTGAATGATACGCGCCCGCTCCTCTTCGTCATTTTCCGGCGGTTCGGGGTGCATCATCTCTGCCACTTTCGGCAGCGGGAAGGGGAAAGGATCGTGAACCACTGGCTGCACCATGCTGACTGGCGGGGTATTCAGGTGCAGATTCAACGTGTTATCGCGGGAGAGCAGCACCGCACGCTCAATCACGTTCTCCAGCTCACGTACATTGCCGGGCCATTCGTAGCGCATTAACTGGCGGAGAGTATCAGCCGGGATAGTATCAATGGTGCGGTTTAGTCGACGTGCCAGTTTCTGCGTGAAATGGCGTGTCAGCAGCGGAATATCATCCGGGCGCTCGCGTAGCGGCGGCAGCACCAGCGGGAAGACATTCAGGCGATAAAAGAGATCGTTGCGAAACTCGCGGTCGATCACCATCTGGCGCAGATCGCGGTTAGTGGCGGCGATCACCCGCACATTCACCGGAATAGTCCGGTTGCCGCCGATACGTTCAATCTCGCGTTCCTGCAATACGCGCAGCAGCTTGGGTTGCAGTTCAAGCGGCATATCGCCGATCTCATCGAGGAACAGCGTGCCCTCATCGGCCATTTCAAAGCGTCCGCGATGGGTGTTAATCGCGCCGGTAAAGGCACCTTTATCGTGACCAAACAGTTCGCTTTCCAGCAGGCTGGAGGGGATCGCGGCACAGTTGATTTTTACCAGCGGTTTATCTTTACGCGGGCTCATCTGATGCAATGCGCGGGCGATGATCTCTTTCCCGGTGCCAGTTTCGCCGAGGATCAGCACCGTACTGTCGCTCAGGGCGACAATATTGACCTGCTGGAGCACGTCACGCATCGCATCGCTCTGGTAAATAATGTCGCCGAAACTCTGGCTGGAGGCGATCTGCTCGTTGAGCTGGCGGTTTTCGCTGTTCAGATTCTCTTTCAGGTGGATAACTTTGCGGTACGCGTCGGCATTATCGACGGCGATACCAATTCTGTCGGCGATCTGCTGTAGCAATCGACAATTTTGTTCGGTGAAAACGGATGCCTCATGGTGCGCCAGTAGCAACACGCCCGTTGACTGGTGACTGTAAGCCAGCGGCAAAATAAACACCGTGTTCAGCCCTTGCAGCGCCAGTTGATTGAGCAGCGCATCGGTGTGCCACAGCGCCGTATCCTGATCCTGCTGGAGCAGCGCGCTGCGATGCTCGTTCAGCGCGGCCAGCAACACCGGGCTTTCACTGCGTAGCGGGAATCGCTCCGTCTCTGGCGGGCAACCGGGAAAATGGGAGACATGGCAGATCAACTGGTTTGAATGCAGCGTATCGCGCAGCACCATGCGAATATTATCGATGCCGAAAAAACGGTGGATCTCCTGCGAAACATCTGCCACCAGATCGTCAAGATCGAGGTGCGACAACACCGAGTTAGTGATATCCACCAGCACCCGATGGTGATCGCGTTCTTCACTCAAGGCCGTTACCGACTGGCGGAGTTTTTCGCTCACCAACATCTCTTCCAGCGCCTGCGTCGCCAGCCGCGTCAGCCAGGCAAACAGCGCATTCTCTTGCGGGCTGAAAGTGCCGCTGTCGGTGCGCACAAAGCGCAGTTCCGCCACATCGCTGCCTTCCAGCAGCACCACATGCAGCGAGCTGTCGCTGATTGTGCCGCCGTATTCGGTCGTGCAAAACGCCGCGCTGCCGTCATCAAAACAGCGCCAGAAAGGGGCGTTATTGAGACGTAACTCAATAAACTGCACGGGGCTGAAGGGAGGGGGCAGAGGGATAAACGCCTGAAGAAGTGAAGCCTTATCATTCTGTTCCAGCAACTGCTGTAAGATCATGGATACGTCGCCCTTCCAGATTTTGCGAGCGTCATTTAAGCCGCAGGTGCGTTGCCTTTCCTTGCATATCTCAGTGATTGGCTGATGCCAGATTCGCCTCGCTTTCCCCTGACTGCAACCTGAATGACCTGCTAAAAAGCATGCAAATAAACGCAGTTTTCTCACCAGTTAACCGGTTTTCACTGTTGTTATGTCGTCGGACGTAAAAACCAGCACAAGAGTACAATACCCCTCTCATCTGTAATGTTACAGGCTTCACGTATAAACAGGTGAATGAAATTAATCCACCCGTCGTACCATTAAATAGAGTGCCGGTTCGTGGGCCATATCCTGTAAGTGTTGTAATAGTTGGCGGCTCCAGCCGCGCCAGGGTTCCGTCGCCGTTTGGGCCAGCCGGGCGAAATCGGGCGCCAGCAGATTGACATGACTGGCATCGATAACGATTTCGCCGAAGGTAAGCAGGCCCTGCATTTTGCGCCGCGCGTCGGCGTCTTCCATCAGCGGCAGCCACTGTTGATAGACGTCCAGCGGGCAGCTCAGCGCGACGTTGAGGCAATCGATCACCCCAACGTGATGACCAATAGCCAGCGAGTAGTACATCACCTGGCGGCTTTTCTCCTCCAGTTCAACGCTGTCATCAACAAACTTTTGTCTCAGCGTCCAGAACATCACTTGCGAGTTCTGCTCAGGCATGGTGGCGCTCCAGCTCATTCATTAATTGCTGTACGATCACCGTCAGCCGGGGATCTGCGGCCTGTTGCAGCCAGGCATTCACTCGTGATACACGCTGGCTGATCTCACCTTCACTTAGCAAAGCAAAAAGATGATCGACGATTTCGCGCCCTTGGCGATAACCTGCCAGTTGACGCGCCTGGCGCTCAAGAGTAACGCGCAGCGCCAGCGGCAGCGCAGGCCAGTTGACGCGGGCTGTTTCGTCAGGTGTCTGGAGATGGTCAACCGCGTGCAGTTTCTGCTCCAGCAGGCCCAGCGCTACCGCGAAACCATGAATGGTGGCCGCAGGTGTCGGCGGACAACCAGGGATCCAGACATCAATCGGCACAATGGTATCGCTGCCGCCCCACACACAGTAAAGATCGTGGAAAATCCCGCCGCCGACGCCGCATGCGCCATAAGAGATAGCAATTTTATGATCGGGCGCGGCATCCCAGGCGCGTAAGGCGGGCATACGCATTGCGCGAGTCACTGCACCGGTAAACAGCAAAATATCGGCGTGACGTGGCGAAGCCACCACTTTGATGCCAAAGCGCTCGGCGTCGAACAGCGGCGTAATGGCAGCGAAAATCTCGATTTCACAGCCGTTGCAGCCGCCACAGTCCACGCGGTAAACATAAGCGGAACGCTGGATATCACGCAGCAGAAGCTGTTTGATTTTTTGCGCTGACTCATCAAGCGGCACTGGCTGGCTGACATGCTGCGACAATATCTTCAGGTCGGAACTCATGCTTGCTCCTCAAGATAGTAATGAATGTTGGTACTGTTGTGGTGTTCCAGTGCGGCGCGACGCCGGCAGGCCGGACAGATGCACGCTTGCGCGCGCAGGGAGTCGACCAGTTCCGGAGTGTTCTGGCTGAGCGCCAGCAATTCAACCGCCAGTGCGACCGATTTTTCCGGGGCGAAGGGGACGCCGCATTCGGTGCAGTGTTGCAGACGAAATGTCGCGCGCACATACAAATCGGCTTTGCGGGTGACTGCCAGTTCAAACTCTTCTGACAAGCGGATCGCCCGCGTCGGACACACCTCTTCGCAACGACCGCAGTAAATACAGCGGCCAATAAATAACTGCCAGACACGGCGGTTTTCCTCTGGCGTGGTCTCCATGGTCAGCGCATTCGCCGGGCAGGCGGTGGTGCAGGCGCCGCAGGCAATGCATTGCAACGGATCCAGTTCGGGTTTACCGCGAAAACCGGGGCACACCTCCAGCGGCGCAAACGGGTATTTCACCGTGGGTTCGCCCGCCCTGAGAATGGTCTTCAACAATTTCAGCATCGTTTCTTTCCTTACTTCAGCGGCGAGTGACGACGTTCAATGCCGTAACGTTCGATCTCTTTATAGGGCACGGTCGTCGATTTACGTTTACGCACATCAACCAGCGTGACGCGGTCTGTACACGAGTAACAGGGATCGAGGCTACCGATAATCAGCGGCGCGTCGGAGACGGTGTTGCCGCGCAGCATATAGCGCAGCACCGGCCAGTTGGCATAGGTGGCTGCACGGCAGCGCCAGCGGTAGAGCTTCTGATTGTCGCCGAGCATGCTCCAGTGCACATCTTCCCCGCGCGGCGCTTCAACATAACCGAGAGCGAATTTATGCGGCTGATAGCTGAAGCCTTCGGTCAGCAACGGCGTATCCGGCAGGTTATCGAGGGCAAACTCAATCATCGCCAGCGAATCAAACACCTCTTTTACCCGCACCATCAGGCGCGAGAAGACGTCGCCACCCGGCCAGGTAAACAGGGTTTTCGGCAGATTGCCATAGTCGGCGTAAGGGTGATCGAAGCGCAGATCGCGGGCGAAACCGCTGCCGCGAATCAGCGGCCCCACAGGGCTGAAATCGCGCGCGACCTGGCGGTCAAGAATGCCGACACCCTGGGTGCGCTGCGCCATGTTCGGCGTCGAGAGCAGCATCTCCACCAGTTGCGTCACTTCGGCACGCATCTCTTTTACCAGTTGGATAGTCTTCACGCGTTGCTCTTTCAGGATGTCGCGGCGGATACCGCCAATCAGGTTCAGACCGTAGGTTTTGCGTGAGCCGGTCAGCAGCTCCGCCATGGTCATCGACTTCTCACGAATACGGAAAAACTGCATAAAACCGGTGTCGAAACCGACAAAGTGGCTGGAAAGACCAATGTTAAGCAGATGGCTGTGCAGCCGCTCCACTTCCAGTAATACCGAGCGAATAGTGTGCGCACGCTGTGGCACCACAATTCCCAGCGCGTTTTCCACTGACGTGGTGTAGGCGACGCTGTGGGCAAAACCGCAAATACCGCAGACCCGATCTGAAAGGAAGGTGACTTCGTTATAGCCCATGCGGGTTTCCGCCAGTTTCTCCATGCCACGATGTACATAGAACAGACGGTAATCGGCGTCGACAATCCGTTCACCATCGACAAACAGACGGAAGTGACCTGGTTCGTCAGAAGTGATATGCAGCGGGCCAATCGGCACGATACGTGCAGAATTGCCGCCATCATTGATAAAGGTGTAATTCTCCGTGTCGCTGGTCGGCTCCGGGCGCAGGCGATAATCCATCGTATCTTTACGCAGCGGATGCAGATCGTCCGGCCAGTCGTCCGGTAATACCAGACGACGTTGATCCGGCAAGCCGACCGGGATCAGCCCATACATATCGCGGATCTCTCGTTCGCCCCACACGGCCGCAGGCACGCGTGGCGTCACCGACGGAAATTCCCGCGTATTGGCATCAACCAGTGCTTTCACCACAATCCAGCACTTTTCCGACCCTTCCATCGACAGCGCGTAATAGACCGCATAATGGCCGTTGAGGCTGCGTTCGTCGTTGCCAAACAGTACCGGTAACCAGCCGTCATGCTGGTAATAGAGATAGTGAACAATTTCCGGCAACAGATTGATTTTCACCGTAATGGTGACTTGTTCGAAGGTCTGACGTTCTTCTTCCAGCACCGCGCCGGGAAACTGCATTTTCAACGCCGCAAGGCAGGCATCGCCGCGCGGCTGCTGGTGGTTCACGCTTGCTAAATAACTCACTTTCACTCTCCCTGGACGTGCGATGGTGTTGCCGACGCGGCGGTAGTCTCAAATGTGGCCCACAGCCAGCTTAGCCGGGTGGGGCGCGCATCGTCGCCGGACAGCACGATGCTCGAGGCACCGGCCAGCAAACGGCTGACCGGCTGCGGAATATGGGTGCCCATCACTAGCATCATCACCAGTAACAACACCATCGGAACGGTGGTCAGCCAGCCCAGTTCGCCGCTGGCAACTTGCTGCGGCGGTGTGGCGAACAGCACTTTGGCGACCATGCGCACCAGTCCGCCAAGTACCAGCGTCAGCAGCAACAGCAGCACCAGGGTTACGACCAGGTGCTCAGCCGCCAGCCCGGCGGTGACAGTCATAAATTCACTGAGGAAGATGTTGAATGGCGGCATACCGCCGAGCGCCAGTGCACCGCCGCCAAGCAGCACGGCGCTCAGCGGCATTACTTTCAACATGCCGCACACCACATCCATATTACGGGTGCCGTACTTCAGCAACACATTGCCGGAGCCGCAGAACAGCAGCGTTTTGGCAAGGCTGTGATTCAGGGTATGCAGCAGCGCGGCGAAGATGCCGAGTGGCCCACCGATACCGAGCGCCACCGCCACCAGCCCCATATTTTCTACGCTGGAGTAGGCCAGCAGGCGTTTCATATCCTGCTGTACCAGGATGAAGAAGGCGGCAACACCAACCGACAACATGCCGAACACCAGCAGTAGCGTATTCGGGAAGCTGTCGCCAATGGCGTGACAAATAATGATGTAGTAACGAATCAATACCAGCAGCGCGCAGTTGAGCAGCACCGCTGAGAGCAGGGCGCTCACCGGGCTGGGAGCTTCACTGTGCGCATCTGGCAGCCAGGCGTGCATCGGGAAGAGGCCGGTTTTCGTCCCAAAACCGATCAGCACAAAGACAAAAGCCAGTACCATTAATGTCGGATCGAGTTTGCTGCTCTCTTTCAGCACTTCCGTCCAGAAAATAGCGTGATCCGGCTCAGCCATAAAGCTGGCGGCATTGGCGTATACCAGCACGGTGCCGAACAGACCAAACGCCACACCAACGGTACAGATGATGATGTATTTCCACGCCGCTTCCAGCGAGGATCGCTGACCGTAAATACCCACCAGAAATGCCGAGCTTAGGGTGGTGGCTTCAATGGCCGCCCACATCACAATCAGGTTGTTGCTGGTGACGACCAGTAACATGGTGAACAGGAACAGATGAAAGAAACCGTAGTAGTAACAGAGCGTGGATACGCTGATTTCCCCGTGATCAACTTCATGGTGCATATAGCCAATTGAATACAGCCCGGTGAGAAAACCGATAATCCCCAGCAGCGACAAAAATAAACCGCTGAGGCTATCAATGTGCAGCCAGCGGTGCGCGCCGAAAATTTCTCCTGCCTGCACCGCTTCTGCTACCGTCCACAATGCGACAATCAATAACAACGTAATGCCCAGTGAGTGCACCACCGTGACCAGCGTCCGCGCCGCATTCCCGCTCAACCGGCAGGCAAAACAGAGCGCAGAGACAGCCAACGGCGTCAACAGCAACAGCGTGAACATCAATGCATGACTCATGGTATTACCCCTTCAGCGCCGTAAGGTTGTTAACATCCAGCGTGCCGTGGGTGCGCCAGATTTTCCTTGCCAGCAACGCCATCACAATCACGGCGAAAATGGCATCTGTCGCGATACCGATCTCAACCAGTTCTGGCGCGCGCCAGGCGAGTAGCGCCAGCACCAGATGCGAGCCGTTTTCCATCAGGCAGTAACCGAACACCTGGCGCAAGATATTGCGCTGGCTGATGATGCACAGCAGACCCAGCAGGAAGTGACCGAGGGCGACGGCGAGTGCCGGTTTAAGCTGGGCGACCATCGGCAGTTGCACCGGTCGGACGACAAACCAGCACAGCAGCACAATGGCGGCGGCCATCAGCACCAGCGTCGCCGGGCCAAACAGCCGTTCCCCTGTGCCATCTGGCGCCATCTTGCGAAACGCATAGCTCATAATCAGCGGCACCAGCAGTACCTTGGTAAAGAAGGCGCTGAACGACCACATCAGCAATTGTTTTGCATCCAGCAACTGCGATAGCGTGAAAAAGATAGAGACCAGCACTAGTGATTGCAGGGCATACAACCAGCAAGAGACGGAGTAGCGTCTGGCGCAGGTGACCAGCAGCGAGGTGAACATCATCAGCCCCGCCAGATTGTTAACAAGCAAAGTTCCCGTCATCATCGACTCCCTTATCCAAGCCACGCCGCAGCAATCACGCTTGAGCACAGCGACATCACAATCAGAATGAACAGCACCAGTTTCATCGCCCACGGCAACGGTGCGGCCTGCGCCACCTCTTCACTCGCTTCGCCCGGTACGACACGGCCAAACCAGTAGATAAACCAGCCGAAGCTGGCGACCGATTCCACCAGCGCCAGCACCATCACTGGCAGCAGGATCGGGTAGCTATCCGAGAGCGCAAAACCGGCGGCGAAGAGGGGAAACTTGCTGAAGAAACCGTTAAACGGCGGAACGCCAGTGATGGCCAGCGCAGCAACGCAAAAGCCGATACCTGCCAGCGGTAGCGTGCGCATTACCCCGCGCAAACGTGGCAGCAGGCGAGTGCCGCAGCTATAGCTCAACGCACCGGCGACGAGGAAGAACAGGCTCTTGGCGAAAGCATGGTTGAAGATGTAAACAATCCCCGCTTTGAAGGCCAGCGGCGAACCGAAGGTGGAGAGCGACAGCGCGAGGAAGATCCATGCCAGTTGCGAAATGGTCGACCATGCCAGTAGCCGCTTCATATCTTTTTGCGGCAGGTACATCAAAAAGCCGTAGACCATCGTTATCGTCGCCATCGTCACACCGATCCAGCCGATGGCATGTGGTATCTGGCCGCCTTCGGCGATAGCGCGGGCGAAAATATAGACGCCAACTTTCACCATTGACGCGGCGTGTAAGTAAGCACTCACCGGGGTTGGCGCTTCCATGGCATCCGGCAGCCAGGCCTGTAACGGCAACTGGGCCGATTTCCCCCATGCGGCAAACAGAATGCCGCCGTACACTAGCCAGGCTGGTGTGCCTTGCAACTGGCTGATGGCGCTCAGGGCAAAGGTACCGGTATTGAGGAACAGCGTAGCAGCCGCCAGATAAAGGCCCAGCGAGCCAACATGGGTAATCAGCAGGGCTTTCATGGCCGCACGCTGTGATTTTTCGCTCTGGTAATAGCTGATCAGCGCCCAGGAACAGCCGCCGGTAATTTCAAAAAACAGTAGTTGTCCCAGCAACGTTGAAGAGAGTACCAGCCCGGACATCGCGCCGATAAAAATCAGCAAAAAGGCATAGTAGCGGTTGCTGCCATCGTGCGGATGTTCACGGTTGCCGCGCGTCAGATAGCCGGTTGAGTAGATCGCCACCAGCAGACCGAGGAACACCACCACAAACAGGATCAGCGTGCTGATACGATCAATCGTGAGACCAAACAGCGCTATCTGGCCTGCCGCCAGCAGCGGAATATCCACCGCTTCACGCCCGGCAGTATAGAAACTGAGCGCCAGCGACAGTGTCGCCGCCGTCGCCAGCAGAGCAAACAGCGTGGCGAGCTGCGGGGCGGTTCGCCGGGGAGCCAGTGAGACGATCAGCGCGCCGATAAAGGGCAGCAGCAGCGTCGTCAAAGCAAGAGTTTCCATTGTTTTCCTGTGCTCCTTACAGACCGGTTAACCAAAGAACATACGACAGCGCAGCCAGACTGAAGCCGAGCCAGGTAAGGTGATGTGTCAGCAAAAAGCGTCCGCGCGCCAGCGAGTTCTCCACCAGCGACGCCAGAACGAACACCACCAGCAATTTGATAAGCGTGATAACCAGCGACAGTGCCATCGCGCCGATACTCAGACTGGTGGCATTACCGAAAGGGAAAAACAGCGCCAGAAATAGCGCGGCCATCACCACCCGTTTCAACCCTACGCCCCATTTCACCAGCGCCAGACCTGCACCGGAATATTCGGTCAGCGGCCCTTCCTGCAACTCCTGTTCGGCTTCTGCAACGTCGAAGGGGATTTTGCCCATCTCAATAAAGCAGGCGAACCCACAGGCGAGTAATGCCAGCAGAGTGGCGACTGGTGAGATCCAGCCTGATGCCAGTGTGTTGCTGATGGCGCTGATATTGGTGGAACCGGCCAGCAGCGCCAGCACCAACAATGAGAGGATCAGCATTGGCTCCACCAAAATCCCCAGCGTCAGCTCGCGGCTGGCGCCCAGACCGGAGAAAGGGCTGCCGGTATCAAGGCCGGAAAGGGCAAAGAAAAAGCGGAACAGCGCAAAAAGATAAATCAGGGTGATCAGATCACCTGCGCCCGCGAAGGGCGAGGTGCGGATAAACAGCGGTAATGTCATCGCCACCAGCAACATGCTGCTGAGCAGTACCCACGGCATCACGCGGAACATCAGCCCGGAAGAGGCGGGCGCGACCGCCTGGCGTTTTAAAAGTTTTTGCAGGTCACGGTAATCCTGCCATATCCCCGGCCCGCGCCTTGAATGTATGCGGGCACGGATCTGGCGCGAAATACCGGTAAACAGCGGTGTCAGCGCCAGCAACAAGGCTGCCTGGCAAAGCGCAAACAGCCCCAGTGACCACGCAGAAGTCTGTTCTAACATCGTCATTCCCTCCTCACAGCGCAATCGTCAGCAGCAGGATCACCAGCGCGGCAATCACATACAGGCAATAGAGACGGAAATCCCCGCTTTGCAGGTACTGCACCAGACGGGCAATACGCTGAGTCATGCTGACCAGCGGGCGGATAATTTTATCGTCCCAGAAGGGTTCGGTACGGCTGGCTATCTGCGTAATGCCTCCAAGGCTTTGTTGCAGAGGCGTAGTGGGATCGAGCTGTTTACGCAGGCGATACAGCGGGCCGAACATCACGCGCAGCGGCTGAGTAAAGCTGCCTGCTGAAGGCGCCATGCCTTTCTCCCATACATAGCCGCAGGCCCAGGCATCGCCGCTGCGGCGGTATGTGCCGCGCGTCTGACGGTTGATGTACCACAACATGCCGGGCAACAGCGGCAGGGCAATCAACAGCAGGAACAGGGTGGAGGGCGTCAGCATAGCCTGTTGCGCGTCGCCGGGAACCAGTGTGGCACCCTGAGTGACGACAAGAGACGTGGTGGCGGTAAGTGAAAGCGCAACCTGCAACAGATGCGGCGCGATGACACTGGCGCCAACGCCGCACACAACGCAGAGCAGCGCCAGTACCAGCATGGCGGCAATCATGGGCCACGGCACTTCCCGCGCCTGATCGGCTTTTTCGCTGCGCGGGTTACCGCAGAAACTAATACCGTAGACTTTGACGAAGCACATCGCGGCCAGCGCCCCGGTGATCGCCAGCATCACTATTGCGACGGGACCGGCGAGGCGTGGAATGATGGCGTCGATGCGCGTGAGAGAGAAGAGCGACTGATAGGTGTACCACTCACTGATAAAACCGTTGAGCGGCGGCATCGCAGAAATGGCGAGGCAGCCAACAAGGAATGCGCCCGCTGTCCACGGCATCCGTTTCGCCAGCGCGCCCATTTTTTCCATATCGCGGCTATGCAGACGGTAGATAATCGCCCCGGCGCCGAGAAACAGCAGCCCTTTAAACAATGCATGATTGAGCAAGTGGAACAGCGCACCCAGCAGGCCGACGGCAGCGATCACTGGCTGGTGCAGCGCAATCCCCGCCATGCCGACGCCGACGCCCATCAAAATGATGCCGATGTTTTCCACCGTGTGCCATGCCAGCAGGCGTTTGATATCGTGCTCGGCCAGCGCATACAGCACGCCGAGCACCGAAGAGACTGCGCCAAAAGCCAGCACCACCACGCCCCACCACAGAGGAATACCGCTGTGGCCGAGCAGGTCGATGCCGACTTTGATAATGCCGAAGATACCGATTTTCACCATCACGCCGGACATCAACGCCGAGGCGTGGGACGGCGCTGCCGGGTGGGCGCGCGGCAACCAACTGTGCAGCGGCAACATCCCCGCTTTGGCGCCAAACCCGAAGAAGGCGAGCAGGAAGACCGCAGAAGCGGTACCCGGTGACAGCGACAGAGTGCGGAAGCTGGCGAAATCCAGGCTACCGCTTTGCCGCCACATCAGGAAGAAAGCGACCATGATCAGCACAGAACCGGCGTGGGCAATAAAGAAGTAGAGCATCCCGGCGCGGATCGATTCGTCATCCTGGTCGGTGATAACCAAAAACCACGAGGCCAGCGACATCATCTCGAACAGCACAATGAACCAGAAGGCATTGTCCATCACTACCAGCCCGACCATCGAGGCGATAAACAGATTCATAAAGAATCCCATCGCCCCCGGCCCTTTGCCGAGGTATTCGCGAACATAGGCCAGTGAATAAAGCCCGCACAGCGTCACCAGCAAGGAAATCACCAGCAGCATAAAGGCGCTCAGACTATCCAGCCGCACCATAAAATGGGCGAAATCAAACGGCCCTGTGGCCTGCCAGGTAAGTGTGTCGCCGCTGCCAAGTGCGACCAGCGCACTGGCAATGCCGAATAATCCGCCGAGCATTGCCGAGATCCCGGCGACGTTGATGGCCAGAATTTGCTGACGAGAAAGCAACAGAGAGGCCACGCCGCCAGCAACGTACAGCACGATTGACCACATCAATAATTGCAGGGCATCCATTAGCATTGCTCCGACGAAGGGGAAACGGCCGCGAAACTGATCTCTGTCGAACTCAGGGCGGCCAGTTCTCTGCGGTTTTTTAACTGTTTATGCATGGCGGAATCTGTCACCAGATGCAGGGCGTGGGTCGGGCAGGCCCGCACGCAGGATGGCCCTTCCGGCAGGAAGTGGCAGAGATCGCACTTCACTGCGATGGTCTGCACGCCCGCATTCCAGCGCAAAAAAGGGTGGTCAGTGTTCGGGCTGGCGGGTACATCGCGCAATTGCTCTTCCGGCAGATGATGTTCGTAACGCGCGGGAATATTTAGTGGGCGGCTGCCGGATGGCGTGATCGCGCCGAATGGGCAGACCAGACCGCACAGCTTGCAACCAATACACAGGGTTTCATTGAGATAAACCGCCTCATCCTGAAAGGAGATGGCGTTGACCGGACACACCTGTTTACAGGGCGCGTCGTCGCAGTGGCGGCAAAGCACGGGTGCGGTTTTCGTCTGCGTTCGCACCAGTGTGAGCCTAGGATGCTGTTGTAATCCCTGATGTTTATGGGCATCCGAACACGCAGCAAGGCAGGTGTTGCATCCTATACACCACTCGGGATCGGCAATCACAAAGCGGTTCATGACGGCTCCTTGTTAATAAAAGCAAAATTCGTTGAACCTGCCTTAGCACAAGGTATGCCAGAATATGAAAAGTTTATATTTCAGTGGGTTGTGTATTTTTTTGTGCTTGGGAATGGACAAAAGTGATGGTCAGCGCTGAGTGAAAAATAACCTGTCGGCACAAGTGTCGAGACGCGGCAATGAAATGTGATCGACTTCAAATAAGACGCGAAGAGAGAAACAAGGAGGGCGGATCAGGGGGATTCGCCCTCGGAAAAAAGAGGCGCAATCAGGCGTTTTCTTTCAGCCAGTTCAGCACGATATCGTGGTGGTTGCTGGTTTTGAAATCATCAAACACATGTTCGATTTTGCCGTCTGCATCCACGAGAAAGCTGATACGGTGGATGCCGTCGTAGGTTTTACCCATAAAGGATTTTTCACCCCAGACGCCAAACTGCTCACATACCTGATGGTCTTCATCAGACAGCAGCGTAAAATTGAGCAGCTCTTTTTCGGCAAAACGGGACAGTTTTTCGGGCTTATCCGTGCTGATACCCAGCACTTCTACGCCCGCTTTTTTCAACTCGTCCATATTATCGCGCAAGCCGCAGGCCTGGACAGTACAGCCTGGTGTCATTGCCTTCGGGTAGAAGTAGACCAGAACACGCTGTCCCTGGAAGTCGGTCAAATTTACTTGTTCTCCGTCTTGATCGGGCAAGCTAAATTTCGGTGCAATATCACCGGCTTTCAGTGGATTCATTACTTAACTCCATCCTGTTCATCATGCTGAGAATAGTTAACGATGTTTATACTGCCTTGCGCGTGCAGTTCTGTACATAGGGCTTTGAACGCCTGCTCAATATTTGATGCGTCTTGTGAAGCCGGGCTATGAGCGGTGATCTGAATAAATAGCTGCGGGACATCATCTTTATTTCCCGGCTGCGTGCGCGAAACCAGCTCGGCAATATTCATTTTGTGCGCGTCAAACAGCGCCGTAAAGCGCTCAATCAAATGCGGTGAATCAGGGACGTCAACCTGCACCCAAACGGTGGCGGGCATATCAGGGCGTGGACGGGCGTCAGTACGCTTCATGACGATCAGTAAATCCAGCTCTGCACCTTTCAGCGGTAGGGTGGATTCAATCAGCGTAATGGCATTCCACGATCCGGAAAGCAGCATAATAAAAGTGAACTCTTCCCCCAGCATCGCCAGGCGACTGTCTTCAATATTACAGCCGCAGCTACTGACGTGGCGTGTGATTGTGTTCACAATGCCAGGCCGGTCGGCCCCCAGCGCAGTGATAACCAAAAAGTGTTGTGATGAGGTTGTCAAACCTGTGCTTCCTGTCAAACGTGAGGTAATCATAAGGAAAGCATAAAAAAAACCGGCATACAACCGCCACTGAGCCTCAGGTCTCTTGCTTTTCTTACAGCACCGCACGTACCATTGAGAATCTTGTTAGCACAGAGGATGGCCCATGTTCACGGGAAGTATTGTCGCGCTTGTCACGCCGATGGATTCGCAAGGTAAAGTCTGCCGCTCAAGCCTGAAGAAACTGATTGATTATCATGTCGCCAACGGAACCTCGGCGATCGTATCGGTAGGGACTACCGGTGAATCCGCCACACTAAGCCACGAAGAACATGCTGATGTGGTGATGATGACCGTGGAACTGGCCGAAGGGCGCATCCCTGTTATTGCCGGGACGGGCGCAAACGCCACCGCAGAAGCCATCAGTCTGACGAAGCGCTTTAATAACATCGGCATTGTCGGCTGTCTGACCGTCACGCCGTACTACAACCGTCCTACCCAGGAAGGTCTGTTCCAGCATTTTAAAGCCATCGCCGAACATACTGACCTGCCGCAAATTCTGTATAATGTGCCGTCGCGTACCGGCTGCGATATGCTGCCGGAAACCGTGGGTCGCCTGGCGGAAATTAAAAATATTGTCGGTATTAAAGAAGCGACCGGGAACTTAACACGTGTTCATCAGATCAAAGAGCTGGTTTCAGACGACTTTATTCTGGTGAGCGGCGACGATGCCAGCGCGCTGGACTTTATGCAGCTCGGCGGCGACGGCGTTATTTCCGTGACCGCTAACGTCGCGGCGCGAGACATGGCCGAGATGTGTAAACTGGCGATCCAGGGGCATTTCTCCGAAGCGCGCGTGATCAACCAGCGTCTGATGCCGTTACACAACAAACTATTTGTCGAACCCAATCCGATCCCGGTCAAATGGGCATGTAAGGAGTTGGGGCTTGTAGCAACCGATACGCTACGTTTGCCGATGACGCCGCTCACCGATAATGGTCGTGAGGTTGTCCGTGCAGCACTTAAGCATGCCGGTCTGCTGTAAAGTTTAGGGAGATTTGATGGCTTACTCAGTACAGAAGTCGCGCCTGGCGAAGGTAGCGGGTGTTTCACTTGTGATGTTGCTCGCCGCCTGTAGTTCCGATTCACGTTACAAGCGTCAGGTTAGCGGTGACGAATCCTATCTGGATGCTACACCGCTTGCTGAACTTCATGCGCCGGCAGGAATGATCCTTCCGCTGCAAAACGGTGATTACAACATCCCTGTCACGAACGGCAGCGGCGCAGTCGGTAAAGCGCTGGATATCCGCCCGCCAGCACAACCGCTGGCGTTGGTGAGCGGCGCGCGTACCCAGTTTACCGGTGATACCGCAACGCTGATGGTAGAAAACGGCCGCAACAGCACACTGTGGCCGCAGGTCGTCAGCATCATTCAGGCGAAAAATTACAGCATCGACAAACGTGACGATGCGTCGCAGAGCCTGACCACCGGCTGGGTTGACTGGAACCGTCTGGATGAAGATCAGCAGTATCGTGGCCGTTATCAAATCTCGGTGAAACCACAAGGCTATCAGCAAGCGGTGGTGGTTAAGCTGCTGAACCTGGAGCAGTCGGGTAAACCGGTGGCTGACGCGGCATCGTTGCAGCGTTACAGCACTGAAATGCTGAACGTCATCTCCGGCGGCCTGGATAAATCGGTAACTGACGCGCAGAACGCCGCTGAAAAACGCAGCGTAACCTCGCTGGACGTTCAGAGCAGCGCGGATGATACCGGTCTGCCAATGCTGGTGGTGCGTGGTCCGTTCAACATCGTATGGAAGCGTCTGCCGGGCGTGCTGGAAAAAGTGGGCATGAAAGTGACCGACAGCACCCGTTCTACCGGCAGCATTGCTGTGACCTACAAACCACTGTCTGACAGCAGTTGGCAGGCTCTGGGCGCTCGCGATCCGGGCCTCTCAGCCGGTGACTATAAGTTGCAGGTCGGCGATCTGGACAACCGCAGTAGCCTCCAGTTTATCGATCCGAAAGGTCATACTCTGACGCAGTCGCAAAACGATGTGTTGGTCGCGGCATTCCAGTCAGCGTTCAACCATTAATCCCTAAGGCCGGAAAACTCCGGCCTTTTTTAATTTTGGTGACGCAAACGTGTGCGTCGGCGTAAAATAGCGAAATCGTCTCTATATCATCACACCTGGAGTAAGAAAGATGCAAAAGCAAGCTGAGTTGTATCGCGGCAAAGCGAAGACCGTATACAGTACCGAAAACCCGGATCTGTTGGTGCTCGAATTCCGTAACGATACGTCAGCAGGGGATGGCGCGCGCATTGAGCAGTTCGATCGTAAAGGCATGGTGAACAACAAGTTCAACCATTTCATTATGAGTAAATTGCAGGAAGCGGGCATCCCGACCCAGATGGAAGCATTGCTCTCCGATACCGAATGTCTGGTGAAAAAGCTGGATATGGTGCCAGTTGAGTGTGTGATCCGTAACCGTGCGGCTGGATCGCTGGTTAAGCGTCTGGGCGTTGAAGAAGGCATCGAGCTGAACCCGCCGCTGTTCGATATGTTTCTGAAAAACGACGCAATGCACGATCCGATGGTCAACGAATCCTACTGTGAAACCTTCGGTTGGGTGAACAAAGAAAACCTCGCGCGTATGAAAGAGCTGACCTACAAAGCTAATGACGTGCTGAAAAAACTGTTCGATGATGCTGGCCTGATCCTTGTCGACTTCAAACTGGAGTTCGGTCTGTTCAAAGGTGAAGTGGTGCTCGGCGATGAGTTTTCACCGGACGGTAGCCGTCTGTGGGACAAAGAGACGCTGGACAAAATGGACAAAGACCGTTTCCGTCAGAGCCTCGGCGGCCTGATCGAGGCTTATGAAGCCGTTGCCCATCGTCTGGGCGTGAAATTAGACTAATCATCTACTCCGCATGACCGCCAGAGGATGTCTGCATCCTCTGGATTTTCACATCTTTTTTCCCGTGCTAATCCTTCCCTGAGCGCCTACGATCATATATACAGTGTCCATCATTGGCATAGGGAGTAAGTTATGCGCTGGCAAGGGCGTCGAGAAAGTAGCAACGTAGAGGACCGGCGCAATGAGTCGGGCGGGCCGTCAATGCGCGGACCGGGGTTTCGCCTGCCTGGCGGCAAAGGAGGGCTAATCCTGCTGTTTGTGGTGATGGTGGCCAGCTATTATGGCGTTGATCTGACGGGCTTGCTCACCGGGCAGCCGATCACTACCGCTCCGCAGCAACAACGGAGTATCAGCCCGCAGGAAGATGAATCCGCACACTTTACCAGCGTGATTTTCGCTTCGACGGAAGATACCTGGGGCAACATTTTCCAAAAGATGGGGCGTAACTATCCGCAACCTAAACTGGTTATGTATCGTAACCATACCAATACTGGCTGTGGCACAGGGCAATCGATCATGGGGCCGTTCTACTGCCCGGCAGACAGCAAGGTCTATATTGATCTCTCTTTTTATGACGAGATGAAAAATAAACTCGGCGCGGGCGGCGATTTTGCCCAGGGCTACGTTATTGCGCATGAAGTGGGGCACCACGTACAGAAGGTGCTGGGAACAGAAGCCAAAGTTCGCCGCCTGCAACAGAATGCGACGCAGAAAGAGGCTAATGAACTCTCAGTGCGCATGGAGCTTCAGGCTGATTGCTATGCGGGTGTCTGGGGGCACAGTATGCAGCAGCAAGGCGTGCTGGAAGCGGGCGATCTGGAAGAGGCGTTGAATGCCGCGCAGGCGATAGGCGACGATCGGTTGCAGCAGCGCAGCCAGGGCGCTGTATTCCCGGAGACCTTTACTCATGGCACTTCCGCACAGCGTTACACCTGGTTTAAACGCGGTATGGACAGCGGCAATCCGGCGCAGTGTGACACCTTCAGCGGGCGTCTGTGACCTTCTGCTATGTCACCGTTTTCTGAACTGAGCGCACAGATGGAGCGGCAGGGCATCCGCCGCTTGCTGGTGGTCAGCGGCTCGCCCGGTTGGTGTGAAGCACAGGCCAGTACGTTGCGGGAGAAGTTTCCCGGAGACTGGCTGTGGGTGGGCGAAGCCACATCCTGGCCGCAGCGCTGCGCGCCGCGCGCGCTAACGACACTGCTGGGACGCGAGTTTCACCATGCAGTGTTTGACGCCCGCATGGGTTTTGATGTCGCCGCTTTTGCCGCGCTTGCCGGGACATTAACCGCCGGTAGCTGGCTGGTGTTGCTTACGCCGCCCTTCAGCGTATGGCCGCAACAGCCAGATGCAGACAGTGCGCGCTGGAGCGATACCCTTGATCCCATTCCGGTGCCGGTTTTTGTCGGGCATTTCTGCCGAACCGTACAGGCTGACAGCCAGGTGCTGATCTGGCGTGAAGGGCAACCATTCTCTTTCCCCCCTGAAGTGTCGCGTGCCGGCTGGCATCCCGCAAGCGGGGCGCCAGCGCAGGAACAGGCGCGGATCCTCTCACGATTACAGGCGATGCCGCCCGGCGTAATGGTTGTCACTGCGCCGCGCGGAAGAGGGAAATCGGCGCTGGCAGGTATGCACATTGCGCGGCTGTCGACTCCCGCTACGGTAACTGCACCTGCGCGTGCCGCCACAGATGTGCTGGCGGCTTACGCCGGAGAACATTTTGCTTTTATGGCACCGGATGCGCTGGCGCAGCGGATTGCGCACAGTGGCAGGCAACCAGGCTGGCTGGTAGTGGATGAAGCGGCGGCAATACCCGGCCCTCTGCTACATATACTTGTCTCGGCCTTTCAGTATGTTCTGCTCACCACTACGGTTCAGGGATATGAAGGCACCGGTCAGGGGTTTCTGCTGAAATTCTGCGCCGGGTTTCCCCATCTGCAATTTGACGCCCTGAACACGCCGCTGCGCTGGGCATCCGGTTGTCCGCTGGAGCAGGTGATTGAAAACCTGCTGTTGTTTGATGATGTACAGATTGGCGAGGTACCCGCAGGTGAGGTGACAATCCTGCCGCTGGCGCAAGATGCGTGGCAGAAAACGCCCTCGCGGCCTGCGGCGTTATACCGTCTGCTGGCGAGCGCCCACTACCGCACTTCGCCGCTCGATCTGCGACGCATGATGGACGCGCTAGGGCAGCATTTCTGGCTGGCACAAAAGACGCAGAGCGTGGTTGCTGCACTCTGGCTGGTGGAAGAGGGCGGATTAAACCCGGCGTTGAGCCAGTCGGTGTGGGCCGGTTTTCGTCGCCCGCGTGGCAACCTGGTGGCGCAATCGCTGGCAGCGCATGGCGGAAACCCGCTTGCCGCCACGCTGCGTGGGCTGCGCGTCAGCCGTATCGCCGTGCATCCCGGCTGCCAGCGTGAAGGCATTGGCCGGGCGCTGATAGTCCGTGCGCAGGCGCAGGCCGATGGCTGCGATTATCTGTCGGTCAGTTTTGGCTTCACGCCCGCGCTGTGGTGTTTCTGGGATAATTGCGGGTTTGTGCTGGTACGTCTGGGCTGCCACCGGGAAGCCAGTAGTGGCTGTTATACGGCGATGGCAATATTGCCCCTGACGACGTCAGGCCAAGCGCTGGCGGAACGTGAACAGCAACGCCTGGCGCGCGATCTTCCCTGGCTTGCACCCTGGCGTGAGGAAAAGTTGTCCTTGCCCGTCGTGCAGGCGTCTACCCTTAATGAAGAGGACTGGCAGGAGCTGGCCGGGTTCGCTTTTGCCCATCGTCCGCTCTCTGCGGCCGTCGGCGCCTTATCCCGGCTACTGAAACACAGCACGTTACCCCTGGCGGCGTTGCGCGGGCAGATTTCAGATGGTGAGAGCGAACAGACCGTGTGCCTGCGCCTTTCGCTTCACGGGCGCAAAGCGTTGCTGGCGCAGCAGCGGAGTGAGGTTGCGCAGGCGCTGCAACAGCTTGATGCACGGCGCACGCTTACCCTGAAAGAATGGGTGCAGAAAATGCAGTTTTTTTAACTATCTCATTCAGTTAAATGGCATGGTCATTATTACTGCCGGGCGTAAACTGCACTCAACGATTAAGGAGACCATCATGAAACATGACCATTTTGTTGTGCAAAGCCCACTCGCCCCGGCTAAACAGCTCCTGCTGTTGTTCCATGGTGTTGGCGATAATCCGGTCTCCATGGGCGAAATTGGTAGCTGGTTTGTTCCGCACTTCCCCGATGCGCTAATTGTCAGCATTGGCGGCATTGAAGCCGCAGGCGCGGGACGCCAATGGTTCTCTGTTGATGGTGTGACGGAAGAGAATCGCCAGCAGCGTGTGGATGCGGTGATGCCGCAATTTATCGACATTGTGCGTTACTGGCAGCAGCAGAGCGGTGTGAGTCCGCTGGCTACAGCGCTTATCGGTTTCTCACAGGGGGCAATTATGGCGCTGGAGGGGATGAAGGCGCAGCCGGATCTGGCATCGCGCGTGATTGCTTTTAACGGTCGTTACGCCAGCCTGCCGGAAAATGCGGTCAGCGCCCAGGCGATCCATCTTATTCATGGTGGCGAAGATCGGGTGATTGACATGGCGTGGGCGGTAAACGCACAAGAAGCACTGTTGCAGCTTGGTGGTGATGTGACGCTGGATATCGTCGATGATTTAGGCCATGCGATTGACGATCGCAGTATCGAACTGGCGTTAAACCATTTGCGTTACACCGTGCCAAAACACTACTTTGACGAAGCGCTGAGCGGCGGTAAGCCGAACGATGACGATATTATTGAGCTACTTTAAAAAGCGGAACTCACCCCCGGCAGGGGGTGAATGCGTTGTCGGGGGTTACTTTTTCGGCTGGTCCTTGTTCGGCCAGTTATCATCGTCATCCCATTTGTCGTTGAAATCACGATGCGGCGGCAGATCAGGTTTATTGGCGAGGAATTTTTTGTGATCGACGCGGTTAAGATCTTTGATCACATTCAGCAGTACGCCGAGTAAAAACACCAGCACCAGAATCCACCAATATTTAGCAAGCCAGTCCATGCAATCCTCCAGACCCGTCAGGCAATGAGTTGTTCCATAATGCGTTGATACATGCGGGCAAGCAGTTGTAAATCCGCTGCATTCACACACTCGTTAATTTTATGAATGGTCGCGTTAACCGGCCCCAGTTCAACGACCTGCGCGCCCATACGCGCGATAAAACGCCCATCGGACGTGCCGCCTGTGGTTAACAGTTGCGGCCTGATCTCATTATAGTGCTCGATAGCGTTAACCACCGCATCGACCAGCTTGCCGCGCCCTGTCAGGAAGGGTTGCCCGGAAAGCCACCACTCCACGGTGTAGCGCAGTTGATGTTTTTCCAGCAACGCCTGTACCTGCGCTTTAATCATTTCGTCGGTCAGTTCGGTGCTGAAGCGGAAGTTAAACTGTACAAACAGATCGCCAGGAATGACGTTATTGCTGCCGGTGCCTGCTTTGATATTGGCAATCTGCATACTGGTCGGCGGGAAGTATTCGTTGCCGCGATCCCACTCAATTGCCACCAGTTCGTTGAGCATTGGCGCAGCGCGATGTACCGGGTTATCGGCCAGATGCGGGTAAGCCACATGGCCTTGCACACCGTGAATTGTCAGGTTGCAGGTCAGGGAGCCGCGACGACCGTTTTTTACCACGTCGCCAACCACTTCCGAACTTGAGGGTTCGCCGACCAGACAATAATCAAGACGTTCGTTGCGCGCCATTAGCGCCTCGACCACTTTTACCGTACCGTTGGCGGCGCTGGCTTCTTCGTCAGAAGTGATCAGAAAGGCAAGGCGTCCTTTATGCTGTGGGTGCTGCGCGACAAAACGTTCTGCGGCTACCACCATCGCGGCCAGCGAACCTTTCATGTCTGCCGCGCCACGGCCAAATAGCATGCCGTCGCGAATAGTCGGTTCAAACGGCGGATTGATCCAGCGCCCGGCATCACCGGCAGGCACCACATCGGTATGCCCGGCGAACGCCAGCGTCTCTCCCTGGCCTCGCCATGCCCAGAAGTTAAGCGTGTCGCCAAAATTCATCGGCTCAATGGTAAAACCGATGGCACGCAGACGTTCAATCATTAACGCCTGGCAACCTTTATCATTTGGGCTCAGAGAAGGGCGACGAATAAGCTGCTGTGTCAGCTCAATAACCGGGCACGACATAAACTACACCTCGTTGATAAACTTCTCATAACTGGATTCATTGAAACCCAGCAGCATAGGCTTACCGGGCGCGCAGAGCAATGGGCGTTTGATGATTGACGGCATTTCGAGCATCAGCGTGGCGGCGGTATCCGCGTTGGTAATAGTGGCGCGCAGGCTTTCATCCAGCTTACGCCAGGTGGTACCGCGGGTATTCAGCAGGGGTTCCCAGCCAAGTTCATCAATAAATGTACGTAATAATTGGGCATCAAGACCATCAGCACGGTAATCATGAAAGCGATACTCCACCTGATTCGCTTCCAGCCAGCGGCGCGCTTTTTTGATGGTGTCGCATACTTTAGGAGAAAGGCCGTACATGGTTAATTTTGGTTCTGAGTGATTTGTCATGGTGTTTACCTATTCGGATTGGTTTTGCCCTGTAGCATACAGACGTTCATGAATTGTGAATGATCTGGCCAATCGTTTTAAGGCAACGAAGTGGATAACAATTGTTGCCTTCATCATACTGGCTTTGACTCTTTTACTTGCATCCAGGGACACAAGTCTGACACTTGTGATCACGTTACTGATTGTACTGTCTTTTATCTGGTATATAACGCCAGCAAAACTTGGCTACAAATCCTGGCGTTATCGTAAAATTCTGACTAATTCTGGGACGGGGCGCTGACGGACAACAGTTCAAAAATAATCTTAGCTTTTACGCCATAACCAACTATTTAGTTGATAGTACTTAAGGTATTCACTTATTGACCATATACAGGCCGCAGATCTACACTGCGGTGACTTCCATGACAGAGGGATATTGAATGGATACGGTCGAACAAGTACATGGGTACTTCTATAAGGGGTACTGGAATCTCAAACCCGATGAACTCTATATGCTGATTATGGTTGATGTAATGAGCCAACATTTAGGCATAACAGCATCGGTGGCGGCAATGCTTATTTCTGGTCAGCCGTGGGTATCGACGCGAACAAAACCTGCGGGGGCATTAGAAGGCACTTCAGTTGCATCTAAGTATTCGCGTATGATTTTCCGGGATAAGCATCTTCCCGTAGGTATACGAATTCCAACACCCATTGGCGGTTTCAAAAATTTCAGATTTACCCCAACTAATAAAGTTGGAACGATCATTGGTCGTTATATCCCTTGGGTAGGATTGGGTATGGCTGTTTGGACGGCAAGAGCAATAACGAAAGATACTGCCGACATTTTCAATACTATCGTTGACCCTAAAGATCGCATCCAGTGGACATATTTCTAATGAGTATTGAACAAGAAATTATCGATTACATATTTGATCAACATGCTGTGCGTAAGTACTACATTTTTGGTGAGAGACAGCCCATAACATTAGACACTGAGCTTACTAAAGGCGAGTTAAATATTATATGGGAAGATGCACAGGACACCCTTGATTACTATTTCAAGCATTGGAATGTGAAATTGAATGGATTTGAAATATCAGAGTACTTTGATCCTGCATTCACAGGTAAAATAGTTGAAACTAAGCCCTTGTATGTATGGATGTTAGTCAATAGTGCCGAAGCTGGGGAATGGCTGTATGATTGAACCATTCTTGATATGACACAAACACAGTTGATGCGAATAAACGAGCCTGTAAATATGATCTTACCCGCCAATAGTGGACACGCGACTAAGTGAGTAAACTCTCAGCCAGAGGTGACTCACATGACAAAACCAGTAACAGCCAGTAAAAAACCCCGTAAGCAGCACACTCCCGAATTTCGTCAGGAAGCTCTGAAGCTTGCTGAACGTATTGGCATCGCTGCCGCTGCCCGCGAACTCAGCCTGTATGAGTCTCAGCTCTATACCTGGCGCAGCAAACAACAACACCAGGCAACCTCCTCTGAGCGAGAAAGTGAACAGGCAGCAGAGATCGCTCGCCTCAAACGCCAGCTGGCTGAACGGGACGAGGAACTGGCCATGTAAATAGACCCGTTTTAGTTCCATGCATTTTTTGAGATCCCGGCCAAATAATGGTGCTGTCGATACTCCTCCGGCGTCATATTGTTCAGTGATTCATGAGGGCGTTCACAGTTATATTCTGACACCCATCTTTCCGTGATTTCCCGCACTTCATTCAGCGTTCTGAACAGATAAAAATCGAGTATTTCTGTACGGTATGTTCGGTTAAAGCGCTCAATAAAAGCGTTCTGCGTCGGCTTACCCGGCTGGATAAACTCCAGTTTTACTGCATGTTGCTCTGCCCATTCAGCCAGTGCAAGTGAGATAAATTCCGGACCATTATCCAT